>JBHGYD010000036.1:0-53792 GCA_041920415.1 Anoxybacillaceae bacterium
TACTTTGTAATTTCCCTTCCTTCCCAGGCTCACCTATCGGGTCGGACAATCGAGTACATTCTTGAAAAGCATAATGCTATTTCTTCGCAAAATCCATGCAAACGACAAGCGTTAGATCGGTCACTTGAGTAATTTTGTGATTTTGAGTAGAATTCACGTATAGTCCTCCTTGGTCTTCAATTTAGGGGTCAATTTATCCGATTGACACCCCCGAATCATACCAAGAGGGCTTTTTTTGTTCAAGTCCCCAAAAAAAGCTTCTAACAGGAATGCTCCTTTTGGTTTGGTTATATTCCCATTTTATCTCGCAATGAATATTACAGACAATTAAATTGCTATCGTGCCTAACCTACATAAATCTAAAACAATTATAGATTTGCATATTTCAACGCCCTATCTTTAATCTTTTTAATATCTTCCTCTAGCTCCAATTGGTGTATTTTTCTATGGCAATTCGGACATAACGCCACCACATTGTCTATAGTGTCACTGCCACCTCTAGACAAGTAATGTATATGATGAACTTCTAAGAATGGTTTCCCTTGCTTATCTAAAAAAGGTGCTTCTCTATCACATAACTGACAAATTCCTCCTGCTACCCTTCTCGCAAATTCTTTAATAAAGACACTTCTATTGTAGACAGCTGTTTGTGTTACTTTACGATTATTTTTATTTGACTGTTCCTCTAGCAGTGTTTGTTTTAATTGCTTTAGGGAAAGACTATCAAAATACCTTTCTTTCATTTCACAAAATTCTTCGTACATGGCTGGAAAATTGTCATTTACAATCTTATGAATTATTTTCTTCCATTCTTTTTGGTCGTTTTTAATTCTCCAGATAGAATCATATCTCTTAGACCATACTTCTTCATTAAGATTTATCCCATAACTTTTTGACTCGTTTATAATGTTAATTGCTTCTTCCTCTGATTTAGATAACATTATTTGTTGGATAAATAATATACTTTCTGCTTGTTTGTATTCCTGTAGACACATTCGCCTTAAGTTTATACAATCTTCATAACTCTCAATGAAATGAATTAAAGAGTTAGTATAAAATTTTTTTGGTACTTTAAAATTAAGTTCTATTATTTTATTATAGAACGCTTTAACTTCATCGTAATCTTTTAGGAAATATAACATCATGTATAGCTGTTCCAATAATGGCTTTTTCTTCTCTCGCTTCATTAAATCTAGATATAACAGTATTTCTGATAAATCCATTGAAATATTCAAGCAGTTTACCTCCTATATTTTCCTTAAATCACCTGATTAAACCAGCTTTCTTAAAAAACTCTCTCTTTATTTTGGCTCCTTCATTATCTAAAGATTTTTTTATTTCCCCCCTATTCTGAAAGCCTGTTAAAGAGTAAGTTCGGAACATTTCCTCGACTAATTCTAATTGTGCTTGCGCCAAATTCTTCTTAATTTCATTTGAAGGCTTTGTGAACTGATTATTTTTAATATCTGCATAAAGACTAACGTTTTTAAGGTGGTTAATAAATGCAAGATTGTCCTGAATCTTTTCGTATTCTAAATTCAGACTATCGTTTCCAGCAAGGTTTAACATCATTTGATAAAAGACAAAATTCTGTTTATTTTTAGATTCATGGCTTCGTAAGCGCTTATAAAAGTTTTTCCAATCATGCTTTTCTCTGAAAAATGCCCTCGTAGCTTCCTGGTAAATAATCGGTAATTTTGCTAATTCCTCTTGTGCAATCTGAGCTAAGGCATACGACCTTGCATATCTTTTATTCTCGAATAATAACCTTGATTCCTGTAATAGCTCCTGTGCATTTTCATAAACAAGAATATAGGCTTCCTCTAATTTCTCAAACGATAGAGCTGTCAAACCCTTTCCTCCTCGCTAGAAAATTCACTTTTTCCTTTTTATGTTATTATTATATCAAAATTAACTAGTCAAACGAAGTAGCACCTGAAGCACCAGCGGAAGGTAATGGAACAACTTTCCTATTCCTCAGGTCATGCTGTGCCCCCACCGGAAGTAATTACATTAATTTGTACTCAGTAACCTTCACAACGGCCAATCGAAATGATGCAGCGGTTGCACTCGGATTGTTTCCATCTTTAAGGGAATAGGGAGTCTGCGGTTGGAGATATCGTCTGTGACAGTAAAAAAGTTCGGCAAATGGCGGAACAAAATTGGGATCTTTTTCATTTTCCCGATCAATCCTTGAAATAGTAAGGAACGAAAAGGATGCTTATGGTCGATTGATACCCCTGTTTCAAAAAACAGAATTAGGAAAATGGTTATTTCGTTTCCGTAACACGATTGAGTAGACATTCAATCAGTTAAAGATTGATGGTTTAGAACAACCACGTTGATATGGATTTCACCGCTATTTATTTCATGTACAAATTTGCATTCTTATGCACAATTTTGAGTTTTTACTCTAGTTTTTCAACACTATCAACGAACCAATACGCTGTTTAGCTAAATTTATAAACCGTTGCTCTTGCTCTATTCCAATAAACTTCCTATTTAAGCTTAATGCACTTACACCAGTTGTTCCACTACCACAGAACGGGTCTAAAATGATATTTTGAGGTTTTGTTGAGGCTATGATAATACGATTTAAGAGTTTTAGAGGTTTTTGTGTAGGATGATAGCCGAAGGTTTTTTCATGAAGGGGAACATGTGGAATTCTCCAAACATCTGTCATTTGCTTCCCTTTGTTTTCTTTCACCATTGCTTCATAGTTAAAATAATGTCGGCTTTGCGGGGATTTTTTGGCCCAAATAATGTATTCATGGGAATGAGTAAACATCCGCTTACTCATATTAGGAGGTGGGTCTTCTTTTTGCCAAACAATGCTGTTTAAAATTTTGAAGCCTAAATGATGAAGGGCTTGCCCAACTGAATAAATATTATGGAACGTTCCTGTTATCCATATCGTTCCATCTTTTTTTAAAATGCGTTTACATTCTTTAATCCAGTTATAATTAAATTCATCAATCTTTTTTCTATCCTTCTCTTTATCCCATTCTCCCTTATCGACACAAGCGATTTTTCCAGATTTACACGTAATCCCCCCATGCGATAAAAAGTAGGGTGGATCGGCGAAAATCATATCGACAGAAGAAGATTGGATACATTTAAGCGCATGCAAGCAGTCGTCATGAATAAGCACAAATTTTTCATTCATTTTTATATATGTATCGTTTAGATTGGAAAAAAGTTCTTTCATTCCTGCCTCCTTCTCGCTTAACGGTAGAATTTGCTCATCATATTATTCTCCCTTCCTCCTCTTATTTCCTACTAAATTAATTAACTTATTGAAATTTCTTTATTTCTGTCTTTTTCATGTTCTGTACTTAAGCAAAATCCCTAACATAAATTTACGTATAAACATAAAAAGAGACATGAATCAATTCCTTGGTTAGAATCAAATGTGCCACCAAACTCCCCAATCAAGGAGATTCATGTCTCTCGTATAGATCAATTATCACATTACCAAGCAATTTACACAAGCATTGACAATACGTTATCTTCTCTTGGATTCAGACTCTATTATTTCAAGTCTGTGATGAACCATCTTGTTCATCTCATCGATGGAATGCTCACGAAAGGATTTTCTGGCACACTGACGGATTTCTGAGTTGAGTCATCATTCGAAGCATCACGCGACTCATAGTTATTTTTTTCACAAAAGCGTTTAGGACGAAAATCAACTCCTTCAGGCCACACAACAATACGTTCGTAAGCAAATTTATCGATTAGCGAAACGAACGAACCCATTTTTCTAATCATCGATGATACACGATCTGCCAAAAGACAAAGCCTTCATCACAGGCCAAGTCTCTCTAATTGAAGAGTGTAACTACGATTTTTCTCACACTGACAGCAAATCCATATAGGGCCATCAGTCTTCTGGATGATGATGCGTTGCGCTCATTTGGCGTTTTTTACGCGTTTGCCTGTTACATCAACGTTTCTGCTCCCCCCTCGTGACCGTGGGAAAGGAAACATATCGAGTGTATCGCTACGAAGAAGCATTGAATGACATTCCCAATACAGGGGTGTTCTTTACTTGGTGATTTGGTCTGAAACCCTAAACCACTATCACGTGGTCAACAACCTGCTACTCGTTTATCGAACTCGCCCGTCCTTAACGGCTCACCCCAATTTCAGAGACATTTCATCAACGTATATCTCTTGACACCAAAAAGCGAATTGATCATAAGACCCTGTTTATCGTCTACCACATTCTATTGTTTCAAACAACCCTTTGATGATACTTATCATCTTATCAAGAGTAGGTTCAAAAATATTATGATCAGATTCTTCAAATACAACTAAATTTGCATTCGGGATATGTTCTAAATATCTAGCCCCGTCTTCTTCCGTCAATACTGCTCCCTGCTTTCCTCCACGAATCACAATCACAGGACATTCTATGGAATGTAACTTATCCCAAAATAGAACGAGTTTTGAATCTTTTTGCAGTCCCTTTAATGCATGTGGCTTCATTCTTTCAGATAATGGTTTGCCTCGCCAAGGGGGTAAAGATGAAAAGAACGGAACCCATTCAGGCGGAAGTTCGGAATGATATGCTGGGTAATCGCCCAGTATTAATCCTTTCATAACTTGAGGATTGGCAAGAGCATACCCAAGCGCATAGGACACTCCTCTTGAAAAACCCATGAGGATCATATCAGATAACTCGAGATATTTTACAACTGCTTCAATATCGCTAATATGGTCTTCTAATTTGTATCCAGTTTGAGGAGCATCGCTTTTCCCTCTCCCCCTTAATGAAATGGCAACGCAACGACGAGGGGAAAGCGATTCCATTAGAAGAAGATAATCCTCTGCCGATTCAGACAGCCCGGGAACAATTACAAAGGGGAGTTCTTGTTTAGCGATAGGGTTACTATCAATAACATGAATGTTTACACCATTATTATTGATCCAAGTTTCCTTTAACTTCATCTTTCATCTATTTCCTCTCATTGTGATTTTTCATCTAAACACTCCAAACTATTATTGCTTTGCACCGAATCGTTCAAGACCATTGTAGTCAGGATCGTGAGTGTCTTTCCATTCTCTTATTGACTTTCCCAACAAGATTCCGCAGTTGGTCTTTCACGTTAACGATTCATTCACCTTTCTCTATAAATGTTCCTTCTTAAAGCAGACTATTCTTTAGAAAAGAGTTAAAAAATATCGACTAAAGTTTTTACAATAATTCATTCCCAAAATATCACTCTAATTACTTCTTTCTTGGAATCGTTAACGTCTTCCAATCCGTAGATTTCATTTGTTTGGCGATATAGACGATCTGTCCAACATGGTAAGAGTAATGGTACATTTGCCGTTCGATGGCTTGAATGACAGAATGAGGTTCATTTCGAATGGTAACGGTTTTTAACAGGTCGTTTTCGTTTATTTCATTTAACGTGTTTAAAAATGTCCCCCATCCTTTTTCCCAGCAAGCAAGGAGTTCTTCCCTGCTTTTCAGATCATTGATAAATTCGTCATCACGGTTTCTGTTCGGTTTTTCACCGTCTGAAATAAAAAAGTCGGTCCAGCGGGAAATCATGTTGCCGCTCATGTGTTTGACAATCATCGCGATACTGTTTGATTCTTCATTGAAACAGTAAAAGAGCTCTTCTTCGGACAATTGCTCCATTGCCCTTTCTGCTGTGTTTTTCATATCCAAAAAACGTTCTCTAACGACCTTTAAGTACTCTTGGCCAATGCTCATACGACACCCCCATAAAGGTCTTCTATATATCAATTCCACAAAGGTAACCTATATTCCTGTTTATACCAAAAAGACCGAACCGCCTTCATGTGCTTACAAACCATTCAAATTCAATCCTTTATAGAAAAAACTAATTAATTCTTTTTACTTGTATAGTCAATAGCATATGTTGTCAGTATCGTTAAAGGAACAACGATCAAAACGATTAAAGGAACGGATAGAGAGGCAGTCTAACAGGAGGAGCGCACTTTCGTCCCTGTCAGCCGTCTTTGGAGTATGACACGTATATGAACGAAATGCCCACATCGATTGACGTAGGCGACATAATCAGCGTTAATAGGAAGTCATTGAAAAACTACCTATAGTAAAAACTGAGACTCGACTAAAAAAGATAACCATCTTCTTTGTTTTCTTGTTGAACTGCGCACCCGTTCGTTCAACAAGGTTCTTAAGTTGTTTTTAGAATGTTAAGGAACAAGATCGGCTTTCAAGTAAATTTATATAATACATTTCATGCACTGGCTTCTTGTTTACCAGTCACTTCGCTTTTGTGTGAAGCATAGCTATGCAAAATCATGCCGAACATTACAATAAACATGCCACACCAAGATAAAGCGGAAGGAAATGGAGAATCCAACAAAATTAATTCTCCAGCTACTGTGAAAAGCACCTCCATCGATTGTGTTGCTTCGACAGCAGCTAGCTTTTGCATGTTCCCTCTTACCATATCGGTTGCGCGGAAGAAGAGCACCGTCGCAATGACCCCAGAACAAATAGCGACCAAAACAGATTGTATAGTTTGTTCTTTACTCGGTACGCCTACAGTAAAAAAACCATACA
This sequence comes from Anoxybacillaceae bacterium, assembly GCA_041920415.1. Taxonomy (GTDB): domain Bacteria; phylum Bacillota; class Bacilli; order Bacillales; family Anoxybacillaceae; genus JBHGYD01. The sequence continues at coordinate 6,569 of JBHGYD010000036.1, forward strand.
ACGAAAGCAAAAACCAAAATGGTAAACTAGCTAATGTCATACCTAGCACACGTTGATAAGCATCTAAACGACCGACACATATGTCCATCATTTTGCGATTACCAAGTGGATAAGCAAATGACGCAATCATTACAGGTATGATGCCTAACAATAAATCTTTGAAAGAAAGATGATTTGCCTGCTCCACTTGCATAAGGGCTATTCCAAGAAGAATAATGAGTGACATAGCAAGACCCTTAACCGGTAATTTCCCCCTCACTTTTAAAGGACCATTTACTGTCTCAATCGTCAGTGAAAAAAACGGAGCAAGTAAAGAACCGGATATAATCGTAATCTGCCATGTTCCGGCAATAAGCCAACCTGGTGCATATGCAGCCGCAAAACATAGGGGAGCATAAAATAATCCAAATCCTACAAAACTCCATAAGAACCATGTTCCTGGTTGCTCTCTCATCACCTGCAATAGAGGACGTAAATTCTTTCTAGCCATAACAATGAACAAAAGGAATGGAACCATGAAGATATACCTTAGCGAAGCACTCCATATCCAACTTCCACCGGACAATTCCATTGCCCGATTAAGAATAAACGTAAAAGCAAAAAAGAAAGCAGCGCAAATACCTAAAAAAATAGGGCGCAATCCACTCACCTCAATCTGTTTGCTGAGTCAGTAATTCTCCAAGACTGAACCAGTTTCCTTCCAAAAGACAGGTGGTTGTTTCACTAGCTTCTATCATTTGTTTGTGTTGTCCCACTGATTTCAAACCTTTTACAGAAGTAAATGGAGAAATTTCTAGGCGGTGAATCTTGGGTACCATTCGCTCTATACCACATTGTTGAACTACACTGCTCCGTTCATGCGACAAGACGTAATGAAAAAACAATTTTATAAAACAATAGAGAAAAATATATAATTCATAATAGAAAGGGGAGTATTCATGGAAAAAATAAACGAACTTGCGCAAATCATTAAAAATGCAAAAAACATTACCATTTTTACTGGAGCAGGAATGAGTACAGAATCGGGAATTCCTGATTTTAGAAGCGATAATGGGATTTATTCGCAAGAAGATGATGTAGAGCATTATATATCAGAATACTACTTTCATAAAAATCCAAAAGATTTTTGGGTCAAATTTAAACGAATTTTTTCTTTAAAATTAATGGGAAATTTTGAACCAAACAAAGGACATCTATTTTTAAAAGAATTGGAAGATATAGGTAAAAACGTAACAATTTTAACACAAAATATTGACGGATTACATCATAAAGCGGGGAATTCGAACATTATTGAATTACATGGAACTCTTCAAACGGCTACATGTCCAAAATGTAAAACAAAATACAATTTGAAATTTATTAACGAACACGATATTCCAAGATGCAATAAAACAAACAAAAAAGGATAAATTTGTAATTTTATTTTAAAACCTGATGTTGTCTTGTTTGGTGGCATGGTTCAACATTTCGATGAAGCATTAAATAAAGCTTCTAACAGCGATCTTTTTATTGTGATGGGAACAAGTCTTGAAGTATCTCCTGTGAATCAAATTCCTGTTTACTTATCTTATGAAGCTCCTAACATCAAAAAAGCCATTATTAATAAAACACCAACGAAAATGGACCATTTATTCGATATCGTTATTCATGGAGGAATCGGAGATACCGTTACAAAAATAAATCAATATTTATAAAATCGGGTTCAGGCTCAATGTCTGAACCCGATTTTGTCTACTATTTTCATATACTCGTCCTTTATATACTTGATAAGGGAATCGTTTGGCACAAACCTCCATTGTCCGATTAGCTCTATGTTTTCTGGCGGTATTCGTTCAAAGAAAAGAATCTCATCAAACTCCTGAACATAGCATTATATAATAGCGTCTTAAGGCGCCAGTGATCATAATGAACCCAGATATCCTTCATAGCCATTCTCCTTGCAATGTATACAATACGAAAACGATTTTCTCTTACATAAATTTTTGCTATCAATCATGACGAAAAACGATTCTAATTTTCTATCATCCTACTTATATATATATATGTAATAAACAAAACAGGAGGTGGTCAAGCGATGATGCTCTATGATATGAGCAATAAATTATATTATAAGGTTATTAACTCAAATAAACCAAAAATGACAGATTCTCATCAAGGGAGATCATGGGGATATGTCCTAAAAATATTAAATGGCGAATACGTGAAATTTTGGATTGATTTTACGCGAGGTCGTTACATGTATTTTCAGTATGAAGAAAAATGGTACCGCGTTCAGTATTTGCAGTCAAACTACAAAAAGACGAATCAAGATGTATTCAATGGCGTATTGATCGATTTAATCGTTGACGGTCAAGAGCTAAAACTTGTGAAGGGAAATATCGAGAAAAAAGTAGTGGCTCGCCATGTAAGTTAACGTTCTAACCTATACATAGCGAATGCTACTATTTGTATTAAGACTGCTGTAACATAATGAATCCTGGATCAACGAAAATCGATCCAGGATGTTTTCTCAAACTTCTACTGTTTTGCCTTCCTCGACAATGTGGTACATGAGATGAGCCAGGTGGTGAATAGGTCCATATTCCTCTTCTTCATCTTCTTCATTGATCTCGTCATGAAATGCTAAATCGTTTAAATATAATGCAACGAATTCGTAAAAATCGTTTAATTCAAAAGAATAGCACGCGCTTGGATCTTCATTGTCCTCTTCATACTGAAGAACAAGATACGATTCCGTCCCATTCGCATCTTCTGCATCAAAAAATACAAAAAAGCCCATATTTGTGTCCAAATCAAACAAATGCCGTGTTCCACCTTCCGTTACCTTATCGTAGTCCTCCTCATTTAACTTCTTAACGGTGATGCTTTCCATCTGATCTTCGCTATGAAAATTAACTGTAAATGATTTCATGGTTATACCTCCAAATGATGTTTACTTCTATTATTTTCAAACGCAAACGAAAAAATATCGATTCTTCACCACAACTTGCGCTTGATTTTTTATTTTATGACGGTCCGCATACCATGTTGCACGTTTTTTGAAATCCCCCGCTGTCAAGTACGATTTATGGTATCGGATGAAAACTCTCTAAAATATGCTCAACGAGTATGTTTTGGATAATAACTCCAAAAGTTTCATGCCGGTAATACTATTTCCTTTTTCGTCTAATGCCGGCCCAAAGATACCAATGCCAAAACGCCCTGGAACGGCACCGAGAATTCCACCCGAGACCCCGCTTTTGGCTGGAATCCCAATTTTAATCGCAAATTCCCCTGAAGCATTATACATCCCGCATGTCACCATAAATGTTTTGCAAACGCGGGCGATATGCGGTGGAATAATTTGATTGTTTGTTATAGGATCAAGCCCATCCATTGCGAAAACAAGCCCGATTTTGGCCAAATCGATGCACGTCATTTCAATGGCACATTGCTTCGTATATAAATCCATTAATTCTTCGACATCCTCGTCGATGATGCCGTGCTGTTTTAGAAAATAGCATAGCGAACGGTTTAAAAACGCCGTTTCAAACTCGGATTGAGCTACTTCTTTGGAGTACGTAATTGTTGGATTTCCCGTCAAACGGTGCACGAACGTTAACAGTCGATGAAAGCGCTCTGTTATTGTATTCCCATCAATCATATGGGTGACAGCTAATGCACCGGCGTTAATCATTGGATTCAGCGGCTTTGCCGGTTTCACTTCTTCTAATTTGGCAATCGAGTTAAACGGATCTCCCGTCGGTTCTTGACCTACTTTGTGAAACACTTCCTCTTCCCCACGTTCCATTAATACGAGTGCAAGCGCGATAATTTTGGAAATGCTTTGTAGCGTGACTTTATGCGTGACATCTCCTGCATCAATGACCGTACCGTCCGGATGGTAAATGGCAATCGATAAATCGTTCGGGTCGGCTTTGCCAAGGGCAGGAATATAATCCGCTACTTTCCCATAACGTGCATATTGTTTTGCTTCCTCGACAAAATGTTGCAAGCTGTCTTTTGTGTACATCCATCATCACCTTATGTTAGTATGACCAGTTTCACCGCGCCTATGTAATTATATGCGTTTACCGGACACTTCTCTTTTATCAGTGATGGATAATAAATTCATCGTCAACATTCGATCTTCAACAATCGATCCCGATAGTTGAACAAAGTATTATCATATTCTGGATGATTAGATAGAACCAAACTGAAAAAATACATAAAAGCCCTTCTCAAATATCAATGAGAAGGGCTTTTATCTTATAATCCTAAAGAACTCCAATCAACCTTTTTCTCGGTTAATCCTCTAGTACACTTGTTGTTGCTGTTGTTTTTTTTGATAAGAGCAATAATCTGTGCTTTAGTTTTATTTTTTGTTAGACTAGTTGGACTATGGAAATGATATGTACAATCAGCTCTTCTAAAGTGACCACCAAGCTCATCCTTTCCTCCCGGATGTGCGTATGTAGCTGATGTGCCAGCAAATAGAAGTGATACAGCTGTAACTATTCCGACTAATTTCTTCAAGCAAATCTCCTCTTTCTTAACATATTTTTTAAGGAGATTATATTACAAAAATTGTATTCTAAAAATCCATTTTTTAGAAAATAAAAAATCCCTGCCCTATTGAGACAGGACAGGGAGACGTAAAAATTTATGGACATATTTATTATTTATGTACAATTTTTTTCATCAATATACAACGGTTTGTCCAAGTTGATTTTAATAATAAGGACAGATCATTAACGATCTGCCCTTCAATAAGCAAAACCAACCATTTCAAAATGAGGAAATTAAGAGAGGTTAATGTCACCTCGTGGGGAATTAATAACCGCCATAACCGCCACCATAACCACCATATCCGCCTATACCCATACAAGAACATCCTACAATGATAAGTAAGACGAATAAGACAACAACTAAGGCAAAAGCGCTGCGAATTCCATCACTCATATATAACACCACCCATTGAGTATTTGGGGATTACTAATATGCAATCCCTACCTTTAAGGTATGTTCTTAAGAACGAGTTGGACTGGACAAAATCATCAACTGATAGAAAAATTCCACATTTATCTACTTAATTACATTTCTAATAATCCTGATTTATGTAAGCGATCTTTACCACAGATGATGGAAGTTAATTCGTTCTTCCATGGGAGTTGAAGAAGACAAGGAATAATTATTATTCCTATACATAGAGAAAGCCAGCATTATCTGCTGACTTAAAATTTTAACTTCAATTCCTTTGGTACTACGATAGTTTAACGTTAGAAGCTGCCATGACCATGATGATAGTCATGACCAGGATAATATTCACCGTGACCATGATGATAGCCATGACCAGGATAATATCCACCGTGACCATGATGATAACCATAACCAGGATAACCACCATAACTTCCAATGAATTGTCTTTCCATTTTATATCTCCTCCTTAACTGTTTCAAAATAGTGTATGAGTCCATATTCAAAGAGGTATAGATTCTTGCCCATTATGACGCTTACGAAATTGCTGTTTTGATTACGGTTAATATCCTAATGTGTCACAGGAAAATAGCCCCTTCTTCAACTGCCCCGTTAGCACAACAAGGAGCTGCCAAATGGCAGCTCCTTTCTTAAAGTCTTTGCACCCGTTGATTAAGATTAAGTTTTATTTTCTCCAATATCTTTATCAATGTGACTTAAACAAAAGTAAGAGTACAGGTTCAAGAATGGTTTATATTTTTACATTTCCTGCTTAATTTACTTTTAATCAGCACTTGTCCCTTCATTATTATTCTGAGTGCATATATTATTATTGCCACCGAAAGCACCTTAGATAAGTTACCTCGACGAGGCGTTTGCATGTATTGCAGACGCTTTTTTATTTTTAGAAATTGTTTAAGCAAATCGCTGATTTTGTCATAACACGATGATACTTGTCTAATCAACCCTTGTTTCAAGGAATATATATACATAGAAGGATTGTTTTTCCTCCTAATATTCCAATAGGTGGTGAAAAAATATGTGTTGGTCTTGTGGATACGGCGGCGGTTATGGCTACGGCGGTTACGGCGGTGGCTTCAATTTTGCGTTGATTGTTGTATTGTTCATTTTATTAATTATTGTAGGAGCTTCTATTTGGAGCCAATATTAAGCCTAACGTTCTTATAAAAAACAGACTGCTTACCATAAATGGGAGGTGTTATTATGAATGCTTTTGCCTTAGTTGTTGTCTTATTCGTCTTACTTATCATTGTAGGATGCTCTTGCTTTGGCGGCTACTAAATTGTACAGGGCAGGTTGGGTTAATCTGTCCTTTTGTCATATAGACTTCTGAAATGAAAGGAGGATGAATTAAATGCCATTTTTTGGATTCGATCAAAGAGACTTTCGTGACGACTTTAGAAGAAGACGGTTTTTCCCCTTTAGAAGAAGACGGTTTTTCCCGTTTTTTCCCTTTGGATTTGAAGACGACTTTAGAAGAAGACGCAGATTCTAATTAAGCAAATGATTTAAACAGTGTTTCCATGGGTCTACGGGCCTTTTTTATAGAGAAAGATCATCTGCTGTGAAATAAAAAAATCCACATTTAATTTTTTGCAAATGGTTTATTGCACGAAACTAAAAGGATTGACGTAGCAGTCCCCATCTTAAACTCTTGCACTCCTTTAGCTTAATAAGGATTTTTCTCTCGGAAGTGGCTCGATTTTAAATGTTTTATACCCATTTAATCCCTTAAACACAAATCCATCCTTTATTTGTATTCTCATAAAATTCTACGGTATTAAACCCAGTTCTTTTATCCTAATTTGGATAGTATGGATTCAAGTGAATGAACACTTCTTCAACTATCTGTTTGCTGGATCAGTTGAGTATCTTTTTGATTAACCCCTCTCCTAGAAATAATGAATGCTCTTTCATTACCCTGAGCAAAACCTATTTTCAGTACCAATGAATTCACAATCAAAATCAAAAAAAGAGCTGGAAAACGTTATAAGAAAACGTTCCAAGCTCTTTTTTATTTAAGGTCTGTTATTCAACAAAGACTCCCGTTAGCCACCCATGCATCGCTTCGCGGCACCACAGATTATGAAAGTATTTCTGCTCTTCCATGGGAGTTGAAGATTAGTCAATATTCGAACGCCCGGTAAAACAGATTTAAAGAAAACCACGAAGGAGATATAAAAGCCAATTAAATATATATTAAAAGCTCACTGTTCCCAAGTTATTGTAAGAGTTAATCTTATACATGCTGCAAATAACATAACGCTGGTACCAAGCGGTGTCCATCTAATTGATCGATCTCATATCCTCGCCCCATTCATGAACTGTACTGTTACCTGCAATGAACATATTCCTTGTGTATGCTGTGTCGTTGCCCGTTAACTAAATAAGGCATCCAACCTACGTCCGCAAATACGTTGAGGACACACATTGGTGAAAAAAGGATGATTACCAACCAAATTGTCCAAGCGTAATCTAGCGACAACAAATATATTGATAGTATCACAAGAAGAAAGGGAGGGAATATCCTTATGCCAAGCCATGAAAAAGAGAAAAAACATCGGGATTATAAGAAAGAATCAAAAGAAGAAATCTCAATGAATCACGACAAAGACGGTCTTACAATTAATATCACCTATCACCATTCAAAACATCTTTAATATTGGAAACAAAGAATTCCATGTTGAACAAAGAGCAGAGGGTGGCGGACAGATCAATAAAAATGTTGGTACGAACGCAAATCAAGGTGGACAAAACGCTATAGACCATAGCCAGTCCGAAAATAATCAATCACAATTCGCAGATGGAAATGGAAGAAGTGGAATTGCCGGAAATAATAATGATGAAGCGGGCGGACAGCAAGGTATAAAAGTAAGAGACAGCGAATTAATAAAGAGCAAAATAAAATCAGCTTCCGGGCAAATCGAAGTTCATGAAGAAGAGCCGGGTGAAGAATCTGGTGAAGCACCGAACGTGGAAGAAAACGAATAAACATTGATCGAACTGCAGTGTGTATCATTCGAATAAAACCCGCAATCCTTGGTACGATTGGGATTTCGGGTATTTACATGCGTAAAAACGTCTTGCGTGGCAGAAAACTATGTAGCCTATTGGTCAAAACCAACAGGCTTTTTAGACATTTTGCTCCGAAAAGGAGGACCAAGCTTAGACTTACTGACCATAAAAACGAGCACCCATCTATGTACCTCTCTGACATGTAATAAACATACTTTCTTATTCAACTGCTCCGTTCGCATATGGTTTCGCTTGTTCAACGAATCGTTGTAGTTCTTTCGCTGATTGACATATCATTCTCATCACCTTTTCTATTATTGCCCGCTAGCCGGTTGTTCTATGTAAAAATCAAGCTAGATAGAAACGATCAACGTTCACAAGGAGATCTATATCAAGAAAGGGATAGAAACGGATCGGTTTCAACAACGAAACACCTTGATTATTGTGGCATTGTTTCCTTGGAAATATCACTTAGATTCCATGATATGATATAGTAGGATATAATCAACTGTCTGGAGGGAGCCTATGACAATGGCACAAGAACAGCTAAAAATCGGCGATATCGTAACAGGAATATACAAAACCGGCAAATATATCGGAGAAATTACCGATATACGCCCACAGCATTATTTAGTACGAGTAAAAAGTGTGCTAAAACATCCGCTCCAAGGAGATTTACATCATCCGAAACAAGTCGATGTTCCTCTCTTTCATGAAAGGCGCGCCCTTGCTTTCCATGAACAAGCCAACATTCCAAAGCAAATGGTTCGGGCGTATAATGGCGAAATTCCTGATTACTACGATTCTTTGCGCAATGCAATCGATGAGATGAAAGTAGAATTACATGCAGATGAAAGCGAATGGGCGCAAAAAAGTCTTGAGAATTTAAGCATCCTAGAAAAGGAGTATTTTCGCGAATAACCAATAAACAGGAAAGCCTCTAAAAATATGGATCTTTAGAGGCTTTTTTGTCATTTTGAAGAATTAGGTTTAGCAGACCCTTTTTTTTCTTATGCATATAAAATTCAGCTTGCTGTTGTTCAAGATCGTATATCATTTTATGAATGATATGGTTAATCATCATCATCTTCCTCACGCTCCATTGATTTGTTTTTACAATTTCATTGTAGAAAATAAAACGATTTGCTACATCGGAGCGCGGATGGAACTTTGATTCTCTATACGTATGAGTATGATCTCCACCAAAAGTTGTAAGGCTCCCGCTCACCCATATTTCCGCAACCTCTCTTTCAATACAGCAGCGTCAATGGCGGTTTCTGGTTGTGAAGGGGTTTCCCATTGCTTTTGGTATTCCTTTAACCACTCTGGAACAGGCTCTGTACGAATTGGTGTTCGTTTCAGCCGATGTGGGCAATATTGTTTCGGTTTTGCTTTTTTGATGTCTTCGACGGTTTTGTAGTTTTTCGCTTGCCAGTCGCGCAAAACCGCTTCGGCATATTTCCATGATGTGCTGCCGTATTCTAAGGCCGTTTTCAATGCTTCAAGGACAAGCGCTTCATTTGTGTTGTCAATCCAATCAGTAATTTTCTCAACGATGTAATGGCTTAATGGACCAAAGCCATTTTGTTCAAAAAAGACGAATACATTATTCTTCTTTTCTTCTATTTCTTCTTTTTTTACTGTCTGTTCATATTGACTAGATACATGTTCAATCGGTGAAATGGTGGCGTTATTAATATTGATGGATCCACATAGTTCTTTATCTTGTTGAATGGGTTTCTCTTCTGTTAATTGTGCATTTAGAACAATGTTTGATTGATGAAAGGATTTGCCTGCTTGGTTTACAGATATCGTCTTTGTTATTTTCTCATTTAGAACAATGTTTTGTTCATGCAGATAATCGTAGTTGATGCGATACGATTTCGTTTGGTCGATTTTGTTTTTATTCAAATTCGCAGAAGTGATATACCCGAGGCGTTCGAGTTTCCGTACAATGCGACGAATCGTGCTGATGGACCAGAAAGGAAAATAGCGTTGCCATTCTTCATAAGTAAGCGAAATCCAATTTGAACGTGTTTCAAGCAGCAATCGATGAAGTTGTTGCAGAAAAATGCTTTCGTTAAGGCCAACTTGACAAGCAAGCTGTGGCGAAATGTACATCATACGCTCTCCTTTCTTTCTTATTCTATCTATACTATCGCGCTGAACTTGAGAAAGGTTATGCGGTTTTGTAAAAAATTTGCGAAATGATTGCCTAGTCAAGATGAAAATTTGTTTTTATCTTGTAAGCAAGCATAAGGTATAAGATCATTTGGAGCAATCAGCGGTAAAAGAAATTTTAAAGGCGCTTGAGTTGCATGTGGCACATATCGACGCGAAAATGAATGAGATGAAAGAACAACTGGAAGAAAAAATAGATGGTGTCGAGAAGCGGTTAAATGAGTGTATGGATCGTCTTGAACTGCAAGTCAAGCAACTTGATCAGCGCGTCGAACGTCTTAAACAACACATCAAACAGCTTGACCAGCGCATGGACAAGTTTGAATATGAAACACGAACACGTTTCGACCGTCTGGAAAAGAAAATGGTAGGATGGCGCATGGAGTGGGCGGAAACATAAGAAAACGTTGATTTTTTGTTAAGCAAAACAGCGCAGCATGAACGAAAACTCCATCAACTCTCTCAACCATAAATGCTCTTTGTCCATCTCCCATCGTTTTTTCCTATCATTTTTATCATCAAAAAAGCGAGGGCTCTTCCCTCGCTTATCGTTGTTTTGATAAAAATTCAATCCGATTGTGAAACGGGTCGCGAAACGAAAAACGGACGACGTTCGGAATCGGCTTTTCGTCTTGCGTCGGTACGCCGTTTTCTTCTAAATAGCGGCGCACTTCTTCAATGTTCTCCACTTCAAACGCCGGATGGCTTTTGCTGTTGTAACCGTCGCGCTTTTCCACACCGATATGCAGCTCAATATCACCGACTTTGTACCAAAGACCGCCATTTCCTTTTAGCGAATCTGGCTTTTCAATTTCTGTAAACCCAAGCAAGCCGGTATAAAACGCGCGAGCCTCGTCCTCGGCTCCAACAGGAATACAAATTTGCACATGATCGAGCCGTTTCACGTGAATGTTCACCATTTCTCCCCCATTTCCCTTTCGTAAAATGAACCTGCATTATAAAAATACTACCATGATCGTTTGGATCCCTCTTTGTTCACTTGAAAAAGTGGAATGGAAGATAAACAAAGGGCAAAACACACTCAAACACGAATGAGTTTTACTGTTGAAATCTCTTTCTTATTCTTCGTGTAAAAACGAACGCCGCAATTCCAAATATCCAAACAATTGCTTCGACAATCCAAATGTTTGTCACAATCCCGGTTTGATACAGAGCCGACATGACATCCATCAACGCGTGCAAAAGAACCGCATAGATAACAAAGATGAAGCGTTTTTCACGAACACCTAGCAACACAAGCAGCGACATCGCAATATGGAATGAAATAGCAAAAATCCGTTCAATACCAAACAACACATACATGATAAAGGAAGTTTCTTGTATTCTCTCCTTTAATAACGCCGCTTGTTCCGCTGGAAGAGTAGGTGCTATCGTGTGATCAAACACCCCAGAATTAATGAGACTTGCCAAAATGATCGCATTCACAGCTCCCAGCACACCGATTAAAATTGCTTCAATCCCGCCATGCCCTAAACCAAACGACAAGCCGTCTTTGTATTCCCGGTTGTTTTTCAACATCCATTTAAAGCTGAAATAGCGGCCAAGTTCTTCAAAAATTCCCGCCGCTAATGTCGCATACAAAACAAAAAGAAAGACGCTGTCCGTCCATTTTAATGATGTACCGTTTGCGTCAATCATAAGAGCATGCAATACTCTTTCAAGAATTTGCGAAAAAACGATAAACACTAAAATTCCTACACCGAACGGCTTCCAAGAAAACAATTGCTTTTTGCGCAAATAGATGAGTAACCCAATCGGAAACAAAAATGAAACGAGAAGTTGGATGACCATGCCCGACATCGTCAACGCGCTAATCATTCGCATGCAGCTCCTTAAAAAATTTTCTTCCTAATAAGTTTATTCCTGCATCTCATTGAACAGAAAATATTTTTTCGCCTATTCATTGTTTTGTAAGCTCAACATTGGCTATAAACACGAGTTTTTTATCATCGTAATCGTTATTACTCCCATACCGACATCCGTTCCGCAAGTGTGGATGTATGCAATTCAAGCTGTGTGCCGTCTGGGTCGAGAAAGTTAATGGACCATCCGAGTCTACGTTTAAGCAGACCGCGGACAATCGGTTAGCTGAACCGCCTGTAAAAAGAAAGCAATATAAAACGACCATACACCTCCAATGAACGGTAAGTGCATGGTCGTTAGTAAAAGGTTATTCGTTGATCGTTACGAAGCTGCTGCAATGTTTCGACGCGGTCCTTTCTTTGAAAATTTGCGAATATACGGGATGACCCAATAATCTAATCCTAATTTTCCAGCATTTGCGCCCGCGACAAGAACGAAAAACGTGAGCAATATCATTTGTGGGTTGATGCTTGTTGTTCCCGAAAACATAAACGCAAAGTTCATCACGGCTCCCATCAATGCGGCGAACGTTGTAAATATACCGAGAAGTAGCGCAATCCCTACTAATGTCTCACCCCATGGAACTAACACGTTAAACAGACCGACGTTCGGCAATGCAACGTTTTCGATAAACGAAGCCCACCAGCTTTGTACCGCTGGATGCTCCCCAGACGCTTGCGCAAGCGCTCCTTTCAAAAATCCTGTTGCATCAAATCCTTCTGTTATTTTATGCCACCCTGCTGTCAACCAAGTATATCCAAGATATAAACGGAACAACGTTACGATCACAGCCGCGCTAACATGTTCTCGTAACCATTTCACAACCATGTTCCATCTCTCCTTTGGTTTTTTATTCCTTACACTTATATCGTATCACGTTTTTTCTTAAATAAAACAAATTTGCTCAACATTTCACATTTTGTTAATAAAGTGATGACGAATTGATAAACTATTCAAAAAACCATTAACAAGAGTAACTCTCTCTTATCCATTGACGTTTTTTTATTCATTACGAATCTGTTAAAGAGATCACCAGTAAGACATTGCTCTTATGTAAAATTTATGAGAAAATGAAATAAATGTAATGCTTGATCGTGCGGAAGGTGAAACAGATGAGCGAACAAAAAAGGAAAGCAATGACTTGTACTCAGTCCAACTTGTGCCCGAAATTTGAAGCGGCGATGACATTGTTAGGCAAGCGCTGGGTTGGATTGATTATTAGTCAATTATTGGAAGGAAAAACACGTTTTTCGGAAATCGAATCATCGATTCCCATTAGCGGAAAATTATTATCAGAGCGGCTAAAAGAGTTAGAAGAAATAAACATCATCGAACGAAAAGTGTATCCGGAAACTCCCGTGCGAATTGAATACGTGTTAACGGAAAAAGGGCGAGCGCTTAAACCTGTCATCGAGGCGATTGAACAATGGGCGCAAGTGTGGGCAAACAAAGAATAGAATGTTAAAAGCCAGCAACAACGCTGGCTTTTATTCATATGTTGACACATGCATTTAAAAACGTTTCGAATCCGCTTAGCTCCAATTGTTGAAACATGCGTCTCACTTTGTCTTGATCAACATTCCATCTCGCCTCTTCCAAACGCAAGGCAAGTGGAATGTCGCAATGGATCGTCGCGAGTTTTCGAGAAAGCTGCAACATGTCAAGATGTTCCCTTATTTTTTGCTGCTGCGCCTTCGTCAGCATATGCATGTTTTCAAGAATCCCTTCAATCGAACGATGTTGCTGTATAAGTTTGAGAGCGGTTTTTTCACCAATGCCACGAACGCCGGGATAATTGTCGCTGGCATCCCCCATTAACGCTTTCACATCGATGAGTTGCTGCGGTAAAATTCCTTTCTCTTGCTGAAAACGCTCCAGCGTATAAACATTGTAATTTCCGATCCCTTTTCCAAGCAAATATACGGTGACCGTTTCCGAAAGAAGCTGCAAAATATCTTGATCGCCCGTCAAAATCGAAATATTCATTTTTGTTTCCAATTGCTTTGTAAGCGTCCCGATGCAATCATCCGCTTCCGCTCCTAACACGCCGATATTCGGAATATCAAACGCCGAAACCACTTCTTTTACTAAATCAAACTGCGGCACAAGTTCAAGCGGCGGTTCTCCGCGATTCGCTTTATAATCAGGAAACATTTCCGTACGAAATGTCGTGCTTCCCATATCCCAGCAACATACTACATACGTCGGCTGGATCGTGCGAACGGCCGCTAATAAATGTTTAACAAACCCGTGAATCGCGTTCGTTGGAATGCCTTTGCTATTAATCATAAAATTACCGCTTATTGCCGTCGCGTAAAACGAACGAAACAATAAGGCCATTCCGTCGATAAGCAATACATGAGAATCGTTTCGTTTCATATTGTAATTCCTTTCTTTCTAACATTGAACCTTACCATTGTATCATATACGTATCCGTTACCGTTACACATTCATTTTGTTAACATAATATGTTTATTTTGATATATACTTTTTAAGAATAATTTTCGGCTCCCCTTTTTCGTCTGTATATGTACCAATAACGTCAAACCCATGCCGCAAGTTTAAAAGCAGCATATTTCGCCATTTATTTTTTGTCTTTATCGTGACGACTTGATAATCGCGTTCTTTCAGCCAATCGTGCTGCATCTTCATTAACGCCGAGCCGATTCCTTTTTGGCGATAGGCGCTGTCCACGCCGCCAATCCAACTGTAAAACTCTTCTTTTCCCTGCTCGTAACCGATTTTGAAACCGACCACTTTGTCATCACTTAACGCAACACAAACAAGAAGGTTCTCCACCTTCTCCATTTTTCACGAATCGTTTCCGAAGACGTTTGAAAAATTGTTTCATATAAATGCATGATTTGTTTCACAACATCGTTCGGAGGCATCCCGTTATACGTACGGTACGCGACCATAAACTCTCTCCCTAAAAATTTGAACATTCAACCTATTTTGTATTATACTAGAATTCTACATAATATGAAGAATAAGGAGTGAGGATCGATGAACAAATGGGAACAAAACCTCGAGAAATATGCTGCGCTCGCTGTTTCCGTTGGCGTCAACGTTCAATCGGGACAAACGCTTGTTGTCAACGCGCCTCTTGATGCGGCAGTACTTGTTCGGAAAATCGCGAAAAAAGCGTATGAAGCGGGGGCAAAGCACGTATATGTTGAATTTAACGATGAAGAGCTTACATACATTAAATATAAACATGCTCCTGATGAAGCGTTTTTAGAGTATCCGATGTGGCGCGCAAAAGGAATGGAGCAACTCGTTGAGGAAGGAGCGGCTTTTTTATCCATTTACTCGCCAAATCCCGATTTATTGAAAGATATCGATCCGAAACGAATTGCAACCTTTACTAAAACGTCTTCAGAAGCGTTAAAAAATTACCGCAGCGCCCTTATGGCCGATAAAAACTGCTGGTCCATTATTTCCGTTCCGACGCCTGTCTGGGCGAAAAAAATCTTCCCTGATTTACCAGAGCAGGAAGCAATCGAAAAACTTTGGAACGTCATTTTTGATGTGACGCGCGTCAGCTTAGAAGACCCAATCCAAGCTTGGAAAGACCATAACGATCGCTTAGCGAAAATGGTCGAGTATTTAAACAACAAACAATATAAGCAGCTCATTTACGAGGCTCCTGGCACGAACTTAACGATAGAACTTGTTGAGAATCATGTATGGCACGGTGGCGCAGCTATAAGCGAAAACGGCGTTCGCTTTAATCCGAACATTCCAACTGAAGAAGTATTTACGATGCCGCATAAAGATGGTGTGAACGGCATTGTACGCAACACAAAACCATTGAACTACGGCGGCAACCTCATTGACGGATTCACGCTTACGTTTAAAGATGGAAAAGTGGTCGATTTTACAGCGGAAACAGGATATGAAACATTAAAACATTTATTGGACACTGATGAAGGCGCGCGTCATTTAGGCGAAGTCGCCCTTGTTCCACATCAATCACCGATTTCAAACTCGAATTTGATTTTTTACAATACATTATTTGACGAAAACGCAGCTTGCCACCTCGCCCTTGGCAAAGCGTATCCGACCAATATAAAAGACGGAGCAGCGATGTCCAAAGAAGAACTCGCCAAACACGGTGTCAACGACAGCTTAATTCATGAAGACTTTATGATCGGCTCAGCTGAACTTAACATCGACGGCGTCACAAAAGACGGCAAGCGCGAACCAATCTTCCGCAACGGCAACTGGGCGTTTGAATTGGAATAAAATAAGTAGCAAGTTTTAACCATAGTCAGCGTTTCTGGTTGGTCACAAAACACAAAACTGAAAATTTACGTTTCAAATACGTTATCTAATTTGGTAGCCACGTCTTTCTGCATATTCGGAAGGGCGTGGCTATATTGATTTCATGTGTTAAGTTAATGTCTTATATTTTAAAACGTCCAAAAATATAAAAAATACTATTGCCGAATAGATTAATATTAAATCCACTTTTCTTTCTCGTTCATTCCTTTTTCTTCTGATGGGGTACACATTCGTTCAGCAACAAGTTTTTCAAGAAGCTCTTTTTCTATTTTTTGTAAATAAAGAGTGTTTTCTTGAAGTTTTTTTAAGTTTACACCAAATAACCAGGAACGAATGGCATCATTATTATGAAACAGAAAGGTATAATCTTCATTCTCATATAGCTTTCTAATGGGTTGATAACTAAGGACCTGTTGAATATGCTCATCAATCGCCTTATCAGACGGTTCTGCTTTTTTGCGCAATTTGACTCCCAATGGAGTAGAAATGAAAGTAATGATTGCAACAATAATAATAGCCAGCCAATTAGTGAATGAAAAAAATGCTGTATAAACAAAATAATTAAGCAATAGAGAGAGAAGAAGATATATGGCTCCGACACCTAAATAAATGATTCTAGCAATTGGAATGGGTAATATAGAAGCAATTTGTAACAGTTCATCAAGGATAGATCCATTATTCGGATTTGCATGATCCACATATTTACGATCTGATTCACTATATGTCCATCCTTTGTGGAGAAACGTAATTGACACAAGTAAAAATCCAAAGCCTATTAAAGGTAAAACAACCTTTTCCCAACTCATTTCTAATAATCCTTTCTTCATTCCAAGTTACTATATCTCCCGTTCAACAAGAAAAGTTTTACAGCATAGCTCCCTGTTACCTTTTAAAAAACCCCTCTTATTGATAAAAAAATGGAGAATAATAATAAAAACCCTCCAAATATCCAAAGTCCATATTTCTCACTGTATTTTTCAATCATCTCATTAGGAACGAATTTATCCAGCAATTGGTTTAATATTAGTACTCCAATAAAGTAAATAAGAAACGACTTAATGAAAATCTTGAAATAAAATTTTTTATCTCTAAAACTTTCTATAAGACTCATAACAAAAGATAATAATACTATTTCAGCTATGTTCATTCTTATTTCCCTTAGTAACTTTTTTACTTAAATATAAACAAAAAACAAATTGCAGATATACCAGTAAATTTTCCCACCTTATTCAACAAATCTTCTCATTAATGATCGTGGCACTACAGATTATGTAAGAAATGTTGTTCTTACAAATGAAAGCTTCCATCACGAATGAATGATGGAAGCCCATATTTTAAACATTATTTCGTTATCATAACCTAGATTATAGCAGCTGCCGTAGCTCTTCTGTCATTTTCTGAACCAACTCCGGTCTTCCATGAAACTGAGCCGGAGTATTCTGAAAGAGCTCAATGTACCACTTACCCTCGCGCTTCACAGCGACAAGTGTGTGATGCGTGTTGAGTTTGGGATCAATGTCTGACTGTCCGGACGGCACCATGCCTGCAACCGCGCGTAGGACAGCAACTTCAGGACCTAAAAAGCGCACGTTTCTGACTTTGCTCACATAGATGGGAGTAGGATGGTCGGCAAATATTGGTTGAAGATGTGAAACGACTGCTGCCTTTCCTGTTACCTGGCTCCCATCAAATCCAATGAGTTCGCCATCTTCAGCGAATGGCTCGGCCATAGCATCGGCACTACGCTTATTCCATCCATCCAACAACTGTTGATAGAGCGCGCGGATTTCAGTGTCTTGTTCTTTTGAGCTAATTCTTGACACTTCCATTCATAAGCCCCCTTTTTATATTCTTTACTTATTATAACACTTTTGAGAGAAAAGAATAGAACTTATGTTTGGTGTTGTGGTTATGAACCTCCCCCCTACACTTCGCTTAGAGGAGGGAAACTTCTCGGAAAAAATGTTAAAAAGAGAGTGACTCGAAAAGCGTTTTTCCCCTTTTGAGTCGCCTCTCTAAAAAAACGAAGTCTATTTCAGGTTTTGTCTACAATCTGAAGCAGGACGAACACCCGCTCTTCTTTACATACCCTGGAATATCAAAAGTCATTGTACCATTATTCGTCACGACCTATCGATCAATCGTTTAAAGACTCCATAGTCCTCTCTTACAACCTTGGCATGATATCCTGACAATTAGAAAGTAGTTTTTTACAAAGCTACTTTCTGGTTTGAATCAGCCATCATAACCATATCTCTTTCTCTCATCTCTTCATTTACTTTGGTAGCTTCTTGCAAGTATTCTGTTTCAAATCCGCTTCTTACGGCCCAAACATAGAAACCAAGGGATAAGCATGCAATAATCAGCATATCCCAACCATATGGGATGACGTTTATACCTCCGAACTTTTCACTTCCCAGATAGGAGATACACATCATGGATAACAAGTAGATTACCATCCAAAGACCTGCTCGGAAATCTTTACGAAAACCTTCCCATTTCATTTTTGCTTGATAGTAGAAATAAATAGGAAGCCCGATGATAATAATGAACAATACTTGCCCTGTGAGTGGCCAACGCGCCCAATATAGTGTTAAAGAAGCAAAGATAAATCCACATGGAGCAATAATACGTAGTCCCTTAAGACGAAGAGGACGGTACAGGTGCTTTCCTGTTCGTCTTAATGTCATTACAGTAATAGGACCCGTAATATAAGAAATTAAGGTAGCAACGGAAATAACCTCTGCCAATACTCCCCAGCCTCTAAATAAAAACAAAAATAGAAAAGATACAGCTAAATTAAAAAACATCGCTGGACGTGGAACTCCGTAAATAGGATGTAGTTTACCTAAAACACCCGGCAAATATCCATTTTTTTGCATACCGTAAATCATACGCGCTGTTGTAGCAGTATAAGTTGTTCCTGTACCAGAAGGAGAAACAAAAGCATCAAGATATAATAAAATCACTAGCCAATTTATATTTAAAGCAATCGCTAAATCGGCAAATGGAGAGTTAAAGTTTAAATGATGCCAACCATGTACAAGCATGGAAGGATTGACAGAACCAATAAAGGCAACCTGTAACAGGATGTATATAACCGTTGCAATCAGAACAGAACCTACTACTGCAATAGGAATGGATCGCCCCGGTTTTTTAGCTTCTCCTGCCATATTAACTGGACTTTGAAATCCATTAAACGCGAACACAATGCCAGAGGTAGCCACCGCTGTCAACACACTTGACCATCCATAAGGTGCCACACTATGCCTGTAGGTAAAGTTTTCCCCGTGAAAGCCAACGAACAAGAGTGAACCAATTGTTAATCCTGGGATGATAATTTTAAATATTGTTATAAGTGAGTTTGCTTTTGCAAACAAACTGACAGTCCAGTAATTTAGGAAAAAGTAAATAAGCATTAACACAGAAGCAATACCAAGACCTTTTGGCGTAAGTATTCCGTTTTCTACTAAACTATGTGTCCATTTCGCCCAGTCCCATGGCCACGAGCTCATATATTGTACAGAAGCGATTGCCTCCACCGGAATAACAGAAACAATAGCAATCCAGTTCGCCCAAGCAGCAAGAAATCCCACAAAAGATCCATGAGAATACTGCGTATACTTTACCATTCCCCCGGCTTCGGGAAACATGGCACCTAATTCACTATAAGAAAGAGCGATAAATAGGATAACACCCATCCCAATAATCCAAGAAAAAATAGCAGCTGGACCGGCGATTTGGGCGGCCTTCCAGGCACCAAATAACCAACCAGATCCTATGATGGATCCGAGACCGGTCATAGTAAGCGCGAAAGTTCCCATCCTTCGATGCATAGTATTCATCCATTTTACCCCTTTCAGAAGTATTGTAGTAACTACTAAAGAGAAAAAAGTTTGATCAAAAGGTCGTTTGATAGGTCAATTACATCGGGGGCAAACCAATGTATTCATTATAATAATAATGCATTTAATTTATTATTATCAAATAGTTTTAAATTAATTAATAAATAAAATTTGTGTGAGAAGAACATATTTTTCTAAACATTGAAATTATTCATCTAATGACCAAAGTTATCGAAAGTCACCTTTCCATTACTATATTTTTCTAACCATCTTTTTCATTTAAAGGTTTTAAGTATTGACTAAACTAACTTGTTCCTTGTTTGCTCCATTCCCCTTCCTATCAACTGACTTTTTTTGATATGTAGACCGCTAATGAAGCGGCTTTTTATACTGTTTCAGTATCGTGTTTCTGACTGTGCTCCAACCGTACGGATAAACGAAAAATGCTTCACAGATGTGAAGCGGTCACCCCTATATCACTGTTTTAATAAAAATAAAGCTTTTAATTACGAACAGAACGTCCTGTTGATTGGTTCATATTCATTTTGGTTTTGCTATCTGATTCTTTTTGCGCCAGAATCATTAAATCAGCGCTTTGATTTCCGTTAAAAAGATTCCGATAATAAAACCACAAATAGCTCCATTTACCCGAATCCACTGCAGATCTTTTCCGATTTTATTTTCCATCATATGAATAAGCGTTTCATCATCTAACTTATCCAAATTCTCCTGTACAAGCTTGCCTATTTTTGAATGATTCTCTTCAACAAGATTGCCGAGTTGATTTTGTATCCAGTTTTCAATGATATTGATTTTTGCTCGATCTTTCTTTAGATTGTTCAGTAAGCGTGTTAAAAAGGGAAGAAGATACATATCCATAAATTTGCTGTCTTGAACAAAAGCCAACGCTTTCTGCTGAGTTTTCTGCAAGATTTCGGTTATTTTTTCAGCAGGCTCCCAGCCAGCAATAAGATGGTCCTTCCAATGTTCGATTTCTTCCAACAGCTTCTTATTGTCTTTTATGTTTCGCAATTCCGTGCGAATATGCAAAAGTAAAGCCTTTCTGTTCGTATCATCGATCTGGCGTAAGCTGCTTACAACACTAAGGAGAAGGGTTTGGAGTATACTGCCGAGCTTTTCTTCATTCAATAGACTCTGAAAAGACTTCAGCATAAACTGCAGAAACCCGTCTAACTCTATATTGCCAAGTGCCCGTATTGCTAGGTTACCGAGTTGATTCTTCGTGTTACTTTTCCTTATCCATTCTTCTACCTTACCAAGAAGATAATCTAACGCCTTCTCATCATATTCACGAATGAGCACTTGATTGATGACAGACTGAAGAACAGTACTCATTTCAATGGAATGAAAAGAAGACTTTATTTCTTTTTCAACAAAAGAAGTAACTTTTTCAAGATTAATATGGTTTATCATTTTTTCAGCGAGTGACACAGCACCCTTTTTAACTGAATCTGAATGAAGTTCTCTCTCAAGGATAGACAACATTTTCTCTGTAAAATGGATTTGTTTGATTTTATTTCTAATACTTTCTTTTGAAAGCCAATCATTTTCAAGTGTAGAGACAAGCGCTTTTGTCATTCTTTTCCGATTTTTAGGCAAAAGAGCCGTATGGGGAATGGGCACCCCCATTGGATGTCGGAATAAGGCAGTAACGGCGAACCAGTCAGCTAATCCACCTACAAGCCCCGCCTCAAAGCCTCCTTGTAGTAAGTCTCCTAGAAACGATCCTTGGAAAGGAATGGTTGCGACAAAACCAATCCCCATAACGGCAAGCGAAAAACTAGCTAAGTGCTTTGATCTCTTTGGTTGTTTTGGATTTTTAAACATCATGCTTCCCTCATCCTTTAGATATAAATTTACTATAACCAAATGATTGTGAAATGATACGTAAGGGAGTACTATGGTCAGCTTTTCCCGAAAGAATACCAAAAATTTTATCAAACTTCTTATATACAAGATAAGAATGATGTTTTGCTGTTTCATAGGTTGATATGCAATAGTATCTACGAGGAAATAAATGATAAAGTTACGTTTTTTCAAATGCAAGATTCTTGAATAAAGTTTCTTCACTTTTCTTAAAAGCTTCTTCCTGTTATACAGGTTCAATCACTCATGAAAACTAATACGGATTCTAAAACTATATTATAACTTATTTTATCGTTTACTACTTTCCTGATAGTGTTGGTAGATCCAGATAGCTGTAGCTAGCCAGAAACAACCTGCTAAATAGCCGCCTAGCACATCGCTTGGATAATGTACACCGAGGTAAATACGGCTTATTCCAATTGCAATAATCATTATTACGCTGATAAGAATTAAAAAACTGCGGCCAACTCGAGTGGAGGTATGGCGCCATAGTAAAAATGAAAGTATGCCGTATAAAGCGAATGCCTCCATAGAATGACCACTAGGAAAACTGTATCCACTTGCCTGGATAAGCCGGTGCGCAGTTGGACGAGCACGTTCAAATGTAAATTTTAATGCTTGGTTAAGAATGGCCGCTCCTATCATAACTGCTAAAAATAATATAAGCTCTGTACGATGGTGTAACACTTTGTACAAAAAAAGGAGGACAAAAGCAGAGAGAATACTAACGACAGGTATAGATCCAATCGTAGTAAAAAACTTCATAATTTTTGTCATTGTAGGTGACTCAAGCCCTTGAATGAACGATGTAACCACACTGTCAAATTGTGCAATCTTTTGTTCACCGACCAGGATAGCTACTAAACCAAACCCTATAACCGAAGCTAAACTTAAGAAGAATGCACGCGTAAGCTGTAGTTTTAAATTCATACTGACCTTGCTCCTTATTATGTTTGTATTTGTTTGTTCCCACATACAAAAGACATTTCTTTTATATTCAGAAGTTCGTAACTTCACCTAAATATATTGTATACCCTATTTATGTCAAGTTAACATAACATATCATTATCAGATCTAAGCCAGATCTGAGCTCTTTTATTATAATATGAAGGATTATTAGAAATGCAATTAAATAACGTCTATTAGATAAAAGTGGAATTTTCTTATCAGTTGATGAGTTTGTCTAATCCAACTCTTTCTGAAGAACATACCTTAAAAGTAGGGATCGTATATTTCACCATCCCTCAATACTCAATAGGAGGTGTTATTATATGAACACTTTTACCTTAGTTGTTGTCTTATTCATCTTACTTATCATTGTAGGATGTTCTTGTACAGGTCTAGGCGGAGGATATGGCGGATATTAATTCCCCGCAAGGTGACATTAACCTCTCTTAATTTCCTCATTTAATCGGAATAGGTGGTTTCGTTTATTGAAAAGGAAAAGGGCAGATTGGAATGATCTGTCCTTTTTCAAAATATCCACTTGGACAAACATTGATGGAAAGTAAGCCTATCATCAAGTATACCGATTAACGTAAAATCACTGTATTCTACGTCTTCTATCGGGTACCTTATTCACAAAAATGGATGAGACTTGTTCATGAACCTCCTATTCCAAAATCTCCTTTGTAAGAAAGGAGAGATAAAGTGGAACATTTAGTTCGAAGATATCAGGGAGAGCCTGTTGAGGTGATAGATCGCTATGGAAGGGTTCATAGAGGAGTGATAGACGGAGACCCACCACCAGGAGGAATGTTTATTCGCACCGGCTTTGGAAGAAGATTTATCCCATTCTTCTTAATCGCTGCTCTTTTTCTTTTAAGATTCAGAAGACGGCGCGTTTTCTAAAAAACGAAAACTAAAAGCCGGGCACACGGGAAGTAAAAAAATCCTCTTTCCTATAAGGAAAGAGGATTTTTTTAGCGTCCCAGGAGAGATTCGAACTCCCGACCGACGGCTTAGAAGGCCGCTGCTCTATCCTGCTGAGCTACTGGGACATAGTATTAGCTTAGTCAAATATTTTGCACATTCAAGAGAAACAATAATTATGCTACATAAAGCATGGTGGGCCTAAGTGGACTTGAACCACCGACCTCACGCTTATCAGGCGTGCGCTCTAACCAGCTGAGCTATAGGCCCTAGAAAAGCGGGTGATGGGAATCGAACCCACGACGTCAGCTTGGGAAGCTGAAGTTTTACCACTAAACTACACCCGCGTGTTTGGAGGCGGCACCCGGATTCGAACCGGGGGTGAAGGTTTTGCAGACCTCTGCCTTACCACTTGGCTATGCCGCCATTTCCAAAGCGGAAGACGGGACTCGAACCCGCGACCCCCACCTTGGCAAGGTGGTGTTCTACAACTGAACTACTTCCGCATATGGCTGGGCTAGCTGGATTCGAACCAGCGCATCACGGAGTCAAAGTCCGTTGCCTTACCGCTTGGCTATAGCCCATTGATATAACTTCATGAAATACTTCTACGAATATGCTTCATGAGTTAACACCGCAGAAATAATTTTGGGGATTTCTGAAGGAAATCCACGAAATTATTTCGACATTGACTTAATAATAAAACGCTTTATACCACTTATATGATATGAACCACTTTTTAAAACCATTTTATGAAATGATATGCAAAAAGGGCGACTAGTGGGAATCGAACCCACGCATGCCAGAGCCACAATCTGGTGCGTTAACCACTTCGCCATAGCCGCCATTCTTTTACAGGGGCAGTAGGAATCGAACCCACACCGGAGGTTTTGGAGACCTCTGTTCTACCATTAAACTATGCCCCTAAACATGGTGGAGGGGGACGGATTCGAACCGCCGAACCCACAGGGAGCGGATTTACAGTCCGCCGCGTTTGGCCACTTCGCTACCCCTCCAAACAAAAAGATGGCTCGAGACGGAATCGAACCGCCGACACAAGGATTTTCAGTCCTTTGCTCTACCGACTGAGCTATCGAGCCGTAATATTCATATTAGCCGCCATTGTATGTATCAACAGAAAGAAAGTTATGTATTTATGGCGGAGGAGGAGGGATTCGAACCCCCGCGGGCTTTGACACCCCTATCGGTTTTCGAAACCGACCCCTTCAGCCAGACTTGGGTACTCCTCCTCTATTCATCGGAGCATGAAATGGAGCCTATCGGGATCGAACCGATGACCTCCTGCGTGCAAAGCAGGCGCTCTCCCAGCTGAGCTAAGGCCCCATTTTACCTTTGAAATGGTCGGGAAGACAGGATTCGAACCTGCGACCCCATGGTCCCAAACCATGTGCTCTACCAAGCTGAGCTACTTCCCGCTTCGATTAATGGCGCGCTCGAGAGGATTCGAACCCCTAACCTTCTGATCCGTAGTCAGATGCTCTATCCAATTGAGCTACGAGCGCATGATTTTCATGGAGCGGAAGACGGGACTCGAACCCGCGACCCCCACCTTGGCAAGGTGGTGTTCTACCACTGAACTACTTCCGCAAATAAAAACCAATCATTTAACAAACTCTCTGTTTCCCTTGCTTCCATCTCATTAAACCATCAAGCAAGTATTATTATATCCAAACAAATCGTATTGTCAATATCGTTTCTACAATCATCATGAACTTTTGAATCGTTCAATATCCCATTAGAACACTTATTACTATATAACCTTCCATCAACGACGTTTTTTATTTTATGATTTTATTATTTATTTGTCAATATAATTTTGTTGCGATATATTTTCACTTCAAAATTTAGAGAATATGTTTTCATTTGGTTTTCGTTCTCGAACACAGAAGCAAACTATTTTATCAGGGCTCTCGTGAAATAACGTTACCCAAAAACTTCTTCGTTCCATACATCTTTCCATCCGACATATACAGCGTTTGATTGAAAGTTAA
The DNA here is from genome assembly GCA_041920415.1 of Anoxybacillaceae bacterium. GTDB lineage: Bacteria > Bacillota > Bacilli > Bacillales > Anoxybacillaceae > JBHGYD01. The sequence continues at coordinate 32,529 of JBHGYD010000036.1, forward strand.
AACGGGTGCACTTTCTTTATGAAAGGGCACCCCAGAAAAGAGACTTTTTATTTCTGGATGAGCCATACACCTATCTTAACTCGTATCTTATTTGACTTTCCGAGCACCACAAAATGATTCGTTCGTTTTTTACCTAGCAATTGGAAACGTTAATATAACTGTCGTTCCTTGACCTTCTTTACTTTCAATCGAAATCGTACCTCCGTATTTTTCTACTAAACGCTTCGCAATCGCAAGCCCGAGACCATTTCCTCCTTGTTTTCTGCTGCGAGCTTTGTCTACTCGATAAAATCGATGAAATACATAAGGAATTTCTTCTTGAGGAATGCCAACTCCAAAATCTTTTATTTCTATTTTTGCAACATTTTGCACCTGATATGCTAAAATATGGACCTCTTTTTGATTTCCTTGACTGTATTTCACAGCATTATCCAATAAAATAACGAGAATTTGCTCTAAATGTCTAGCGACAATATTGATATACACTGATTCGCTTCGTACTATATGAAAAATACAATCCGCATATACGGTTTCAAAATTTCGTATTACTTGATCAATCACAATGCTAACGTCAACGGTGTCCCATTCGGTCATATTGAATGACTCAGACTCTGCGCGTGATAGCTCCAATAGTTCTTGTACTAATTTATTTAATCGTTCTACTTCTTTTAAACTGGACTGTAATGATTTATTTAAAACGTGCGGATCATTTTTCCCCCATCGGTTTAACATCGTTAAATGACCTTTAATAATGGTTAGCGGCGTTCTTAATTCATGAGACGCATCTTCCACAAATTGTTTTTGCTGCAAAAAAGATTGTTCCAAGTCGTCCATTAAGTCATTAAAAAGCTTTCCTAGTTGTGCTAATTCATCGTTCGTATCGTTTACAGGTACTCGTTCATTCAGTCCATTTTTTTTAATTTTCTTGACCGTATTGGTCATGGCTTGAACATTAACAAGAAGTTGTTTCGCAATAATCCTTCCACCTAAAAAACTTAAAATAATACCTCCAATCCCAGTTGCTATCATGACAAGAAAAATGGTGTTTCGAAAATCGTCAAACATTTCCATGTTACTAACAATTTCAATCGTGCCGATAAATTGTTTTGTCACCATTGGAGAACGAAGAATTAATAGGCGATCTTCATAGTGATAAGCCATTTCATATTCCATGGATGTCGCTATTTTCGGTTTCACCCAACTAGTGGGAACGGAATGGGATACAGTTAAAATCGGCTTCCCTTTAGTGTCTAAAATTCTAATGAGTTGATGTTTTTCATTAATCGTAGCTAAATATGGAGCATAGCTTTTCATTTCAGCGGCAGTACGTATAGATTTTTCCTTAAAAAATGCTTTAATTTCGATTAATTGATGCTTAATATTTTGTTTTTCATAATTGATGCTCCATCTCTCAATAACGATATATTGCAAGAGATTATAAGATAAGAACAAAATACATAACAAAACGGAAGACCAAATCGTAAGCTTCCACTTAATTGGTAATTTTTTTATCAGTGATGATCGCTTCATTCCCTCATCACATACCCGGCTCCCCGGACCGTCTGAATATACTGTTCTTTATCTTCAGCATTTAATTTATTTCGTAAATACCGAACATACACATCGACTACATTCGTCTCTACCACTGAATCGTATCCCCATACTTGATCTAATAAAATCTCACGAGTTAATACACGATTGGCGTTTTTCATAAAAACAGAAAGAAGCTCGAATTCTTTATTCGTTAGTTCAATGAAACTCTCTCCACGTTTTAACATTCTAGATTCTAGGTCTAATTCAAGATCTTTGAACGTAAGAACTAGCGGTTTCGCTTGTTTTTTTTCTTCCCTACGAAGAATGACACGAATCCGCGCAAGCAATTCTTCAATCGCGAACGGTTTTACAACATAATCATCCGCTCCACTATCTAATCCCACCACTCGATCCATAACGCTATCTCTTGCCGTTAACATAATGATCGGGGTATCTTTTGTCATTCTTAAACGTCGGCAAACCTCGATCCCATTTAACCCGGGCAGCATTAAATCAAGCAAAATAACATGGTAGTCTTGTTTCGTGGCGAGCTCAAGTCCTTGTCTACCATCGTAGGCGACTTCAACTTCGTACCCTTCATATTTCAGTTCAAGTTCTAAAAATTCTGCTAGTCCTTCTTCGTCTTCAATGATTAAAATACGGTACATATACATCACCCTTACATTAATAAATGGACAATTAAACATACGCCAAACAATAGAGCCGTGATTTGATGAACTTTTTTATAACTTTTTATATTTTTTCCTTTACCGAACGTTTGCAATACGTATCCTGCAGTAATTACAAGTATCAAACTGACGAACGCCCCTATCCCGCTATACACTCTTCCTACTTTGTTAACATGGTTAAATAAAAAATAGCTTCCATGGCTGATCGCCAGAAAAAGTGTAATCCATCCAAAAAAGGTATGGTACTTTCTCAAAAATAAAAATAATTCTCTTATCTCATTTTGCCATTTATTTTTGAATCGGGTGAATACATGACGAACAAGCCATACACTTCCACCAGCAATCACGCTGTACTCTGCCAAAGAGCCTAGAGACTTGTAGATTTCTTTATATGCCTCGTTTTGCCCTGTTAATAGTTCTAAAACCATCATCGTTACACTTAACGCAATGGCTAACGCTCCTATCACTTTGACTACTAACTGAAAAATATGGTGAGATAAAATGTTCTTCATTTGGTCACACTCGCTTTCTTTTTCAAAAATAAACGAGGATTATGTATTGATGATACCGTATTCGCATGAAACGAAAGAGTAAAAGAGATTAAAAATTTTTCATCTTTTTCATTTCATCCATAGTGAACTTTCAACAATAGAAAATGCTAAATTTTCTTCCTCTAGTCATAATTGCACAGGAAAGACTTTCTTATCTCTTTTGAATGAAATCAACTTGAAGGTTATCTATTCTACCACCCCATTGGCCGTCATCACAATGATTGCTACACACTCTCTCATTTTCACGAAACGTTTCAGCACCCATCTATACTTTCGCTTACCGCATCGCTTATAATGGTATCCGTACATTTTAGACATGAACAAAGGGGGACTGTTTTGTGATTACATTTGTTCAACTATTTGAAGCATATCGGACATTATGGTCAAACCGTTCACTGACAAAGGAAGAAGAGCTCACGGAAGAAAGCTGTAAGGCTCTCCTTTACGAGGCGATCGAAAAAGAATTGCGCGATGAAATGACCCATCCTCGCGTCCGTCAATCTCCTGAAGTAAAGTTTCATTATGCCGTGAAACGGGTGATGGCCTCTTCTCTAACCGAAACAGAAAAACTAGCATTAATCGAACTTCATTTAGATGTCATGGAACGTATTGTTCTATAAAAGGTAAGCGTGAACGGCTTACCTTTTTCTTTTTTCCTCATAACAACTGCTTTCATTATTTCACATAAAATAAGTGGATTTGAACAAACTATGTAGTGAAATCACGAAAGGGAGGAGTGCTTATGGCGTTAATTCCTTACGATCCGTTTCGTCATTTCGAAACGATGAGACGAGATTTCAACCGGTTTTTCTCAACCGATTTCCCGTCTCTATTTCATGTTGATGAACACATGGGAATGCCGCGCATCGATATGCATGAAACGGAGCGCGAATATGTCGTGTCCTGCGATATTCCGGGACTTGAGCGAAAAGAAGATGTTCATATTGACGTTCATAACCATGTGTTAACCATTAGCGGGACGATTCAGCGGAATGAAGCGATTAAAGAAGAACAAATGCACCGCCGCGAACGCTTTTTCGGCCGCTTCCAACGATCGATTACATTGCCGCCAAATGCGGCGACCGATAACATTAAAGCTACTTACAAAAACGGGGTGCTGGATATTCATATTCCAAAAGTCGTATCTGATCAAAGAGAACCGATTGATATTCAATTTCATTGACAAATAAGAAAAAAGGTGAGAAACCAAATATGGTCTCTCACCTTTTTAGCGAGCATGACTGCTTTCCCGAATGATTAGTTTCGTTGGAATGACCACTTTTTTCGAAATATGCCGCTTCGTTGTTAGCCGCTCGACTAACAATTCGACCGCTGTTTCTCCCATGAATTCAGTACATACTTTCACGGTCGTTAACGGTGGTTGCACGAATTTAGACGTTGGAATGTCGTTAAAGCCAACGATCGATATATCGTGAGGAACTTGAATTCCCGCCTCATGAAGCGCTCGTAAGGCGCCGATGGCCATCGAATCACTGGCAATGAAAAAGGCGGTTGGTCGCTTCTTTTTTGAAATCGCTTCCTTCATAAGGCGATAACCATCCTCTGCGGTAAAGTGTCCCGTGAATACGTATTGTGGGTCATACATTCCTTTTAAATATAAGTATTCATAAAACGTCGCTTCACGTTCATCTTTGATAAGCTTTTCTCCGTCTACATATTCACGACCGCCGATGTAGCCAATTTCTCGATGACCAAGTTCTATGAGATAGTCTAACACGTCAATCATGGATTTACGAAAATCGACAACCACTGAATCAAAACGCTCTTCATCTGGAGAACAATCGACAAATACAATCTGTTCGGTGCTCGATGCAAACACTTCAATGTCTTTTGGACCGAACTTCCCGACGGCAATGATGCCATCAAGTCCGGTCATCCATTCTGAATGATACGAACCATCTTGTTTAAACAATTTCACAAGTTCAATTTGACGATGAAAACATTCTTTTTCGATCCCTAAACGAATCGCCATGTAGTAAGGATCTCCTAACTCTTGCAATTCCGAGTACCAATGAACAAGACCAAATCGTAGCCTGTCTTTTGCTGTTTGTTGGCTGCGTTCCCGCAATGTTTTATAGTTGAGTTCTTGTGCTACTTCAAAAATTCGTTTTTTTGTCTCGTCTGACACGGATAGCGTTGTATCATAGTTCAGTACCCGCGACACTGTCGCAACGGATACACCTACTTTTTCTGCAATTTCTTTTAACGTTGCCATCGATGAAAAATGTTTCACTTCCTTTATTTATCCTTTTACAATTTTGCATTCATATGGTTGTAACTCTATTCCTTGAAACCATTTTACTTCTGAGGTATGATTCATGATGAACAAGTATACTTGATTCTCATACGTTCTTTGATATACTTCTACCCCTTCTTCACTTTGTACATGCCAAATCCCGTTCGATGAAACAACCTCTTTAGCGATCTCTTGTAAAACATCAGAAGCGATCCCTCCACCAATATAGTAAACCGTGCCGTTACCATACCGATTTTTTGTCACGGCTGCTTCTGAATAAAACGGATCTTCGTAACGATAAAGAACCTCTGCTGTAATCGGTGTAATTAAATCGCGCCAAACAAAACATTCGGATGTTTTTCCTGTGAACTTTCCTTCCCCTATGATTGTTACACTTTGTGTTGACGAGAGCGACTCAACTTCATGAATCTCAATCCCCGTAATCTCTCTCACATATCCAGGCAATACTTTTTTAAAGTGAATGTTATTATGTTTATCTTTTAACCCGGCACGGAACGAGAAAATAACCGTGCCTCCGTTTTTCACAAATTCCTCAAACCGTTTTCCTAGCTCTTCATCTATGATTTGTAATACCGGTACGAGTAATACTTTATATTTAGAAAAATCTCTCGTCACTGGAATTACATCGATATGAGCGTTTAATTCGTAAAAAGGTGTATATAAACGCAGTAGTTCGTTCGTAAAATCAAATCCTTCGCTCTGCGGTTGAAAGCGCCATGACCAAATATTATCGTAATCATATAACACCGCAATATCCGCTTTGATTTCTGACTGCAGAACATGTTCGTATTGCACGATATCAGCGAAAACCGATTGAACTTCTTGATACTTGCGCCCCCGTCGATTACTATGGTCAACAATGCCGTAACAAAACTGTTCCGCTCCTTTGTTCATGCCCCGCCAACGAAAATAAAGCATATCCGTACATCCATGAGCAAATGTTTGGTACGACCACATTTTTGCTTGGTTCGGACGAGGTAAGTAACCGATTACATGATGCCCTTGCGCTCCCATTAATTCTTCAACAACCCAATAGTTTTTTCCAAGCAAACCACGGTTGAAATCATGTGTCATTGCAATTGCTGCAGGAGGAATCGGTTCCATTAAACCGCCCCATACCGGATAATTGTCGTATGAAACAAAATCCATATATTTGACATTGTCTTCATGGTCAAACCATTTATTGAAAAAGCCACCTGACACATTAGTTGTGACAAGTTGATGTTCGCCCTTATATTTGCGAACGATTTGCGTCATTTCATGGGCATAACTGTTTACAGAATACGAACGAAACCGTGCCCAATCCAACTGCAATGACGGATTATGGGTCGTTATCGTCTTTTTCGGAATTGGAATTTCTGAAAAATCATTGTATGTCTGTCCCCAAAAGATCGTGCCATATGCTTCATTTAGCGCTTCAATCGTTTTGTATTTGCCTTTTAAAAACTGTTGAAACGCCCGATGGCATTGCTCACAATAGCACATATCACTTCCTTCATGACCGAATTCGTTATCAATTTGCCAAGCAATAATCGCTTCTTCGTCTTTATAATGTTCCACTAGCTTTCTTGTAATGCGTGCACTATATTCGCGATACACTTTGGAATTAAAGCAATATTGACGGCGGCCGCCAAATACACGCATATTCCCGTTTTCGTCTTTCGATAAAATATCCGGATGCTTTTTGGCAAGCCAAGCAGGAAACGTCGCTGTCGGTGTCCCGAACATCACCAAAAGTCCCTTTTCCTTTAGTTTGGCGATGACATGGTCAAAAAACGAGAAATCAAACTCACCTTCTCTTGGCTCCATTAAATGCCAAGCAAATTCGCCGATTCGTACGATGTTCGCTCCGAGCTCTTTTATTCCTTGAATGTCTTCTTCTAACATTTCTTTCGGCCAATGCTCTGGATAATAGTCTACACCCAAGTACATCTTATCCCCACCTTATCTCGATCTGAAACCACCACGTAAATGCGTCTTTCGGCTCCACAAATGAAACTTTTCGAATCGCGTGCGCGACCGATAGGTTATCATACACTCCGGTACATGGTTCAAGCGCTAAATTATAGTCGCCGCGATAGCCCCCTTGTGTTTTCCACACACCTAAATATGGAATTTTCTCTGCTGGGTAGTGGTAGATGAGCTTTCGTCGTGTATTTTCTTGCGAAATTCCGCACATTCCTTCCGGGACGCGGTCTGTAAAGTAAAATTTCTCACAATTGTTCGCAAATAGCGGTTCCATTTTTGATAAATCCAACGGTTTCCCTGTTTTTTGTGAAATTGTAACAGGATACGGATGGATCGTTCCCCATTCACCAAGGTGCTCGGTCTTGTGCTCCACCGTCATGACTTGATTTAAACCTTCTGGAACGATAATTTTCGTATGCTCATCACAGCGCAGCAGCGCATGGGGCGTCCAAATGAAGTAAAATCGGGCATCACCGTGATTGGTAACTTCATAATTAAAACAAAGGCGATTTTTCTCTAGCCGAACTCGTTTCGTAAGTGTATATGGAAAGACTGGGCTTTTGACAGTAAAAACGATTTCTTCTTCTTCCAACCGATATTCCCACGGAAGCGCCCACACTTCTCCATGGTCCGGAATCGGTTTTCCTGTGACCGGATCGAAACACGCATCAATGCTTGGGAAGACTTCATCAAATCCACTCGAATCATAGTCGCTAAAAATCGCTCCATAGCTAGGAACCGTAAGCGTATCGTCTTTCGCCTGAAAGAGCCATTCTTCCTTCGTTTGTTGATCGATAAGCGAGGCAAGCTTGCTGCCGTAGCGAGGTAAAAACGTAGCCTTTATGTAATTATTTTCCAAAACAAAGCTATCTAACCCTTTAAAGCTTCCGGTATAGATCATAAACATCTCCCCCGCACGGTTTGTAAAAAGCGGCGAAACGCCTGTTTTCCTACCTCCGTTCGTTTAAAGACGCCTGCATGCTCAAGCACCTTCACAAAACGCTTTCCGACTTCATGGCGCAACATGTTGAATACATTTTCTTCCGTAATAGTTGTATATGCATCACGCAGTTGAGAAACCCAATCGGCATGTTTCCATAGCGCCGGGTCCCATCTTTCTTTTGGAATGTTTTGAACAAGGTAAACAGCAAGCGCATCGAGTTCCGCTGCGAGTCTTCCTGGCAATACCGCAAGTCCCATCACTTCGATTAAGCCGATATTTTCTTTTTTAATATGGTGCAGTTCTTCATGAGGGTGAAAAATGCCGTACGGATGCTCATCCGACGTTCGGTTATTGCGCAAGACGATATCCATTTCAAAAAGACCCACGCGCTGTCTGGCAATCGGCGTAACAGTGTTGTGAGGCGTGTCACCGGTGTTGGCGTAGATCCCTACACTCGGGTCGCTATACGTTTGCCATGTGCGGTAAATCAAATCCGCCGCTTCAAGCACTTCTTCTTTTGGCCCACGAAGGCGAATGACCGACATCGGCCAGCGAACAATGCCCGCTGTTAAGGACGGAAAAACGTCAAACGATACGTACTCCTCGATTTCTGCCTTTTCCATCGCAAACGTATAATTGCCCCCTTGAAAATGGTCGTGGGCTAAAATCGAGCCACCGACAATCGGCAAATCCGCGTTCGAGCCGATAAAATAATGCGGAAATTTTTCGATAAAATCAAGCAAGCGCATAAATGTTTTCCGTTCCATTTTCATCGGTACATGTTCATTCCGGAAAACGATGCAGTGCTCGTTGTAATACACATACGGGGAATATTGGAAATACCACCGTTCATCAAGTAACGATAGCGGAATGATTCGATGATTCGAACGTGCCGGATGGTGCCACGTTCCTTCATATCCTTCATTTTCCGCACAAAGGACACATTTCGGATATGCCGAAGGAGGCGCATCTTTTAACTTAGCAATTTCTTTCGGATCTTTTTCCGGTTTCGATAAATTAATCGTAATATCAATATCTCCGTATTCCGTTTTTGCTTTCCATTGCTGGTTTTTCGCAATCCTGTCCGTCTGAATGTAGTTCGACGCCCGGCTCAGCGAATAAAACCAATCCGTCGCCCGTTTTGGTTCTTCGTTGTACCGTTCATAAAATGTACGGATGACTTCAGACGGGCGCGGCATGAGGCAGTTCATGAGCTTCGCATCCCATATATCACGCTCTGTCGTCGTATTGGTCGTTAAGCGGCCATGTTCGTACGCCCAATCAATGATGCGGTTTAAAATAGAAGAAGGAGAGGAGAGGTGCGTTGGTACCTCTGCCTCTACTGGCTGCCATTCTTGTAATTGCAATGTGGCAAGTAAGCGATTGCGCGTATAAATAACGTCTTCAGGATGAAGCAGTTCGTTTGCTATTCCGTATTGAACAAGTTGCTCCAACGCTTCATAAATAGTTGTCACGATCAAACACCCCGGTATCCGTTTGGTTTCGCCTGATGCCACTCCCATGCTGATGCTACAATATCGTCAATGTTTGTATATCTCGGTGTCCACCCTAACTCACGTTTCGCTTTTTCCGACGAAGCGACTAATCTTGCCGGATCACCAGATCGACGAGGAACGACCCGAGCAGGGATTTCATGGCCAGTCACACGACGAGCGGCCTCAATGACTTCTTTTACAGTAAAACCATTTCCGTTTCCAAGGTTAAACACATCGCTTTCCGCGCCGCTTCTTAGTTTCTCCACCGCTAAAATATGGGCATCGACTAAATCGAGAACGTGAATATAGTCACGGATGCACGTTCCGTCATGCGTATCGTAGTCGTCGCCAAAAATTTGGATTTCGCTTCGTTGACCTAACGGAACTTTTAAGATCAGCGGGATTAAATGCGTTTCCGGATCATGATCTTCCCCTAAATGCGCACCATATGCGCCTGCGACGTTAAAATAACGCAACGAAATATAGCGGATGCCGTATGCTTGGCTTACCCATTTCATCATTTTTTCCATCGCTAATTTCGTTTCTCCATACGTGTTCGTTGGGATCGTTGGGTCTGTTTCAACGATCGGAATTTGTTTTGGTTCCCCATAGACCGCCGCGGTTGACGAAAAGACGATTTGTTTCACGCCAAATTCGTTCATCACTTCAAGCAATACTTGCGTTCCGTATACGTTGTTATCATAATATTGGAGCGGCTTCTCCATGCTTTCTCCGACAAGAGAATTCGCCGCAAAATGAATGACCGTATCGATGTCGTGCTTTTGAAACACTTCGCGTAAAAAGTGACGGTCGCGAATATCCCCTTCGTAAAAGAGCGCTTCCGGATGAACCGCTTCCCGGTGCCCTGTTTGTAAATTATCAACGACAACGACCTTTTCTCCTTTTTCGATTAATCGATAAACGGCATGGCTTCCGATATAACCAGCGCCACCACAAACAAGAATCATAGACTCATCTCCTTTTCTTCTGTTATTTCTTTTGCACCATCACCAATTTTCACGACGTAAAAACTTGCTTCATATCCGATTTTTTGTGCATATTCACGCCCGACTTGTTCGATGAATGAAGGTATATACGCGTCTTTCACAATGTTAACGGTACATCCGCCAAATCCCGCTCCGGTCATGCGGGCACCAATCGTTCCTTCATGTTTCCATGCCGCTTCGACAAGGGTGTCAAGCTCGATTCCTGTTACTTCATAATCATCACGCAGCGAAATGTGAGATTGTTTCATCAGTTCGCCAAAGCGTACTAAATCGCCTTTTTGTAACGCCTCGGCCGCCTGCACCGTCCGCTCATTTTCCTTCACCACATGACGGGCGCGTTTTTGTTCGATCGACGAGAGACGATGTTGATGCTGCTCAAACTGTTCGCTCGTGAGATCTCCGAGCGACCGAATCGGGATATGCTGCTGCAATTTCGCAAGCGCTGCTTCACACGTCGCTCGCCGTTCGTTATATGCGGAATCAGCTAATCCGCGCTGTTTGTTCGTGTTGGCGATCACAATTGAACAATCGCTCAGTTTCAATGGTAAGTAACGATGCGCCAACGTTTGGCAGTTTAATAGAATCCCATGGTCCAATTTCCCCATCCCGACGGCGAATTGATCCATAATGCCACAATTGACGCCGATATAGTTATTTTCTACGTTTTGGCTCATTTTCACAAGTTCGACCATTTCCAAGTTCACACCAAACAGCTCATTCACCATCACAGCGGTTACAAGTTCAATCGAAGCGGATGAAGACAAACCCGCTCCGTTCGGAATGTTTCCGTAATAAAGAATATCTAAACCGCTATCGATGGGACGAAACGATTGAAACGCTGCGATGATCCCTTTTGGATAGTTCGCCCAACCATGCTGCGCATCATACGATAAATCTTCACGCGAAACGGTGATCACTCCTTTTTCCGGAAAGTTTTTTGAATAAAATCGAATGAACGGATTCTCCGTTTTTCGCACAAGCGCATACGTGCCGATTTGCAACGCACACGGTAACACATGCCCACCGTTATAGTCCGTATGCTCACCGATTAAATTCACGCGACCTGGGGCAAAGAACGTGCGAATTTCCTCTTCAACCCCACCAAACCAAGCCATAAAGTCAGCTTTTAACTGTTTGAGCACCTGTACTCCTCCTAAAACAATATTTTATATCTTTTTTCTTATAGTAAATATTTTAGTAAAAATTTTATTAAACAACAATATCATCTCTCCGATTTGAAACAATTCTTTTATAACAAACGTATAACAAACAACAAATACATCCACGCTATGTATAAAAAGGGGGCTGTTCAATGGAAACAAAACAATTTTTCAAAGATGAGTTAAAAAAAATCGAACAATGGGAACAAGACCAAAAAGACTTATGGTTTTGGGAAAAGCTTGGGCGATTACCGTTTAAAGTGTTGGATAAACTTACACCACCGATCGTACATAAAAAACTCGGGCAGCTTTTAGATGAGCTCGGCAGCTACATCCAAACCGGCGGACAATATCTTGTGAACGAGGCAAAAATGCTCGAGAAGTTTTCTGTTTCTTCCGTCGAACAAATCGCTCATATGCCGCTTGAAGTGATGGACCGTGTTTGCAATGAATTGATTGAATCAAGGGTTTCTTTCGCTCAATATCAAGGGGCTACAACAGGCGTGGGAGGACTGTTTACGCTTGCGATCGATATTCCAGCCCTTCTTGGCCTTGCATTAAAAACGTTACAAGAAATCGCGATCACATACGGGTATGACCCAAAAGAAAAAAAAGAACGAATTTTTATCGTGAAATGCTTGCAGTTTACGTCGGCAGATATCGTAGGAAAAAAAGCGATTCTTGAACAGCTCACATCGTTTTCTAACGACCAGCAGCAAGTATTTTCCCAACTTCAAGGCTGGCGGGAAGTGATCATGACGTTTCGTGATCAATTCGGATGGAAAAAGCTATTCCAATTCGTGCCGATCGTCGGCATTATTTTTGGCGCGATGTTTAACAAAATGTTTATCGAAAACATTACCGAAACAGGAAAAATGTTGTACCGAAAACGGCGGATTTTAGAAAAGATCTCTCAACTCGAAACCGGTGTATGAACCGCCACATAGTGAAAGCCTTGAACAATCATAAAGCAGCGGGGAAACTAAACTTTCTCCCCGCCGCATTATGTTGTGTATTGTTGTGTATTCATACCCGTCACATACTTAGCAATTTCTTTTTTGAAAAGAAGTTTTTCAACCAATCAATAACCCTTCATCATTGGTGTTTTTCTCTAATATTACTTCTTCTTAGCATGCTTACGCATATCAAATGCTACCGCCACAATAATAATGGCACCTTTTACAATGAATTGAATGTACGGACTTACGCCAAGGAAGGCGAGACCATAGTTGATAATTTGGAAAATCAAAACCCCAGCTATAACACCAGATACCGTTCCGATACCTCCAGATAATGATACTCCACCGACTACACAAGCCGCGATAGCATCTAGTTCGTACATATTTCCAGTGTTATTAGTGGCACTGCCTACACGTCCAGCTTCTAATGTACCAGCGAAGCCATAAAGAAGACCCGCAATCATGTAAATAATAATGAGATTTTTTGTAACGTTTACACCAGAAACCTTTGCTGCTTCAGGATTCCCTCCAATTGCGTACATATTTTTACCAAGTTCTGTTTTATTCCAAATAACCCAAATAATAAATGATATTACAATTGCATAAATAATGAGATATGGAATTTCGTATTGCCCCACTGGAATTCCACGTTGTGCGAAAGTTGTAAAGCTTTGATTTAATCCACCAATCGGCTGTGCTCCATACGGCGGACGGTCAAAGTAGATGGAAGTGATACCATACACACCGATCATCATCCCTAGTGTAGCAATAAATGGTGGTACGTGAAATTTTGATACAATCACACCATTTAAAACACCTAATAAACCTGTGATTACCATTGCGATTAAAATTGGAATGAACAAAGGCAGTTCAGGCAAGTTAGGATACATTCTATAAGCATAATCTGATGCTTGTAAAAGCGAAGCAGAAACTACTGCCGCAAGCCCAACCATTCTTCCGGCTGATAAATCTGTACCTGCTGTAATCAAGATTCCAGCAACCCCAAGTGCAATAATTATGCGTGAGGACGATTGACTTAATATATTGATTAAGTTGGTGGCAGATAAAAAGTCAGGGGATACAATAACAATTCCGACAATAAGAAGTATTAAAACGACGTAAATAACATTATCAACAAACCACCTTAAAACGCTTGAGTTTTTTATATTTTGAGTCATTTGCCTCTCCTCCTAGTACAAAGCTGATAATCGCATAATCTCTTCTTGAGATGTTGTAGCAGTATCAACGATCCCAGCTACTCTTCCATTACTCATTACTAAAATTCGATCTGTTACACCCAACAGTTCTGGCATTTCGGAAGAAACCATGATAATCCCTTTTCCATCTGCAGCTAATTGGTTAATCAGCTGATAAATCTCAAACTTTGCCCCTACATCAATACCACGCGTAGGTTCATCTAACAGCAAAATTTCCGGTTTCGTGAGCAGCCATCTCCCGATAATTACCTTCTGTTGATTTCCTCCTGATAAGCTTCGGATAGGTGTTTTTGGAGATGGCGTTTTTACTTTCATTGAATCAATAACCCACTTCGTATCGTCATACACTTTACGGTCAGATACAAACAATCCTTTTGTTCTATATTGACGTAAATTGGATATTATAGAGTTAAAGCTAATGCTAAGGTCCGGATATATACCTGTTGTTCTCCTTTCTTCCGTAACAAGAGCAAAACCGTTTTTAATCGCATCTTGCGGAGATCTAATTTGAATTACCCGTCCATGGAGTTCAATTGTCCCAGATTTTATCTCTCTTAATCCAAATAGCGATTCCACTAATTCCGTTCGCTTCGATCCAACTAAACCGGCAATTCCCAAAATTTCGCCTTTTCTTAGCTCGAAGTTTATATCAGAAAAGGAAGGTTGAGCTTCTGCTGTCAAATTGGTGACTTTTAGAATTACATCTCCAGGTTTGTTTATTTTAGTAGGGAATCGCTGTGATAGGTCGCGACCTACCATAAGCCTAATAATTTCATCGGTCGTCAGTTCTTTCGCACTTTTTGTAGTAATGTATTGACCGTCGCGCATGATCGTAACTTCATCTGATATTTTTAAAATCTCTTCCATTTTATGAGAAATATAGATAATTCCTACTTTCTCCTTTTTCAACTTTCTGATGATATTAAATAAATGCTCTACTTCTTTTTCTGTAAGAGATGAAGTAGGCTCATCCATTACAATGATTTTTGATTGATAAGAAACGGCTTTCGCAATTTCTACCATTTGCATCTCAGAAACAGATAAGGTACTAACTTTCCTGCGCGGATCAATATTGATGTCAAGGCTTTTGAAAATTTCTAAAGTATCGTCATACATTTTCTTTTCATCTATAAAAATGCCTTTTTTCGGATAACGCCCTAGCCAAATGTTATCCATGACACTTTGTTGACGTACTTGATTTAGTTCTTGGTGCACCATTGAAACACCATTTTCAAGTGCTTGTTTAGAATTCTCAAACAAAACCTCTTTTCCATTCAATAAAATTTGTCCTTCATCCATTGAATAAATGCCAAATAAGCATTTCATTAAAGTCGATTTTCCCGCCCCATTTTCACCCATTAATGCATGGACTGTCCCGGGCTTTACTTTTAATGAAGCATTTTGAAGAGCGACTACTCCAGGGAATCTCTTTGTTATGTTATTCATTTCTAATATGTAAGTAGCAGTAGCTTCTGGCATTCTTTAACCTCCTAGACAAACCATGTTTAAAAAATGGGAAGCACTTTAGTAGTTTGATATTTTTATACAAGTGGCCCTCGTCACAGAGTATTCTTTAAATGATAGCCCCGAACGAAGGAAAAGCGACATCTTTTCCTTCGTTCGGAGAGCGCCTAGTCACCCTGAACCATTAGAAAGGTAAGGTGGCTGGAACAAGGCGCTAACTCTCTTTAGTCCATCTTATTCACTATAAGCGTCTTTACCAACTTGGATATTATCAATAGTTATTCCAACATAAGGAACACGAACCGCTTTCATTTTATCTAGCTTCCATTGTGTTCCTTCTAATACGTCCTTACCTTTTGCCGCATTTGCCGCAAGTTCAATTGTTGCTCTTCCTTGGTTTTTCGCATCATTCAGAACGGTGCCAATCATTTTTCCTTTTTCAATCATTTCAAGCGCTTCCGGAATCGCGTCAACACCCACAACTGGAACGAATTTGTCACCCTTGAAATATCCTGCTTTTTCAAGAGAAGCAATCGCACCTAGCGCCATACCATCGTTGTTGCAGATTACAAATTCAATCTTGTCATTAAATTTAGAAATCCACGCATCCATTTTTTCAGTTGCTTTTGTCGCATCCCACATAGCAGTATCCATCGCTAATTCTTCAACTTGAATGCCTTTTTCTTTAACCGTTTCGATCGCATATTTCGTACGAGCTTCTGCATCAGGGTGACCCGGCTCACCTTTTAATAGTACGTATTGAATTTTGCCATCTTTATTTTTGTCATATTTATCTTTGTTTGCTTCCCATGCCTTAGCAATTATTTCACCTTGAATAATACCTGATTCAGCTGAATTTGTTCCTACATAGTAAGCTTTATCGTAGCTAGCTAATACACTTGGATCTGGTTCTTTGTTAAAGAAGATAACTGGAATGTTTTTCGCCTTAGCTTTGTCAATAACTGTTTGGGCAGCTTTTGGATCCACTAGATTGATTGCTAATGCTTTTGCCCCTTTTGCTATTAGCGTATCGATTTGCTCAATCTGTTTTGCTTGGTCGTTTTGGGAGTCATTTAACATAAGATTTACCTTATCTTTTGCTGTATTCTCCATTGCACGACGCACATAGGACATAAAGTTATCATCAAATTTGTAAATCGTTGCCCCAACTGTTGGAAGAGCGTTGTCACTACCTTTAGAACCGGTAGTTTCACTACTGCAACCTGCAGCTAATAGAATACTAGATGCAACAGTCAACGATAGAGCTAATCCTTTTTTGTTTTTAAACATATCATCATTCTCCTTCCGTTTTTTGTTTTAATTAAACATTTTATACATACAAATTGATATTAAGGACGCTTCATTCCACCTCCTATGTAAGCCCTTACATAAAAACTGTCATGAAGATATGTTTTTCAAAAGTTCAAAAAACGTAGCAATAAATTGTGATTTTCTTAACCAATCAACCCCCACACAAAACAAAGTTATTTCAGTTAATTTTACTTAAACATTTAACTAAAATATAACAAAAAAATAATAAAATATCAATCATTTAAAAAATATATATATTTCAGTTAATTTGACTATATGAGTTGAATTAAAGATTTACAACCTAACACATAGCCGATCCTTTGAGTCGACAAATAAACACCTACACACTTGCACGAATTTCTTGCATCGAGGAATCAAACGCGTTATAAATCGCATCCGATTTCAGCCATTTCCACAGCCTCAATGAGATTGTATGGTGACAAAAACAATAAAACGATGCTTGTGTTCTTCCAAAAATGGCCGAATGAGTTTGGCATGGTGAATACGAGCGTTGTCAAGCATCGTGACGATTTTCCCAGTCGGATAGCTCTCTAACACACACTGAAGAAAGGCTTGGACACCGTAACGTCCTTCTTCTACACAAAAAACGTCGCCTATTTCATCAGTTAACGTACCAATCAGCTTAACGTTTCGATGCTTTCCATAAGTAGGAATGATTCGTTGCTTGCCTTTGGCGAACCATGTCCGTGTTCCATATAGGCATTAACATAGTTATAAACATTTTCTCCGAACGAACAATGGATCTTGGCGATATCTTTGGATAGCCCTAATAAAGATAGAGGGCTTGGTAGTGCTCGTACATGTGTTTATTTTTCGTTTCTTTCATGACCATCAGCAGCGTTTCCATTTCAGAACATAGTTCATATCGTTCTCTCCGTTGTTTAGTTTTATTCGACAGAGAACGAGAGAAAACCTTTATTGCAACTTATCTTATATAGAAACCGGTGTCTAGCTGTCTGCTAGACACCGGTTTTTTGGATCAACAGGATTCTTTTAATCGCCAAACCACACTAGTGAAATCTCCGTGGCGCTCTGGCACATTGAGTCCCACGTACATGAGTTCATCTCCACCATACACGTCGCCGCTTCCGATGACTTCGTAATTTTTGTTCGAATCCAGCCCTTTGAGCCGCAAGAACGATAGCGGTGCGTTTGCTTCCGCTAACACCCGGAAATAGGCGACAAACGCTTCCGTTTTGTCTTCGGATACAAACATCCATGCCGCTTCATTTCCTTCAAATGGGCTTAAAATTCGATAAAAGTGACCATATTGCACTAAGCGACGAATTTCTTTGTAAAAAGCCACTTGTTTTTTTACTTTTTCCTTTTCTTTATCGGTTAATTTCGTCAAATCCAACTCGTAACCAAAATTACCTGACATCGCCACATGACCACGAATATCTAGCGAGGTCGTGCGATGAACTTGATGGTTCGGAACAGCCGACACATGCGCTCCCATCGCACTAATTGGGTAAACGAGACTTGTGCCATATTGAATTTTCAAACGAGAAACCGCATCCGTATTGTCACTCGTCCACGTTTGCGGCATGTAATACAAGATCCCTGCATCAAAGCGTCCCCCACCGCCGGAGCAGCTTTCAAATAAAACATGCGGGAAAGCAGACGTAATTTCCTCCATCACACGATACAACCCTAACATATAACGGTGGGCTGTTTCCCGTTGTCTTTCCGGTGGTAAGGCGGCAGAGCCGACTTCCGTCATATGACGGTTCATATCCCATTTCACATACGAAATCGGTGCGCTTGCTAAAATATCGGAGACAACGCGAATGATATAATCGCATACTTCCTTGCGTGAGAAATCTAAGATAAGCTGGTTTCTTCCTTCCGAACGTGGCCGGTTTGGCACATGAAGACACCAGTCTGGGTGCTTCCGATATAATTCACTATCAACAGAAATCATCTCCGGTTCAAACCATAGGCCAAATTGCATTCCCATCTCTCGTATTTTTGTAGCTAGTCCTGCTAATCCGTTTGGAAGTTTTCTTTTATTAACGAACCAATCTCCTAAAGAACTTTTATCATCATCGCGTTTCCCAAACCATCCGTCATCCAACACAAACAGTTCAATGCCTAGTTCTTTAGCCACTTCGGCAATTTGCAAAATTTTTTCTTCATTAAAATGAAAATATGTCGCTTCCCAATTGTTAATGAGAATCGGACGTTCTTTGTTGCGAAACCGTCCGCGTACTAAACGTGTTTGGTATAGTTGATGAAACGTTTGCGACATTCCGTTTAATCCTTGATCGGAATACACCATGACGACTTCCGGCGTTTGGAACGACTCTCCCGGCTCTAACAGCCACGTAAAATCAAACGGATTAATCCCCAGCGACACACGCGCTGTATAAAATTGATCCACCTCTATTTGGGCAAGGAAATTGCCGCTATACACGAGATTAAAGCCGTACACTTCCCCATAATCTTCGTTCGTTTCTTTTTGAAGCAACGCAATAAAAGGATTATGTTGATGGCTGCTTGCACCACGACGGCTTTCAATAGATTGTGTACCAACAACAAGAGGCCTTCTCTCAATATATCGTTCTCTCGCCCATGCTCCCGATAAGTGCAGCCACTCATAGTTAGCATCACGAAAATCGACATTCATGCTTAATGCCCGCAGCAACTTTATACGTTCCGAACCTTTGTTTTCAAAACGAACGGAACGTGTAATGACGTCAAACTTTTCATACGCTGTATAAAGCAAAATAGCCCTTAGACCTGTTAGGCGATCTTCTAAAACAATTTCTAACGTTTCCGCCTCATTCTCGTTTTCTACGTAAGTCGATGGCAAACCATCTAATTTCGGCTTACCTTTATAAATTCGATGCGTTTTGTATCGTAAATCCGATACGGTCGATCCATTTTCAAATTGGACTTGGTAAGCAGGCGTGCGAAAATCCGTATTGCCGTACGCCGGATATTCTTGCGGCAACGTATCTAATGAAAACTTTCGGTCTGATGGGTCAGGATTGGGGGAAAAGGCGCGATCAAAAAACTGCAATTTATTAGAATCACGGTATTTACGAACTTTTTTCCCCCAATACAGATGAGCTAAATAACCAGCTCGAACGATTTGCATAACATAGCTTGTGTCTTTTGCTTGTAAGTGAAATGTTTTGTTTGAAGGGTCAAATATAATTGCCATTGTTTTTCCTCCATCGACAAAAATTCTCGTTTACTTAATAGCCCCTCTTGTTACTCCTCCAATAATCCATTTTTGCGCAAATAAATAAACGATGATCATTGGAGACAGCGCCATCAGATAAGAAGCAAACGCTAAGTTGTAATCCGTACCAAATTCAGATTGAAAGACATATTGCACTAACGGAAGCGTCATTTGAGATTGATCGTTTAACACAATTAACGGTAACAAGAAGTCGTTCCACGCCCATAAACAAGTTAAAATGCCGACTGTTGCATTAATAGGAGCCATGAGCGGGAATACGATTCTCCAAAACACTCCCCACGTACTACATCCATCCACAATCGCTGCTTCTTCAAGTTCCTTTGGAATGGAACGAATATACCCGACGTAAATAAAAATGTTAAATGCAATCCCATACACCACATATAGGAACACTAACCCGCTCGGATTGTTCATACCAAATGCTGATGTTTGCTTTACAATCGGCAACATAATAATCGGAAACGGAATAAATAACGCACTGACAAAGTAATAATACAAAAACTTAAAAAATTTCCGATGCATATTTCTAGCAATGGCATAAGCAACCATCGAGTTCGTTAAAATCGTGAAAATCACCGTTGTTACCGTAATAAACGCACTATTTTTAAACGCTTGGAAAAAATTTGTTGCTTCAATCGCCCTTGCAAAGTTTTCAAAATGCAATCCAACCGGTAGTGACAAAACGGATTGGGCTAATTCTTCTGGTGTTTTTAAAGCGATCGAAATCGCCATATACAAAGGGAATAAAATGAAAAGCGCACCGATTGCAATCAAGAAGGTAACGAACCAATTTGTTTTCTTTTCCATCACATATCCACTTCCCGTTTTTGTAAAAATTTAATTTGTACAATGGATACGACCATAATGACAATAAAGTAAATCACCGAGTTAGCTGATTGATACGCAAACTCCCCACCTTGGAATCCACCGCTATAAATTAATAACGAAATCGATTGCGTAGCGCGTCCAGGTCCTCCACCAGTCAAAGCGACTACTTGGTCAAAAACCATCAAGAAATTTTTCATCGCCAGTACCATATTGATCGTAAAAAAAGGAGCAATCATCGGAAACGTAATATGCCAAAAGTTTTGCCATTTACTAGCTCCATCAAGACTTGAAGCTTCATACAGCTCAGCTGGAACGGTTTGCAGCCCCGCTAAATATAAAATTGTATTAAATGCACACGCCTGCCAAACTGCTACAATAACAATGCCGACCCATGCCCATTTTTCATTTCCTAAAATATTCGTCGATAATACATCTATTCCTAACTTTTCTCCCAATAAAGGAAGGACATTCGCAAACAAATAGTTAAAGTGATGTTAGTCTAGATTATAGACACGACGAATAAAGAAAATGTATAGTAAATCTATCAAACATGAGGAGTGTCTATAATGACAAGACGTTTTGATAAAGAATTCAAAGTACACGCAGTTAAATTAGTGCTAGAGGAAGG
>JBHGYD010000037.1:0-22468 GCA_041920415.1 Anoxybacillaceae bacterium
GCGTTCGTCCTGAGCCAGGATCAAACTCTCCATAGAAAGTTTAATATCTAACTCATCGTTCATTGACGTGGACGCTTCGTTTTGTTCAGTTTTCAAAGAACATTTGTTTTTGTCGCTCAAGGCGACTTTTTTAATATATCATTTTGTTTTTTCTTTGTCAACACTTTTTTATTTGTTTTTTTTCGTCGCATCCAAGCGACGTTTTTAAATATATCATGTCTAAATATATAAGTCAACTATATTTTTAAAAGTACGATTCAAGTTTTTGCAGGAGCTTTTCTCCTCTCGTTTTCGCTTCAAAAGAGGATTCTTTTTTTATAATAGGTGAAAAAACTCCCACTTTGAAGCGAAGTGAAAGTGAGAGTAGTTCAATTTCAATGTTTATTATTTTTGTTCCAATCCCTTGCCAACATCCCATAAACGATATGATCAACAAAATGATCATATAGCCATTCAGCATCCCTAATTGTTCCTTCATTAACAAACCCTAATCGTTCCGGAATCGCCCTACTCTTTTCATTTTCAACAGCACATCTTATTTCGACTCTGTTTAACTTTAATTCGTTGAACGCATAATTAATATACGCAATACATGATTTCGTCATCAAACCATGACCTTGAAATGGTTCTCCTAGCCAATAGCCTATGCTTGTTTTTTTATTTGCCCAGTCGATACTATGGAATCCAATGACACCAGCTAGTTGCCCTTTGTACCAAATACCCGTTTCAAATCCGTTATTCGAAGCAAATTTTTTGATTGTCATCTCAATAAAAGATTTTGTATCTTCAATAGTTCTTATAGAGTCAACCCACGGCAGCCATTTTCGCAAATATGATCGACAAGAATCCGTAAGGGCAAATAGCTTCTCTGCATCTTGATACGTAAACAATCTCAGAAATGTCTCTTTATCAATTTGAAAGGAAAACATCTACATCACCTACACTTTCCATCTCGTTTACAAATCAAGCGTGAATCAAAGTTCTCTTCACTGCTCAACCAACAAAAAATATCGATATAATTCCAACTTGATTTTTTTCAACATGATGAACACTTAATATTGCTCATTTTATGGCGCCTGTCGTTGAAAAAGAAAAAGTTCGGCTTGTCATTAATAGCCAACTTTTAAGTTGAATTTATATAATTACCTATATTATACAGTGTTTTTTCATAAAAGCGCTATAATAAAAAAGGATGCTCACTCCAAATGTGAACATCCTTATTTCTTTCTATTCTCTTAAAAATACGAAATATGAGATAAAAATGAAGAACAACGCATATAAAATCGGATGAACTTCTTTGCCGCGACCTTTTAAAATCATCGTAATTGGATAAAAGATGAAGCCAACAGCAATTCCTGTCGCGATACTGTAAGAAAGTGGCATCGTGATTAACGTAAAAAATGCTGGAACAGCAATCTCAAATTTCTTCCAATCAATCTCACCAATGGAAGAGGCCATTAACACACCGACGATAATTAAAGCTGGGGCCGTAACCGGAGCAGTAATGACACTTAATAACGGTGAGAAAAATAAGGCCAACAGGAACAAAATACCTGTGACAACAGCTGAAAATCCAGAACGTCCGCCCGCTGCAACACCTGCTGACGATTCGATATAAGAAGTGGTTGTTGATGTTCCCAAAATCGACCCCACTATGACAGCTGTTGCATCAACAAGCAACGCTTTTCCTGCTCTAGGCAATTTATTGTCCTTTAACAAACCTGCTTGGTTCGCTACAGCAAGAAGCGTTCCTGTCGCATCAAAAAAGTCGACAATGAAGAATGTCAACACAACTCCGAGCATTTTTAATGTAAAAATGTCACCTAAATGTTGAATAGCAACTCCAAATGTCGGAGAAATATCCGGAATCGCTCCAACGATTTTATGAGGTACTTCAATTAGCCCAAACAACATTCCTGCAATAGCGGTAATAACCATGCCATAAAAAACGCCGCCGTTTACTTTTTTGACCATCAAAATCACTGTTACAAATAAACCAAATAACGCTAATAGCGTATTACCATCTTTAAAATTGCTCAAACCTACTAGTGTTGCTGGATTATCAACAATAATTCTAGCGTTTTGGAATCCGATAAACGTAATGAATAAACCAATTCCAGACCCAACCGCGTATTTTAAATCAAGCGGAATCGCATCAATAATTTTTTCGCGAATGCCCGTCAATGTTAAAACAGTAAAAATAATCCCAGAAATAAATACTCCGGCTAACGCTGTTTGCCATGGAATATGCATATGTAATACGACTGTAAACGCAAAAAATGCATTTAATCCCATCCCTGGCGCTAAAGCAATTGGGTATCGTGCTAAAACCCCCATTAGAATCGAACCGTATGCCGCAGCCAGCGCAGTCGCTACAAACACCGCTCCTTGGTCAATTCGCAGTTCATTTGGAAAATCTTTAACAGCTCCTAGCGAAAGAGTAAATGGGTTTACAAACAAAATATAAGCCATCGATAAAAACGTGGTTAACCCAGCAATAATTTCTGTACGATAATTTGTGCCGAGTTCATCAAATTGGAAATACTTTCTCATTTCTTTGTCCCCCCTAAACATAAATAAAACGCTTCTAGTAAGCTACCAGAAGCGTTGACTAATAAGGATAATGAACATAGAGAGGACGAGCAAAAACACAGATATATAAATACAGATTGATTTTCCAACATATGCAAACCGTTTTGATCGTTCTTTTAGTCGACTTAAACGGTCTTGCTTATGTCGTTTTTTCAATCTGAATTTATATAAACTGCTCTCTCTATCTCATTATACCTCGTAGTCAAGCTATTTACGGTAGCTTGGTAGAAACTCTCGAGCCATATTCCCGAGATTATACGACGTATTTTGACAATATTCGCTTTTTCCATTTACATTTTATCAACCGAAGAGATACCCGTCAATACAAAAAACGAACATTTTTATAAAAATGTTCGTTTTTGTTCGTATTTATAATATTATTCCCATTCGATTGTTGCTGGCGGCTTACTTGTGATATCGTACACTACACGGTTCACATGCGGTACTTCGTTCACAATCCGTGTGGAGATTACTTCCAATACGTCCCATGGAATGCGTGCCCAGTCTGCTGTCATACCATCAATCGACGTCACAGCACGGATTCCAACCGTATAATCATATGTGCGTGCATCTCCCATCACACCTACGCTACGGATATCAGGAAGCACGGTGAAGTATTGCCAAATTTCCCGATCAAGTCCTGCTTTTTTTATTTCCTCGCGTAAAATGGCATCAGATTCACGCACAATTTCTAACTTTTCTTCTGTTACCTCGCCAAGCACACGAATACCTAATCCAGGACCTGGGAATGGTTGACGCCATACAATTTCATCTGGAATCCCTAATTCCGTTCCAAGCGCACGTACTTCATCTTTAAATAATGTGTTTAACGGTTCAATCAACTTAAATTTCATATCTTCTGGTAAACCGCCGACGTTATGATGCGATTTAATCGTTTGTGCCGTGGCTGTTCCGCTTTCGATAATATCCGTATAAAGCGTACCTTGTACTAAAAACTCAATGCCTTCTAACTTTGCCGCCTCGTCATCAAACACATAAATGAATTCATTTCCGATAATTTTTCGCTTTTGCTCTGGATCGGAAACACCTTTTAATTTGTTGAGGAAACGTTCTTTCGCATCCACTTTAATGACGTTCATATGGAATCCTTCGCGGAATGTTTTCATAACACTTTCCGCTTCGCCTTTACGCAACAATCCATGGTCAACAAAAATACATGTTAATTGGTCTCCAATCGCCCGATGAACAAGCACCGCCGCGACAGAAGAATCAACGCCGCCGCTTAACGCGCAAAGCACTTTTTTATCGCCGACGAGCTCACGAATTTTGCGAATTTCATTATCAATAAAGCTGCCCATCGTCCAATCGCCTTTGCATTGGCACACATTGAACACAAAATTTTTCAACATGTCATTTCCATATACGGAATGGCGCACTTCCGGATGGAATTGAACCGCATAAAATTTTCTTGTTTCATCGCTCATCGCTGCAATCGGACAAGACGGGCTTGTCGCATCAATCGAAAATCCTTCCGGTGGAGCAGTCACTAAATCACCATGGCTCATCCAAACAACTTGTTCATTCGGGAGACGCTCAAACAACGTTGATGTACGTTGAACATTGATCGTTGCTTTTCCATACTCACGATGTGTCGCTTTTTCTACTTTTCCACCTAGGTGGTGCGTCATTAATTGCATCCCATAACAAATACCTAAAATTGGTAATCCTAATTCAAAAATGTTAGGGTCACAAGTAAACGCATTTTCATCATAAACGCTATTTGGACCACCCGAAAACACGATTCCTTTCGCATTCATCGCTTGAATTTCCTCAGCGGTAATCGTATGCGGATGCAATTCGCTATATACCCCGAACTCGCGAATGCGGCGAGTAATTAATTGGTTATATTGACTACCGAAATCCAAGACAACAATCATTTCTTGTTTTCCCTGCATCTCATCACCTCATTACAAAATAAAAAACTAGAATTACCCCTTCATGGATCAAGGCAGAATTCTAGTTGAACTCGTAAAAATAGAATGATCTGCCTTCATAGTCGGGTCATTTACGGTGACCCGGTAGAGACTCTCGAACCATATTATCGAGGATATATGAAGGTATGGTGCATCGTATTAAATTTTAATCCATTCTATCAACTCTTTCTGACGACGGTCAAGATGCAGTCTTTTTTATTAAATTTTCCCATAATTCTTTCATCTTCTCCCATTCGATGTTCACTGCTTCGTTTTGATAAACCGCTTTTTCGTATAAAAGCGTAAGTTGGCTCATTTCGTTCGTTCCAAACCATTCATCGACATAAGAAGCATACTGGCGCAATGTTTGTTCTTTTTTTCGCTTTAATCCATAATCGTCCAAATGGTTTAACAATGAAAGATATGCCTTGATAAAAACGTAATCACCGCGCTTATATTTGAACGATAGAAGCGTGATAGATGGCCACCATTTTCGTCTCGTTTTATACAATAGTAAAGCAATACCGAGTAAAACAAGCATCACCATCGTTATTTCTTTCAATGATAAAAAGGCAAAAAAGGAAGTTAGTTTGTCTTTTACGCTTGGTGACGGGGTGTTTTCCTGCTTCAACACATCCTTTAGTGGTGTTCGCTTTTGTTCCGGTTGCGTCTGTTGTGGTGTTGGCGTTGGCACAGTTTGAGATTTTGGCTCCATAAAACGATATGGATTACTGAATCCTTGTGTCGGCTCAAACGGAACCCATCCTATTCCCGAAAAATATACTTCTACCCATGAATGAGCATTATTATTCGTAATCGCATAAACATTTTTTTCGTCCTTTGTTGTGTCCACGAACTCCCCGGATGTATATCCTTTCACCCAGCGAGCCGGAATGCCGACGGAACGAAGCAATACGACCATCGCCGTTGAAAAATTATCGCAATATCCTTTTTTCGTTTTAAATAAAAACTGGTCAACATAATCATCATTTTTTCCCGGAACCGCAACATCTTTCGTTTCATAAAAATAATCATTCAAGCTAAAATATTGTTCAATCGCCTTTGTTTTTTCATATTGAGTCGTTTTTCCTTGTGTAATTCGTTGGGCCAATTCGCGAACCCTTTTTGGTAAGTTTGAGGGAAGTTGGGTATATTGTTTTAATAGTTGCTCATCTTTTACAACAGGAGCGGCATTCAATTGATCAACAGAAAACGTCGGATACTCATACGTAAGTTCATACTCTTGTAAAGGTACTATGTATGATTCGCGATCAGTTGGATAAATTTTTTCGTTGCTGGCTTGTAAGCGAAACACAACATCTTGCGGAACATGAACCGCTTTTAACCCTTCCGGATAGATTAAATAAGAATATTGTTGTGACGTGCTTACTTTGGCAGTGAACGTCTCTTTTTTCACGTTATCCTCAAACCATTGATGCACGGTATTTTCTTTTTCAAATGTTTTCACCTGAACATGATCGGTTACTTCCCATCCTTTTCCTGTATAAATATCTTTTGTTTCTACACGCCAATAATGCCGTTGTCGATCTTCTGCCGTAAAAACAACCGTATTGTCAGCGATAAATGGTCCCCCTAATTGTGAATCATTATTTCCATAACCAATCTTTTTGATAGAGGAATTACTTTTTTCCTCTCCTGTTCCTTGAGCATAGCTTTTGACAAAGGCCACAGGATCCGGCCACTGCGCGCCGAATTTCGGTCCTATATAACCAACGAACAACGAAAGACAAATAACACTAATGCATGTCCAAAGCCATCTTAGATTCTGCATCGCTCCATTTTCTTTGCCATGTAACTTTTCATAATGAAGCCAACTTAACAGAAAAAAACCGAATCCAACTAACCGAACAATAGCTCCGTTCCCATGAAACACCGTAAACGTATCAAGCACAGCAACATACGTTACGGTCATCACGTAAAAAAGAAATAATCTTTTTTGTACAAATAACCAATATCGTACAAGATACGTCATCATCCATAACAACAAGAAAAATAAAAAACTGCGAAAAGGGTTGGTCATTTCTGTCCAACGAAAACGGATAATAATAGGAATATGATGAACAATTTCATACAAAAGGGAAAGTATTGACTGAGAAAATAACAGATGTAAAGCATACACAATATAACCAATTTTTAAAAAAGCCCCTAACCAAAAAGGGGTGCGCAAAAAATAAAGAAGAAAACAAAGAGCAACAAAAACGACAAACCCTTCGATATTTCTTGTATCTGAAACCGTTTCAAGCGGAATAAGCCACTCCCATAAAAGCCAAAACGCAAATACATACAAAACAAGCGCTTTCATACTTTGTTTAGTGTAAACCACTGTTTATTTCCCACCTTTAAGTAAGGCATTAGCAAAATTTCGTTGTGCGGTTATGATTGTCACAATTCCCTTTCGTCTTATTTGTTCGATCATTTCTCGTTCCTCTTTCGATACATGATTTTCTTGTTTTTTAATAAGAAAAACAACACCATGGCGATTTCGTGTTGCCAAATCCCCTACTACAGACGCCGTTTCTTTATTCAAATGTGAAGTGACATAACAAAAAGAAAAGGCAAGCGGCCATTGCATTATCTCTTTATGAATGATTCGCGCAAAAGGCTCGTTACTGTCGCATGTTACTTTCGCTAGATGATAAAAAAGCCGCTGAAGATGCTCCTCTCCATTTCTAGCAGGGAATATCACACGATCGCCCCCAATGGATACGAATCCTGTTTGTACTCCTTTTTTAATTGCCGCACGAATGAAGGAGGCGGTAAATGTAACCATGTCTTCAAACAGCGGTGTCGGGGTACGGTCAAGAAACACAATCATATCCTCGCTTTGTCTTTCTTCAAAATCTTTTGTCATCAACTCATTTTTTCGTGCCGACGCTTTCCAATGAATCCATGAAAATCGATCCCCTTGTGCGTATTCTCGAACACCAACCGCCATCGTCGTATCGCGATGAAGTTGAATCGCAGAAGCTGCAACTCCTTGATCAAACCGTTGTCCCATTTTTCGATAACTCATTTCGATATAACGAGGATACACAAGAATCGTGTCTTCCACGGAAAATGTCGCTTCTTTTGAAACGAATCCAAAAAAATCGATCATTTTTAAACGAATCGTTGAAAAAACATGTTCCCCACGCGGCAAATCACGTAATGTATATGTGTACGAAAACGTTCTTTGCCAAAGAGGCGATACAATCGTTTTGGCACTTTGACTTCGATACCCTTGTTGTAACGACTGCGGCCACTCATCTTCTAACAAGATATACATAATTGGAAAGAAAAAAGGAGTTCTGATTTGAATAGTGGCAACGACTGTGTCACCTACATGATATTGTGGCTGATTCAATGTCCGCTCTACTCTCATCGCGCGAAGAGGATAAAAAACAACAGCAAGAGAATATAACCCAAATGGAAGAAAACTATAAAACAAAAACCAGCTAACAAAGCCGCCTTGAAACATCGCATATGAAAAAAGAACACCAAATAAACAAATGATCATCACGACTTGACGCACAAACCGTATTTGCTTTTTCATCATGTATTCACTACCTCTGAATAGGCACTGGTGTCCGTGCAACAATTTGAGTAATGACATCTTCAGCGGCAACCCCATCAAATTTCGCTTCCGGTTTTAAAATAATCCGATGTGACAACACATATGGTGCTAAAAACTGAATGTCATCTGGAATCACAAACGAACGTCCATACATAAACGCATAGGCTTGAGCGGCTTTCATTAAAGCTACGGACCCGCGCGGACTAACCCCTAAATATACAGACAAATTCGAGCGGCTTCGTTGCACGATTTCAACAATATATCGCTTGATGCTTTCATCCACATACACATCTTTTACTTTCTGCTGTAACGAAAGCAATTCCTCAACCGTTATCACCGGCTGCAACTCGTCAATCGGCGGCACTTTTTCCGCCCGGCTTAATACTTCGATTTCCTCTAAAAAAGTAGGGTATCCCATCTTCATTTTCAATAAAAATCGATCAAGCTGTGCTTCTGGTAGCGGATACGTTCCTTCATATTCAATCGGGTTTTGTGTCGCCATAACAAAAAACGGACGCGGTAACGGCCTTGTCACTCCATCGACCGTAATATTTCCTTCTTCCATCGCCTCTAACAACGCCGACTGCGTTTTTGGCGATGTACGGTTAATCTCATCTGCTAAAATAATATTTCCCATAATCGGACCTGGTTTATATTCAAACTGCATTTCTTTTTGATTATAAATCGATACGCCGGTGACATCGCTTGGCAGCAAATCAGGAGTAAATTGAATGCGTTTAAAATGGGCATTCACTGACTTCGCTAACGCACGAACAAGCATCGTTTTTCCTACTCCCGGAACATCTTCTAATAACACATGTCCTCCGGCTAACAAAGCAACAAGACTTAATGTTGTGACATCCCGTTTTCCAATAATTACTTTTTCAATATTTTCTACAACATTCGCAACAATTGGCTGTAACGATTCATTCTTCATCATACTTCCAAACTCCTCTGTATATTATCAGACTATTTTTCATATTCAATAAATTATATCAAAAATCCTCTTAATACAAGAAAAAAGGGGGCTGTCCAAGAAGTCAGGGTAACTGACTTTTTGGACAGCCCCTTTTATATTTACTTGATTCCGATAACTAAACTATCCCGTGCAGCTTCATGTACTTAAACTAACATTACAGGTTAGTTGAACAAGTTGTAAATTGAATAGTTTAAAGTTATAGAGTATTTCTTTGTAATGAGGAATGCTTTTTATCTTTGTCTAAAATTAAAAGAATATTTCTATAAAACAATAAAAATATAATAAAAATAAATAATAATTTATTGTAAAACGATAAAACGCGTATTAAAATCAAATTAACAATAAATGAGTGAGGTGCTTTTTATGAAACAAGGATCAACATTGTTTTTAAAAATAGCTGTTTTTATTATCGGAACTCCAGTTCTTGCTTTATGTATATTTGGGTTGCCTTGGTTAGCTAATAATTCAGTAAATCCAGATTATGCCCATATACTATATCCCATTTTAATCATTATGTATGTATCAGTGATACCGTTTTTCGTTGCGTTGTATCAGGCTTTTAAACTTTTAAACTATATTGACAAGAACAAAGCTTTCTCGGAATTATCTGTAAAAGCTTTAAAAAATATAAAATATTGTGCAATCACAATCAGTGGCTTATATGTGGTTGGTATGCCATTCTTCTATATCTCGGCGGAGTTAGACGACGCCCCAGGTATCATGCTAATCGGATTGGGCATTATTTTTGCTTCAACGATTATTGCAGTCTTTGCTGCTGTTCTCCAAAGGCTTTTACAAGAAGCCATAGATATAAAATCAGAAAATGATTTAACGATCTGAGGTGAATAACATGGCAATTATAATCAATATTGATGTAATGCTGGCTAAAAGGAAAATGAGCCTTACAGAACTTTCGGAGAGGGTTGGAATAACGATGGCTAATCTTTCTATATTGAAAAATGGAAAGGCAAAAGCGATTCGATTATCAACTTTAGATGCGATTTGTAAGGCTTTAGAATGTCAGCCTGGAGATATTTTAGAATACAAAAGTGACGAAGACACTCAAGGATAATAAAGTGGGGATATTTTACAGGATGTTATTGTTGACATTTTTTATAAGTAATAATCCTTTCAAAAATGGTGGTAGTAGGAGGGTTAACATTTAATTTTTACGTTGGCAATCTCCTATTCCACCATGATATTTTGAGTTTCTATCATTGCTGTAATAATATCCATTATCAAATGAATCAAATTTATAAAAGGGGAGTTACTCATGAATTTAACCATTCATAATGTTTCTAAGGATTTTGGAAATAAAAAGGCATTAGATGATATAAATCTTCTTTAAATAGCCTTTTAAAATAAAAGAAATTATTCGGCGGTGAACCTATGTACATAACCCTAAATCTATTTAGCTACTATACTAAGCAGGACTTACATATATTCAGAAAAAACCTTTGGAGGCACAAATCATGAGAGCACTAAAACAACTCGTTCGTTTTGGTTGGGAGCAGGCCCTATCATGTTTGTTTCCTGTCGTTATTTTTGCCTCTTTGGCTTTTACGCAAATCGTGCCACTTCCCTTCCTACCACGGTATGACTGGCTGCTCATCATCTGCCTTCTGATGCAGTGGTGGATGGTGCGTTCTGGGCTTGAAACACGGGATGAACTAAAGGTTATCACATTGTTCCACCTTATTGGACTTGCTCTTGAACTTTTCAAGGTACATATGGGCTCCTGGTCTTATCCAGAGGAAGGATATTTCAAAATTTTTGGAGTGCCTTTGTATAGTGGATTCATGTACGCAAGTGTAGCGAGTTATCTTTGCCAGGCGTGGAGGAGGTTTAAGGTTGAACTGGTTAATTGGCCACCGTTTTTGGTAGTTGTACCTCTTGCAGCTGCGATTTATTTGAATTTTTTCACCCACCATTATTGGATTGACGTTCGTTGGTGGTTATCTGGACTTGTAATTATCGTCTTTTGGCAATCATGGGTCACATTCGAGGTTGATGGAACTCGTTACCGTATGCCACTCGCACTTTCTTT
Source organism: Anoxybacillaceae bacterium (assembly GCA_041920415.1). Classification (GTDB taxonomy): domain Bacteria; phylum Bacillota; class Bacilli; order Bacillales; family Anoxybacillaceae; genus JBHGYD01. Next base: position 11,127 of record JBHGYD010000037.1, read on the forward strand.
TGTGCTCATCGGATTTTTTATATGGATAGCCGAAAATATCGCAACGTTCTTTGGAGCTTGGGAATATCCAAACCAAACCGATGCATGGAGTCTCGTTCATCTAGGAAAGGTGAGTTCATGGTTCTTATTAGTGATTGTTAGCATTCTTATAGTAGCGACGTTAAAGCAGGTTAAGGGAAAAATTGTTTCACCCAAGAAGGATAAGGTTCAAGAGGCGTTTGATAATCATTTAAAAGAACGAGATAGAGGTTGTTTCTCAATGCAATAGTCCACAAATTTCCCTAAAATCATTTCATAATTTTTGATATTCGTCTTAGTCGTGTTCTTGAAGCGCCTGTCATCCCAAAAGTCTTGATAAGCGAATTTTAACAACAAAAAACCACTCCCTAAATTTTTATAGGAAGTGGTTATTGCTATTGATATAAATTATTTACATGACTACTTCTCAAAATGGGGGAGAAATAGCCGTAGCTATTTCTCCAATGAAAGGCTCAAAAGCCTTACATCATGCCGCCCATTCCGCCCATGTCAGGCATTCCTGCGCCTTTGTTTTCTTCTGGTTTGTCCGCAACAACTGCTTCAGTTGTTAAGAACATAGCGGCAACAGAAGCTGCGTTTTGAAGAGCAGAACGAGTTACTTTTGTAGGGTCAACGATACCAGCTTCGATCATGTCAACCCATTCGCCAGTAGCAGCGTTGAAGCCAATACCTGGTTTTTCGTTTTTCAAGCGTTCAACGATAACAGAACCTTCTAAACCAGCGTTGTAAGCGATTTGACGAACTGGTTCTTCCATAGCGCGAAGAACGATTTTCACACCAGTCGCTTCGTCGCCTTCAGCTTGGATTGCAGCAACTTTGTTGTATACGTTCAATAATGCAGTACCACCGCCTGCTACGATACCTTCTTCAACTGCTGCACGTGTAGCGTTAAGAGCGTCTTCAATGCGTAATTTGCGCTCTTTTAATTCAGTTTCAGTAGCAGCACCAACTTTGATTACCGCTACGCCGCCTGCTAATTTTGCTAAGCGCTCTTGTAATTTTTCACGATCGAATTCAGAAGTAGTTTCTTCTAATTGAGCGCGGATTTGGTTGATGCGAGCTTTGATGCGATCAGATTCGCCAGCACCTTCAACGATTGTTGTATTTTCTTTTGTAACAACAACTTTAGAAGCGCGACCAAGTGATGCGATTGTTGTAGATTTTAAGTCGCGACCTAATTCTTCAGTGATGACTTCACCGCCAGTTAAAATAGCGATGTCTTCTAACATTGCTTTACGACGATCACCGAAGCCAGGAGCTTTAACAGCTACAGCTGTGAATGTACCACGAAGTTTGTTTACTACTAATGTAGCAAGCGCTTCGCCTTCAACGTCTTCAGCGATGATTAATAATGGTTTGCCTTGTTGAACAACTTGCTCTAATACAGGTAAGATGTCTTGAATGCTTGAGATCTTCTTGTCAGTGATTAAAATGTATGGATTTTCTAATACAGCTTCCATTTTTTCTGTATCAGTAATCATATATGGAGAAGCGTAACCGCGGTCAAATTGCATACCTTCTACTACATCTAACTCAGTAGTGAAGCCTTTAGATTCTTCTAATGTGATAACACCGTCTTTACCTACGCGCTCCATTGCTTCTGCGATTAATTGACCTACTTCTTCGTCAGCGGCAGAAATCGCAGCAACTTGAGCGATAGATTCTTTACCTTGGATTGGTTTAGAGATTGCTTTCAACTCTTCAACCGCAACAGCAACTGCTTTTTCGATACCTTTGCGAATGCCCATTGGGTTCGCGCCCGCTGTTACGTTCTTTAAGCCTTCACGGATCATCGCTTGAGCTAATACAGTCGCAGTAGTAGTACCGTCACCAGCAACGTCGTTTGTTTTGCTTGCTACTTCAGCAACAAGCTTCGCACCCATGTTTTCAAATGGATCTTCTAATTCGATTTCTTTTGCGATTGTTACACCGTCATTTGTAATTAATGGAGAACCGAATTTTTTCTCTAATACAACGTTGCGGCCTTTTGGACCTAACGTAACTTTTACTGCATCAGCTAATTTATCAACACCGCGTAACATCGCGCGACGAGCTTCTTCGCTGAACTTAATTTCCTTTGCCATGAACCATTACCTCCCCAACTAATGTAATGATTAAGTATTTTTTGAGTATCTATGTTATAAAAGCCGTACCTAACGATTAACCAATTACAGCTAAAATGTCACTTTCACGTAAGATTAAGTACTCTTTTCCTTCGTATTTTACTTCTGTACCTGCATATTTTGAGAAGATGATGCGATCGCCTACAGCTACTTCTGGAGCTACGCGTTCACCGCTGTCAAGTACACGGCCTGTACCAACAGCTACTACTTTTCCTTCTTGAGGTTTTTCTTTCGCAGTGTCTGGTAACACGATACCGCTTGCAGTTTTTTCTTCTGTCTGAACTAGCTCAATGACAACGCGATCACCTAATGGCTTTAACACGGAAAACAACCTCCTCAACAATAATTTTTTATACCGATTTATTAGCACTCATTAACATCGAGTGCTAACACACTTATAATATTAATGAACTTCTTTCTTTTTTGCAAGTAGGAAATGAAAAAAAATTGCACAATTTTAAACACACCCTTTTCAATTATGTCACATTCTTACGAATCTAAACCGTCTTTGCCAATCTTTTTTGTAATGATTTTGCACGAAGATGTGCTACAATACGAGAAGCATCACCATTTTTTTAGCAAAGGAGAATCTCCATTGAAACGGCAATATTGGTATGTCATCATTGCATATGTGATTATGCAGTTATCAAGTGTAGTGGGAATACCGTTGTTACTTTTTCTCGGAGTGGGATCTCACTCACCGAACAACTATGCTGCCACAGAAGTTGCTTCTGGTTACTGGGCGGTAATCAGTTTTTCCATCACCTTCTTCATTATTCTCTTTTTCCTAAGAGATGATATAAAACAACGACACACTCGCCACAGCGTTCCTTTTTCTGTCGCATGTATGTGGGCGATTGGTGGATTCTTTTTAGCCTTATTTGCCCAGAGCATTGCGGCCAATATTGAATGGCGCCTACTCGGAATCGAAATGGGCTCTGAAAATACCAAGAGAATTGTTGAAATCATTCGGCTTACGCCATCACTTGTGATTGTTACATCCATTATCGGACCCATTTTAGAGGAAATCATTTTTCGTAAAATCATTTTTGGTTCGCTCTATAACAAATACAATTTCTTTATTGCTGCTATTGTAAGCTCATTACTATTTGCAGTTGTTCATATGGAGTTGGAGCATCTCCTATTGTACTCGGCTATGGGATTGACTTTCGCCTTTCTCTATGCAAAAACAAAACGCATTTTCGTGCCAATCTTTGCCCATGTTGCTATGAATACGTTTGTCGTGATGATGCAAACAGTTTTCGCTGATTATATTGAAAAAGTGATGAGAGAAGCGGAACATATGCATTTTATATTTGGAGGCTTTTAACAGATGAGGACTTCACCGTTGAATATTGCATTTTTCTACTTCTTAATGGGAACATTATTTACATATTTAGCGATTGAAAGTGCTCATGAAAGCATTTGGAACTTTTCTACGATTGTTTTAATGGTAATGGCCACCTTAGATTTTGGCGTATCATTACGTATGTTCGCTTTCTATTTTAGGATAAGAAATCAGAACAAATAAACCTCCCATTTACGGGAGGTTTTCTTGTTGTTGTGCTAAAAGTACTTTCCGATAGGCGATTTTTGAAATCCATATACTTACTTCATACAAAATCGAAAGTGGAATCATGACGATCATTTGCGATAACACATCTGGAGGTGTAATAATCGCCGCCACAATTAATAAAATCAAATAAGCATATCTGCGCCCTTTCGATAACAACATAGGGGTAATTAATCCTAGCCGCGTTAAAAACATAACGATGACCGGCAATTGAAATAAAAGACCAAACGGCAAAACGAGCTGTAACAAAAATTGAAAATACTCATTAATACCAATGACTTGATGAATACCAAGGCGGGAGGCTAAATCTTGCATAAAACGAACAACAAATGGAAACAAAACGAAATAGGCAAAGCCAACCCCGCAGAAAAACAAAAAGAGCGATAAAGGAATATAGCTGAGCGTCACTTTTCGCTCCTTTTCATATAAGCCAGGACTAACAAACGCCCATAGCTGATAAAGGAAAACAGGCGCTGTCATAATAAGAGCAATGACAAACGCAAACTGCATATAAATTTTAATGGGATCGGTTAACCGGAACGCGTTCATTGTCAGCTCTTTTGCTTCATCCGCTTTTTGCAAATACAAAATGACTGGTTCTACTAGAAAGAAACTAGCGATCATTGCAATGGCAAAAAAGATGATAACAATAATGAGCCGTTTTCTCAATTCTCCTAAATGCTCGTATACTGACATTTCTTTATCGTTCATATAGAATCATCCTACCATCATCAACTAGGCTTCTTTATTATTTTCTTCATCCTCATCGGCTAGCCCTTTTGTGGCATTTTTAAACTCCCGTAATGATTGACCAAGTGATTTCCCTAACTCAGGCAGCTTTTTCGTCCCAAATAATAATACAATGACAAGCAAAATAAGCAAATATTTCATTCATGATTCATTCCCTTTTCATTCAGATTGGTAGTTTTTCAAAAAGTAAACTAATGACTGCAACTCTACCGCCAAATCAATATGATGGATACGAATGTTTTCCGGTACATTTAATCGAGCGGGAGTGAAATTTAAAATTCCTTTTATTCCTCTTTGAACAAGACGATCTGTAATCGATTGCGCTACATGAGCAGGTACCGTCAAAATAGCTACTGAAATTCCATCATGAAGACGCTCCTCTAACTCATCAAGATGGTAAACAGGAACTCCTCCTACTTCCGTACCTACTTTCGACTCGTCAACATCAAAGGCCATGACGATTTTTGTATTGTTATTTTTGGTGAAATTGTAGTTTAAAAACGCGGTTCCTAAGTTCCCGACTCCGACTAGTGCTACCTCGGTTATTTCATCTTGATCAAGTGTCTTTCGGAAAAAAGACAATAAATAACTCACGTTATATCCATACCCCTTTTTTCCGAGGGCACCAAAATAAGAGAAATCACGGCGAATTGTCGCGGAATCAACCTTTACCGCCTCGCTTAATTCCGCTGAAGAAACTCGCTGCTTTCCTGATGCATGCAAGTTTTTTAAAAAGCGATAATACAATGGTAAACGTTTGGCAGTTGCCTGTGGAATTTTTGGCTGTTCATTGCTCATGAATAAATCCCCCACATTCACTTTGACCAGCTACTTTTCTTCTTTCTCTTTGCGTCGATAATGACCTGATTTTCCGCCTATTTTTTCTACTAGGTAGGTTGGACCTATCACGATTCCTTTATCTAACGCTTTACACATATCATAAACCGTTAAAGCACAGACTGACGCAGCCGTTAGCGCTTCCATTTCGACCCCTGTGCTTCCTTTTGTTTTGACGGTTGCAGTAATGAGCAACCGATAGCGATGTTGCATTTCTTCTATATCCCAATCAAACTGAATATCAACTCCCTTTAACATTAACGGATGACACATCGGAATGATATCTGCTGTCTTTTTTGCCGCCATAACCCCCGCTACTTGAGCAACCGCAAGAACATCCCCTTTTTGTACCATCCGTTTCGAGATTTTCTCATAAATTTCTTTGTTCACAACCACACTTGTTTTGGCAATAGCGATTCGAACCGTGTCGGCTTTTTCTGTAATATCGACCATTTTCGCATGGCCTTGTTCGTTAAAGTGAGTAAACGACGACAAATTAAATCTCCTCCACTTATAAACTATACACTATTTTTTCTCATCTGTCTTTTCTCACTCGTTTTATTGCCCAAGTAAAACAACTTACGATACACTATTATTGTCGAACGAGAGGTGAGAAAACAATGATTATTTTACAAGTACATCAACTTTCCAAATATTTTGGTGCTGACCTTATTTTATCGAATATAAAACTAGAAATACAGTCCAAAGACCGAATTGCTCTCGTCGGAAGAAACGGAGCAGGAAAATCGACGTTACTAAAAATTATCGCTGGTGAAATGTCTTATGATAGCGGAGAAATCATGAAGCCAAAAGATGTCACGATTGGCTATCTTGCTCAAGACAGCGGTCTCGATTCAACGCTATCCATATGGGATGAAATGATGACGGTATTTTCATCGCTAAAAGCAATGGAAAAAGAATTGCGCACGATGGAATTACAAATGGGCGACCCAGACATCATTGCCGACCATAACCGCTACGAAAAATTACTAAAAGATTACGATGCTCTTCAAGAGCGGTTTAAAGAGGAAGGCGGCTATCAATATGAAGCGGACATTCGTTCCGTTTTGCATGGGTTACATTTTTCCGAATACGACTATGCTACAACTTCGGTTCAATCTCTTAGCGGTGGACAGCGAACCCGTCTAGCGCTTGGAAAATTGTTATTAACGAAACCCGATTTACTCATCTTAGATGAACCAACGAACCATTTAGACATCGAAACGTTAACATGGCTTGAGCAATATTTACAAACATATCCTGGAGCGATTCTTATCGTTTCCCACGATCGCTATTTTCTAGATAAAGTCGTGACACAAGTGTATGAATTATCTAGAACGACAATAAAAAAATATACAGGCAATTACAGCCGCTATTTACAACAAAAAGCTGAAGAATACGAACGAGAATTAAAGCTATACGAAAAACAACAAGAAGAAGTTGCGAAATTAAAAGAGTTTATTCAGCGAAATATTGCTCGTGCCTCAACAACGAAACGAGCGCAAAGCCGACGAAAGCAACTTGAAAAAATGGAACGAATCGACAAACCTAGCGGAGATGAAAAATCGGCTTCGTTTTCATTTGACATCGAACGACAAAGCGGCAACGAAGTGTTAACAGCAGAACACGTTTCTGTCGGCTACAATGCCGAAGAACCAATCATTCGCAACATTCAATTTCGAATTACAAGAGGAGATAGTATCGCATTAGTAGGACCTAACGGAATCGGAAAATCGACATTATTAAAAGCCATTGTCAACAAACTTCCGCTCCAAAGCGGTGAATTTCGCTACGGTTCGAACGTCAAAATAGGATACTATGACCAAAATCAAGCGATTTTGTCATCGAATAAGCGAGTTCTCGATGAACTATGGGATGAATACCCATTAAAAACGGAACAAGAAATTCGCACAGTATTAGGAAATTTTTTATTTTCCGGCGACGATGTCTTAAAACCCGTTTCTGCGTTGAGTGGCGGGGAAAAAGCAAGATTGGCACTTGCCAAATTAATGATGCAAAAAGCAAATTTTCTTATTTTAGACGAGCCAACGAACCATTTAGATTTAGACAGTAAAGAAGTGCTCGAAAATGCACTCATTGATTATCCAGGAACAATCCTTTTCGTTTCCCATGACCGTTATTTTATTAATCGCATCGCCACAAAAGTATACGAACTTACAAAAGATGGAATAATCGAGTATTTAGGAGATTATGACTATTACATCACCAAAAAGGCAGAAATGCTTGAACTTGAGCGTCTTGCTTCTGAAGGAAAAACAACTAGCCATAACGAGAGGACATTCTCTGTAAAACAAAGTTATGAACAAGAAAAAGAAGCAAAAAGACTAGAGCGACAACGAAAACGTCGAATTGAAGAAATCGAAAACGAGATTAGTCAACTAGAAGAACAAATAGCCGAAATTGAACAACAATTATGCAACCCTGATATATACCAAGACCTCGAAAAAGTACAACAACTAACAAAGGAAAATGAAATGATGAAAGAACAATTGGAAGCGTTAATGGAAGAATGGGAAGTGTTGCATACATCGCAATAATAATTTTGACAAACATCCATAGTCACGAGGGGCTATGGATGTTTTGACATATCCACAAATTTTTACACACTAAATTCCTTAAAAATAAAGTTATTCACGAATTTTTCCACATTATCCACAAAATTTAATAAATATATTCACAAAATCTTGTGATTAACGACACATTGATATTAGTAACTAAACGATAGTTTTCCACATTATTCACACTTTGTGGATAATAATATTCACAATGAGATATTTTTTTAAAAAAGAAAAATCCCCCTTGACAACAAGGAGATTTTTCTTCTCTCATTCCAACTCAAGACTTGGATTAGCATTTAGCGCCATGTCTGCTCGTTTTCCTTTTTCAAATAAAACCGTTCCGGCTGCGGCAATCATCGCAGCGTTATCCGTGCAAAGCGAAAGAGGCGGAACAACAAGCTCAACTCCTTCTAGTTCAGCCATCTTTCGTTCTAATTCTGCTCTCAAGCCTCGATTCGCAGCAACTCCTCCAGCCAACAACACTTGGCGAACTTGATATTCTTGAGCAGCTTTCACCGTTTTTGTAACCAATACATCGATGACACTCGCTTGGAAACTAGCAGCCATATCTTTTGCATCAATCTTTTCCCCGCGTTGTTCAGCGTTATGCAATGCATTAATGACCGCTGATTTTAGCCCACTAAAGCTAAAATCGTACGAGTCTTCTTCTAGCCAAGCTCGTGGTAAATCAATCGTCACATTTCCTTCATGCGCAAGTCGGTCAATATGTGGTCCTCCTGGATATGGAAGATTTAATGCCCTTGCCACCTTATCGTATGCTTCTCCAGCCGCATCATCCCTCGTTTCACCAATCACTTCAAACATCCCGTGTTCTTTCATGTAAATAAGTTCCGTATGACCTCCGGAAACAACAAGAGAAAGCAATGGAAATTTCATCTCTGTGACAAGACGATTCGCATAAATATGTCCAGCAATATGATGAACACCGACTAACGGGATTTGATGCGCAAACGCTAACGCTTTCGCTGCATTGACACCAATGAGAAGCGCTCCAACTAGTCCAGGTCCTTGGGTCACAGCAACCGCATCTAATTCAGCAAATGATAGGTTCGCTTTGTTCATTGCTTCTTCAATCACAAGCGTAATTTGCTCAACATGATGACGGGAAGCCACTTCCGGGACGACCCCACCAAACCGCTTATGGCTTTCGATTTGTGAGGCAACTACATTCGATATAATTTCTCTTCCATTTTTAACTACTGCAGCAGCTGTTTCATCACAGCTCGTTTCAATTCCAAGTACATACACATCTTTGTTCATTTAAGATTCACCCACATTACAAGAGCATCTTCTTGATTATCCGAATAATATTGTTTTCGAATACCGCCGTTTAAAAAACCTAATTTACGATATAACGATTGGGCTACATGATTGGAAACACGAACCTCTAATGTCATAGTTGTTGCTCCTAATTGTTTCGCTGTTTCCATTACTTTTCTCATCAACGCTTCTCCTAATTTTTTGCCGCGATACTCTGGCAATACCGCTACATTCGTAATATGCGCCTCATCGATCACAACCCACATACCGCAATAGCCGATAATGCGATGGTTGTACTCCATTACAATATACTTGGCATACTGGTTATGAACAAGCTCATTATAAAACGCTTCTCTGCTCCAAGGAAGCGTAAAAGAAGCTTTTTCGATAGTTAGTACCTCATCAATATCATTAAGAGTCATGGGACGAAACTTAATCTCCATGTTTGCATTGCTCCCTCTGTTTGGCAAGCCAGTTCACTTCCGCTTCAGCAAGACGAACGTAATTCGGAACAAATGTGTGAACATTCTCTGGCTCTTTTTTCATCCCAAGAAACGCCAACTCGCTTGGTCGAGGCAACTGCAATGAAGCAGAAGCGAATAGTGCTAAATCTCCAAGTGCTTCCACCAACACTTCTTTATGTAAAGCCGAGTCTCCTCCAAGAAATAAAACTGGCTCATTTTTTTCTTTTAGATGGCGTGCCCACTCGCTCGACAATACAATTCGGTCGCTTTCGATACATTCTAGCACATCTCCATCATATCGATACAGCCCGGTATAAATTTGTCCCCTTCTTGCATCGAATAAAGGAGAAATGAAACCATTAAAAAATTGTCCATTAGCAGCAAGCACTTCAAGGCTAGAAACACCTACAATTGGAATTTTTAATGTCCATGCGAGCGTTTTAGCAATCGTTACCCCTATACGCACACCTGTATAGGAACCGGGCCCCCTCGCGACAACAATCAAATCTAGCTCCTTAGCCGTGACATGGCAATTCTCCAACAAAGACTGAATGGCTGGCATAACGCGCGTCGAATGGTCTTTCTTAATATTCGTAATAACCTCGCCTTTTACAACATTATCTTCCACTAACGCAATTCCCATCACGATATTCGATGTATCAATCGCTAATACTTTCATGTTTCCATAATCTCCTTACATAGCTGTTCGTATCGTTTACCAATCGGTTCAATAACAATTTTACGTTCTAATTCTCCATGATGGTAAAGATGAATATATAACAATTCATCGGGAAGCTGAGGTTTGATTAAATGTGCCCATTCTACAACCGTTACCCCGTCACCGTCAAAATATTCATCGAACCCTAAATCTTCGAACGTATCTTCCAAACGATATACATCCATATGATAAAGAGGAAGCCGTCCTTTATACTCTTTGACAATCGTAAAAGTAGGGCTGCTTATCGTTCGCTCAATTCCCAATCCTTTCGCCAATCCTTTAGTAAACGTTGTTTTCCCTGCGCCTAAGTCTCCTTCTAAAGCAATCACATCTTTTTCTTTTAATTTTTGCGCTAATTTAGCAGCAAATTGCATTGTTTCCTCAGCGGAATGCATAACGAGTTCATAACGCTTCATCATTCGTCACCTAACTTGGGTAATGTTTGTTATTCATGTACATAGAGGCTTTACATAGCGAGGAAACGATAACGTCCATCACTATAACCTGCGTTTGAAATTGTATCATATTATGATGAATGGTTGCCACTTTTCTAACAAATCGATTTGAAGCAAGTTTGCTAAGGGGAGACAATCATACAACAGCAGCGATCAATAATCATGAACACGTTGATTTTCACATGGTTATTGGCATAACATAATCAATGTTAGATGCAAACAAAATGAAGACCGAACATTTAGTATAAAAAAGTCCTTAGGAAGATGATTCCTAAGGATATACAGATAAGCCTATATATGAGTTTATCGTAAAAGGGGGAATGAAGCAAAAGCAGAAAAAAGGCATAAAAAAATACGAAACATTACCGTTTCGTTCGTCTCATATGGCGGTCCCGACGGGACTCGAACCCGCGATCTCCTGCGTGACAGGCAGGCATGTTAACCACTACACTACGGGACCAATTTCATTGGTTGCGGGGGCAGGATTTGAACCTGCGACCTTCGGGTTATGAGCCCGACGAGC
>JBHGYD010000042.1:0-8544 GCA_041920415.1 Anoxybacillaceae bacterium
AGCAGCGAAGCGTACCCACCCACTGTCATATATACACAGATTTAAGAAATAAAGTTAGAAGTCGTGTCGAAAAATATTTTTTTGACACCCCTGAAACGGCTACAACCGTTGATATATCAACATTTATAGAGGGAGGAAAGAGCAATGAAAAAACCGGTGCTAACAATTGTCGTGCCATGTTATAACGAGGAAGAAGTGTTCCAAGAAACAGCTAAGCAATTAACAACCGTATTGCAAAATTTAGTAGATGAAAATCTTATTGCGCCTGAAAGTAAAATTTTATTTGTGGACGATGGGAGCCGCGACCGAACATGGTCACTTATTGTAGAAGAAAGCGAAAAAAACTCATTTGTGACCGGTTTAAAACTATCGCGTAATTTCGGACACCAAAGAGCGCTTCTTGCCGGACTTGAAACAGCAAAAGAATATTCCGATTGCGTGATTTCGATTGATGCGGATTTACAAGATGATATTTCAGTCATTCGTGAGTTTGTGGTGAAATATTGGGAAGGGTTCGACATTGTATACGGAGTGCGCCGCAGCCGCGCAACAGATACGTTTTTCAAGCGAGCAACCGCTCAAGGATTTTACCGTTTTATGCAGAAAATCGGCATTAACCTTGTTTACAACCATGCCGACTTCCGCTTAATGAGCAAACGGGCGTTGGAAGAATTAAGCCGTTACGGTGAGGCGAATGTATTCTTGCGCGGCATTGTTCCATTGCTTGGTTTCCGTTCGACAGAAGTGCTATACGACCGAAAAGAGCGTTTTGCCGGGGAATCGAAATACCCGCTTAAAAAAATGTTGGCGTTTGCCTTTGATGGAATGACGTCGTTTAGCGTGGCACCGATTCGCTTCATTACGTTTATCGGTTTTCTTTCGTTTCTCCTCAGCAGCGCGGCGGGCATTTACGCCTTAATTGTCAAGTTGTTAGGACACGCCGAATTAGGATGGACATCGTTAATGATTTCGATTTGGTTTATAGGAGGACTCCTATTAATGAGTATTGGCTTAATTGGGGAATACATCGGCAAAATTTATCAAGAAGTGAAGAGACGACCACGATTTACGATTGAAGAAAATTTGTACTCCAAGCCAATCGAGCGCGAGCTATTCGTCACTCCATTGCATAAAAAAGAAGGGGTAAAATCATGAATCACCCCTTCTTTCGCTTTTTGCTTGTCGGGCTAATGAACACGGCGGTGGGGCTGTCTTCGATGTATATGCTTCTCCATCTTGCCCACTTTTCCTATTGGTGGGCGACGTTGATCGGTAACACGATCGGCGCTATTGTGAGTTACATCTTAAATCGCGTCTTTACCTTTCAAAGTAACGCTCCGATTGCCAATAGTGCCATTCGCTTTCTTATCGTCATCATGACGTGCTATTTTGTTTCCTATCGCATCGGGAAACAAATCGCAGAGTGGACGATGGCAACCATTCCTGTTGTACCGTACCATTATACAAACGATGTCGCCATTTTATTTGGTACAGCTCTCTATACCATTCTCAACTACCTTGGTCAAAAACGGTTTGTGTTCTCAAAATAAAAACGGGCTGCATCCGCATACGGAGCAGCCCATTTTATTTAGATTATTGGAAAAGTACTTTCATTGCCGTCTTTAATTGCACATCATTCTTGTCGTCACGAACCGCTTGAAGTACTTTTGTTTCAAGCACTTCAGCTGTTTGTTTATCAATTTTCCCATTAACCGGCAATTTGTTGACTTTTTGGAACAATTTGACAGCAGCTACCGTTTCTTTGCTGAAGTACCCGTCCTCGCGCCCTGGGTCAAAGCCAAGCCCTTTTAACATTTGTTGAGCGCTTTTGATTTGTTCATTATTCATATCATAAACAAGGTCTTTGTCGGTATGAATTGGACTTGCGTGGAAGTATTCCGGTTGTTGCACCACTACGTCCGGTTTAATTCCTTTTTTATGAATCCAATGCCCATCAGGAGTCAACCATTTATAAAGAGTCAGTTTAATATTGCTGCCATCGCCCATCGGAATCGCTTGTTGAACCGTTCCTTTTCCAAACGATGTTTCGCCAACGAGCTTATAGCCGCCCGCCTCTTTCATCGCTCCCGCTAAAATTTCCGAAGCCGAAGCGCTACCTTTGTCAATGAGCACGACAATCGGATACGGTTTTTTCGCTGGTAAGTCAGAATAGAAGCGTTGTTTATTGCCATTACGCTCTTCAATTTGTACATACGGCTTATCTTTTGGAATAAACTGTTTCAAAATTTCTTCGACGCTTTGTAAATATCCCCCCGGATTGCCGCGCACATCTATGATCAATCCATCGATTTTCTCATCCTCTAATTTCGTTAATTTCTTTTTAAAATCTTGCGCGGTATTTTCTGAGAACGAGGTAACTTCCAAGTAACCTACTTTCTTTCCGTTGTAAGTTTTTACAGAATCATAGACAGTTTCAATTGGAATTTCGTCACGAACGACGTTCACTTTTAATACTTCCTTCACACCAGGACGAAGAACGTCTAAATGGACAGTCGTTCCTTTTTTCCCACGAATTTTCAATACCGCTTGGTACAAATCAAGCCCTTCAAGACTTTGACCGTTTACTTTTAAAATTTGATCGTTTGGTTTGAGTCCTGCTTTTTCCGCTGGTGAATTTTTAAACGGGGCCACAATCGTGACTTTTCCGTCGACCATGCTTACTTCAGCGCCGATTCCTTCAAAGGAAGAATCTAGTGATTCATTGAATTGATGAGCCGTTTCTTCATCCATGTAGACAGAATAAGGGTCGTTTAACGTACTAATCATCCCTTGGATGGCGCCTTCGATTAATTTTTGATCATCCACTTTTTGCACGTAGCGATTTTTAATTAATTCATACGCTTGCTCGACTTTCTTTAGTTCTTCCTCCTCGCTTTTTGTTGCTGTGGCCTGTTTCGATTGAATGAGCATCGTGCTACCATCCGCATTCCGATCCGCTAACTGCATGCCGGCATACGTACCACCTGCTCCAACGAACATCGATAAAGCCATCAACATTGCCGTTGTTTTCTTGTTCATTCTCTTCTCCTCCTCACCCTACACCATGCAGGAAAGGCACCACACAACGTGCCGTGCGATGCCTTTTATGATCATTATATGGGTTGCTTGTACACATTATGATAAAATCCATCATCCATGCAATATCAGTTTACACGTTTATGTTTATTTTCTCAACTAAGAAGCAAGGAGGTTATTTATTTTCTTTCACTTCAAAAATAAAATAAAAATGTTAGAAAAAAACAAGGAACTAGTCCTTGTTTTTTATCAATGCCCTCCAAGGTACGCCATTTTTACCTGTTCACTAGCGGTTAACTCTTCCGCTGAACCAGATAAAACAACACGACCAGATTCAATGACATACGCCCGATCAGCTACAGAAAGTGCCATATTCGCGTTTTGTTCCACTAGCAATATGGTTGTTCCCGATGAATTAATCTCTTCAATAATCCGAAAAATCGTTTTAACTAGTAAAGGGGCTAGCCCCATAGATGGCTCATCTAACAGAAGGAGACGCGGACGCGCCATTAATGCGCGGCCCATGGCTAGCATTTGTTGCTCTCCACCCGACAATGTTCCAGCAAGTTGCTTTCTACGTTCATGAAGTCGAGGAAACAAATGATACACCTTCTCGAAATCTTGTTGAATTCCATTTTTATCCTTCCTTAAAAAAGCACCCAATTCTAAGTTTTCTTCTACGGTCATATTGGCGAAAATACGACGCCCTTCCGGAACATGAGAAATTCCTTGTTTTACAATCATCTGTGCCGCTTTGCCCGCAATCGACTGTCCTTGATACAAAATGTCTCCTTGTTTCGGTTTTAATAATCCGGAAATCGTTTTTAGCAGCGTGCTTTTACCAGCACCGTTCGCTCCAATGAATGTGACGATTTCTCCTTCTTTTACTTCAAGTGAAACACCTTTTAATGCTTGAATATTTCCATAAAATACATCGATACTTTCTACCTTTAGCATTTATGACACCTCCTCGCCGAGATATGCTTCAATCACTTTCGGATGATTCCTAATCTCTTCAGGTGTACCATGCGCGATGAGCTGCCCGTGATCAAGCACATAAATTCGTTCGCATATTCCCATCACAAGAGACATATCATGCTCAATAAGCAAAATCGTTAAATGGAACTTTTCTCTTATAAAGGCGATCAATTTCATCAGTTCCTGAGTTTCCTGCGGATTCATTCCTGCCGCGGGCTCATCGAGCAACAACAATTTTGGATGTGCCGCAAGAGCTCTTGCAATTTCTAAACGACGTTGTTGCCCGTATGGTAAGTTTTTTGCTTTTTCATACATAAAACTCTCAAGATTGAAAATCTTTAAAAATTCTATGGCCTTTTCTTCTATTTCTTTCTCGCCAGAAAAATGGGAAGGCCAGCGAAAAATGGAGCTAAAAATGGAATGACGAGCAAGAGAATGATATGCCACCTTTACGTTATCAAGTACGGAAAGCTCACCGAACAATCGAATGTTTTGAAACGTACGACTAATCCCTTTTCGTGTAATTTTGTAAGGTGCCAAACCGTTTAACGTTTCATTACCAAGTACAATACTTCCTTCTGTCGGTTCATATACACCTGTCAGCAGATTAAAGAACGTCGTTTTACCTGCACCGTTCGGTCCAATGAGTCCAACCAATTCTCCCACATTTAATTCGATGTTTATGCCAGATAATGCTTTCAAGCCGCCAAAATGAATTCCAACATTATTGGCCTTAAGCAACGGTGTGTTTGTTTTCACTCTGCTTTCCCCCTTCAACCGCTTTCCGTAACTTGAAGAATGAAGTCAATTCTTGAGTACCTAACAACCCTTTTGGGCGGTACAACATGACCAATATAAGCACAATACTGTATATAATCATTCGAGTTTCTGGATAATCTTGAAGGAACGTAGAAACAACCGTCAACAAAATAGCGGCAATTACCGCGCCAGACATGCTTCCTAATCCTCCAAGCACAACAAAAATCAAAATATCAAATGACTTCAAAAAGCCAAAATTCGCCGGCTGAATAATATAAAAGTTATGGGCGTAAAGACCTCCGGCAATACCGGCAAAAAAAGAGCCAATGACAAATGCGGCCACTTTATAGTACGTTGTATTAATCCCCATTGAATCTGCTGCAATTTCATCCTCTCGAATCGAAATGCAGGCACGACCATGAGTGGAGTTTGTAAAGTTTGCAATGACAATAATGGTGATCAGCAGGCAGGCAAATACCCATGGCCAAGTTGTTAGGTGAGATACTTGCATACCGCTGGCGCCGCCAACATAATCAACGTTTAGCAGTGTGATTCGTACGATTTCCCCAAAACCAAGCGTAGCGATTGCCAGATAATCACCCTTTAGACGAAGGGTAGGAATACCAATAAAAAGCCCCGCTACCGCAGCTGCAACACCGCCGACCAGTAAAGCAAGTGCAAACGGCATCTGCAGTTTCATTGTCATAATGGCAGACGCATATGCCCCCACGGCAAGAAACCCGGCATGTCCAATGGAAAACTGTCCTGTAATACCAATAATTAAATGAAGACTTACTGCGAGTATGATATTAATAGCCATAAAAAACAAAGTATTAATATAAAAAGAATTTAGCATTCCTCCTGATATGAGTAGCTGAACCGCTACAAAAAACACGAGCGCTAACACAATTGAGATCCAAAATCCATTAATTCGCTTAAAAGTTGTCATCATTTTCCTCCCCTCCTTATACTTTTTCTCTTACGTTTTTGCCAAATAGGCCTGATGGTCTGAAAATAAGAATAAGTATAAGAACGATAAAGGCCACTCCATCACGCCAGAGAGAATATCCAAATCCGCTTACAAGTGATTCAATCACACCAAGGGCCAGACCGCCGACCATAGCCCCCGGAATAATACCGATCCCACCTAACACTGCGGCTACGAAGGCTTTTAAACCTGGAATAATACCCATAAGCGGTTCAATTTTAATATAGTAAATACCAAAGATCACACCCGCAGCACCTGCCAATGCCGATCCGATTGCAAAAGTTGCAGATATTGTATTATCCACGTTAATCCCCATTAATCGAGCTGCTTCCGCATCATAAGAAACAGCACGCATCGCTTTCCCTATTTTCGTTTTATGAACGATTAACTGAAGGAAAATCATCAATACAATCGAAGTACAAAGAATCAATAATGACTGACTGCTAATGGTCACGCCAAATACGTTAATACTTTTATCAGGGAGCAATGTACTAGGATATGCTTCTGGCTGAGCACCTCGTACATAGATTGTTCCGTATTCAATAAAGAGTGAAACCCCGATCGCGGTGATGAGAACCGCGATTTTTGTAGCGTTTCTTAAAGGCTTATAAGCAATTCTTTCAATGAATACACCCAATAAAGCACATACAACCATGGCCAATAGAAGCGCTGGGAAGAATCCTAGATGGAAACTTGTAATCGCATAAAATCCTACAAATGCACCTATCATAAACACATCGCCATGAGCAAAATTGATAAGCCTAACAATTCCGTACACCATCGTATATCCGAGAGCGATTAGCGCATATATGCTACCAAGCGATATCCCGTTAACGAGCTGTTGAATGAGTTCCATATTCGCACTCTCCTTGGGAAGTATTTCATTTTGAAGATTTAAAGCTATTAAAACTCCGAATAGGGGGACATGCCCCCTATTCGTTTTATACCATTTTATGGTATTATGGATTCACTTTTGTTTTAAATTGTTGCTCACCGTCTTTATATTCAAGAATTGTTGCAGATTTAACTGGATCATGGTTCTCATTAAGAGTCAATGTTCCTGATACAAGAGAGAGGTCTTTCGTTTGAGCAAGAGCTTCTTTAATTTTCACTGGATCTGCATCTCCTGCGCGTTTGATTGCATCAGCAAGGAAATACGCAGTATCATATCCAAGCGCGTTAAACGCATCTGGAGATTTGTTGTATTTTGCCTTGAACGCTTTTACAAAATTCTGGATTTTAGAATCTGGGTCACCAGAAGAATAGTGGTTTGTAATAAATGTATTGTTTAGCGCTTCTTTTCCAGCAATTTCGACAAGTTTTGGAGAATCCCAGCCGTCACCGCCCATAATAGGAGCTTTAATGCCAAGTTCACGTGCTTGTTTCACAATAAGACCCACTTCTTCATAATAACCAGGTAAGAATATAAATTCCGGATTAGCCGATTTAATACGTGTAAGCGTAGCGCGAAAATCGGTGTCTTTTGCAACATAAGCTTCTTCCGCTACAATCTTTCCTCCGTCTTTCTCAAACGCTTCCTTAAAAGCAGAAGAAAGCCCTTTTGAATAATCACTAGAACTGTCAATGAGTACAGCTGCATTTTTTACTTTCAAATCATTGAGCGCGAATTTAGCTGCTACCGTACCTTGGAAAGGATCAATGAAGCATGTGCGGAATACAAAGTCATTTACTTTTCCGTCTTTATTTGTAATAGTAGGGTTCGTTCCAGTAGGTGTAATTAACGGAACTTTGTTATCCTGCGCAACTTGGACTTGAGCGAGCGTATTGGTACTTGTGGCTGCCCCAATAATCGCTTTCACTTTATCCTGGCTAATCAATTTAATTGCACCGCTAGTAGCTTCTGCTGCTTCAGATTTATTATCGACTTTAACAAGTTCAATTTTTTTTCCGTTAATGCCCTCTTTGTTAATTTCCTCGAGCGCAAGTTCCAAACCTTCAGCAATGGACTGTCCAAATGAAGCCACTCCACCAGACAATTCAAGGTTAGCACCGATTTTAATCGTATCGTCGCCTCCACCATTATTGCTTGATGAACTAGTTCCAGTACTTTGAGTTCCACCATTACATCCTGCTATCAGACCGGTTGTCATCATAAGTGACAAAAAAACACTAGCTAATTTTTTCTTCTTCATAATTTACCCCCCATTAATAAAAATTTTCGTAAAATTCTTAACTAAATGCAGCTATCTCAACTACAGCATCTTCTACACCGACTCACATCCCCCCTGAGAATTTACGGAAATAATAAAATAATTTAATTCTTCTTAATTAATATAATTTTACAAAAATTATCCCTTTTCGTCTAGGTATATAGCAAAATAAATGTCACTTAATCAAAATTACTAATCATTTCGAATACATATGTCTTTTTTATCTAAAATAATTGCTTCTTTTAGCTATTATGGTTCTTTATTAGCTATAGAAAGCATTATAATAAAAATAATTTACTTTTGAGTAATAATTTGTAAATAAAAACAATAAAAAAACTGTTCATTTTTGAACAGTCTTTTCATCTTCATCGATTATACCTTTTATAGCATCCTTAAATTCTTTTGAAGTTTTAGCTGCAAAACACTCCTTTGAACTACTCCCACTTTCACTTCGTTTAGAAGTGGGAGATTCTTGGGTAATCCCTTCTATCGAAGGGAAATGGACCAAGCGATCCCCGCCGTCCCAGCGGTTCAGTTAGAATATCCTAACAATCGAAGCCCTTCCCGAAGGAGATTGATGCTTGCGTTCACATCTCGCCCATGATGCGTTCC
>JBHGYD010000004.1:0-101810 GCA_041920415.1 Anoxybacillaceae bacterium
CATCAAATTCGGGAGTGTGGTATGCTTGTTCATAGAGAGCACCTCTTTCCTGGGTTTGTTGGTGTGGTTACTTACATTCTATAGGAAAGGCGCTCTTTTTTCTATGCTCTTTGGATTTTATTGGATAATCAACACGCCTGACTTTAACCTTTCCTCTTTTTTTGCTAGTCGAGATTTTCCAAACCGTTGCAAAAAAATTTCTTTACAGATTCGATATTTCGTAATTGGTAAAATCTTGGTGTACCCTTACCCTATATCGCAAAATAACACTTCTATATTGAATCGAGAAAGGGAATAGTGCCATTAAATAAAATTTCGTTGTGTCAGAATCGCTTATATCAACATGCATTTTTCACCCAAAAGTTTCGCCGCCTATATGTATATACAGCAGAGGTAAGAAGACACCGCCAGCCATACCCGCCCCCATAGCATAGGCTTCCTGCCTGTCTGTAAAAATAACAAGCTGCTAAAATTCCTTCGTTCTCCCCTTTCAATAGGAGCTATTTCACTTTTGTGATAAAATATATAGGAAAAAGATAACAAGAGGAGATGACGATTCATGAAACACGAAATTATCGAACGATTTACGAAGTATGTGAAAATCGACACCCAATCGGACCCAAACAGCAATACTTGTCCTTCTACACCCGGTCAATGGACGCTTGCGAAGATGCTCGTAGAAGAGTTAAAAGCAATTGGTATGGAAGAAGTAACAGTCGATGAAAATGGTTATGTGATGGCGACTTTACCTTCCAATACCGATAAAGATGTACCAACGATCGGATTTTTGGCACATATGGATACGGCAACGGATTTTACTGGGGCTAATGTTAACCCACAACTCGTGGAATCGTATGATGGCGGGGATATCGTATTGAATGAGGAATTACATATCGTTCTTTCTCCAACTGATTTTCCCGAACTCGCAAACTACAAAGGACATACATTAATCACGACAGATGGCACGACACTGTTAGGTGCAGACAATAAAGCAGGAATCGCCGAAATTATGACAGCAATGGCGTACCTCATTCAACACCCAGAAATCAAACATGGAAAAGTTCGTGTCGCCTTTACACCGGATGAGGAAATCGGCAGAGGTCCGCATAAATTTGATGTCTCGGCTTTTGGTGCCAAATATGCTTATACCGTGGACGGCGGCCCGCTTGGAGAGCTAGAGTATGAAAGCTTTAATGCTGCGCAGGCGAAAATCACGTTCAAAGGGAAAAACGTGCATCCAGGTACGGCAAAAGGAAAAATGATTAACTCAATGAAAATGGCAATGGAATTTCACGAACATCTCCCAGCGAACGAAGCCCCAGAACATACAGAAGGCTATGAAGGATTTTATCATCTTCTATCCTTCCAAGGCGATGTAGAAAAAACAACGCTTCATTATATTATTCGCGACTTTGACCGACAACAATTTGAAGCAAGAAAAGCAAAGATGGAGGAAATTGCAGCAAAGCTGCAAGAAAAGTACGGAAAAGAGCGAATCACAATCGAAATCAAAGACCAATATTATAACATGCGAGAAAAAATTGAGCCTGTCAAAGAAGTCGTTGATGTTGCGTACGAAGCAATGAAAAACCTAGGTATTGAGCCAAAAATCTCACCAATCCGCGGCGGTACGGACGGCTCGCAGCTTTCCTACATGGGACTGCCTACTCCGAACATTTTTACAGGCGGCGAAAACTTCCATGGCCGCTACGAATACATTTCTGTCGATAACATGATAAAAGCAACGAACGTCATTATCGAAATCATAAAATTGTTCGAACAAAAGGCATAACACGGTTTTGATATTATCCCCTTATAGTAGACAGAAAAAAGTAAAGGTTGATACTGTTTACTATGAAGGGGTTTTTTCATGGGAAAAATCAGAAAAACGTATTCAGTAGAATTGTTCAAAAGTATCTGAACGAAGGCTAGAGCCAGAGACTGATTTTCGATCACTACAGTGTATACAATGTATATAATTCGAAGGAAACAGCCCCCCCGCCTCTATTCTAAATCCATTTCAGAGATATCCCATCTATCTTACATTACACAAATTTCTTGAAGGTACCCACAAACTCCAAGCATTGGTATTATAAACAATAATAAAAACAGCAATATAAGCAGCCACTAACTTTTTTGATTTGATATCCCATTTACCTATTTATCTTATTTATTAAACTAACCTTCCTTGTTAGCCAACCATGAAGCAAGCTTCACTCCGGATGATGGAAGGTACTTTATTTATTTTTTTTTAATTTAATCCACTTTGCCTTTTCATTCAGTGATGTCCCTTCTCTCCAACTTATAAAGAAAAGCAATTCTTCATCCTTATCATAGTACCCACAATCATCATTACATTCCCAGTAATAAAAACCTTCTTCATTCAAAAAAACATGTCCTCCTTGATAATTCGGATACGGGTACACATTATAGTCAACATCATTTATAGGTGCTTTTCCTTTGTGTTGAATTTTAATGTTATAGCTCCCATTGAGCCCCACTAAATGAGCATGAATAGTAATTCTCCAGTTCTTATCTTCACCTTGATATGTTACAGAGCGCGTCCGAAACACCACTAAATATAGAGTAATAAACAAGATAAATAAAATCACAGTCCAGATAAGCTTTCTTTTCAATGCGTATCACCTCTTTTATAAGAGATGTACCAAAATAAAGAAATATGAAACAGCTTGCCGACAAAGTCGACAAGCTGTTATATTTCAATATCAGTTTGAATCGCTGCTACTGTTAACAGGTACGGATCTATGCCGTTTGCTCTGTCCCTCTCTAATATCGTGTCATAATAAATTGCACTTATTTTATAGAATTTATCTTTAACAGAACTAAAAACAACAAAGTACATCACACCTTTGTGATGTACCAATTAATATATATAATGTGCGACATGATAGATCAGACATTGTGATGCGGAACTAAACCACAAACTTGAATTAATGAAGTACACCTTGCAATTTTTGTTGTGCCATTGCCACTAATCGTTTAGTAATTTCACCGCCAACTGAACCATTTGCACGTGAAGTAGTATCCGGCCCTAGTTGTACTCCTAATTCTTGAGCAATTTCATATTTCATTTGCTCAATCGCTGCTTCTGCTGATGGAATTAAAACGCGATTGTTATTTTTACTTTCAAATCGTTGTTGTATCAAAGGTAATTCCTCCCTCTATAAATGTTGATATATCAACGGTTGTAGCCGTTTCAGGGGTGTCAAAAAAATATTTTTCGACACGACTTCTAACTTTATTTCTTAAATCTGTGTATATATGACAGTGGGTGGGTACGCTTCGCTGCTACTACTGGTTTAATTTGGTAGTAGTGGAACAGAGTATGTGATGCACCATGGATCTCTGCATAACTTATGATGACGGACCCTCCCATGTCTCTTAGCATCGATGTGCCTACATTCCTTCGTTCGGTCTAGTCATAAGGCAGAGGCTGGCGAAGCTCCTTTAGGGACTCAAGGTCGAATGGAATGATATCGTGCCAGCTTCTCCGTGTCATCCTTGTGTTGTCTAGTGAATCGTAAGTCTATAGGTATCAAGCGGTCTGTTCGAGACCGAACACGTCCTGAATCATTCGCTTCGCATCAAACGCTTGGTGCTTCGTGCATACTGCATGTAGTACCTTCAGTAATTTCCCACATAACACCACGATCGATTGTTTCTTCCGCAACGGGTTATTCGCCCGAGTGGTGTAATATTCGTGCAACTGTCGAAACGCTTCGTTGTGACGGATCATCGGCATCATGACACGGAAGAGGAGGGCGCGTAATCGCTTTCTTCCACGCTTGGAAATCCGTTTTTGCCCTTTGTGTTGGCCGGAGGAGTGTTCTCGTAAGGTCAGACCCGCGAGTTTCAATAGTTGGCGTGGATCCTGATAGTGAGAAAAACTCCCGAGTTCCGATAACAGTTCGACGATGGTCGCATCGCCTAAGCCCGGAACGGTTTTTAGCCATTCGTATTCGACCGATGTTTGAACGAGTTCGACCAACTGTTGGGTCAGTGCCTCGATGTCTTCTTCCAATTGGCGATATCGGCGGACAAGCGTGGCAATTTCGATACGGGCCATCTGTTGTCCTTCCGTCACGCCAATGGATTGGTGGGCGAGTTCCATCAGTTTCATCGTTTTCGGCTTTTGAGGCGATTGTAAGCTTTCGCTTTGCCGATACAGGGCGAGAATCTCTTCTAGCTCTTTTCCTACTAGATCACACGGGAAAGGCGTATATTCCAACGCCGCGAGCGCCATTTTCCCGAAAAACGGAAAGGCTTGCGGAAACTCCGGAAAATATCGATCGAGCCAGCGAATCATTTGATTTCGTACCGCCCCTTGTTCTTCAACGAGTTTGGATCGGAGCGTCGCTCCGACGCGCAGTTCCGCCTCCATCCCTTTGAGAATACGTGGATAGCTAAATCGACCGTCTTTCACTAACCGAGCAATGACGAGCGCATCTTTGGCATCATGCTTGGTCGGAAGATTGTCGTCTAGCTCTTTTGAGCGCTTGACGTGCATCGGGTTCGTCATGACGAGAGGAATATCCTTCTCTTCAAGGAAATAGGCCAGGTTCAGCCAATAGTGCCCCGTTGGCTCAATACCAACGATGACTTCGGTTTTCCCGAATTCCTCCATCGCTTTCACGATGCACTGATACAACCGTTCCAATCCTTCTCTGGATTGAGAAATGGGAAACGACTTTTTCAACTCTCTTCCTCGCACATCTACGAAGCAAGCATAATGCTTTTTCTTCGCAATATCCATGCCAACGACAAGCGTTTGATCGGTCACTTGATTAATTTTGTGATTTTGAGTAGAATTCACGTATAGTCCTCCTTGGTATTCAATTTAGGGGTCAATTTATCCGTTTGACACCCCCGAATCATACCAAGAGGGCTTTTTTTGTTCAAGTCCCCAAAAAAAGCTTCTAACAGGAATGCTCCTTTACTGAACATTATTTCACTTTATACAAATAAATTTTCCAAACGGATTCCGAGTCTTCGAAAGAGCGCATAAACTCAAGCCCGTTTTCTTTTGCGTTCATAATCGGAACAGAAGAAAAGATATAGCGTCCTCCCATTTTCTTGAATACAGCTGTGTTGATCTCAAGATGGTGAATCTTTTTATGAGACGTTTTTCGAAACCCGTAATGCTTGCCTAGTTCCGCAGAGAAAATATACACCCGATTGCCCCAGTGATCGAAGTAATCTTTTAGTTCCGGACTTTTATCGAGTTCTTTCGCAATAATTTTTCGAAACTCATGCTTGTAAGAAAGAGGGTAAAAATTGTTATACGTATCAAGTGTATAAAAGCCATTATATTGCGCAATCGCAGGGTGAAGCCCGATACTTGCAACTCGGTAAGAGCTTTGCGGCTTTCCAATATAGTCTTTGATTTCCTTAAATAAATGTTCGGCATAAAACTCTTTAAATGACGGAGTTCCCATGATTCGATAACGAATTTCTTCATTAAATCCTCCGAGCAAGAGAATTTGTAGAGCAAGGGAAACAACGACAAATCGTTTCCATTTTTCTCCTTTTTGCCAAAGAATCCATAACGCAATGGCAAAATCAAGATAGATGACAAGCGGGCGCAAAAAGTGAAAGCGAGCAAAATTAAACGTATTAAGCAATGAAATTTTTTCTTTCAGTGGCTGCCACCCTTTGTAAAACCAAAACGCATACCATACGGATAAAACGAAATTGAGGACAAATAGAAACACAAATCGTTTTTCTGTTTTCCAGTCTTGGTTTTTCATCACGAACCAAAAAGCAATGAACAGAACTGGCAAAATGATAAATGTATGCAACGTCATGACATGGGTATGTCCAAGCAAATAGTTTTTAAAGACAAGACGAATCGTGTGCCAAAATCCGAGTTTCGAAGACATAAACTCGTTTCGGCTTGTCGGCTCTTTTCCAAATAGAAGCGAGTAGACAAGACGATATTCAATCGCCAGAAACACCGCTGTCATAAAAGCGATGCTAGCGAAAAATTGGAGATTCCATTGTTTTTTCACGATCACATCGCGCAACCAAAGTAACGCCATCGCCGTTAGGAAAAAGAAAAATCCAAGGACAAAGCTTGCATAAAACGGAAGAAGGGCGAGAACGAGCCATTCTTTCCATGAAGCTTGCCGCTGGCGAATGTTTAAGAACGCCCAAAGCGCAAGTGGCATTCCGAGCGTACTTAACATGCCTGACGGCCAAAAAGGGGTTAAAGCAAATGCAAGCGCCACCCCTACCCGAATGAGATACGTTTCTTTTTCTTTCACAAAATGTCGTTTTAATAATAAATACATACCAAGAAAGGCGAACACTCGTGTAATCGTCTGGCTGAGGGCATATGCTACCATCGACGGAAACAAGGCATGAAGCCAGACGATACCGCTAAATTCTGTGCCAAAGGCGTTGCGCGGTAGTCCATTAATGATTTGTGGAATCGTAGCGTTCAGTGGTCCAAACAACTCTCCGCTTCTTGTGAGCACCTTATACCAAGCGATATTCGAGTCTAAGTTATCATGAACGCGAATATGAGCGTTTTCCCCTAAAATATAAAGCGGAGAGAGATAAAGGGCTAAAAGGAAAATTGCGATCCATATCGCTCTCCGTTCTTTTTTCTCTATTTGTTTTTCATCTAGCATCATTGTTCACCGCCCCTTTTTGTTTGAGCTTGGTCAAAACGGCATTCATATTATAAAGCAAAATCATTAAAAAATAATAAAAAATTCATTAAGAAAAGTAAAAGGTAGAGCGATGGACTCTAAAGGAAAAAAGAACTCCCTTCTCGCCTTGCTATCGCAAAGTGAGAAGGGAGAACGGAACGATTTTATGCAAACAAGCTCATAATGCGGCTAAAACCGCGTCGTTTCGGCTTTTTCGTATTGTTTTTTTCATCAGAGGATTGAGTGTGATTGGTTTGTTCGAGATGAGCAAGCCGTTGTTCTAGCTGGTGAATATAGGCAGTGAGCTCTTCAATTTCTTGGCGGTGTTGCAGTAGTTGAAACGAAACGACCTCATCGGCTTTTTGTTCGAGTTTGCGCTCGGCATGTTGGAGGCGTGAGGTGAGTTTGTCGAGTTGCGGTTGGACGTAAGTGGCGAAAAACGTTTCTGGGCATACGGTGTCTTTTTCGCTTTCTTCTTCTGTATCGAACTCTTCAAGAGCGGCCCCATGCTCAAACTTAATTTGTTCTAGCAATGCGAGCGTTTCGGCATCGAATACATAATGACCCGCTTCGTTTTTTTGGCACGGAATGTTATATTTTTTCACCCATCGTTGGACCGTTTTCGGCGAAACCCCAAGACGTTTGGCAACGTTACTTGTTTTTAGCTCCATATCTTTTCATTCCTCCTTATTCCTTCTTAGTTATATCATTTTTCCATCGAATGTTGATTTCCTTTCGACTAGACAAAACTAGTGTCGATTCGGCAAAGAAAGTGGTAATCTCGAATATTTAGTGCTGATTCGTCAACGATTACCAAAAAATGTTGAAAAAATATAAGGATGGTCATAGGATTTACGAAGACGATTTGATAGAATAACAAATAGATTAATAGAAGCGTGAATATAGCGAGGTGATAGAGAATGTCCGCATGGGTGTTAGAAGTGATCAAAGGAATCGGTCGTTTATGGATACAGCCTCTTTTCTATTATGGAATATTGCTGGCGCTTTTTGTTGGATGGCGTCGCGTGAAAAAGGAACGAGGTTATTTTCATATTCGTGTGTATGATTCGTTTCATGAAAGCAAATTTTTTTGGCGCAGCGGTCTTGTGGTCGGTGTTCTTATTTCGCTTGTAGTCATTGGTATTGGTGTTGTGCTTCCGCGCGATGTAGTTACATTGATCGCTTGGGTGACGGTGTTGCTTGGATTGACGTTGCAAATGCGGTTGTTATCGCCTGCTTACACGCTTGGGTTGACCTTTTTTATCGCTAGCTTTTTAGCTCGATATGAGGAAACGAAATCATTTTTTGCGGCAAATTTTCCGAAGCTTGAGGAAATGAATTTGTCGGCGTTAGCGATCTTGTTAGCGTTGCTTTTATTGGCGGAAGCGTGGCTCATTTTACGCAATGGGGCAGTGAATACGTCGCCGCAATTGACGAAAAGCAAACGCGGGTTTATCGTTGGGGAACATTGGGCGCAGCGGCTTTGGTGTGTACCGGTGCTGCTCCCGGTTCCGGGTGATGCGCTTGCTTCTCCGTTTTCGTGGTGGCCGCTTTTTTCAGTGCATGACCATTCGTATTCGTTCATGCTCGTCCCGTTTTTGATTGGCTTTTCCCAACACGTTCAAGGGATGCATCCACGCCAATCGATTCGCCTCACGGGGCAACGTGTCATGCTGCTAGCGTTTGTGGTCGGCGTTCTGGCCGTAGTAAGTGATTGGTATACCCCACTTGCGATTATCGCCGCGGCGATAGCGTTTATTGCGAGAGAGTGGTTAGCGTTTTCGCAACATGTTCAAGATCGTTCCCAGTCACCGTATTTTTCACAACGAACGCATGGTCTTGTTATTTTAGGGATCCTTCCGCAATCGAAAGCGGAAAAGATGGCGCTTCAAATTGGCGAAGTGATTGTGAAAGTGAATGGAGTGCCTGTCAAAACAGAAGAAGAGTTTTATGAGGCATTGCAACGGAATCGCGCGTTTTGTAAGCTAGAAGTGTTGGATGAAAACGGGGAAATTCGTTTTGTCCAAGGAGCGTTGTATGAGGATGAGCACCATGAGCTAGGTTTGCTGTTTGTGCAGCAGCGAGAAAAATGGACATCTGAAGCTGTCTAAATGAGGGGTTTTTACGATGTGGTTTATTATTGCATTAATTGTGCCATGTTTGCTAGTGTTGTTATTTACGCGTGTCACGTATAACCATTATGTTGGTACGTTGTTAACAGTCGCTTTATTAGTCGCTTCGTACTTTAAAGGGTATACAGATGAATTGCATGAAATACTTGCTGATATTGTTTCAACGACCGTTGGGTTTTTGTATGCGGAGAAAATGGTGAAAAATTTGAAGAAGTAAGGAAGGTGCCTTCTGTTTCGGAAGGCACCTTCTGTTTTGGAACGAATATAGGTTCGTATTTTTGTGCATCTTTTCTTTCTATATGTTACAATGAAAGGTAGGATGAATGAGAATAGGGGGCTTTTCATGTGGGAGAGCGTTTTGAGTTAGTCTCAAACTATAAACCGCAAGGCGATCAGCCAAAAGCGATTGCCAAATTAGTAGAGGGAATTCGTAATGGTGTGAAACATCAAACGTTATTAGGAGCAACAGGTACCGGGAAGACGTTTACGATTTCAAATGTGATTAAAGAAGTGAATAAACCGACGTTAGTTATTGCCCATAATAAAACATTAGCTGGTCAGCTTTACAGCGAGTTCAAGGAATTTTTTCCAAACAACGCGGTCGAGTATTTTGTCAGCTATTACGATTATTATCAGCCGGAAGCGTATGTGCCGCAAACGGATACGTATATTGAAAAAGATGCAAGCATTAATGATGAAATTGATAAGTTGCGGCATTCTGCGACATCGGCCTTGTTTGAACGGAGAGATGTGATTATTGTCGCGAGCGTATCATGTATTTATGGTTTAGGTTCACCAGAAGAGTATCGAGAGCTTGTTGTGTCATTGCGTGTCGGCATGGAGATGGAGCGAGATGAACTGTTACGTCGCCTTGTTGATGTGCAATATGAACGAAACGATATTGACTTTCAGCGCGGAACGTTTCGTGTGCGAGGTGATGTTGTTGAGATT
This sequence comes from Anoxybacillaceae bacterium, assembly GCA_041920415.1. Taxonomy (GTDB): domain Bacteria; phylum Bacillota; class Bacilli; order Bacillales; family Anoxybacillaceae; genus JBHGYD01. The sequence continues at coordinate 9,758 of JBHGYD010000004.1, forward strand.
TTTCCGGCATCGCGCGATGAGCATTGCATCCGTGTTGAATTTTTCGGTGATGAAATTGATCGGATTCGCGAAGTCGATGCCTTAACGGGAGAAATTATTGGAGAGCGCGAGCATGTTGCGATTTTCCCAGCTTCCCACTTCGTTACGCGCGATGAGAAAATGCAACTGGCCATTCAAAATATTGAAAAAGAGTTAGAAGAACGGTTAAAAGAATTGCGGGAGCAAGGAAAACTGCTAGAAGCGCAGCGCTTAGAGCAGCGGACGCGCTATGATCTTGAGATGATGCGGGAAATGGGCTTTTGTTCCGGTATTGAAAACTACTCTCGCCATTTAACGTTGCGTCCGCCTGGTTCAACCCCGTACACGCTGTTAGATTATTTTCCTGATGATTTTTTAATTGTGATCGATGAATCGCACGTGACATTGCCGCAAATTCGCGGGATGTACAACGGGGACCGGGCGCGCAAGCAAGTGTTGGTGGATCATGGATTCCGCTTGCCGTCGGCGCTTGATAACCGCCCGTTAACGTTTGAGGAATTTGAACAAAAAATCAATCAAATTATTTATGTGTCGGCAACACCGGGTCCGTATGAATTAGAACATAGCCCAGAGGTGGTGGAACAAATTATTCGTCCGACCGGGCTGTTAGACCCGACGATTGATGTTCGTCCAATTCAAGGGCAAATTGACGATTTAATCGGGGAAATTCACGAGCGCATCAAGCGGAATGAACGTACCCTTGTCACAACTTTAACGAAAAAAATGGCCGAAGATTTAACGGATTACTTAAAAGAACTTGGCATAAAAGTGGCGTATTTACATTCGGAAATTAAAACGCTTGAGCGGATTGAAATTATTCGCGATTTGCGCATCGGCAAATACGATGTGTTAGTCGGTATTAACTTGTTAAGGGAAGGATTGGATATTCCTGAAGTATCGCTTGTGGCGATTCTCGATGCGGACAAGGAAGGGTTTTTGCGCTCAGAGCGATCGCTCATCCAGACGATTGGCCGCGCTGCCCGCAATGCGAATGGGCATGTCATTATGTATGCGGATACGATAACGCAGTCAATGGAAATCGCGATTAATGAGACGAAGCGGCGCCGTGCGATTCAAGAAGCGTACAATCGCGAACATGGCATTGTGCCGCAAACGATTAAGAAAGACATTCGTGACGTCATTCGTGCGACGTATGCCGCAGAAGAACAAGAAACGTACGAGACAAAGCAAGATTATAGCAAGCTCACAAAGAAAGAGCGTGAAAAGCTCATTGCTAATCTTGAACGAGAGATGAAAGAAGCAGCAAAAGCGCTAAATTTCGAGAGAGCAGCCGAATTGCGCGATTTAATTTTAGAGCTAAAAGCGGAAGGATGATCGTAAGCTTATGGCAATGGACAAAATTATCGTTAAAGGAGCAAGGGCTCATAATTTAAAAAACATTGATGTAGAAATCCCACGCGATAAGCTTGTTGTGTTGACGGGCTTATCCGGATCGGGAAAATCGTCGCTTGCGTTTGATACGATTTATGCGGAAGGGCAGCGCCGTTACGTCGAATCGCTGTCCGCTTACGCCCGGCAATTTTTAGGGCAAATGGACAAGCCGGATGTCGATGCGATTGAAGGGTTGTCACCAGCAATTTCCATTGATCAAAAGACGACGAGCCGCAATCCGCGCTCAACGGTTGGAACGGTAACGGAAATTTATGACTACTTGCGCCTGTTGTTTGCTCGCATCGGTCACCCCGTTTGTCCGGAGCACGGCATTGAAATTACATCGCAAACGATTGAGCAAATGGTCGACCGGATTTTAGCGTATCCGGAGCGTACAAAAATACAAATTCTCGCACCTGTCGTATCAGGGCGAAAAGGGACGCACGCGAAGACGTTCGAAGAGATTAAAAAACAAGGCTATGTGCGCGTTCGCGTTGATGGCGAAATGCGCGAGTTAACGGAAGACATTGAGCTTGAGAAAAACAAAAAGCATTCGATTGAAGTTGTCGTTGACCGTATTGTTGTAAAGGAAGGAATTGCTTCCCGTTTGGCTGATTCGCTGGAAACAGCCTTAAAGTTGGCTGATGGTAAAGTCATTATCGATGTGATTGGTCAAGAGGAGTTATTGTTTAGTGAGCATCACGCTTGTCCGTATTGCGGTTTTTCCATTGGCGAGTTAGAGCCGCGCCTGTTTTCGTTTAACAGCCCTTATGGAGCGTGCCCGGACTGTGACGGGTTAGGCTCGAAATTAGAGGTCGATCCCGATTTAGTCATTCCTAACGATGAGCTAACATTACGTGAGCACGCGATTGCACCATGGGAACCGCAAAGTTCGCAATATTATCCGCAGCTTTTGGAAGCAGTGTGCAATCACTATGGCATTGATATGGATGTGCCGGTCAAAGAGTTGCCAAAACATCAACTTGAGAAGATTTTATACGGCAGCAACGGCGAAAAAATTTATTTCCGTTACGAAAACGATTTTGGGCAAGTTCGCGAAAATTACATTGAGTTTGAAGGCGTCATTCGAAACGTGGAGCGCCGCTATCGCGAGACGAGCTCCGATTATATTCGCGAGCAAATGGAAAAGTACATGGCGCAGCAGCCATGTCCGACGTGTAAAGGAAACCGTTTGAAAAAGGAAAGCTTAGCCGTTTTAGTCGGCGGCAAGCATATTGGCGAAGTCACTGCGCTTTCTGTTACGGAAGCGCTCGAGTTCTTCCAAAACTTATCTTTGAGCGAAAAAGAAATGAAAATCGCCAATATGATTTTGCGTGAAATTATTGAACGGCTCGGCTTTTTAAATAACGTCGGTCTTGACTATTTAACGTTAAACCGCTCCGCGGGTACGCTTTCAGGCGGTGAGGCGCAGCGCATCCGCTTGGCTACGCAAATCGGTTCGCGTTTAACAGGAGTGCTTTATATTTTAGACGAACCATCCATCGGTCTTCATCAGCGCGATAATGACCGATTGATCGCGACGTTAAAAAGTATGCGTGATATCGGTAATACGCTCATTGTCGTTGAGCATGACGAAGATACGATGCTTGCGGCGGATTATTTGATTGACATCGGTCCGGGAGCCGGCATTCATGGCGGTCAAGTCGTTTCCGCGGGAACGCCGGAAGAAGTGATGAATGACCCGAACTCGTTAACGGGGCAATACTTGTCAGGGAAAAAATTTATTCCGCTTCCTACGGAGCGTCGCAAGCCGGACGGACGTTGGCTTGAAATTGTCGGAGCGCGGGAAAATAACTTAAAAAATGTGTCTGTGAAAATTCCGCTTGGCACGTTTATTGCCGTTACGGGTGTGTCCGGCTCCGGAAAAAGTACGCTTGTCAATGAGATTTTGCATAAAGCGTTAGCGCAAAAATTGCATCGCGCCAAAGAAAAACCAGGTGAGCATAAAACGATTAAAGGAATCGAGCATTTAGATAAAGTGATTGACATTGACCAATCGCCAATCGGTCGCACGCCGCGCTCCAATCCGGCTACTTATACAGGCGTGTTTGACGATATTCGTGAAGTGTTCGCGGCGACGAACGAAGCGAAAGTGCGCGGGTATCAAAAAGGACGGTTTAGTTTTAACGTCAAAGGTGGAAGATGTGAAGCGTGCCGGGGGGACGGAATTATTAAAATTGAAATGCATTTCTTGCCGGATGTGTATGTACCTTGTGAAGTGTGCCATGGCAAGCGTTATAACCGGGAAACGTTAGAAGTAAAATACAAGGATAAAAACATTGCCGAAGTATTAGAGATGACGGTGGAGGATGCGCTCCAATTTTTTGAAAACATCCCGAAAATTAAGCGGAAGCTGCAAACGATTTATGACGTTGGCTTAGGTTATATTCAACTCGGTCAGCCAGCAACGACGCTCTCCGGCGGGGAAGCGCAGCGTGTGAAATTAGCGTCTGAGTTGCATCGTCGTTCTACCGGTCGCACGCTCTATATTTTAGATGAGCCGACGACTGGTTTGCATGTTGATGACATTTCCCGCTTATTAAAAGTGTTACAACGATTAGTGGACAACGGCGATACGGTACTTGTCATTGAGCATAACCTCGATGTCATAAAAGCGGCCGATTATATTATTGACCTTGGTCCGGAAGGCGGTGACAAAGGCGGGCAAATCGTGGCTATCGGAACGCCGGAAGAAGTCGCTGAAGTGGAAGGCTCTTATACAGGCAAATATTTAAAGCCGATTCTTGAACGCGATCGCAAGCGGATGAAAAATATGTACGAAGAAGTGCCGAGTGTTTAACGCTCGCACTTCTTTTTTTGTGCGAAACTTTTTCCAGTTTGTGTCGTATATAAAAAGCAAAGGGGGAAAACAGTGATGAACTCGAATAAAGCGCTTGCTTCATTATGTTACTTTAGCATCTTTTTTGCTGGGTTTATTTTTCCGATGATTGTGTACTTCGTAACGGACCAACGAGATGTGAAGCACCATGCGAAAAAAGCGTTTGTTTCTCATCTCATTCCATTTTTCACAATCGTGTTTTTTGTAATTCTATCCCTTGTTACTGGTGCTTTTCAGCAAACGGGAGATGCGATTCTAGGTATGATTTTTGTTGGTGTGATCATAGCTGGAATCATCAATTTCATCGTCGTGATTTGGAATATTGTCAAAGGGATTAAAGTATTAAAAGAAAGTTGACGTTCAGGAGGGATGACAATGGACGAAAGAAAACGAATTTTACAGATGGTGAAAGAAGGGAAATTAACCGTAGAAGAAGCGCTCATATTGCTTGAACAGTTAGAGGAAGGAAAGAAGAGTGGAGATGCTGCGTTTTTAACAACCAATGTTCAGTTTACGGATACAAAACAAGACTCCGTCAAATGGTCGTCGTTGAAAGAAAAGCTATTCGATTTTTTCGATACAACGGTGAAAAAAATCAAAGACTTAGATTTTCATTTTGGTACGGCATTTGAAGTGAGACATATTTTTCAGCAAAACAATGCCTCTTTTCAAACGCTTGATGTTCATATCGCGAATGGCAGTGTGAAGGTAGTGCCATGGGATCAAACGGATATCCGTATCGAATGCGAGGCAAAAGTATACAGAGCAGAGTCGATGGAAGCAGCGCGTCAGTCTTTTTCGCGCGAGGTATTTTTTTCGATCGAAAATGGGTATTGCCGTTTTTCGATTCCAAAGCCATTTATTAAGACAAATGCGATCGTGTATCTTCCAGAAACAACGTATCACAGTGTAAAAGCGCGCCTATTCAACGGCGATATTCGCACAGAGCGGCTGCAAACAAAACAGCTACGTGCGAAAACCGTCAACGGTTCGATTACGCTCCATGGTCTGATAGTGGAAGAGGCCGAGTTGGAAACGGTGAACGGCTCGATTGCCCTTTTGCAAAGTTCGGTGGAAGAAATGGAAGCAGAAAACATTCATGGTGCCATTGAAATAAGAGGAAAATATAAAAACATACATTTACGTACGTTTAGTGGTGCGATTGTATGTGAGAATGAAATGAAAGAAGGGGCGATTGTTAGCAAAACAGTGACAGGAAGCACGAAATTGCTGGTTCCAACAGAAGCTCGCCTTGAAGGAGAAGTAAGAACGAACCTCGGCGGCTTGTCTTGTGAGCATCCGAATCTCGCGATTGTTGAGGAAAAACACGAAGCGGCACAAAAATGGGTACGCTTTACAAGCAAACAAAGCGAACAAGCGATGTTACGCATTTACGCCGATTCGAAAACAGGTTCAATTTCATTACACTCAATTGGAGATGGTAGCGCGTGGAAAAACGATTTGTCGTCATAGGATGGAATCTTTATGTTTCCGTGATTAGCCAATGAGAAAATGGTTGATCAGTATTTTTGTCAATACCGTTTTATTAATGGTGATTGATGGTTATTTTGATTCGATTCATTTTAGTGGGGTCGGTGCCGCATTTTTAGCCAGCGTGATTCTTTCGATTTTGAATGTATTTGTGCGACCGATTTTAATTCTTTTTACATTGCCGGTCACGATTCTCACTCTTGGCTTATTTTTATTGGTTATTAACGCGATAACGCTCATGATGACCGCAGCTATCATGGGAGATGCGTTTGAAATCAATGGATTTGGAGCGGCGTTTCTTGCCTCGATTGTTCTTTCCTTTTTTCATGTGCTCATTCAAAAAGCGATTATCGATCCATTGCAGCGTGATTGATGACACGTTCCTCCACATTCAGGAGGAACGTTTTTTATGCTGTCATTTTATGAATGTGTTAAAATGGGAAAAGATGAAGAAGGGGGAGTGCAAACATGCCGAAAGTACGGACAAAAGACATTATTGAAAAATTTCAATTAGAATTAATCAGCGGTGCGGAAGGAGTGCATCGGCCGATTACAACGAGTGATTTGTCGCGGCCAGGAATTGAAATGGCGGGTTACTTTGCCTATTACCCTGCAGAACGAATTCAACTATTAGGAAAAACAGAGCTTTCTTTTTTTGAAAAATTGAACCCGAGGGAAAAGAAAATTCGGATGGAAAAGCTTTGTACAGACATTACCCCAGGTATTATTGTGTCGCGAGGGTTAGATGTTCCGCAAGAGTTAATCGAGGCTTCCGAACGACATTCTGTTCCAGTTATGCGCTCGTCGATGAAAACAACGCGTCTTTCGAGCCGTTTAACCAACTATTTAGAAAGTAAATTGGCCCCAACAACGGCAGTGCATGGTGTATTAGTCGATGTTTATGGGGTCGGTGTTTTAATTACCGGAAAAAGTGGTGTCGGAAAAAGTGAAACGGCGCTTGAGCTTGTAAAACGCGGACATCGTTTAGTCGCAGATGACTGCGTGGAAATTCGCCAAGAAGATGAAGGCGTGCTCGTGGGAAGCGCTCCTGAATTGATTGAGCATCTTTTGGAAATTCGCGGTTTAGGTATTATTAATATGATGACATTATTTGGTGCTGGTGCCGTTCGCACGCATAAGCGCATTTCATTGGTAGTTGATTTAGAACTTTGGGACCCGAACAAACAATATGACCGTCTTGGTCTTGAGGAGGAAAAAGTAAAAATTATTGATACCGAATTAACGAAGCTGACGATTCCGGTAAGACCTGGACGAAACCTTGCTGTGATTATTGAGGTGGCAGCAATGAATTTCCGCTTGAAGCGAATGGGCGTGAACGCAGCGGAAGAATTTTCAGCTCGTTTAACCGATGCCATTGAGGACGGGGAGCATGATTACGAATAAAAAGGAGGTAAATGAATGGAGACAACGATTCAACCGTTAGATCGCGTATTTTTACATGTAGGACCCATTACAATTTATTGGTATGGTGTCATTATCGGAACAGGGGTGCTTCTTGGATTATGGATCGCGACGCGAGAAGCGGTTCGGCGCGGATTGGCAAAAGAAACGTTCGTTGACCTTGTGTTATTTGCTGTGCCGATTGCGATTCTATGTGCGCGTACATATTACGTCATTTTCGAATGGAATTATTATTCGAAACATCTTTCGGAAATTCCAAAAATTTGGGAAGGTGGTTTGGCGATTCACGGCGGGTTAATTGGAGCGATTGTCACGGGAATCGTCTTTGCGAAACGGCGCGGTTTGTCGTTTTGGAAGCTGGCCGATATTGCGGCACCGAGCATTATTCTAGGGCAGGCGATTGGCCGCTGGGGAAATTTTATGAATCAAGAAGCGCACGGTGGTCCGGTGACGCGACAATTTCTCGAAAACTTGCACTTGTCGGATTTTATTATTAACCAAATGTATATTAACGGTCAATATTATCACCCGACGTTTTTATACGAGTCAGTTTGGAATTTCGTCGGCTTTTTGATTTTACTGGCGCTTCGAAATGTGAATTTGCGGCGTGGTGAGTTGTTCCTTAGCTATTTGGTTTGGTATTCGATCGGTCGCTTTTTTATCGAAGGAATGCGAACGGACAGTTTAATGTTAACCGCCCATCTCCGTATGGCGCAGGTAATGTCGATTGCGCTTATTGTTATTGCGGTCGGTCTATGGATTGTTAGAAGAGTAAAAGGGTTAGCAGAGGAGCGCTATTTGGATTAACAAACGTAGGGGGAGAAGGAGATTGATAGGGACGTTAAAGAAGGGGTTGTTTGTTGGAGTAAAGACGACGTGGACGCTCGGAAAAATTATTTTTCCGATTACGATCATTGTCACAGTTTTACAGCATACACCGATTTTACAGTGGTTCATTCGAATGATTACGCCCATGATGAAATGGATTGGCTTACCGGGAGATGCAGCGATTCCGCTTGTGCTTGGGAACTTTTTGAACTTATATGCAGGAATCGGTGCGATATTAACGTTACATTTAACGGTGAAAGAAGTATTTATTTTAGCTGTGATGCTTTCGTTTTCTCATAATTTGCTTGTCGAATTGACGGTTGCGGCGAAAGTGGGGGTAAACGTCGCTTTAGCAGTAGCGGTTCGCGTTGGTTTAGCGATCGTGTCCGCTTTTTTGATTCATCTCCTTTGGCAAGGTGGAAGCGATGTTGCCCAGTACGGTTTCATTTCCAATTCTGTTGAACAATTAACGAGTTGGAGCGCGATTATCATCGCTGGTATCAAAAAAGCGTTTTTTGGCATCGTTCAATTAGCGATGATTGTCATTCCGCTAATGATGGGGATTCAACTATTAAAAGATTTAAAATGGCTTGATGTGTTTTCACGGTGGATGGCTCCAGTGACGAAAGCGCTTGGAATGAAAGAAAATACGTCGATGACGCTCGCGGCAGGGCTTTTATTTGGGCTTGCGTACGGAGCGGGCGTGATGATTCAGGCGATAAAAGAAGACGGGGTGTCAAAGCGGGATGTCACGCTGGCGTTTCTTTTTCTTGTCGCCTGCCATGCGGTAGTGGAAGATACATTGTTGTTTGTTCCGCTTGGGATTCCTGTTTGGCCGCTGTTATTGATTCGCTTAATTACGGCGATTATATTGACGATGATTGTCGGTTTTACTTGGAATCGTGTTGTACAAACTAAAAGGAAGGAAGCTGCTTTATGAACATTCGCACTGTGTTATTTGATTTAGATGGAACGTTAATTGATACAAATGAACTTATTATTCAATCATTTTTGCATACGTTAGAAACGTATTATCCAGGGAAATATAAGCGTGAAGACGTTCTTCCGTTTATTGGTCCACCTCTTTATGATACATTTGTGGCGCTTGATGAGGAGCGCGTGCAAGAAATGATTGATACGTATCGCGCGTTCAATCATGCGCAGCACGATGCGCTTGTGAAAGAATACGAAACGGTATATGAAACGATTGAAACGTTGCATAAAAATGGGTTTCAATTAGGTGTCGTGACGACGAAAATCAATGCGACTGCAATCATGGGATTGAAGCGGACGAAGCTCGATCCATTTTTTCATTGCGTCGTCGGACTCGATGATGTGAAAAATGCCAAGCCGCATCCAGAGCCGATTTTAAAGGCGCTCGAGCTGTTGAACTCAACGCCGGAAGAAGCGTTGATGGTTGGCGATAATTATCATGATATTTTAGCGGGAAAACAAGCGGGAACGAAAACGGCAGGAGTTGCATGGACGATTAAAGGACGGGAATACTTAGAGAAGTACGAACCGGATTTTATGCTCGAAAAAATGAGCGATTTACTGCGCATTCTAGGGGTGGAATAAATTTTGAGACGGACGACGAAATATCCGGTGTCAGGAGCGAACTCGCTTTGGCAAATTTATAAAACGGTATCGTTTTGGAAAGTGTTCAAAAACGTCATCTTCATTCAAATCGGGCGCTATACGCCGTTTATGCCGCTCAAAAATTGGCTGTACCGCACGTTTTTACGCATGGAAATCGGTGAGAAAACAGCGCTTGCTTTCATGGTGATGCCGGATATTATGTTTCCGGAAAAAATTAAGATTGGTCGCAATTCGATTATCGGTTATAACACAACGATTTTAGCGCACGAATATTTAATTGACGAGTATCGGCTCGGTGATGTTGTCATCGGCGATGAGGTGATGATTGGAGCTAATTCGACCGTACTTCCGGGAGTGGTGATTGGTGATCGTGCAGTTGTGGCAGCTGGAACGGTCGTGCATAAAGATGTGCCGGCTGGTGCTTTCGTGGCCGGCAATCCGATGCGAATCATTTACACAAAAGAAGAAATGGAGCGAAGAAAGATGCATTCTAACGAATAGTTAGAATGCCATTTTTTTATCACATAATATAGTTGACTCACGAAGAAATGAGGAGTAAACTACAAATAACTTCACTTCTCTACTATATTAGCAAACTAAAGTATTTAGGGATAAAGGACGTGTGACCATGTCAAAGTTGTTTATGTTTGAAAAACCGTTAGGAATGCGCGATACATTGCCGTTTTTATATAAGATAAAAAAACGCGTTCGTCAAGCAATGACGAATGAGATTGAAAAATGGGGATACGAATTTATCGAAACGCCGACATTGGAATATTACGAAACGGTGGGATCGGCGTCGGCGATCGCGGACCATCAATTGTTTAAATTGCTCGATCAGCAAGGTCATACGCTTGTGCTTCGTCCGGATATGACCGCGCCGATTGCCCGATTGGCCGCTTCACGCCTTTACCAGCAAGGTAATCCGTTACGCCTGGCCTATAATGCCAATGTGTTTCGTGCTCAGCAACGCGAAGGCGGTCGACCAGCAGAGTTTGAACAAATGGGTGTCGAATGCATTGGAGATGGAACGGTCGTCGCTGATGCCGAAGTGATTAGTTTAATGATTGCGACGTTACAACAGGTCGGATTGCGGCATTTTACGGTAGCTGTCGGTCATATTGGCTACGTGAATGCGTTGTTTTTAGACATTTTAGGGAACGAAGAGCGCGCCAACGCATTGCGCCGGTTTTTATATGAAAAAAATTACGTCGGCTATCGCGAGCATGTTAAATCGTTGCCGCTTTCATCGATTGATCAACAACGTCTTCTTCAGCTTCTCCAATTACGCGGAAACGAAACAGCGATTAGTCAAGCGCGTGAACTTGTTCATACGGAAGAAGGAGTAAAAGCGATTGAAGAGCTTCATGAGCTATGGAATGCGCTCCGGCTGTACGGGGTGGCTGATTTTGTCAAAATGGATATGACGCTTGTAAGCCATATGAGCTACTATACCGGCATTTTATTTGAAGTGTATGCGGAAAATGTCGGGTTTCCGCTTGGAAACGGTGGCCGCTATGACGAATTGCTTGAAAAATTTGCGCGAAAAGCCCCTGCGACTGGCTTTGGTATTCGCCTCGACCGTTTGATCGAAGCGCTTGGAGAAATGGAAACAGAAGCAGAAATCGAATGTATTATTTTCAGTCAAGAGCGATTTGCTGAAGCGATTCAATTAGCAAATGAAAAGCGTCGCGAAGGGAAGCGCGTCGTATTGCAACATATTTCTGGCATTCATGATATTGATGCGTACAGTAAACGGTATCAACCTATCACGTATTTGCTTGGTCGTACAGGAAAGGGGGAATAAGCGATGTTGACGATTGCGATGCCAAAAGGCCGGATTTTTGAAGAAGCGCTTGAATTGTTACGAAAGGCAGGCTATACCCTTCCACCGGAATTTGCTGAATCAAGAAAATTAATGATTGAAGTTCCTGAGGAAAAGATGCGCTTTATTCTCGCGAAACCAATGGATGTCGTTACCTATGTCGAACACGGTGTCGCTGATTTAGGGATCGCTGGAAAAGATGTGATGTTAGAAGAAGAACGGGATGTTTATGAGTTGCTAGACTTAAAAATTAGCAAGTGCCATTTAGCGGTTGCTGGTCTTCCTCATGGTCAAGTTCATCATGTTGCACCGCGCGTCGCTACGAAATATCCAAATATCGCCTCGAGCTATTTTCGCGAACAAGGCGAGCAAGTCGAGGTTATCACGTTAAACGGCTCGATTGAGCTTGCTCCATTAATTGGACTTGCGGACCGCATCGTCGACATTGTGTCTACCGGCAGAACGCTAAAAGAAAACGGTCTTGTCGAATTGGAAAAAATCGCGGATGTGACATCGCGTCTTATTGTCAATCCTGTTAGTTACCGAATGAAAGATGAGCCAATTAATCAAATGGTAGAGCGGTTATCAGCTGTTATTCCAGATGAATAAGGGGGAGAACGTGATGAAAATCGAACGAGTAACAGGGCAGTTATCATTGCGCCGGACGATTGAAACGGGAACGGAAGAGCAAAGACGGGCAGTTCGGCAAATTATTGATGATGTTCGTACACATGGCGATGCAGCATTAAAAACGTATACAGAAAAATTTGATCAAGTGGCATTGGATTCATTGCTTGTATCACAATCAGAAATCGAAGCGGCTTACCAAGAAATAAACGAAGACATGCTTCACGTGATTCGTGAAGCAGCGGCGAATATTCGTGATTATCATGCGCGACAAAAGCGCGAATCATGGGTGATGACAAAAGAAGACGGAACGATTCTTGGGCAAAAAGTGACACCGCTCGATGCAGTCGGTCTATACGTTCCGGGCGGTACAGCCGCTTACCCATCGTCCGTGTTAATGAATGTCATTCCGGCGCAAGTGGCGGGGGTTAAACGCATTGTCATCGTCTCTCCGCCAAACAAACAAGGAACGTTGCCGGCAGGGGTGTTAGTGGCCGCTAACGAGCTAGGAGTGAGAGAAATTTATAAAGTTGGTGGAGCTCAAGCGATTGCCGCTCTTGCTTATGGGACGGAAACGATTCAGCCGGTCGATAAAATTTTTGGTCCTGGAAATATTTACGTTGCGTTAGCGAAACGGGAAGTTTTTGGTCAAGTGGCGATTGATATGATTGCTGGGCCAAGTGAAATTGTTGTGTTAGCTGATGAAACAGCAAAGGCAAATGAAGTGGCAGCTGACCTTTTATCACAAGCAGAACATGATGAGCGTGCGTCTAGCATTCTTGTCACTCCTTCGATGAAGCTCGCGTTAGAAGTAGCGAGCGAAGTGGAAAAACAGCTAGAAACATTACCGCGGAAAGAGATTGCTGCTGCGTCGCTTGAACAATATGGAGCGATTTATGTGACCGATACGTTAGAAGAAGCGGTTGCTGTGGTGAACGAGCTTGCTCCAGAACACTTAGAAATTATGACGGAGCAACCGATGAACTTACTTGGACAAATTTGTCATGCTGGAGCGATTTTTTTAGGCCGCTTCAGTTCTGAACCTGTCGGTGATTATTTTGCCGGGCCGAATCACGTTTTACCAACGAACGGTACTGCTAGGTTTTCTAGTGGGTTAAGTGTCGATGAGTTTGTAAAAAAATCAAGCATCATTTTATACAGCGAACAAGCGCTGCAAGAGCATGGGGCAAAAATTGCGGCATTTGCGCGGTTAGAAGGGCTTGAAGCTCATGCGCGAGCGGTAGAAGAACGGTTGAAAAAATAGGGAGGATAACAAAGATGGTAAGGCAAGCGGTCATTTCACGTACAACAAACGAAACGGACATTCACCTTGAATTGACGATTGACGGAGAAGGAAAAGCGGAATTAGAAACAGGAGTGCCGTTTTTAACCCATATGCTTGATCTGTTTACAAAGCATGGGCAGTTCGATTTACAAGTAAAAGCGAAAGGCGATATCGACATTGACGACCATCATACGACGGAAGATATCGGGATTTGTTTAGGACAGGCGCTACGTGAGGCGCTCGGTGATAAAAAAGGAATTAAACGTTACGGCAATGCGTTCGTGCCAATGGATGAGGCGCTCGCACAAGTCGTGGTCGATTTAAGCAACCGCCCGCATTTTGAGTTTCATGGCGAGTTTCCAAGCCAAAAAGTAGGGACGTTTGATGTAGAGTTGGTTCACGAGTTTTTATGGAAGCTAGCCCTTGAAGCGCGCATGAATTTGCACGTGATCGTCCATTATGGTCGCAACACACACCATATGATTGAAGCCGTATTTAAAGCGTTAGGGCGCGCGTTGGATGAAGCGACGATGATTGACCCGCGCGTTAAAGGAGTTCCATCGACGAAAGGAATGTTATAAATGATCGGCATTATTGATTACGGTATGGGCAACTTGTATAGCGTCAGCAAAGCATTAGAGCGTTTAAACTATGAATATTTGATTTCTAATGACCCTAAACAACTGAAAAAAGCGAAAGGTCTGATTTTACCGGGCGTTGGTTCATTTAAAGATGCGATGCATATTTTAAATGAAACAGGGCTGTCCGAATTTATTCGCACGGCCGCAAATGAGGGAATACCTTTACTTGGCATTTGCCTTGGCATGCAGCTTTTATTTGAAGAAAGCGAAGAAAATGGGTTAACGGAAGGATTAGGATTGTTGAAAGGTCGCGTCGTCCGATTTCCGGGCGTAACCGCAAACGGTGAAACGTACAAAGTGCCGCATATGGGGTGGAATCGTCTCATTTTTCGCCATCTGTCCCCACTGTTAACGAATGTCGAAGAAGGACACGTTTATTTCGTTCATTCGTACTATGTCGATACGGATGATGAAGCCGTCGTGTTAGCCAGCAGTTCCTATGATGTCAATGTTCCTGCTGTCGTCGGCAAAGGAAATGTGTTTGGTACACAGTTTCATCCGGAAAAAAGTAGCGACATCGGTATGAAGATTTTGCAAAACTATGCGAACATCGTGGAAGGAAAGGGGAATGAGTGATGGCGGCATTTACAATTTATCCTGCTATTGATATGCGCGGCGGCAAATGTGTTCGTCTTTTACAAGGGGATTATAATAAAGAAACGGTATACGGCGATTCACCGTTTGAGATGGCACGTTTGTTCGCTGAGCAAGGGGCGCAGTGGATTCATATGGTCGACCTAGATGGGGCGAAAGAAGGAAAGCGTATGAATGACCGTTTTGTGCTGGAAGTGGCGAAAAAGCTCAACGTAAATGTTCAAATTGGCGGCGGCATTCGTACGGAGGAAGATATTGTTTATTATTTAGAAAACGGTGTTGCCCGTGTGATTTTAGGAAGTGCGGCCATCGCCAATCCGCCGTTTGTCAAAGAGATGCTTAAAAAATATGGCGAGCGCATTGCAATTGGGCTTGATGCAAAAAACGGCTTTGTCGCTACGGAAGGATGGCTGAACACCTCAAATGTCAAAGCGACAGAACTTGGAAAGGAATTGGCAGAGGCTGGCGCGCAAACATTTATTTTTACGGATATTGCGACCGATGGAATGCTGTCAGGGCCGAATGTACAAGCGGTCGCTGAAATGGCACGCGTGACAGGGAAAAACGTGATTGCATCTGGTGGAGTAAGTTCGCTCGAAGATTTACGAACATTAACGAAATTTGCCGCAGATGGTGTCGTCGGTGCCATTGTCGGTAAAGCGTTATATACGAAGCAGTTTACGCTTGCGGAGGCGTTAGAGGCGGTGAGGGTATGATTACAAAACGCATCATTCCTTGTTTAGATGTTAAGGATGGAAGGGTGGTCAAAGGCGTGCAATTTGTTCAGTTGCGCGATGCGGGCGACCCGGTAGAACTAGCGAAGTTTTACGATGAACAAGGAGCCGATGAACTTGTCTTTTTAGATATTTCCGCTTCTCATGAAGGGCGCAAAACGATGATTGAAGTGGTGGAAAAGGTCGCGGCGCAGCTTGCGATTCCATTTACTGTTGGCGGTGGAATCAATTCGCTTGATGATATGAAAAAGATTTTGCGCGCGGGTGCGGACAAAGTGTCGTTAAATACTGCCGCTGTCAACAACCCACAACTGATTAACGAAGGAGCCGATTTTTTCGGTTCGCAATGCATTGTCGTTGCCATCGACGCCAAATATGACGAGGAGCTTCGTTCTTGGCGCGTGTATACACATGGCGGGCGCAACGCAACGAACCGCGAAGTCGTTGAATGGGCAAAAGAAGTCGTTCAGCGCGGTGCGGGAGAAATTTTATTAACAAGCATGGACTGCGATGGCGGGAAAAACGGTTTTGATTTGGCGTTAACGAGAAAAGTAAGCGAAGCCGTTTCCGTCCCTGTCATCGCTTCAGGTGGAGCTGGTAAAGCGGAGCATTTTCTTGAAGCTTTTTGTGAAGGCAAAGCAGATGCTGCGTTAGCGGCGTCGATTTTTCACTACAAAGAAACGTCCGTCAAAGAAGTAAAAGCGTATTTAAAAGAAAGAGGGGTAAACGTTCGATGAACCTCGCAACGATTAAATTTGATGAAAAAGGGCTTGTTCCAGCGATTGTGCAAGATGCGCAAAGCAAAGAAGTGTTGACGTTGGCGTACATGAATGAAGAATCGATAAAAAAGTCGTTAGAAACGGGAGAAACATGGTTTTATAGTCGTTCGCGCGGGGAGCTTTGGCATAAAGGAGCAACTTCCGGTAACACGCAACGCATTGTCGATATGCGCTACGATTGTGACAACGATGCGATCCTCGTTCTTGTCGAACCAACGGGGCCGGCTTGCCATACCGGAAGCTACTCTTGCTTTTCAAAACGCATCAATGAGGAATCGTTTCATCCGTCGGCGAACCGATTCGCCATTATCAATGAGCTTGAGAAAATCATCGCCGAGCGTGAAGCCGAACGGCCAGAAGGTGCGTACACGACATATTTGTTTGAAAAAGGCGTCGATAAAATTTTAAAGAAAGTCGGTGAAGAAGCCGCTGAAGTAATTATTGCGGCAAAAAATCGCAATCCGGAAGAATTGAAATGGGAAGTAGCGGATTTATTGTATCATTTGCTTGTTTTGTTACGCGAACAAAAACTGCCGCTTGATGCAGTGTTAGACGTATTAAACGAACGTCACGCAGCTAAACAATGAGAAGAGGCTGGCTCATGATCGTATCACGATTTTGAGTCAGCTTCTGTTATTTTTTTTGGAAACTTTACTGTTTTATGAAAGAATATGTTATACTTCTTTTCGGTGAATTCAACGGAAAATGGAGGACTAGATGGGAAAACAATTAAAACCGAATCGACTAACAGCAAAAATCATCCCGTTCGTGCAGAGCGGTGAATATTATTTCAAAAAAGGATTGAACGCGTATCGTCGGCGTGATTTATATAAAGCAAAGAAATATTTAGAACGGGCCGTACAGCTTAATGCAAACGAAGCCATATTTGTATGTCAACTTGCTGTTGTTTTGGCGGAGTTGGGAGAGTATCAAGCTTCCAATCAGCTATTTTTAAAAATTATTCACGAACTCGATCAAGAGATGAATGAATGTTTTTATTTTTTAGCAAATAATTATGCTCACCTTGGCTTATTTCGTGATGCGATGAAATATGCGGAAATGTACCTCGAGCGTGATCCTGACGGGGAGTTTGTCGAAGATACGGAAGATTTAATCGATCTCTTAAGCATTGAAAATGAAGATGGTGAGATCGGTAACCAGGATGATTTAATTGTCAGACAAGAAAAAGCGCGCATATTGCTTGAAAAAGGGGATTTTGGCGCTGCGATTGACGTATTAGAAAGCATTATTGTCGATTACCCGGAATTTTGGTCTGCTTATAATAACTTGGCGTTAGCGCATTTTTACATGGGAAATGCAAAACGAGCACAAGACATTATTCATGAAGTGCTTGAACGAAACCCTGGTAATTTGCATGCTCTTTGTAATCGGCTTGTGTTTTATTACTATTTACGTGACGAAGAGCGGGTCAATCGCTTTGCGGATGAATTAGCACGTGTTCATCCATTTTTAATCGAGCATCGTTATAAGCTTGGAGCAACGTTTGCGCTTGTTGGTCGTTTTGACCTCGCTTTTAAATGGTTACGTCATTTATATAAAATTCGCTTTGACGGTGACTACTCGTTTTATTATTGGCTTTCGTATTCCGCTTACTATACAGGACATGATCAATTGGCCAAAACGGCTTGGGACAAAGTGGTGGAATTAAGCCCTGATAAGCGGGGGCAAGAGCCTTGGGGAGACTCCTCTATTTTTATGGAACAGGAAATGAAAAAAATTACACAATGGCTGAATGGTACGAAAATAGCGGAAATCTTGTATGGAATTTATTTAATGAGCAAATCGCTCTATAAAGATGAATTAGTGGCTTATAGCGATGTGAAACGTCATATGGCTAACCATCCGTTAATTCAGCAATTTGCTGACTATGTTCTCTTTGAAACGAACCCGATCATACCTACTTATATAGCGGATAGTCATTTCGTTATGAATGAATTATGGGAAAAAAATCGTTTTGTTGATGAAAAAATGTACATTACTTGGTTTCATATATTTATAAAAGCGCTCGAAACAACGAAACGTTTTTCGAACCATTCGGCTTGGGCGGCAGCAACGGAGTACGTATGGAGACAGCAACAAGGTGAAGCGATTACTCAAAAGTTCGTTGCCGAGAAATATAATGCTCCGTTATCGACTGTGAAGAAATATATAAAGAGAGTAAAAGAATTGTTATTATGAGCAAATTAATAGACGTTTGTATCGGAGTTATATACGATAAGGGTAAGGAAATAATAAGCAGGTAAGCAGAGTATAAAGGAGTGGAACATCGTGTCGGAAGAAAAAGTTTATGATGTCATTATTGCGGGAGCTGGACCAGCAGGAATGACTGCCGCTGTCTATACATCTCGTGCGAACTTGTCAACGTTAATGATTGAGCGTGGTGTCCCAGGCGGACAAATGGCGAATACAGAAGATGTCGAAAACTATCCTGGATATGAACATATTTTAGGTCCAGAATTGGCAACCAAAATGTTTGAGCATGCGAAAAAATTTGGAGCTGAATATGCATACGGTGATGTAAAAGAAATTATCGACGGTGAAGAATACAAAACAGTTGTTGTTGGTAATAAGCAATATAAAGCGCGTGCGGTCATTATCGCAACGGGGGCTGAATATAAAAAATTGGGTGTTCCAGGTGAAGCCGAATTGGGCGGCCGTGGTGTGTCATATTGTGCGGTGTGCGATGGTGCCTTTTTCAAAGGGAAAAATCTTGTTGTTGTTGGCGGTGGTGACTCTGCCGTTGAGGAAGGCGTCTATTTAACCCGTTTTGCCAATAAAGTGACAATTGTTCATCGCCGTGATACATTACGGGCGCAAAAAATTTTACAAGATCGTGCGTTTGCGAATGAAAAAATTGACTTTATTTGGAATCATACCGTAAAGCAAATTCATGAAAAAGACGGAAAAGTAGGTAGCGTTACGCTTGTGAACACACAAACAGGGGAAGAGCGCGAATTTCTTTGCGATGGTGTCTTTATTTATATCGGTATGGTGCCTCTTTCTAAGCCATTTGCGAACCTTGGTATTACGAACGAGAATGGTTATATCGAAACAAATGAGCGGATGGAAACAAAAGTACCAGGCATTTTTGCAGCTGGAGACGTTCGTGAAAAATCGCTGCGTCAAATTGTTACAGCAACAGGCGATGGAAGTATCGCTGCACAAAGCGCTCAACATTATGTAGAGGAGTTAAAAGAGAAGTTAAATATCAAATAATGAGCGTTGAAATATGTTTAACGAAAACGTAATACAGGTTTAATTCTATTGTAACACGTATGAAACAATTTTCCTGTATTCTAAAGATAAGTAATTGACCCCCTTTTATATAAATCTATTTTGCGGCGCACGGGTTACCCTTTCCCGTGCCTCTTTTTTTAGGAAATCTTTGCAAGTGTCTTCGCTCTTCTTATTGTCCAGCGCTTCCGCTTTTCTTGATGTCTAGCTCGGCGACCAACCGCTCGGGGTCAAATAACCTTCTCCCTTGAGGTGACAAGCACCTCTTCGGGCGAAGAACATTTGCCCATCGCGGTTAGGCGGGTCGCCTCCGCTTTTCTTGATTGTAGGGTTTTGTCAGAAATAGTATAATAAAACAAATGGGAGTTTTGTAAATTGCAATGAGTGATGTTGAGGTGAGCGTGTTGCAACGCGTGACAAATTGCGTTCTTGTGAAAGATGGAAAAGTGTTATTGCTGCAAAAACCGCGGCGCGGCTGGTGGGTCGCTCCCGGAGGGAAAATGGAACAAGGAGAATCCATTCGTGAAGCATGTATACGAGAATATCGTGAAGAAACAGGGATTTATTTAAAAAATCCCGAGTTAAAAGGTGTTTTTACAATCCTCATAAAAGAAAAGGAACAAATCGTTTCCGAATGGATGATGTTTACGTTTCTCGCCAATCAATTTGACGGAGAACATGTGCCCTATTCCGAAGAAGGAAAGCTAGAGTGGCATCCTGTTGAAACGATTCACGAACTCCCTATGGCACCGGGAGATTATCATATTTTAGACTATGTATTAAAAGGCACTGGCATTATGTATGGTACGTTCACTTATACAGAAGATTTTCAGCTTCTTTCTTACCGTTTAGACCCAAGTTAAGGGAGAGGAGGTGTAGACCTGGTTACGAACATCGTTGTCGTGTACTGACCGATGGAAGGAATGGTGCACGACAGGTGCCGTCGCTAACAGCGAGCCACGGGATGTCTTTCACAATAGGTGGATGACAAGGGGATTCCCTTCCTGATGGAACTCGGTGAGAATCCGGGCGGCAGGCGATGTTTCCTAGTTCCATCGCGATGGGTCGATTTTTATAGATTTTAGTAACCAGGGGATAAAAATGAGTACAGGTTCAACAAGCGATATTCAAATGGTTATTATTACGGGAATGTCAGGAGCGGGAAAAACAGTAGCGATTCAAAGCTTTGAGGACTTAGGGTTTTTTTGTGTTGATAACTTACCGCCGACATTGCTGCCGAAGTTTTTGGAGTTAATGAAAGAGTCAGGGAATAAAATGAATAAAGTAGCGCTTGTAATGGATTTACGCAGCCGTGACTTTTTCGACAGTTTGTTTACAGCGCTTGATGATTTAGCGGAGCGGTCATGGGTGACACCACAAATTTTATTCCTTGATGCCAAAGACTCGACACTAGTTGCGCGGTATAAAGAAACGCGGCGTACGCATCCGCTTGCTCCGAACGGCTTGCCTCTTGAAGGAATCCGCCTTGAGCGGGAGCTGCTCGAGGAGTTAAAAGGAAGAGCGCAAATTATTTATGATACGTCTGATTTAAAACCAAGAGAATTGCGCGAAAAAATTTTACAGCAATTTTCTTCCCATGTGCATCAAACTTTTACGGTCAACGTCGTTTCGTTTGGTTTTAAATACGGGCTTCCGATTGACGCTGATTTAGTATTTGATGTGCGCTTTTTGCCTAACCCGCATTACATTGAGCATATGAGGCCAAAAACAGGACTGGATGAAGATGTATCTGCTTACGTATTGAAATGGAACGAAACACAAAAATTTCTTGAAAAGGTCATCGATTTGCTGACATTTATGTTGCCGCATTATAAGCGTGAAGGGAAAAGCCAGCTTGTCATCGCTATCGGTTGCACGGGCGGACAACATCGCTCCGTTGCACTCGCTGAGTATATTGCGAAATATTTAGCGAAAGATTATAAAACTCATGTTTCTCATCGCGATATGGAGAAGAGAAAGGAAAAACATAAATGAGTACGAAACAACAGCCGAAGATTGTCATCATTGGCGGTGGTACGGGCTTACCTGTATTGTTGCGCGGATTGAAACAATATCCTGTCGATTTGACTGCCATTGTAACGGTAGCGGACGATGGGGGAAGCTCCGGAAGACTACGGGATGAACTTGATATTCCACCGCCAGGGGATATTCGAAACGTGTTGGCCGCGCTTTCTGATGTTGAGCCGCTGATTGTTGAATTGTTTCAGCACCGTTTTGAAAATGGAAATGGACTATCAGGCCATTCGTTAGGGAATTTAATTTTAGCGGCCATGACGTCGATTACCGGGGATTTTGTCCGTGCGATTCGTGAAATGAGCAAAGTGCTCAACGTGCGGGGGAAAGTATTGCCAGCTGCTAATACGAGCGTTGTTCTTCATGCGGAAATGGAAGATGGAACGGTTGTTTCTGGGGAATCAAAAATTCCGTATTCGGGGAAAAAAATCAAAAAAGTGTTTTTAACTCCAGAACAAATTGAACCGCTTCCAGAAGCAGTGAACGAGATTCGTACTGCTGATTTAATCGTCATCGGACCAGGCAGTTTGTACACAAGTATTTTACCAAATCTTTTAGTTCCGAAAATCGGCCAAGAGGTTTGTCAAGCAAAGGCGAAAAAAATTTATATATGCAATGTCATGACCCAAGCTGGTGAAACATTACATTATACAGCGAGCGATCATGTGAAAGCGCTATATGACCATATGGAATGCCCATTTTTAGATATGATTTTTGTCAATAATGGGCATATTCCGACCGAAATTCAGCAACGTTACGCAGAAGAGCTAGCAGAACCGGTGAAGGATGATAGCGAAAAATTAGCAGAGCTAGGGCTGACAGTGATTCGCGATCACATCGTTAGTTATGAAGATCGTGTGATTCGTCATGACACAAAAAAGGTAGCGGCATTGCTCGTTTCGCTTTTAGAAACGTGAGCCTTCCAGATGAAATCAATCCTTAATTTAGCACCTCCTTACACATTTTATAAATGACGAATGATGGAGGTGAAAATGTTGTCGTTTGCATCGGAAACAAAAAAGGAACTAACCAACCTTGAAGTTAAACCTTGTTGCTTAAAAGCGGAGTTATCAGCGCTTTTACGCATGAACGGTTCTCTTTCTTTTTCGAACCGTAAGCTAACCGTGGATGTGCAAACAGAAAATGCAGCGATTGCCCGACGAATTTATACGTTAATGAAGAGAGGGTATACCGTAACGGTAGAGTTGCTTGTTCGCAAAAAAATGCGCTTAAAGAAAAATAACGTGTATATTGTTCGAGTAGTGGATGGTGCTCGCGAGCTGTTAGAGGATTTGAAAATACTGGAAGAACATTTTTCGCTTATCCGAGTTATTTCTCCTGAGTTAGTGAAAAAAAAGTGCTGTAAACGCTCTTATTTACGCGGTGCGTTTCTTGCTGGCGGCTCGGTCAATAATCCAGAAACGTCATCGTACCATTTAGAAATTTTTTCGCTCTATAAAGAACATAACGATTCGCTATGTGAATTGATGAACAGCCACTTTTTTTTAAATGCAAAAACGTTAGAACGAAAAAAAGGGTTTATTACGTATTTAAAAGAGGCGGAAAAAATTGCTGAGTTTTTAAATATTATTGGTGCTCATCAAGCGCTGCTTCGCTTTGAAGACGTTCGCATTGTTCGCGATATGAGAAATTCAGTCAATCGCCTTGTCAATTGCGAAACAGCGAATTTAAATAAAACGATTGGTGCAGCGCTTCGTCAAGTGGAAAATATTCGTTATATTGATGAAACAATTGGGTTAAGCGCACTGCCAGATAAACTGCGAGAGATTGCAGAATTGCGAATCGCTTACCAAGACGTGACGCTGAAAGAATTAGGCGAAATGGTATCAGGAGGAAAAATAAGTAAATCAGGTATTAACCACCGATTGCGAAAAATCGATGAGATTGCAGAAAAATTACGAGCAGGTCAACCAATTGATTTTCATAAATCACTTTGAAGTAAAGGGAAGGGGAGAAAGGAACATGGTGGAACAACAAGTGGAAGTGTTATTAAAAACAGGTTTACAAGCGCGTCCAGCTGCATTATTTGTTCAAGAAGCAAACCGGTTTTCGTCTGATATCTATATTGAAAAAGACGGAAAAAAAGTGAACGCTAAAAGTATTATGGGATTAATGAGCTTAGCAGTAAGCTCGGGTTCTGTCATTACACTCATTGCTGATGGCCCAGATGAAAAAGAAGCGCTTGAAGCATTAACGAAGTATGTGCAAAAAGAAGGATAATAATAAAAATGAGGCTGTTCTGATAACGAGAACAGCCCCATTTGTCAAATAAAAAACGATGTACATAGTGAAGGAAGAACTTTTGAAAATGATCGATTACTTTTCATCCACGCGTGTTAAGACGCGGTCAATTAAACCGTATTCTTTTGCTTTTTCTGCTGTCATAAAGTTATCACGGTCTGTGTCGCGTTCGATCACTTCGATTGGTTGACCCGTGTTTTCAGAAAGGATGCGGTTTAACTTATCGCGTAAGAAAAGAATGCGTTTTGCAGCAATTTCAATTTCTGTTGCTTGACCTTGTACTCCGCCAAGAGGTTGGTGAATCATAATTTCGCTGTTTGGTAAAGCAAATCGTTTTCCTTTTGCACCTGCTGCAAGCAAGAATGCTCCCATGGAAGCAGCCATTCCGATACAAATTGTCGATACATCTGGTTTAATAAATTGCATCGTATCATAAATCGCCATTCCAGCTGTGATGGAACCACCAGGACTGTTAATGTAAAGAGAAATATCTTTTTCTGGATCTTCTGCTGCTAAAAATAAAAGTTGGGAAACAATTGAATTGGCTACATGATCATCAATTGCGCTACCAAGAATAATAATGCGGTCTTTCAACAAGCGGGAATAAATGTCGTATGCGCGTTCACCACGGCTTGTTTGCTCAATAACTGTAGGAATTAAATTCATGAAACTTCCTCCTTTACCAATCGGTTAAAATCGTATGTATTTTTATGATACATAATTGGTCAATGAAGGTCAAACAAAAAGCTTTTAACCTTACTTAAATATTATTCGTTACTTTCCTTTGACATCCCTCTTTTCATCATATCCGCTTTTCCATTTTTTAAACGCACTTTTCTCTTGCAAAACAGGGCAATCTTCACTATAATTGAATGTGCAACTAAACATTGTGCCCTCGTAGTGTAGTGGATAGCACGAGAGATTCCGGTTCTCTTAGCGTGGGTTCGAATCCTGCCGAGGGCGTATAAATATAAAGAAAAAGACCTGTCACAACTTGGTGACAGGTCTTTTTTTGAGGATTCAGTGAATATATATGAATACCGTTTATACAAAATGCGGTTTACATGCAATAGCAATCATTTTTCAGTACATATGTATTCTTACAATACTATATACGAGTTTTATGTCTTGATGTACAATAAATGAAAAGGGGGCGTGTAATCATGAGAGCGGAATTATTTCAGGAGCAACGCTTAAACCTTTCACTCACCAAAGAATTAACACAAGCGATTGAGCTATTGCAATATTCAACGCTTGAATTACGCTCTTTTCTATATGAGCAATCATTAGAAAATCCTTTTCTTGAGATTAAAGACAACAAATCAATGCGTTTATATAGGCAGTCATTTAGCGGAGAAAAGCGGAATTGGATTGAAAATATCAGTGTTGATTCAGAAACATTAGCTTCTCATTTAACTGCGCAGCTCCATATGATTCCTTTGTCCCCTAAAAAACGGCATATTCTCGATTACTTAATTGATTCGCTCGATGAGGATGGATATTTGCGAATCGATATGAAGGAAGCAGCTGCTTTTTTGGCGGTGTCAGAAGAGGAGTTAGAAGAAGCAATTCAATTATTGCAATCGCTCGAACCGGCGGGAGTCGGTGCCCGGAGTTTGCAAGAATGCTTGTATATTCAGCTTCAACGTTTACCGGTGCGCAATGAGCTAGCGGAACAGGTCATTCGTCAACATTTTACGATGTTTGTAGAAAAGTCTTGGAAAGCGTTATCAAAACAATTGCACGTTGATATCGCTGAGTTGCAGCAAGTATGGGATTTCATTCGCACCCTTGAACCACGGCCGGGCAGTCATTATACAAAAATCGAGCCGCATTTTATCGCACCAGATTTAGTGGTGGAGCGTTGTGAAGATGGGTTTCGCGTTTTGTTAAATGATGAACTTCTTCCAGAATTAGTATGGAATCAAGCGTATGAAAAGAAAATGGTAGCTCAACAAGATGAGAAAATCGAATCATTCATCAAAGAAAAATATCGTCAGTTTATTTGGCTTACGAAAAGTTTAGAGCAACGTAAACAAACGTTAGTGAATGTCATGATAGAAATTATGGAAAGACAAAAACAATGTTTAGAAAAAGGTTTAAATGCTTTAAAGCCGCTTACGATGCGGGAAGTAGCAGATGCTTTACACATTCACGAGTCTACTGTTAGCCGTGCGGTCAAAAATAAATATGTGCAAACACCGTTTGGCACGGTGGAGCTTCGGTACTTTTTTACGAGTTCGCTTTCTTCTGCAAACAATGACGAAGAGGCTTCTGCTGCCAAAACGAAAGCGTTGATCAAGCAACTCATCGAAGCCGAAAACAAACGCGAACCTTTATCCGACCAAAAGCTAGCAGATTTACTTTGTGAACAATATGGAATTGCGATTTCGCGAAGAACGGTCGCAAAATATCGCGAACAGCTTCATATTCCATCGTCAGCGAAACGAAAACGATATTAGGAAGTGAGAGAAATGATCGTTTATCTTTACTCGAAAGTGGATTGTCCTTTATGCGAAAAAGCGAAAGCAATGTTACAAGAATTGCAAAAGGAATGGAATTTTGAAGTAAAGGAAATCGATATTTATAAAGACGATGCTTTATTAGAAAAATACCAGCTCATGATTCCGGTAGTCGAAATTGATGGAGAAGAAGTGGCCTACGGATTTATTCAAAAAGATGTCATAAGAAAGCGTTTACTTGCGAAAATGGATAGTTGAACATTCATGTTACTCCTGTTAGAATAAAGATGAAGCAGGAGTAATTTTTTTCGCACAAGTGGGACATAATAAGTCATACAGGGACGTTTTTGGTCCAACTATTATGTATGTGCAAGGGGAAGGGGAATGAATGCAATCATTGATTGATGCACAAAAAAAATTGTTACCTGATCTTCTTGAAGTTATGCAAAAACGCTACCGCATTTTGCAATACATTCGTCTTATGCAACCAATTGGTCGACGAGCGTTATCAAATAGCTTAGGTATAAGTGAACGTGTGCTTCGCTCTGAAGTACAATTTTTAAAAGAGCAAAATTTGTTGATAATGAGTTCCGCTGGAATGAGTGTGACGTCGGAAGGAAACGAATTGTTACATGTTCTTGAAGACGTCATGAAGGAAGTTTTAGGTCTAAAAGATTTAGAAAGAAAGTTAAAGCACATACTTCATATTGAGGATGTCATGATTGTGGCTGGTGATAGTGACCTTTCTCCTTTGGTAAAAAAAGAAATGGGAAGAGCTTGTGTGACCTGCATGAAAGAAAGGTTAACGAACAACAGTATTGTGGCGGTAACAGGAGGAACAACGTTGGCTGCGGTGGCGGAAATGATGACCCCCGATTCGAAACAGAACGATATATTATTCGTTCCAGCGAGAGGCGGTTTAGGAGAAAATGTAGAAAACCAAGCGAATACGATTTGCGCAAAAATGGCAGAAAAAGCGATGGGCAATTACCGCCTTCTTCACGTTCCTGATTATCTCAGCAATGAAGCGTATCAATCGATCATTGAAGAACCTGCTATTAAAGAAGTGCTTCAGCTTATTAAATCGTCAAGCATGGTTGTACATGGAATCGGGGATGCTATAACGATGGCAGAACGCCGCAAAACGATCAAAGAAGATATGGAGAAAATAAAAAAAGCCCATGCTGTTGCTGAGGCATTTGGATATTACTTTAACCAAGAAGGCGAAGTGGTGCATAAAGTACAAACTATCGGCATTCAACTTGAAGACGTAAAACACGTCAAACATGTGATTGCAGTGGCCGGTGGTGCTTCAAAAGCAAAAGCGATTAAAGCATATATGAAACAAGCTCCTCATTCGATTTTAATTACTGATGAAGGAGCAGCTCGAGCGTTAATAAGGGAGTAACATCCCTCAAAATATAAAATTATCATTTAAGGAGGAAATAAACATGGCAGTGAAAATTGGTATTAACGGTTTCGGTCGTATCGGTCGTAACGTTTTCCGCGCTGCGTTAAAAAATCCTAACGTTGAAGTTGTAGCGGTTAATGACTTAACAGATGCAAAAACATTGGCTCACCTTTTAAAATATGACTCTGTTCATGGTACATTAGATGCTGAAGTTTCTGTAAACGGCAATAACATCGTTGTAAATGGAAAAGAAATTATCGTAAAAGCAGAACGCGATCCAGCTCAATTAGCTTGGGGCGAATTAGGTGTTGACATCGTTGTTGAATCAACTGGTCGCTTCACAAACCGTGAAGATGCAGCAAAACATTTAGAAGCAGGTGCGAAAAAAGTAATCATCTCTGCGCCAGCTAAAAATGAAGACATCACAATCGTTATGGGCGTAAACCAAGATAAATATGACCCAGCAAACCATCATGTTATTTCAAACGCTTCTTGTACAACAAACTGCTTAGCACCGTTTGCGAAAGTATTACATGAAAAATTCGGTATCGTTCGCGGTATGATGACAACTGTTCATGCATACACAAACGACCAACAAATCTTAGACTTACCACATAAAGATTTACGTCGTGCTCGTGCAGCTGCTGAATCTATCATTCCAACAAGCACAGGTGCTGCAAAAGCGGTTGCTCTTGTATTACCTGAATTAAAAGGAAAACTAAACGGTATGGCGATGCGCGTACCAACTCCAAACGTATCTGTTGTTGACCTTGTTGCAGAACTTGAAAAAGAAGTAACAGTTGAAGAAGTAAATGCAGCATTAAAAGCAGCAGCAGAAGGCGAATTAAAAGGTATTTTAGCATATAACGAAGAGCCTTTAGTATCTCGTGACTACAATGGAAGCACAGCTTCTTCTACAATCGATGCACTTTCTACAATGGTTATGGAAGGCAAAATGGTGAAAGTGATTTCTTGGTACGATAACGAAACAGGTTACTCTCACCGCGTTGTTGACCTTGCTGAATATATTGCTTCAAAAGGCTTATAATCATTTGTCTTAGTCGCTCAATCAAGTCTATAATAGTGAAGTGGAGAGGGGAGCGGGGTTCATCCCCACTCCCTTTCGTATGTAGCGACTACATTTGTCTAAAAAAGGAGGCTTTTTGCCATGAACAAAAAAACTGTCCGTGACATTGATGTCAAAGGGAAACGTGTGTTTTGCCGTGTCGACTTTAACGTACCAATGCAAGATGGCAAAGTAACAGACGACACGCGTATTCGCGCAGCTCTTCCAACGATTCAATATTTATCAGAGCAAGGAGCAAAAGTAATTTTAGCGAGCCACCTTGGTCGCCCGAAAGGAAAAGTCGTTGAAGAAATGCGCTTAACGGCTGTTGCGGAGCGTTTAAGCGAACTTCTCGGCAAAAAGGTTGTAAAAACAGATGAAGCGTATGGCGATGCGGTTAAAACAGCGATTGCGCAAATGAACGAAGGAGACGTTCTTCTTTTAGAAAACGTTCGCTTCTATCCTGGCGAAGAGAAAAATGACCCAGAGCTTGCAAAAGCATTTGCTGAATTGGCGGATGTTTACGTCAACGATGCATTTGGAGCGGCTCACCGCGCTCATGCTTCTACAGAAGGAATTGCGCATTATTTACCAGCGGCTGCAGGTTTTTTAATGGAAAAAGAAATCGAAGTATTAGGAAAAGCTCTTTCTAACCCAGATCGTCCGTTCACTGCCATTATTGGTGGCGCAAAAGTAAAAGACAAAATCGGTGTTATCGAAAATTTATTAGACAAAGTGGACAACTTAATCATTGGTGGTGGCCTTGCTTACACGTTCGTCAAAGCATTAGGTCATGAGATTGGTAAGTCTTTACTTGAGGAAGACAAAATTGAGCTTGCTAAATCGTTTATGGAAAAGGCGAAAGAAAAAGGCGTAAACTTCTATATGCCTGTGGACGTAGTTGTAGCTGATGACTTCTCCAATGATGCGAATAAAAAAGTGGTTGATATTGACGCAATTCCAAGTGATTGGGAAGCACTTGATATCGGTCCGAAAACACGCGAACTTTACCGTGACGTCATTTCTAAATCAAAATTAGTGATTTGGAACGGACCGATGGGTGTATTTGAAATGGATGCGTTCGCTGAAGGAACAAAAGCGGTTGCTCAAGCGCTCGCTGATGCGAAAGATACATATACGGTCATCGGCGGTGGCGACTCAGCGGCAGCGGTTGAAAAATTCGGCTTAGCTGATCAAATGGATCACATTTCAACAGGTGGCGGAGCGTCACTTGAATTTATGGAAGGAAAACAACTTCCAGGAGTTGTTGCGTTAAACGATAAGTAATGGACTCCCGGAAAAAAAGAGAGGGATGAAACAATGCGCAAGCCAATTATTGCGGGAAACTGGAAAATGCATAAAACACTTTCGGAAGCAGTCAGCTTTGTTGAAGAAGTAAAACGTGCTGTGCCTTCTGCAGAGAAAGTAGATTCCGTTGTTTGCGCTCCAGCGTTGTTTTTGGAACGTCTCGTCGAAGCGACGAAAGGTATGGATTTGAAAATCGGTGCGCAAAATATGCACTTTGAAGATAGCGGAGCGTTTACGGGTGAAATTAGCCCAGTCGCGTTAAAAGATCTTGGTGTGACCTATGTCATTATTGGCCACTCGGAACGCCGTGAAATGTTCGCGGAAACAGACGAAACCGTAAACAAAAAAGTGATCGCTGCATTCAAACATGGTTTAGTTCCGATTGTTTGCTGCGGTGAAACGTTAGAAGAGCGCGAAAGCGGCAAAACAAATGAAGTAGTGGCTGCACAAGTGGAGAAAGCACTTGAAGGATTAACAACGGAGCAAGCGAAACAAGTTGTCATTGCTTATGAGCCAATTTGGGCGATTGGTACCGGTAAATCTTCAACAGCAGAAGATGCGAATGAAGTGTGCGGTCATATCCGCTCTGTCATTGCACAAAAATTCTCGCAAGACGTAGCGGACGCAATACGTATACAGTACGGTGGTAGCGTGAAACCGAACAACATTCAAGAATTTTTAGCCCAAGAACATATTGATGGCGCGTTAGTTGGCGGCGCAAGTTTAGAACCACAATCGTTTTTACAACTAGTGGAGGCAGGAAATCATGAGTAAACAACCAGTTGCGTTAATTATTTTGGATGGTTTTGCGCTTCGTGAAGAAACGTTCGGTAATGCGGTTGCTCAAGCGAAAAAACCGAATTTTGACCGTTATTGGAACGAGTACCCACACACCACATTAACAGCGTGCGGGGAAGCGGTCGGTCTTCCTGAAGGACAAATGGGAAACTCTGAAGTCGGTCACTTAAATATTGGGGCAGGCCGCATCGTGTATCAAAGTTTAACGCGCGTCAACATTGCTATTCGTGAAGGAGAATTTGACCGTAACGAAACATTTTTAGCAGCGATGAATCACGTGAAAGAAAAAGGAACAAACTTACACATTTTCGGTCTTCTTTCCGATGGTGGCGTGCATAGTCATATTAACCATCTATACGCATTATTAAAATTAGCGGCAAAAGAAGGCGTGAAAAACGTATACATTCATGGTTTCTTAGATGGTCGCGATGTCGGACCACAAACGGCGAAAAAGTACATTAATGAATTAAATGAACAAATTGCCCAAATCGGGGTCGGTGAAATTGCGACATTGTCTGGCCGCTACTATTCGATGGACCGCGATAAACGTTGGGAGCGCGTCGAAAAAGCGTACCGCGCGATGGTGTACGGTGAAGGTCCAACTTATCGCGATCCGCTTGAGTGCATTGACGACTCATATGCACACGGCATTTACGATGAGTTCGTCTTGCCATCAGTGATGGTTCGGGAAGACGGAACGCCGGTGGCGACGATTCAAGATGAAGATGCGGTCATTTTCTATAACTTCCGTCCAGACCGTGCGATTCAAATTTCAAATACATTTACAAACGATGATTTCCGTTCGTTTGACCGCGGACCGAAACATCCGAAAAACTTGTTCTTTGTATGCTTAACGCATTTCAGTGAAACAGTAAAAGGGTATGTTGCTTTCAAGCCAACGAACCTCGATAATACCCTTGGTGAGGTGTTATCACAAAACGGATTAAAGCAACTTCGCATTGCGGAAACGGAAAAATATCCGCACGTTACGTTCTTTATGAGCGGTGGGCGCGAAGAAAAATTCCCTGGCGAAGACCGCATTTTAATTGACTCGCCAAAAGTAGCAACCTATGACTTGAAGCCGGAAATGAGCGCCTATGAAGTAACCGAAGCGCTGTTAAAAGAAATTGAAGCCGATAAGTATGATGCGATCATTTTAAACTATGCGAACCCAGATATGGTTGGTCACTCAGGGAAACTCGAACCAACGATTAAAGCGGTTGAAGCAGTGGATGAATGTTTAGGAAAAGTCGTTGATGCGATCCTCGCAAAAGGCGGTGTGGCGATTATTACCGCTGACCATGGTAATGCCGATGAGGTCATTACTCCGGAAGGAAACCCACATACCGCGCATACGACGAACCCAGTTCCTGTCATCGTAACAAAGAAAGAAATCGAGCTTCGCGATGGCGGAATTTTAGGCGATTTAGCGCCGACAATGCTTGATCTTTTAGGATTACAACAACCAAAAGAAATGACAGGAAAAACATTAATTGTTAAATAAAAAAGAAAAAGGAGAGAGTAATCATGCCAATTATTGTAGACGTATATGCACGTGAAGTATTAGATTCTCGTGGTAACCCAACAGTTGAGGTAGAAGTTTATACAGAATCTGGCGCATTTGGTCGCGCGTTAGTGCCAAGTGGTGCGTCAACTGGTGAATATGAAGCTGTTGAGTTGCGCGACGGCGACAAAAATCGTTATCTTGGTAAAGGTGTATTAAAAGCAGTCGAAAACGTAAACGAAATTATCGCTCCAGCGATTATCGGTTTTGATGTTACTGACCAAGTTGGTATCGACAAAACGTTAATTGAGCTTGACGGTACAGAAAATAAAGGAAAATTAGGCGCGAACGCGATTTTAGGTGTATCTATGGCGGTGGCTCGCGCAGCAGCTGACTACTTAGAAGTTCCTTTATATCAATATCTTGGCGGATTTAACGCAAAAACGCTTCCTGTTCCAATGATGAACATTTTAAACGGTGGCGCACATGCTGATAACAACGTTGACATTCAAGAATTTATGATTATGCCTGTCGGTGCTCCAACATTCCGTGAGGCGCTTCGCATGGGTGCTGAAATTTTCCACAACTTAAAAGCGGTATTAAAAGCAAAAGGTTACAACACAGCAGTTGGTGACGAAGGTGGATTCGCGCCAAACTTAAAATCAAACGAAGAAGCGCTTGAAACAATCATTGAAGCCATTGAAAAAGCTGGTTACAAACCTGGCGAAGAAGTTATGCTTGCGATGGACGTTGCTTCTTCTGAGCTTTACAACAAAGAAACAGGCAAATATCATTTAGAAGGCGAAGGCGTTGTAAGAACGTCTGAAGAAATGGTTGCTTGGTACGAAGAGCTTGTTTCAAAATACCCAATTATCTCTATTGAAGACGGCTTAGATGAGAACGACTGGGCAGGCCATAAATTATTAACAGAGCGCCTTGGCAAAAAAGTACAACTTGTTGGTGACGACTTATTCGTAACAAATACGAAAAAATTAGCTCAAGGTATTGAGCAAGGTGTGGGCAACTCCATCTTAATTAAAGTGAACCAAATCGGTACATTAACAGAAACATTCGAAGCAATCGAAATGGCAAAACGCGCAGGTTACACAGCTGTCATTTCACACCGTTCTGGTGAAACAGAAGACAGCACAATTGCAGACATCGCTGTTGCAACAAACGCTGGTCAAATTAAAACAGGTGCTCCTTCACGCACAGACCGCGTTGCGAAATACAATCAATTGCTTCGCATCGAAGACCAACTTGGCGATACAGCGGTTTACCAAGGAATTAAATCTTTCTATAACTTGAAAAAATAATACTGCTGTCTACGAAAAGGTCTAACCGAGCAATCGGTTAGGCCTTTTTTGATAAGATAAAAAACTCCAAAACACACGCAATCATGACTCGGATGGTGTGCAAATTATTCCTTATTACCAATAAAAAACATACAATAAACATAGACAGCGTAAAAACACAGTCCCGGTTGGTAGTCCGGGCGCACTCCGCAAAGAGTGTCAGTAACCTTCCTCTCTTTGGGATGTCCATCGCTGTTGGTAATTTTTAAAGGAGGTAAAAAAGAGAGAAAGGTTTTGCGGAAGGAACAGCGCGAAGCTCTCATCAAGCGAAAAAGAGAGTTAAAGCGCTTAAAGGCGAAGGTAAAACATCGTGGAAGGTAATACAGCGTTGGATGTCTTGCTTTCAAGACATCCGCTTTCGTATTTTCTGAAGGGAAACGCTATTGTGTAATGAGCCAATTTATGATACATTAAAATTATTGCAATGTGCGTTTTTTTAGGAGGTGGAGTGGACATGCATACTCTGCTTGTCACACTATTAGTGATTGTATCGATTGCGATGATTGCTGTGGTGTTATTGCAATCAGGAAAAAGCGCAGGACTTTCTGGCGCGATTACAGGCGGTGCCGAGCAATTATTTGGAAAGCAGAAAGCGCGTGGGCTAGATGCGGTATTGCACCGCATTACGGTCGTGTTAGCCGTTTTATTTTTCGTTTTAGCAATTGCCGTAACGTATTTTCAACTTTAATCTTGAAAAAAGGAGGCGGTCCATCCATACAGGGCTGCCTTTTCTGTTTCATAACGAAGAAAGGAGTTTGCTACCATGAAATTAGTTTCACCAAAACCATTTACATTTGAAGCGGGGGAGCGCGCAGTATTGCTGCTCCACGGATTTACTGGAAATTCATCTGATGTGCGCATGTTAGGACGTTTTCTCGAATCAAAAGGGTATACATGCCATGCTCCGATTTATAAAGGACACGGCGTGCCACCGGAAGAATTGGTACATACTGGCCCTGATGATTGGTGGCAAGACGTGATGAACGCATACGAATTTTTAAGAGACAAAGGCCATGACAAAATTGCGGTCGTCGGATTATCGCTTGGCGGCGTATTTTCGCTCAAATTAGGTTACACTGTACCTGTAACCGGTATTGTCCCGATGTGTGCGCCGATGTACATCAAAAGCGAGGAAACGATGTATCAAGGTGTGTTGGAATATGCGCGCGAATATAAAAAACGGGAAGGAAAAACGCCAGAACAAATCGAAAAAGAAATGGAAGAGTTCAAAAAAACACCGATGAAAACGTTAAAAGCGCTGCAGCAGCTTATCGCTGACGTTCGCAACCATATTGATTTAATTTACGCACCGACATTTGTTGTTCAAGCACGTCATGATGACATGATTAATACCGATAGTGCAAATATTATTTATAACGGCGTCGAGTCTCCCGTAAAAAAAATCAAATGGTACGAAGAGTCGGGTCATGTGATTACATTGGATAAAGAAAAGGATCAACTTCACGAAGATATTTATGAGTTTTTAGAATCATTAGATTGGTAATCCTCGAAAGGAGGACGAAGAATGGATGAACAAATGAAGCAGCTAATGGACAGGCTGCTGACGTTTATGAGAGACGAAGCGTACAAGCCGCTAACCGTTCAAGAGCTTGAAGAAGCATTCGGCATTACCGATGCATCTGAGTTTAAAGAGCTTGTCAAAGCGCTTGTTGCGATGGAAGAACAGGGACTTGTGGTGCGCACACGAAGTAACCGTTACGGCGTACCGGAAAAAATGAACCTTATTCGTGGTAAGGTGACAGGTCACGCAAAAGGGTTTGCCTTTGTTGTTCCGGAAGACCCGACGCTTGATGATATTTTTATTCCGCCTTCCGAATTAAAAAATGCGATGCATGGCGACATAGTATTAGTGCGCGTCAACTCGCAAACATCGGGAGCGCGCAAAGAAGGAACGATTGTCCGCATCTTGGAACGCGGTGTGACAGAAGTTGTTGGCACGTATACGGAAAGCAAACATTTTGGATTTGTCATTCCAGACGATAAAAAAATTGTCAATGATATTTTTATCCCGAAACATGCGGCAAACGGTGCGGTAGAAGGACACAAAGTTGTCGTGAGATTGACAACGTACCCTGAAGGAAGAATCAGCGCCGAAGGAGAAGTCATCAAAATCCTCGGGCATAAAAACGACCCTGGCGTTGATATTTTATCGATTATTCATAAACATGGCTTGCCGCTGCAGTTTCCTGAGGACGTTATTGCTCACGCCAACAGCATTCCCGAAGAGATTACGGAAGAAGATTTAAAAGGACGCCGCGATTTGCGCGACCAAATGATTGTCACCATCGACGGAGAAGACGCAAAAGACTTAGACGATGCCGTTACCGTGACGAAGCTAGACAACGGTCACTATAAATTAGGGGTTCATATCGCCGATGTGAGCCATTATGTAAAAGAAGGCTCACCGATTGACCGCGAAGCATACGAACGCGGCACGAGCGTCTATTTAGTCGATCGTGTCATTCCGATGATTCCGCATCGTCTGTCCAATGGAATTTGTTCGTTAAATCCAAAAGTGGACCGTCTGACGTTGTCATGCGAAATGGAAGTGAATGAGCATGGCGAAGTTGTCAGCCACGAAATTTTCCAAAGTGTGATTCGCACGACGGAACGCATGACGTATTCGGACGTGAATAAAATTCTTGTTGATAAAGACGAAGAATTACGCAAAAAATACGAGCCGCTTGTGCCAATGTTTGAGTTAATGGCAGAGCTTGCGGACATTTTGCGCAATAAGCGGATGAAGCGCGGCGCGATTGATTTTGATTTTAAAGAAGCAAAAGTGTTAGTGGATGAAGAAGGAAAGCCGTACGATGTCATTTTGCGCGAGCGTTCCGTTGCCGAGCGTCTCATCGAGGAATTTATGTTGCTTGCCAACGAAACGGTGGCGGAGCATTTCCACTGGATGAACGTGCCGTTTATTTACCGCGTTC
Source organism: Anoxybacillaceae bacterium (assembly GCA_041920415.1). Taxonomy (GTDB): domain Bacteria; phylum Bacillota; class Bacilli; order Bacillales; family Anoxybacillaceae; genus JBHGYD01. The sequence continues at coordinate 46,283 of JBHGYD010000004.1, forward strand.
ACGAAGATCCAAAACCTGAGAAGCTACAACGTTTTCTTGAGTTTATTACAAACTTTGGCTATGTCGTTAAGGGAACAGGAAATCAAATTCATCCACGCGCATTGCAAGAAGTGTTAGAAGCGGTGCGCGGCGAGCCGGAAGAAATGGTTGTTTCCACGGTAATGCTTCGTTCGATGAAGCAAGCTCGTTATGACGCCGAAAGTCTCGGTCACTATGGATTATCGACGGACTTTTATACGCATTTTACGTCACCGATTCGCCGTTACCCGGATTTAATTGTCCACCGTCTCATTCGCACGTATTTAATTAATGGGCAATTAGACGAAGAGACACAACAAAAATGGGCGGAAAAGCTCCCTGATATCGCCGAGCATTCCTCTAATATGGAGCGCCGCGCTGTTGAAGCAGAGCGTGAGACAGATGACTTGAAGAAGACGGAGTTTATGGAAGATAAGATCGGTATGGAGTTTGACGGTATTATTAGCTCCGTTACAAACTTCGGTCTGTTTGTCGAGCTTCCGAACACGATTGAAGGTCTTGTCCACGTTAGTTACTTGACAGATGATTATTACCGCTACGATGAGCGCCATTACGCGATGATTGGCGAGCGGACAGGAAAAGTATATCGCATTGGCGATGAAATTACCGTTCGCGTCATCAATGTCAATAAAGATGAGCGCATTGTTGATTTCGAAATTGTCGGCATGAAAGGAAATCGCCGAAAAACTGCGAAAGATGCTCCGCTTGTCATCGAGGGAAAAAAAGAGCGCAAGAAGCAGAGAAAACGTGGCACAAAGACCATTGATGAGGAATGGTCCACGAAAAAGCCGAAGAAGAAAAAGAAATTTTACGAAGATATTCCACAACTGAAAGCGAAAAAGAAGAAAAAGAAAAAACGATAAGGAAAGCCTCTTCTCAAGAGAGGCTTTCTCTTTCCTTGAGTTTTTGGGGAAGTTTTGCTAAAATTTTATTTGTCTTTATAAGGGGAGGAAGAGCGCGATGCCAAAAGGTGAAGGGAAACTGATTGCGCAAAATAAAAAAGCACATCACGATTATTTCATCGAAGAAACATATGAAGCAGGAATCGTTCTGCAAGGAACGGAAATTAAATCGATTCGCGCTGGAAAAGTAAACTTAAAAGATTCGTTTGCCAAAGTGGAAAAGGGCGAAGTATTTGTTCATAATATGCATATTAGCCCTTACGAACAAGGAAACCGCTACAATCACGATCCATTGCGGACAAGAAAGTTGCTTCTTCATCGCCGTGAAATTAACAAGCTAATTGGTTATATTAAAGAACAAGGCTATACGCTCGTTCCGTTAAAACTCTATATTAAAGATGGCTTTGCCAAGTTATTGTTAGGCGTTGGCAAAGGAAAGAAAAAATACGATAAACGCGAAGATATGAAAAAGAAAGAAGCGAAACGTGAAGTCGAACGCGCTTTCCGTGAACGCCAAAAAATGTAATAACAAAACTTTACAATTGAAAAAGAAAACTGCTGTGATATAATAAATAGTGTCAGTGCCAGTTCATCTAAGCTTAAGCTTTTTTCGTGAACGTTTCTCCAACATGGGGACGTTACGGATTCGACAGGGGTAGATCGAGCTTAAGCTGCGAGCCGAGGGGATCGTCCTCGTAAAAACGTCACCTAAAGATAACTGGCAAAGAAAACTACGCTTTAGCTGCTTAATAATTGCGGCTAGCTCCTCCCTCCATCGCCCATGTGGTAGGGTCAGGGGTTCATAACGAGTGGGATACGCCCAAGTCCGCCGTCTGAGGACGAGGGAAGAGAACAATCAGACTAGCTGCTCGGAGGCCTGTCGGTAGGCGGATGATGCAGCGAAAATGAAATATACCGACTACGCTCGTAGACGCTTAAGTGGCGATATCTCTGGACGTGGGTTCGACTCCCACCGTCTCCACCATACATAAAAATGGATCATTGGTGAAACAGGATAATTACTCAATCCTGTTTTTTTATTTATGATTTGTTCTTAAAAATTAAAAATAGTACTTTTTAAGGTGATTAAATTGTTGTAGAATTTGTTCTAAGCATTGTTTTTATATATATAATTGTAATAAGGTTCATTTTTGCAGGAAAACACCAATTAAGCGTTGAAGTAAAATAATATATAGTATCATTTAGTATACTTTTGTTTGAAACAGGGGAAAATATTAATAACTTCATTCACTTAATGAGGAAGGGGGAATAAAATATTATGAATACCTTAAAGGAGAGAGTACAAATGAAATCTCTGAAAGAACTTAGAAATCAGAGAAAAAAAACTGATCTTTTGTATACTGGTGAGATTGAAAGCTTAAATGTTACCCTTCCTGAAGAAGTTATTAAAGAACAAAGGGATTATTTTGAAAGTATAATTAAGCCAATTTCTCAAAGAGTTTTCTCTAGATATATTAGTAATAATTAAGAAGATATTATCAATATACTTGGTAATATCTTTTTTTGTTTCTTGGATAGAAGAAATATGTTAAAATTCTCCTGAAAAGGAGAGTGGGAGAGTTGGGGTATAAAAAAGGGCAATTATTAACATATACGTTTCCTGCAAGAGAAACAAAAAAGATAAATAAATCAGGTGTTATTAAAGATTTTCATAGAGCAGTGGTATTACATACTAGAGAAACCCCTTTTAAAACGGTTTTAATTGCTCCAATCACTTCAGCAGAAAGTTTAAAGGCAAACATTCCTCCAAACTATGTTGAGATAAAATATGAAGATTATCCCTTGTTTTTAGATCATGATAGTTATATTAATTTAGATATGACACTTGCAGTAGATGAATCTGAATTAGAAGAATTTAAGAAATCTGGCATCCTTATAAGAGGGACATTGAATCCAAAAGATTTGTACCAGTTAGATTATAAACTTGCACTTACATATGAAATGACGAAGTTTCTTAAGACAGAGATATCAAAACAAGTAAGTCATGAAATGGAAACGGTTGTTGAGTTCATTGATTCTAACTTAAGAAAACCAGTTCATCAGTTGTTGTCTAGAATTGATGATTATGAGTTAGTTGCCGATATAATTTCGTTAATTGATATGATTATTAACGAAATTAGCAACGAGTATATAAAGAAAGATATAAAAGAAGGTCAATACTTAAATGAAGAATAGACGCTAAAGAATTATAAATGGGGTTTTTTTGAAGTCTAATTGAAGTTGGAACAAAATAGAGCGTCAATATCAACCAAAAATAATACTATAAATAACAGTTAGTAATTTCGTGTGGTTTGTGCGGGGGTCTATCCCCACTGCCGAACAAAAAAATAATGAAAAAGGCGGCATTCATTCCCGGCACTATTCTTATTTGCTTGGGAGTTATTAAAAGTTGAGTTAGACCTAAAGGTTTTCTTTAGGTTTTTTATTTTATGCGTGCCCAGCTAAGCTGTTGCCTGCTTACTGTTGGAAGCCCAGTCTGAGTAAGTGCCAAGCTGCTCAGTAGCTGACAGGCAACTGGTGGAGAAATCTAGGCTCTCGCCCTGTAACAAAGTAACTCTCAAGAAGAGAGCGAGCGAATCAGTAGACCGTAACATGAAGTGAATACTGCCGCCTTGTCAGAAAAGACCTCCTTGGAGGACAAAGGGAAGTCGAGCCTGGATAAAATGGGCGAAGACTATGAAGGGTTCACTTATTATTACTCATATATAAATCTACATATTAGAGCTAACTCTAAGTCAAGAGGTTCTTTGACAAACACATAAGACTATATATTAACAGAACTTTATTCACGGTAGACCAAAGGAAGTTATTTACAAGTTGACAATATAAACTGTAACAATTATTATTACATTTAGGAGGAAGGTTCATTATGAATAGCGATTTTTCGATTGCCGTTCACTGCGTTGCTTATCTAGCTAAAAAGCAAAACCAACGAGTGACCAGTGAAGACATCGCTCAAAGTGTTTCTGTCCATCCAGTAAGGTTAAGGAAAATTTTGAGCACATTAAGGAAAGAAAATATTATTACTTCTAAAGAAGGGGCAAAAGGCGGATTCTCTTTAAACGATCAACCTGAACATATTACGTTAGACAAAATATTTAAAATCACTAGCGAGGAAACGCTTGTACCGAAATGTCCTGATTCCAATGAGAATTGCCCAATAGGTAAAAACCTATCAGACATACTCATTCGCATTTTTCACAATGCGGAAGAACACTTTTTAAACTATTTAAAAGGTGTGACGATTAAAGATATCATTGACGAAATCAATAATAGTTAGTTTTCATACGTGAAACAAGAGCACAACTAATACTTTGTGTTAGTTGTGCGGCATAAATTTTTTTAAACATAACTGTAATGAAAAATATTTCAGTTTAAGGGGGGAATAAGGTTGAAGAAAAAACGAGTTGTCGTTGGAATGTCCGGTGGGGTAGATTCCTCTGTGGCTGCTTACCTTCTTAAAAAAGAAGGGTACGACGTCATCGGTGTATTTATGAAAAACTGGGATGATATCAATGATGATGGTGTATGTACGGCAGCGGAAGATTATGAAGATGTTATGAGAGTAGCTAATCAACTCGGTATTCCTTACTATAGTGTGAACTTTGAAAAAGAATACTGGGATCATGTATTTACGTACTTCATGGATGAGCTCAAGCGAGGTCGAACACCTAATCCAGATGTATTATGTAATACCGAAATTAAATTTAAAGCGTTCGTTGACTACGCCCTTTCACTAGATGCTGATTATATCGCGACAGGTCATTACGCAAGAATCAACAGAGAAAATGGACAAATCACCTTACTACGTGGAAAAGACTCCAATAAAGATCAAACTTATTTTCTTAGCCAATTAACGGCAGACCATTTGTCTAAAGTTCTGTTTCCACTAGGAGAATTAACGAAGGATGAGGTACGAAAAATCGCTCAAGAATTGAACCTTATTACCGCCAATAAAAAAGATAGTACTGGAATCTGTTTTATTGGAGAAAGAAATTTCAAAAGCTTTTTAAAGAATTTTTTACCGGCACAGCCCGGAGAAATTCGTTCAATCGATGGGGAAGTGCTAGGAACTCATGATGGGTTAATGTATTACACAATTGGTCAACGAAAAGGACTTGGCATCGGTGGTAAAGGAACAGGTGAACCTTGGTATGTCGTCGATAAAGATTTAGAAAACAACGTTTTACTCGTCGCTCAAGGAAAAAACCATCCGGCATTGTTCTCCACCGGTCTCATTGCATCTAACATTAACTTTATTAATGGGGATGTTCATCCACGTACATTTGCATGTACAGCTAAATTCAGATACCGTCAAGAAGATCAAAAGGTAAACGTTCATATTCGTCCGGATGGAACGGTCTTTGTAGAATTCGAAAAACCAATTAAAGCTGTTACTCCGGGCCAAGTAGCGGTATTTTATGACAATGAGATTTGTCTTGGCAGTGCCATTATTGACAAAGTGATAAAAGATGATGCAGCCATTGCTGCTGTCGCATCGTAAAAAGATCGTTATGGAAATTAAAGATTTTTCTATATATATTTGTTTTTTACAAAAGATAAATATTGTTCCTATCAGTGTTTAACAGGACTGTATGTATCGGCTAGATCTAAAAGAGGTTTTAAGCTTTCAGATGTGGCATAACGTAATGATTTTAATTATGTATGGCTCAACTTTTCTTAGGGAGTGGTAACAATGGAAAAATTTAAAAATCATAAAGGGTATTCACGCATGTATCAAGAAAACAAACTGACTTTAGGGTTGTTCTTTCCAATTGAATCGTATATGGGGGACGTCCCTGAGATGAATATAGAAAAGCAAATGAAGTTAGCAAAACGGGCAGAAGAGCTCAATTTCGCTTCATTATTTGTGAGAGATGTACCATTACGCGATCCAAATTTCGGTGATGTCGGGCAAATGTATGATCCGTTTACGTATTTAGGGTATGTTGCTGCCAACACAGAAAAGATTGCCTTAGGAACGGGAAGTATTATTTTAACGTTGCGCCACCCTCTTCATGTCGCAAAAGCTGCAGCTTCTGTAGACAGATTATCTGGTGAAAGACTCATTCTCGGTGTCGCAACAGGTGACCGTCCAATCGAGTTTCCAGCATTCTCTGTGAATCCAGAAGATCGGGGCGAATTATTCCGAGAATCAGTGGCTGTCATGAGAAAAGCATGGAAAGAGCATTTTCCTACCATTGACTCTGCACGAGTGCATATGACAAGTGGAGATCTTTTACCAAAACCGAAATTGTCAGACATACCATTAATGGTGACAGGTCACAGTGGGCAGTCTCCTGAATGGATTGCTGAACATAGTGATGGTTGGATTTACTATCCACGTGGACTCAAATTTCAAAAAGCATTAATCGACCATTGGCGTTCGTTAACAGAGGAATTTAAGCCATTTACCCAATCTCTTTATATTGATTTAGCGGAAGACCCAAATCATGTACCAATACCGATTCATCTTGGATTCCGTACGGGGCGAAATTTCGTTATCGAATTTCTTGCAGCTTTACAAGATGCGGGTGTGAACCATGTCATCATCAACTTAAAATATGGCCAACGCCCAGTGGAAGAAGTGATCGAAGAATTAGGTGAATTTGTGCTTCCACATTTTCCGGCTTTATCATGATGAGAAACAATCTTAAAGCCATCAATATAAGAAAGGACGGATACGGATGAAAGTTTTGGTCATTGGCGCCAACGGAAAAGTAGGCCAACAAGTGGTGAACATGCTTCATGCGCATGAACAACATACCGTTCGTGCGATGGTTCGAAAACAAGAGCAATTGGAGGCTTTTCAGAAAAAAGGAATTGAAGCGGTACTCGCTGATCTTGAAGGTACTGTCGATGAAATTGCCGAAGCAGCCAAAGGTTGTGATGCGATCGTATTCTCCGCTGGTTCAGGTGGACACACAGGAGCAGATAAAACATTGCTTGTCGATTTAGATGGTGCTGTAAAAGCAATGGAAGCTGCAGAAAAAGTCGGAATTAAACGATTTGTCATGGTGAGCTCATTCCAAGCTCACAACCGTGAGAACTGGCCTGAAAGCATTAAACCTTATTATGTTGCTAAACATTATGCTGACCGTATGTTAATGAATAGCGGTTTAAATTATACGATTATTCGTCCGGGTTATCTTCGTAATGAAAAAGGCACGGGGTTGATTACTGTAGCAGAGAACTTAAATGGTGGGAGCATTCCACGTGAAGATGTAGCGAGAACAATCGTTCAATCTCTTGATGAACCAAATACGTATAAAAAAGCATTCGATTTAATGTCAGGGGATACAGAGATTGCTGAAGCGTTGAAATCGCTGTAATGAACCATTCATTGGAAAGGAGAAATTGGAAATATGGCTTACCCATTTTATGCAATGGATTTTGCTTTTTATAACTCAATGGGCATTTATAGCTTTGAAGCTCGATGTGAAATGTTAAAAGAAATCGGGTATGATGCGACACATTTATCCGTCTGGCACGGAGAACGATGGAGAGATGTAGAGAAGCTCAAAAACGTTAAAGAGAAATATGGTCTGGACGTCGCTGGCGTGTACATTGTGTTAGACCTTTCATTAGGTGAGGACCATCCAAGAAATACGGGCATTTTAAAAATGCTGGAGATCATGGAGGGGTGCTCCACGGTCGAGCTGGCGATTCAATCCGTCGGACATCATATACGCCCTTCAGACCCTAAAGGGGACGACATCGCAGTGAAGTGGCTAGAAAAAGCACTTAAGATTGCAGAGCGAAGAAACATTAACATCTTACTTTACACACACCTATCATTCTGGGTTGAACGCCATGAAGATGCAGTGAGACTTTGTAAGCGTCTTAATCATCCTAATCTCGGAATTGTATTTTGTGGCTACCATTGGTACGCAGTCGATGGAACAAATCTATCAGCTACGCTTAAAGCGGTATCTCCTTACTTGAAACAAGTGAACATTTCTGGTAGTCGTCGCAATCCACACGGTTTTGGTGGAGTTGCAACAATCGAACCTTTGGACGTCGGGGAGTTAGATAATTTTGCGTTACTTGGGCAGTTAAAAAAGATGGGGTACAATGGAATGATTGGTTACCAAGGTTGGAGTGAAGGAGGCGACGCTTACAGTAAGCTAAGTCGTTCACTCAAAGCGTTCCGTGATATGGAACGTAGACTTGAGGCACATCCACATTGGGCGGATTTAAAATTAACTCCATAATAGAATGTGGTACTAGTCGAACAATAAAGTTCAACTAGCGCCACAGGTATTTAGCATGTTCACCGAGAAGTTTCCCACCTCTAAACAACGTGTAGGTGGGAGAGGTTCATTAAGTTCTAAAGAGCATAATTGAGAAACAGTATAAAAAGAGCATGGAACTAGTTTCCATGCTCTTTTTATACGCCCGGCATCTTTGATAGAAGAACTAAAAGTCAAGAAAAAACAAGAAGATACAATTATGTCTTCATTTTGTAACATAATTACTAATTCTATGAAACATAATTGTTATATTTTATTGATATTCTATTGTTACGATATAAATTCAACTTAAATTCTCGACATATGAATGCGACATGAAAATAGACTGGAGCCCTATTAAGAGATGGCAATCTACCTTTTAAATATGTCGAAAAATCAATTTGATTTATAGAAATTAAGCAAGGGGGAGTAGTATTTTGAAAAAATTACTATTATATATTACTTCATCAATCTTTCTAGCATTCGGATTTTCAGGAGCTGCATCGGCAGCCGGTACATATCAGGTAAAAAGTGGTGACACTCTTTGGGGCATAGCTAAAAAGTATAAAGTGACTGTCAGCCAGCTAAAGAGTTGGAATAATCTTAAAAGCGATGTGATCAAACCAAAGCAGGTTTTAAAGATTTCAGGAACGGCAACCAAAGCGGCTGCTAAAACTACAGTAAAAAAGACAGCAGCCAAAACAGCAGCGTACAAAACAATCACCGTTAAAGCGTATGCTTATACAGTAAACTGCAAAGGCTGCAGCGGAATAACCGCTACAGGGTTAAACTTAAAGAAAAACCCTTCGATTAAAGCAATTGCCGTTGATCCAAAGGTAATTCCGCTAGGTTCAAAGGTTTATGTGGAAGGTTACGGCTATGCGGTTGCAGCTGATAAAGGAGGCGGAATCAAAGGCAACAAAATTGACGTATTCATGCCTACAAAAGCAAAAGCTCTCCAATGGGGTGTCAAAACAGTAAAAGTAAAAGTATATAAATAATCCAAAAGCCGGCAGGATGCCGGCATTTTTAACATGTTTACCGAGAAGTCTCCCACCTCTAAGCGAAGTGTAGGTGGGAGAGGTTCATCTAAAATGAACTATAAGGTCATTACGATTTTGGGATATAAATACTGAACCGCTGTCTAGTTCGATTCGCAGTGTTTCTACTGATGGAATCAACTTCTTTGCTGACATGCGCCGAGTAATTGCAGCCGCGGTGTCTGAAAAATAGCCTTTCTCCCTTTGAAAGCAATCATTTTTTAGCGGAGTAACATTTTCCTTGTGTTGCTAAGCGATCAGCTTCGCATTTCTTATTTACGATTTTAACACATCATGGTCGACATACCGTTCGCCGTTGAGCTCGCTGATGATGTTAATGGCTACTTTCGCGCCATCGCCGGCAGTGATAATCGTATGCACGCTTACCCCTGCTACGGTTCCGGCTGCCCAAATTCCTTCGATGTTGGTGCGTCCAGCGGCATCGACATCGATGACCGTTTTAATGCGCGGTTCTATACCTGGTTTTGTTTTCACGCCAATTTTTTCAGCGAGATCGGTTGCTACACCGGTTGCTAAAATAACATGTTTAGCTTCAAATGTTTGATTTTCGGTTTCTACTTGGAAACCTGCTTCTGATTTTTGAATGTTGACAACTTGACCGTTCACGAGTTCCGCTCCGAATTTGACCGCTTGTTTTTTCCCCGTTTCCACTAAATCTGGACCTGTGGCTTCCATGACCCCGTAGTGGTTTTCAATCCAAGCTCGTTTTGTAATGCTTTTGTCGTTATCGATCAGTACCGTTTTCTTTCCGGCTTTTGCGGTAAAAATAGCAGCGCTTGCTCCGGCAGGACCAGCTCCAATAATCGCTACATCATACATCGTCCCATACCCCTTTCCGAAAAATTCAAAAATATTATACCATTTGCTTATGTTCAAATCATATAATATGCTTATTATTTAATAAAAATTATTATAATTTAATATTAATCTTAAAAATAAAGTATATAATAAAAATTGTAAAATTATTTCCCTCTTTTATAAATTTTTTTAGAAGAATAAAGAACATGGCAAATGAATTGAAAAATCGCACATTGACAAGGTAGGGAGTTGATTCGCCTACCTAATAACGAGACCGCAACAGTGAGCGGCTTTAGAGAATCCGCTCCATCCAATTGTGAGAAAAAGAAATGGAGAATTGTATGACTGTTCGATAAGGTTATAATCATTCCAAACCGTTGGTAATACTCTAACGGTTTGGAATTTATTTTTTATTTTAAGTCCCAGTCTTCTAAGTTTATGTAAAAAAATCGAGGAAGTACGGCACATCCGCCCATTCCCTCCACGTTTGTCTTACATATGTATAGAATGTAACGATCGAAAACATTAAGGAGGATGAATACGATGAGTGACGTGAATTTACAAGATACAAGAATATGGGGGTTTGGTCGCCCATGGGGATTTGGTGGTTTTGGCCGCCCATTCTTTGGTGGTTTTGGTCGCCCATTCTTTGGCGGCTTTGGCGGTCCATTCTTTGGCGGCTTTGGTGGACCATTCTTGGGAGGCTTTGGCAGCGGTCTTTTAGGCGGAATGTTGGGTGGCGCGCTCACAGCCCCATTCTTTGGCGGTTATGGTTATGGTGGTTATCCTGGTTATGGCTATGGATACGGATTCCCTTATGGCGGAATGTGGTAATAAAAATTGCTTGAGCCTGCCAGTTACATGGCAGGCTTTTATACTTAAGTAACCCACTCTTCTTCAAAAAAGGCGATATTGCATTTGTACGGGTATATTTTGTTTAGGCAACGTTTTATAATTAATATAAACGTTTTTGATTGGTGGGGGAAGAGTCATGAATCAAACATTTTTAGAACAGTTTGAGGCGCTGCTTGAAAAATATACGGAATTATTGCTTGGAAAAAGCGATGCGGAGTTGAAGGAGAAAGTAAAAGTGTGGGCTCTGTATTCTCATGTCGCTAAGTCGATGCCGGCTCTCGCTAAGCATTGGAACGAACGGTATCCCGAGGTGAAAGAACAGATGAAGCAGTTGATTGCGGAAATTAAACAATTGAATGACGAAGAGCGCGCGAATGCCAAAAAGCCATGATGCAGATGTCATGGCTTTTTATGATGCTGGCAGACAATTAGTTAAGAGTGGAAAAAAAGAACCTGTATCGCCGTCGACGGTCGCTTGTTTATTGCATCATGTTATTATATGGAAATTGGCTTGCGTAGCCTTGGAACTGTTGATATGATTGTTGAAGTTTTTGTCGATCAGCCGCTTCGATCTTGTACCAGCCTTTTTTGAACATTAGATTATAAAGCTCGCGCTGACAATTTTGCGTTTCTGTAAAAATATTCAACATATCTTGATACAGTTGTTGATGGCTTGCTTCATGTAAAAACGTACTATAAGAACTCGTCATATATTTTTCAGTTGTTAATACGTCGTTAAGAAAATCACGGTCGTTCATTTGCGAAGTTTTTGGCGTTTGCGTTTGTGGATTTTGAATATTATTTTGATTCACGATAAACCCCTCCTTCACTATTGCAACGATGTTGTAGGCTGATTTGGATTTTGCAAGTGTCCTAAGATTCGTTGATAATGGCGCTGATGCATTTGACCTGCTCTTTCAATTGCTGCAACAACTTCTTGATCTTGGCATTGCGATGCGAAAAAATGCGCTTTTTTCATCGCAAGTAAATTCCACGACATCATATCTGTTAAATAAAGTGCATCTTTTGTTGAAATTACTTGTGGTGGTTGTGGTCTCACCGTTTGTTGTGCTTGCATGTTCGTTTGCTGTTGCATAGACAATGCTCCTTTCTAAGATTCATGTTTCGATTGTAGATTGTCCGTTTTGTGGAAAATTATACATATAACGAATTTTGTCGAAAAAAGATATTCAATAATAGGAAAACATGTTAAAATCATTATAGACTGTATTTGAATGCGTTTACGTAAACAAGGGGGTACGGCTATGGAACAACTCATGCGCGACTTTTTTTTATTTTTATCCAAAAATAAAACATTAACCAAGTTAGCGAAAAAATATGGATTGCGCTTTGGCGCCTCACGTTTTGTCGCAGGAGAAACAATCGATAAGGCTGTGGAAGTGATTAAAGAATTAAATAAAAAAGGACTAGCTGTTACGATCGACTACTTAGGGGAATTTGTCGATAACGAAAAAGAAGCGAATGAAATGGCAGATCATTGTATCGAAGCGATTCAAGCCATTGGGCGTGAAAAGTTACATTCGCAACTATCATTGAAAATGACGTCGATGGGTCTTGATATTTCTGATGAGCTTGTGATGCGAAACATGCGCCGCATTTTAGAAACAGCGAAAGAAAACGGTGTTTTTGTGACGATCGATATGGAAGATTATTCACGTTGTCAAAAAACACTCGATATTTTTAAGCAGTTGAAAAAAGAATATGACAATGTCGGCACTGTATTGCAAGCATATTTATATCGCACAGAATCTGATATCGAAGATTTAAAAAATTATCATCCGAACTTACGTCTTGTCAAAGGAGCGTACAAAGAGTCTCAAGAAGTAGCGTTTCCAGATAAAAAAGATGTCGATGAAAACTACAAAAAAATTATTAAAATGCATTTACTAAATGGAAACTATACGGCAGTGGCCACTCATGACGATGCGATTATCGAATATACAAAACAATTAGTAAAAGAATATAACATTCCAAATGACCAGTTTGAGTTTCAAATGCTATACGGAATCCGTCCGGAACGCCAAGAACAGCTTGCTCGCGAAGGGTATACGATGCGTGTATACGTGCCGTATGGAACAGACTGGTATGGCTACTTTATGCGCCGCCTTGCAGAACGGCCTGCGAACGTAGCGTTCGTATTAAAAGGGATGTTGCGTAAATAAAAAAGCAAAAGGATGTCTCGTTAATGGGACATCCTTTTTTATATACTGCTAAAACTGTGAGAAAGCTATAGGCTCGTCTACATCTTTTTTACTCACCTTGCATGTTGTGCTGCTTATATTGCTGATTTTGACTCGTTTTTTTTCCGCCGCCATCCAGTTCTACAGTTGGACCTGCGTTTCCTTTCACACTTGCTGCGCTTACCGCTGTTTTCGAGGGGCTTTTTTGTCTTTTAGCCATCTTAGTCACCTCCGCTATTAGCGTCACCGAGAAAAATAATTTGTACTCAGACAAAATTTGTTAAGTTTGTATATTGCGAAAATTTGAAAGATATTTTATATTTAAGATAACAGAAATTTGCTGCGTAAATTTTTTTTACACAAAAAATGAATGATTATTCATTCAATAGGAGCAAGGAGGAAGTTGCATGGTCAAACGAATTAGAAGGGCTGCTGTACTTGGCTCTGGAGTAATGGGTTCCGGAATTGCGGCACATTTAGCAAACGTCGGGATTCCAACGTTACTATTGGATATCGTACCGCGTGAACTGACAAAGGAAGAGGAGGCAAAAGGACTTACTCTCGAGCATAAAGAAGTTCGCAATCGATTTGTCAATCAAGCTGTTCAAAAGTTATTGAAGCAAAAACCAGCACCGCTCACCTCGAAAACGAATTTAGCGTTAATTGAAGTTGGAAACTTTGAGGATGATTTCCACCGCCTTGCAGAAGCGGATTGGATTATTGAAGTCGTCGTCGAAAATTTAGAAGTGAAGAAAAGCGTCTTCGCAAAAGTCGATGAAGTAAGAAAACCAGGAAGCATCGTCAGCTCCAACACATCAGGAATTTCCGTCGAAGCGATGGCAGAGGGCCGTTCCGAAGACTTTAAAAAGCATTTTTTAGGCACGCATTTCTTCAACCCGCCGCGTTACTTAAAATTACTTGAAATTATCCCAACGAAAGATACCGACCCAAACGTGCTAGCATTTATGAAAACGTTTGGCGAAGATGTTCTCGGTAAAGGTGTTGTTGTCGCGAAAGATACGCCAAACTTTATTGCAAACCGAATTGGAACATATGGATTGCTTGTCACCGTACGGGAGATGATGAAAGGCGGTTACAGCGTCGGTGAAGTGGATTCAGTAACAGGTCCGATGATTGGTCGACCAAAGAGCGCGACATTCCGCACGTTAGACGTTGTTGGATTAGATACATTTGTGCATGTCGCTAATAACGTATTTGAAAAAGTAGAAGGAGAAGAAAAAGAAGTCTTTCGCGTTCCTGACTTTATGAAAGCGATGTTAGAAAAAGGGTGGCTTGGCAGCAAATCCGGACAAGGTTTTTTCCTCAAGCAGGGAAAAGACATTTTAGAGTTAAACTATGAAACGCTTGAATACGAGCCGCGCAAAAAGCTAAAAACGCCAGCAACGGAAATAAGCAAACAAACGAAAGGTCTTGCGAATAAATTGAAAGCGCTTGTATATGCAGACGATCGCGCTGGAACGCTTCTTTGGAATATTTTAAGCCCAGTTCTTATCTATTCTGCAGAACTTTTAGGTGAAATTGCTGATGATATTGTTGCGATTGACCGCGCGATGAAATGGGGATTTGGTTGGGAACTTGGTCCGTTTGAAACGTGGGATGCGATTGGTGTAGAACAATCCGTTCGAAAAATGCAGGCCGAGGGACGTGACGTTCCTTCTTGGGTCACCGATATGTTAGCAAACGGTTTCACATCTTTCTACAAATCCGATAAAGGGAATGTCCTCTATTACGATCGTGGTGAGTATAAGGCGGTTGAAGAAAATCCAAAGGTCATCCACATTAAACGTTTGAAAGAAGAAAAAGGAGTCATTAAGAAAAATAGTGGCGCAAGTTTAATTGATATGGGTGATGACGTTGCGCTCCTTGAATTTCACTCACCGAATAATGCGATTGGGTTAGACATTGTGCAAATGATCAACTATGCGCTCGAAGAAGTGAATCGAAACTATAAAGGACTTGTCATCGGTAATCAAGGGAAAAACTTCTGTGTCGGTGCGAATCTCGCCATGATTTTAATGGAAGCGCAAGACGATAACTATTTCGAAATTGACTTTGTTGTTCGTCAATTCCAGCAAGCAATGATGAACATTAAATATAGCCCAAAACCAGTCGTCGCGGCGCCATTTGCGATGACGCTCGGCGGCGGTACAGAAATTTGTTTGCCATCTGCACGTATTCAGGCCGCAAGTGAAACATATATGGGTCTTGTGGAAGTTGGTGTTGGTCTCATTCCAGGAGGCGGGGGAAATAAAGAATTGTACATTAAACATTTAAACAGCATGCCAAACGGAGTCGAATTCGACTTACAAAAAGTGGCTAACAAAGTATTCGAAACGATTGCAATGGCAAAAGTATCGACGTCCGCGGTGGAAGCGAGAGAATTGAACTTCTTAAATAAACAAGATGGCATCACAATGAACGGCGATCAGTTGCTTTATGATGCAAAACAAGCGGTTATCTCTCTCTATGATAGCGGCTATCAACCACCTGTTCGCAAAAAGGTTCCGGTTGTCGGTGAGACGGGCTATGCGACACTATTGCTTGCCGCGCAATCGATGCATCATTCCGGTTACATTACCGACCATGATTTAACAATTGCGAAGAAGCTTGCATACGTAATCGCTGGCGGGAAAGTTCCATACGGTACCGAAGTTGACGAGCAGTATTTACTAGATTTAGAGAGAGAAGCATTTTTAAGTTTAGTAGGGGAACCGAAATCACAAGCAAGAATGCAGCATATGCTTGTAAAAGGAAAACCGTTACGCAACTAAACAAGGAAGGATAGCGAAGAGCGCTTTCCTTCTTCTCAAATGAGTCAAAACGTATAAGAAACAGGGGGGACGATTGTGAGAGAAGCGGTGATTGTAGCTGGAGCGCGTACACCTGTAGGGAAAGCGAAAAAAGGAACGCTTGCCCATGCACGACCAGACGATTTAGGCGCGCTTGTGGTAAAAGAAACGTTGAAACGAGCAGGAAACTATGAAGGAAATATTGACGATTTAATTTTCGGTTGTGCGATGCCGGAAGCAGAACAAGGGTTAAACATTGCCAGAAACATCGGAGCATTAGCGGGGCTGCCGTATACGGTACCAGCGATTACGATTAATCGCTATTGCTCATCCGGCTTACAAGCGATTGCCTACGCAGCGGAGCGGATTATGATTGGCCATTCTGATACTGTTATCGCTGGTGGCGTTGAATCGATGAGCCTTGTACCAATGATGGGGCATGTCGTGCGTCCGAATGTAAAAATTGCCGAACATGCACCGGAGTATTATATGTCGATGGGACATACAGCGGAGCAAGTTGCGATGAAATATGGCGTGAGCCGCGAAGATCAAGATGCATTTGCGGTGCGCAGCCACCAACGTGCCGCGAAAGCGATTCGCGAAGGAAAATTTGTCGATGAAATCGTACCGGTAGAAGTAACCGTTCGCCAATTGGAAAATAACCGGTTAGTCGAAAAAACGGTCATCTTTTCGGAAGATGAAGGAGTACGGCCAGATACAAACATGGAAACGTTAGCGAAGCTTCGTCCGGCGTTTTCTGTAAATGGAACGGTCACAGCAGGAAACGCTTCACAAACAAGCGACGGTGCGGCAGCCGTGATGGTCATGGATCGCGAAAAGGCAGAATCATTAGGCTTGAAGCCGCTTGGGAAGTTCCGTTCGTTTGCTGTTGCAGGAGTTCCACCGGAAGTGATGGGAATCGGTCCTGTTGCCGCGATTCCAAAAGCATTGAAGCTTGCCGGACTTGAGCTTTCTGACATTGGGTTAATTGAATTAAATGAAGCGTTTGCCTCTCAAGCGATTCAAGTTATTCGTGAGTTAGGGTTGGATGAAGAAAAAGTGAACGTTAACGGTGGGGCGATTGCACTTGGCCATCCGCTTGGATGCACAGGAGCGAAATTAACGTTATCGTTGCTTCACGAAATGCGTCGCCGCAATGAACAGTTTGGCATCGTAACGATGTGCATCGGCGGTGGTATGGGAGCAGCTGGCGTATTTGAATTAATTTAAATGGAACTAAGAGAGGGCGACTTCACTTTCGCCCTACCTATTAACAATAAAGGGGAGGAGTTACAAATGACAAAAGCAGTGGAAAATGTCGTTAAAGGTGGTAGCTTTTTAGTTGAGGATGTGCCTTGTGAGCGCGTATTTACTCCAGAAGATTTTACGGACGAACAAAAAATGATTGCGAAAACAACGGAAGAGTTTGTCGTAAATGAGGTGCTTCCACAGCTTGAGCATTTAGAAAACCATGAATTTGACCGTTCTGTGAAGCTATTAAAACAAGCGGGCGAGCTCGGTTTATTAGGAGCGGACGTTCCGGAAGAATATGGTGGGTTAGGACTTGATAAAATCAGCTCCGCGCTGATTGCCGAAAAAATGTCACGCGCAGGCGGTTTTTCCATCTCTCACGGCGCTCATGTTGGAATTGGTTCACTTCCAATTGTGTTGTTCGGTACGGAAGAACAAAAGCAAAAATACCTTCCAGCATTAGCCACAGGAGAAAAAATTGCGGCGTACGCCTTAACGGAGCCTGGTTCTGGTTCAGACGCATTAGGCGCGAAAACAACAGCGAAATTAAACGCGGAAGGGACCCATTACATTTTAAATGGTGAAAAGCAGTGGATTACAAACGCTGGTTTTGCCGATGTATTTGTTGTTTACGCAAAAATCGACGGCGAACATTTCTCTGCTTTTATCGTTGAACGCGATTTCCCTGGCGTTTCAACGGGTGCAGAAGAAAAGAAAATGGGAATTAAAAGCTCATCGACGCGTACGTTAATTTTACAAGATGCCCTTGTGCCAAAAGAAAACTTGCTTGGCGAAGTAGGAAAAGGCCATGTCATCGCCTTTAACATTTTAAATATCGGGCGCTATAAACTAGGTGTCGGTGCTGTTGGAGGTGCGAAACGAGCGTTAGAAATTACGATTCAATATGCGAACCAACGTCAACAATTTAAAACGCCAATTTCCAAGTTTACGTTAACGCAAGAAAAATTTGCGACAATGGCCTCAAGATTGTATGCAACAGAAAGCTCTGTGTATCGTACGGTTGGCTTATTTGAAGAGCGAATGAGCCAGCTTGATGAAGAGAAAGCAAAAGACGGAAAAGAAATCGCAAAATCAATTGCGGAATATGCCATTGAATGCTCGCTCAATAAATTCTTTGCAACAGAAACATTGGATTACATTGTCGATGAGGGTGTACAAATTCATGGCGGTTACGGATTTATGCAAGAATACGAGATTGAAAGAGCGTACCGCGATTCGCGCATTAACCGCATTTTTGAAGGAACGAACGAAATTAACCGTCTGTTAGTTCCAGGTATGTATTTACGGAAAGCGATGAAAGGCGAATTGCCGCTTCTGCAAAAAGCGCAGCAACTTCAAGAAGAGTTAATGATGTTAATGCCAGAAGAAGTCGGTGATGGCGTATTAGAGCAAGAAAAATATTTAGTGCGCAACGCGAAGAAAATCGCTTTACTGGTAGCAGGGATAGCAGCACAAAAATTCGGTCCGAAATTAGAAAAAGAACAAGAAATTTTAGTCAACATTGCCGATATTGTTAGCAACCTTTATGCGATGGAATCTGCATTGCTTCGTACAGAAAAAGCGATTCAAAAATCAGGAGTAGAGAAAAACAAACAAAAACTTCTCTATACACAAATTTTCTGCCAAGAAGCATTTAATGAAATTGAGGCCCATGCGAAAGAAACAATCGTTGCTGTTGAACAAGGCGATACATTGCGCATGATGCTATCCGCTTTACGCAAGCTCACTCGCCATACACCGATCAATGTGATTGCAAAAAAACGCGAAGCAGCCGCTGCATTAATTGAAGCAGAACGCTATATTGTGTAATAATGGGAAGTACCAGACATTTGTCTGGTACTTTGTTCGTAAAGGATGGTGAATAATGGGACTTACATTTTACTGGTATCCAAAATGCGGGACATGTCGGAAAGCGAAAAAATGGTTAGAGGAGCATGGTGTCGCAGTTAACGAAGTACATATTGTCGAAAATCCGCCGACAAGAGAAGAACTGAGCGAGCTTTATCGAAAAAGTGGACTAGAATTAAAAAAATTTTTTAACACAAGTGGTATGAAATATCGGGAATTAGGTATTAAAGATAAAGTAAAAACTGCTTCTGAAGACGAATTGCTTCATCTTCTTGCTTCGGACGGCATGTTGATCAAACGACCTATTTTAACGGATGGCCAGAAAGTAGTTGTTGGTTTTAAAGAGGAAGAGTATAAAAAATTTTTTGATAAACCTGAATAATGGGCCATGAGTTTTTCTAAAAAATCGGTTATTATTAAAAAGAATACACTTGTTGTTGGAGGGACTTGAAATGAACACGCCAAAAGAATTACGCTATTCTGAAGAGCATGAGTGGGTACGTGTGGAAGGTGACAAAGTGCGCGTCGGCATTACTGACTTTGCGCAATCAGAGCTAGGCGACATTGTATTTGTGGAACTTCCTGAAGTTGGAACAGAGATTAAAGCAAACGAGCCATTTGGCAGCGTTGAATCTGTAAAAACAGTTTCTGAATTATATGCTCCTATCAGTGGAACAGTTGTTGAGGTAAACGAAGCATTAAACGATAATCCTGAATTTGTTAACGAGTCTCCATACGAAAAAGCATGGATGATTGTTGTGGAGCCTTCTGACTTAAGCGAAGTGGACAACTTATTAACAGCGGAACAATATGAAGCGATGATTAACGAAGAGTAATAAATATATATGGATAGACAAGCAATGGCCATTGACGCCATTGCTTGTTTGTTTATGATGACTATTCAATAAGTGACTGGGCACCCTATCGCATAAACGTATATGAAAGGGGTGTCTTTTTTATGGTGTTAGAGAACAAAAAAGATCGTGTCATTGGTAAATTGAAAAATGGGGCGGTTGAGTTATTCACAGACAATGAACCGATTGGTCGAATTGTTCTTTCGCAAGTCTGAAGCACATTTGAACTAAAAGATGGTGATGAACAACAGCAAGACAAAATTTTTAAACAAGTGACCGTGACGACTGGTCCTGACCAAAAGTATGTCGATTGTGATAGTGAGTCCGGCTGGTGTTGAAAGCAGCGGTTTTTACCGTTGCTTTTTTATTTTTTTCGAAACATAAAAAGGAGAAAATAAAGTATTAATGGAATAAAATATAGGTAATCTCTTTTCATTAGGTGATGATGACAATGGTAGAGGCAGGAAAAGTGATTATTGTAGAGGGGCGCTCGGATAAAAAGAAAATAGAGAGCATTATTAACGAACCAGTCGAAATTATTTGCACAAACGGTACGATTAGTAATGAAAAATTAGACGAATTGATTGACGAGTTATATCATAAAGAAGTATTTATATTAGTGGACGCGGACGAAGCTGGCGAAAAACTGAGAAGGCAATTTCGCCGAGAGCTTCCTAGAGCGGAGCATTTATATATTGACCGAATGTATCGAGAAGTAGCAGCAGCACCAAAACAGCATATTGCGGCTGTGCTGTTAAGCGCAAATATTGATGTGCATACGGATTATTTGTAAAAGGTGTGACAGACGAACCAATGGAATCCTTTACTTTAGCACAAATTGATCAACTCATTGAGCAAGAAAACGTAGTATGTGTTTACCTGTATACGCCAATGTGTGGAACATGTCAGCTAGCGAGCCGAATGCTCGAAATCATTAAAGAGTTATTTCCTAATGTAACATTTTGTAAGACGGATATTAACTACATGCCGGAGCGTGCTGCCCTGTGGAGCATTGAAAGTGTTCCGTGCCTGCTCATATTCCGCGATAGAAAGTTAGAGAAAAAAATATACGCGTTTCATTCTGTTCCATACTTGTATGAAACGATTAAAACCTTTTTATGAACATCACCATGGTTGGTGATGTTTTTTTTAGATAAATATCGTAAAAACAACGAAAAACATCGTTAAATTGACATATTTCTTGGGAAATTTTTAAGAAATAGGAGATATTATTGTATAAAATTGTCCGTTTAATGAGTGATTTGTCGAGAAATTACCAAAGGATTCGCGCGCTTTCTCATGGAATGTATATGTACTAAAGAGGTTAATGGGAGGTTGGTTAATAATGGGGATATATGGACTGATTCAGCAATTTATTGAACGGATTCAAACGTTACATCATTTATTGCCGCTTTTGCCTGAGGAGCGTGTATATATTCGATTTGAATGTGAAAACGAGAATGTTATTTTCGCTATTTCAAAAAACGGTACGGAAGAGGAAAAAACGGTAGATGAAAAAAGATTATTAACGATCCGTGGTTCAGAAGAGGCGATTGAAACGCTTTTAACTGGAGAATTAAAATTACAGCAACAAATGCGCCTAGAAGAGTTGTCAGTTGCGGGAAGTTTTCGGTATATGCTTCTTTTAGAATCCATTTTTCATTTAGCAAAACCTTATAGATTTGTCCGTTAAAAATTTCGAATATTAAGAAAAATAATTGACGAGAAGAAAAATGCGTGATACAATTTGAAACAATAAAATAATTATACATTTCTTATCAAGAGAGGCGGAGGGACTGGCCCAATGAAGCCCGGCAACCGGTTTTTGCAACACGGTGCTAATTCCAGCAGAGTTTGTCACTCTGGAAGATAAGAAGAGTTGAAGGAATCATCCTCTTCTTATGAAGAGGATTTTTTCATTATATAAGGGGAGAGGATTGTAATGAGTGAAAAGTCATATCGTTTAGAAACAGTTGCTGTGCACGGCGGATTGCAGCCAGACCCGGTTACAGGGGCGCGAGCCGTTCCGATTTATCAATCGACTGCCTACAAGTTTGCTAACACGGATCATGCTGCTAATCTTTTTGCATTAAAAGAGCAAGGGTACATTTATTCGCGGATTCATAATCCAACTGTCACTGTTTTTGAGGAAAGGGTTGCTCAATTAGAAGGAGGAATCGGCAGTTTGGCGGTGGCAAGCGGGGCGGCTGCCGTCACAATGGCTATATTAAATATTGCCGGAGCAGGTGACGAGATTGTTTCCGCTTCAACGTTATATGGTGGTACATACAATCTGTTTGCGAACACGCTGCCAAAGTACGGTATTAAGACGCATTTTGTTGATCCAGACAACCCGGAAAATTTTCGCGCGGCCATCACACCAAATACAAAAGCGATTTTTGCCGAAACAATTGGCAATCCAAGCCTGCATGTGTTAGACATTGAAGCTGTGGCTGATATTGCTCATGAAGCAGGCATTCCGCTTATTATCGATAACACGTTTGCGACTCCTTATTTATGCAGACCGATTGAGCATGGAGCTGATATTGTTGTTCATTCGGCAACGAAATGGTTACTTGGAAACGGAACAACGCTTGGCGGGGTTATTGTGGATGGCGGAAAATTTGATTGGAACTCACCAAAATTTCCTGGATTTACAACGCCAGATCCGAGCTACCATAATCTTGTTTATGCCGAAGCGTTCGGACCTGCCGCGTATATTGTTAAGGCGCGAGTACAATTATTGCGTGATTTAGGGCCGGCCATTAGTCCTTTCAATGCCTTTCAACTTAGCCTTGGTCTTGAGACATTGCATGTACGTATGAAAGAGCATATTGCGAATACGCGAAAAATTGTCGAATACTTAGATCATCATCCGGCTGTGGAATGGGTGTTGTATCCAGAACATGAACAACATCCAGATAAAGAGGCAGCGAAGAAATATTTGCCAAAGGGTGCAGGATCGATCGTTGTTTTTGGAATTAAGGGCGGTCGAGAGGCAGGAGCCAAACTGATTAATAACGTGAAATTATGGTCACATGTAGCCAATGTTGGCGACGCGAAAAGTTTAATTATTCATCCGGCAAGCACGACACATCAGCAGTTAAGCCCAGAAGACTTAAAGTCATCTGGTGTAACTGAAGATATGGTTCGTTTATCCGTCGGCATTGAGAATGTCGAGGATTTAATTGAGGACTTAGAACAGGCGATTCAAGCCGCTACTGGAGTTGCATCAGATTTATCTTTTTCTCGATGATCGGAAGTTTTTTGTTGACACTTTATTTCATGAGTGCTACAATCACATTTGTAATTTATGAAACTACTTAAACTGTTTAAAGTTTTAACTGAATAAAGTGCGTTTAATGCTCTTATCAAGAGAGGTGGAGGGATGTGCCCAATGAAACCCGGCAACCGTCAGCATTCTCGCTGAAATGGTGCCAATTCACACAAAGCGATTGCTTTGAGAGATAAGAGACAGAATAGGAAATAATGCCTTTCTGTTCTCTTGAGCAGAAAGGTTTTTTATTTTAGGTATGTGGGGCGAGGATTAGGAGCAGCTGTGAAGAAAAGGAAGGTGAGAAGCGAGTGATCACATTAGAAAACGTAACAAAAATTTATCAATCTAGCAACGGTTCCGTAACGGCTGTCGATGATGTGAGCTTGCACATTAAAGAAGGGGAAATTTTCGGGATTATTGGTTATAGTGGCGCTGGCAAAAGCTCATTAATTCGTATGTTAAATGGATTAGAAAAGCCAACGAAGGGAAATATTATCGTTGCTGGTCGGAATATTGCCAATATTAAGGGAAAAGAATTACGTAAAGCTCGCCAGGAAATAGGAATGATTTTTCAACACTTTAATTTACTATGGTCAAGAACGGTGCGAGAAAATATTGCGTTTCCATTAGAGATTGCGGGTGTTCCAAAAGAACAACGGTTAAAACGGGTGGATGAACTTATTCAACTTGTTGGCCTACAAGGGCGTGAAAATGCCTATCCGTCGCAGTTAAGCGGTGGTCAAAAACAACGTGTTGGTATTGCCCGCGCATTGGCCAATAATCCAAAAGTGCTGTTATGTGACGAGGCTACTTCCGCTTTAGACCCGCAAACAACAGATTCCATTCTTGAGTTATTAGTGGATATTAATAAGCGATTGGGCTTAACGATTGTATTAATTACTCATGAAATGCATGTCATTCGTAAAATTTGCGACCGAGTAGCGGTGATGGAAAGCGGAAAAATCGTTGAAGAAGGGGAAGTTTTGCGAATATTCCGCAACCCACAACAGATGATTACAAAACGTTTTGTTCAACAAATTACAGAACCTGAAGAAACGAAAGAAACGATTGCCCATTTGCTAAATCACTATCCGAACGGAACGGTAGTACAATTAACGTTTGTCGGAGATGCGGCAGAACAGCCGTTAATTGCAAATATTATTCGTGAATTTCAAGTGAATGTTAATATTTTGCAAGGAAAGATTTCACAAACACACCAAGGTTCGTATGGAGTTCTTTTTGTTCATATCGATGGAACCGATGAGGAAGTTTCTAGAGTTATTGACTACATTCGTCAACAGCAAGTAGAAGTGGAGGTGATGACGAATGGGGAATAACCTTTTTCCTAATGTCCAATGGGATAACATTTGGGCCGCTACATCAGAAACGCTTTATATGACAGGGATTGCAGTTGCCGCAACGTTTGTGTTAGGTATTATCCTTGGGTTACTTCTATTCTTAACATCAAAAGGTAATATATGGGAAAATAAATTGGTTAATACAATTATCTCTTCTTTTGTTAATATTTTTCGTTCTATTCCGTTCATTATTTTAATTATTTTACTTATTCCGTTCACAAAGCTAGTTGTTGGAACGATGCTCGGCGCGAATGCGGCTCTTCCAGCACTCATTATTGGGGCTGCTCCGTTTTACGCACGCATGGTAGAAATTGCGTTGCGGGAAATTGATAAAGGCGTTATTGAAGCCGCAAAAGCAATGGGAGCAACGACGACAACGATTATTTTAAAAGTGCTCATTCCTGAATCGCTACCGGCCCTTGTTTCTGGCATTACCGTGACAGCGATTGCTCTTGTCGGTTATACGGCAATGGCTGGTGTTGTCGGTGCTGGTGGTCTTGGAAACCTTGCTTATCTGGAAGGATTCCAACGCAACCATAACGATGTCACCTTTGTGGCAACGGTGCTTATTTTAGTGATTGTTTTTGTCATTCAGTTTATTGGTGACTTTGTCACTTCAAAAATAGATAAACGATAAAAAGGGGGAAACATAGCATGAAAAAATGGCTTAGCGCTTTATTTGCTCTTGTGTTAGTATTCGCGCTCGCTGCATGCGGCAGCAAAGAAACTGCGGAAGGTAGCAAAGAAGGAAAAGGATTAACGAAATTAGTTGTTGGTGCGTCAAACGTACCTCACGCAGAAATTTTGGAAAAGGCAAAACCAATTCTTAAACAAAAAGGAATTGACCTTAAAATCGTGACATTCCAAGACTATGTATTGCCAAACAAAGCATTAGCTGATAAAGAGATTGATGCAAACTATTTCCAACACATTCCTTATTTAGAATCTCAGAAAAAGGAATACGGTTATGATTTCGTGAACGCAGGCGGCATTCATATTGAGCCAATCGGTGTGTATTCTAAAAAATATAAAAGTCTTGAGGAGTTGCCAAAAGGTGCAACGATCATTATGAGTAACTCTGTGGCAGACCATGGCCGTATTTTATCAATGTTAGAAGAAAAAGGGTTAATTAAACTAAAAGATGGTGTAGATAAAACAAAAGCAACGGTTAAAGATATCGTTGAAAATCCGAAAAAATTAAAATTTAAAGCAGATGTCGACGCAGGTCTTTTACCACAAATCTACAAAAACAACGAAGGCGATGCAGTGTTAATTAACGCAAACTATGCGCTAGATGCTGGTTTAGATCCTGCAAAAGATCCAATCGCAGTCGAATCGCCAAAAAATAACCCTTACGTTAACATTATTGCGGTACGTAAAGGTGACGAGAATCGCAAAGAAATCAAAACGCTTGTAGAAGTTCTACAATCAAAAGAAATTCAAGATTTTATTAAAGAAAAATATAAAGGAGCAGTTATTCCAGCTGCAGAAAAATAACAACAACGGGAGCGGTTTCTGCTCCCGTTGTTGTTTTTTCGCGGCTTTTCAAGAATGGCAATGAATAAGGGAATGATTATAGAGTGACGACCGTGAAAAGATCAGTCACTTCGCCTCCGACTATTAAAGAAGCGAGAAAGTAAAACAAGCCGATGGACAAAAGAACGATGGTTAGAGAGATGGATATATGCTTCCCCACTATTTTTTCTCCTTCGCATCATTGAACATTTGTATCATTTATTATTTATTCATTGTTTAATCTTTTTTCCTTTAAGCATACTAACAGTGACACAATGATTTGGAAGGAGTGTTAGCGATGAATCAACCAATGCAATCATCAACGGAAGCAGCGTTACGTCATTATAAAGAAGGGTTAGGAACGTTTACGCAAAAATTACCGGAAATCGCTGGAAGCTTTAATGCTTTTACGGAAGCATGTTTTAAAGAAGGAGCGTTGTCCAAAAAAGAAAAGCAGCTCATTGCTCTCGGAATTAGTCTCGCGACGCAAGATGAGTATTGTACAATTTATCATACAAAAGGTTGTCTTGATGAAGGGGCATCGGAACAGGAAATTTTAGAGGCTTGTGGCGTGGCGGCGGCGTTCGCTGGTGGAGCGGCAATGAGTCAAGCCGTTACGTTAGTTCAAGAATGTATCGATGAGCTTGTGACAAAACATTAAGTAAAGACTCCGATTCGGAGTCTTTTTTAGATATATATAATTATTAAACTTTTTTGTTTAAAAAGTATAGTAATGTGGTTAAATGGTTGCTAATACATTTCATTTGTTATAAGATTGTAATGAGAATAAAATGAGAATACAACAAACAAGTAAAATCAGTCAATGAGATACACAAATTTTTTTGTGAAAATTGGAGGTATTTTTCATGGCAGTGTTGACGATTAAAGATCTTCACGTATCCGTTGAAGGAAAAGAAATTTTAAAAGGGGTTAATCTAGAGGTAAAAGGCGGAGAAATTCACGCTATTATGGGACCAAACGGAACCGGTAAATCAACGCTATCTTCAGCCATTATGGGGCATCCAAAATATGAAGTAACAAAAGGAAGCATTACGTTAGACGGACAAGACGTTCTTGAAATGGAAGTCGACGAACGCGCGCGTGCTGGTTTGTTCTTAGCGATGCAATATCCAAGTGAGATTAGCGGCGTAACGAACGCGGATTTCCTTCGTGCTGCGATCAATGCTCGTCTCGGTGAAGGAAACGAAATTTCGTTAATGAAGTTTATTCGCAAATTAGATGAGAAAATGGAGTTTCTCGAAATGAATCCAGATATGGCTCATCGCTACCTCAATGAAGGGTTTTCTGGCGGTGAGAAAAAGCGCAACGAAATTCTTCAACTCATGATGCTAGAGCCAAAAATTGCGATTTTGGATGAAATTGACTCCGGTCTAGACATCGACGCGTTAAAAATTGTTTCTAAAGGTGTTAATGAAATGCGCAGCAGCGACTTTGGCTGTTTGATCATTACACACTATCAACGTTTGTTAAACTATATTACTCCTGACTATGTACATGTCATGATGCAAGGGCGCATTGTAAAATCCGGTGGTCCTGAATTAGCACAACGTCTAGAAGCAGAAGGTTATGACTGGATTAAGAGAGAACTAGGTATCGAAGATGAAACGGTTGAGCAAGAAGCGTAAGCGTTAGGAGGATTACTATGACGATTGAAACGAAACTACCATTCGATCAAGACTATGTGCGTTCCTTCTCCGAAGGACGCGGCGAACCTAGCTGGCTTTTAAATCTTCGCTTACAAGCTCTTGCCAAAGCAGAAGAGTTACCATTACCAAAGCCAGATAAAACTAAAATTGACAAATGGAACTTTACCCAATTTACGAATCATGTTGTAAAAAGCGCTCCGCTTTCTTCGTTAGAAGAACTCCCAGAATCCGTGAAAGCGCTCATTGATTTAAACGAAGAAACGAAAAATTTATATGTACAACGTGATAACACACCAGCGTATATTTCGTTATCGGAAGATTTAAAACAAAAAGGAGTTATTTTTACTGATATTTTCACAGCTGCACGCGAGCATGGTGAGCTATTACAAAAGTATTTTATGAAAGATGGCGTGAAAGTTGATGAACATCGTTTAACGGCGCTACATGCTGCATTATTAAATGGCGGTGTATTTGTATATGTGCCAAAAAATGTCGAAATCAACACTCCGCTTCAAGCCGTGTATATTCAAGAAAGTAAAGACACAGCATTATTTAACCATGTCATTGTTGTAGCAGAAGATAATAGTAACGTTGTCTATGTCGAAAACTATATTTCAACGAATGAAACAGCGAGCGCAGTTGTCAATATTGTTGCTGAAGTATTTGCGAATACGAATGCACGCGTATTCTTTGCAGCGGTCGATCATTTAGCAAAAGGTGTCACAACGTACGTTAACCGCCGCGGTATCGCCGGACGTGACGGTCGCATTGAATGGGCGTTAGGGTTAATGAATGATGGAGATACGGTTTCAGAAAATATCACTCGTTTAATTGGCGATGGCTCATATGGCGATACAAAAACAGTCGTTGTTGGTCGCGGAGAACAAACGCAAAACTTTACAACAAGCGTCATCCATTACGGCAAACATACAGAAGGGTATATTTTAAAGCACGGTGTTATGAAAGATAGTGCAACGTCGATTTTTAATGGCATCGGAAAAATTGAGCACGGTGCATCCAAGTCCAATGCTGAACAAGAATCTCGCGTCCTTATGCTCAGTGAAAAAGCGCGTGGCGATGCGAACCCGATTCTCTTAATTGATGAGGACGATGTAACAGCTGGTCATGCTGCTTCTGTCGGTCGTGTTGACCCGACCCAACTTTACTATTTAATGAGCCGCGGCATTCCAAAAGCGGAGGCAGAACGTTTAATTATTCATGGTTTCTTAGCACCTGTCGTGAATGAAATCCCGATTGAAGGCGTGAAAAAACAATTAATTGAAATTATCGAAAGGAAAGTTAAATGATGGATATGAAAGAGGTTCGTAAGCTATTTCCTATTTTGAATCAAGAAGTAAACGGAAAGCCTTTGGTTTATCTTGATAGCGCAGCAACCTCTCAGAAACCTCTTCCAGTCATTGAAGCGCTCGACAACTATTATCGCCAATACAATTCCAACGTTCATCGTGGCGTGCATACGCTTGGTACAAAAGCGACCGATGCGTATGAAGGCGCACGCGAAAAAGTGCGGAAATTTATTAACGCAAAATCAACGCAAGAGATTATTTTTACACGCGGAACGACAACGGCATTAAACACTGTTGCTGCAAGTTATGGACGTGCGAACTTGCGCGAAGGCGATGAAATTGTCATTACGTATATGGAGCATCATAGCAATATCATTCCTTGGCAACAAGTGGCCAAATATACAGGTGCTACGTTAAAATACATTCCGCTTCAAGAAGACGGATCCATCAGCCTAGAAGACGTCGAAAAAACGGTAACACCGAATACAAAAATCGTTTCGGTTATGCAAGTATCAAACGTCTTAGGTGCGATTAATCCGATAAAAGATATTGCGAAAATTGCTCATAAACATGGTGCCATCATGGTAGTCGATGCGGCGCAAAGCGCTCCGCATATGAAAATTGATGTTCAAGATTTAAATTGCGACTTTTTAGCATTTTCTGGGCATAAGATGTGTGGTCCGACAGGAATTGGCGTATTATATGGTAAGAAGGCATTGCTTGAAAAGATGGAGCCGGTAGAATTCGGCGGGGAAATGATTGACTTTGTCGGATTGTATGAATCAACATGGAAAGAGCTTCCTTGGAAGTTTGAAGGGGGAACGCCGATTATTGCTGGGGCGATCGGTCTTGGTGCAGCGATCGATTTTCTTGAGCAAATTGGCTTAGACAATATTTCCGCCCATGAACATAAGCTAGCTCAATATGCATTAGAACAGCTTTCAACTATTGAAGGACTCACGATTTACGGTCCGAAAGAGCGCGCTGGATTAGTAACATTTAATATTGACGGTGTTCATCCGCATGATGTGGCAACCGTTCTTGATGCGGAAGGAATCGCCGTACGTGCGGGCCATCATTGTGCCCAGCCGCTCATGAAATGGCTGAACGTTTCAGCAACAGCGCGTGCAAGCTTTTATTTATACAACACGGAAGAAGATATTGATCAACTTGTTGCCGCATTAAAGAAAACAAAGGAGTATTTCAGCCATGTCTTTTAATAACCCTTTAGATACGCTTTATCGTCAAGTGATTATGGATCATTATAAAAATCCAAGAAATCGCGGTGTTCTTGAGGGCGACAGCGTCGATATTAATATGAACAACCCGACGTGCGGTGACCGTATTCATTTAACAATGAAAGTGGAAGACGGAAAAATTGTCGATGCGAAGTTTGAAGGAGAAGGTTGTTCCATTTCGATGTCGTCCGCTTCGATGATGACGCAAGCAATTAAAGGAAAAACGGTCGAAGAAGCGCTCACTCTTGCGAAAATATTTTCCGATATGATGCAAGGGAAAGAGTACGACGATTCGGTTGATTTAGGAGATATTGAAGCGCTTCAAGGTGTCTCGAAATTCCCGGCCCGCATAAAATGCGCGACACTTGCGTGGAAAGCGATGGAAAAAGGTTTGCATCAACACGAATGATTTGCTTGTAAAAAAGGAGGCGAACAACATGGCGAAAAAAATGCCAGAGATCGGTGAATATAAATATGGATTCGCCGATAAAGACGTTTCGGTGTTCCGTGCAAAACGCGGTTTAACGAGAGAAATTGTCGAAGAAATCTCTCGTATGAAAAACGAGCCACAATGGATGTTGGAGTTTCGCTTAAAAGCGTTAGATATTTTTTATAGTTTACCGATGCCGCAATGGGGTGGCGACTTATCGAGCTTAGATTTCGATGAAATCACTTATTATGTCAAGCCATCTGAAAAATCTGGCCGCTCTTGGGATGAAGTGCCAGAGGAAATTAAAGCGACGTTTGATAAATTGGGAATTCCGGAAGCCGAGCAAAAATACTTGGCAGGGGTATCGGCACAATACGAATCAGAAGTTGTTTACCATAACATGAAAGAAGACCTTGAAAAGTTAGGCGTTATTTTCAAAGATACGGATTCCGCATTAAAAGAGAACGAAGACATTTTCCGTGAGCATTGGGCAAAAGTGGTACCACCGACAGATAATAAGTTCGCAGCATTGAACTCTGCCGTATGGTCTGGAGGCTCTTTCATCTACGTTCCAAAAGGGGTTAAGGTCGATACTCCATTGCAAGCGTATTTCCGTATTAACTCTGAAAACATGGGACAGTTTGAGCGCACGTTAATCATCGTCGATGAAGGAGCGCATGTTCACTATGTAGAAGGTTGTACGGCACCAGTTTATACAACAAACTCGCTTCATAGCGCGGTTGTTGAAATCATTGTTAAGAAGGGTGCTTACTGCCGTTATACAACGATTCAAAACTGGGCGAACAACGTCTTCAACCTTGTGACGAAACGCGCGGTTTGCGAAGAAAACGCGACGATGGAATGGATCGATGGAAACATTGGTTCGAAATTAACGATGAAATATCCAGCGGTTATCTTAAAAGGAGAAGGCGCACGCGGCTTAACACTTTCAATTGCAATTGCTGGAAAGGGACAACATCAAGATGCCGGTGCGAAAATGATTCACCTTGCTCCAAATACTTCTTCGACGATCGTTTCTAAATCGATTTCAAAACAAGGCGGTAAAGTAACGTATCGCGGTATCGTTCATTTTGGTCGTAAAGCATCAGGTTCACGTTCAAACATTGAGTGCGACACACTTATTATGGATAATCAATCAACATCGGATACGATTCCATACAACGAAATTTTAAATGACAATATTTCGTTAGAGCATGAAGCAAAAGTATCGAAAGTATCTGAAGAGCAATTGTTCTATCTCATGAGCCGCGGCATTTCGGAACAAGAAGCAACCGAAATGATCGTTATGGGCTTCATCGAGCCATTTACAAGAGAACTTCCAATGGAATATGCGGTTGAAATGAACCGTCTCATTAAATTTGAGATGGAAGGCTCCATTGGTTAATGCAAAATCAACCCGGTCATTCTTCACCACGAATGACCGGTTTTTTACATGATTTTTTCATTGATGGACATGTTGAATGATTACTAAGCTTCTTGCCATTGTGATATGATGGGAATAGGTGATACATATGATTTATGTCGGACTAACAGGCTGGGGGGACCATGATAGCATTTACCCGCCCGGTCTTGCCGCTAAAGATAAATTGCAAGAATACGCAGCGCATTTTCCGACTGTTGAAGTTGATTCGTATTTTTATGCGATTCAGCCAAGACAAAACGTTGAAAAGTGGATTCGCGAAACACCGAACTCGTTTCAATTTATCGTCAAAGCATACCAAGGGATGACAGGGCATGAACGCGGAGACATTCCGTATGAAAGCAAAGAAGACATGTTTTCCGCATTTTTAACATCCATTGAACCGTTTATCGAAGCTGGAAAGTTAGCGATGGTATTATTTCAGTTTCCACCTTGGTTTGATTGCCGGCGCGAACATGTGTCATATTTACGCTGGTGCCGGGCGCGGATGGGAAATGTACCGGTTGCGTTAGAATTTCGCCATCAATCATGGTTTGCGCCTCGCTTTTACGAAAAAACGTTGCAATTTATGGTCGAAGAAGGCTGGATTCATAGCATTTGCGACGAACCACAGGCTGGGGAAGGCTCGATTCCTACCGTTCTTTATCCGACAAATCGTGAAAAAACGCTCATTCGTTTTCACGGTCGAAACGTTCATGGCTGGAATAAAGCAACAAGCGGGGAAAATTGGCGAGCGGTTCGCTATTTATATCGTTATCGCGAAGAGGAGTTACTTGAATGGGTCGAGCATATTCGAAAACTTGAAGCGAAAACGAACCATATTTATGTGTTATTTAACAATAATTCTGGTGGAGATGCGGCGGATAATGCGAAACAATTCATTCGCTTACTTGGCATTGAATATACCGATTTAGCACCGCGGCAGCTAGACTTATTTTAATTCATGGAGATGAGATCATGGAATATGTATTGCTTATAGTGATCGGATTCTTAGCTGGAACGATTGGTAGTTTAGTCGGCTTAGGGGGAGGAGTCATTATTGTTCCATATTTATTATTTTTAGGAACGACTCATCTCTTACCAGCTGTTTCACCACAAGTAGCCGTTGGAACATCGTTAGTGGTGATTATTTTTAATGGTCTTTCTTCAACGTTATCGTATATGAAAGATAAAATGGTTGATTATCGAAGTGGTCTGCTTTTTTTTATCGGAAGTGGACCAGGGGCCATCGTTGGTGCGTGGGTGAATAATGTATTAAGTTTAGCGCATTTCTCTCTTTACTTTGGTCTTTTTTTGATCTCGGTTTCGTTTTTGTTGATGCTTAATAGAAAGTCTTCCGAACAGCCAAGGCAAAGGCATTTTAAAATTACTCGTACATACATAACAAATGAAGGAGAAACGGTTACGTACGGTTATCATCCTGTTTTAGCCATCATTATTGCTTTTATTGTCGGCTTTTTTGGTGGACTTTTTGGCATCGGTGGCGGTTCGTTAATGGTTCCGGCGATGATTTTATTATTTTTGTTTCCGCCGCATGTCGCGGTGGCCACTTCAATGCTCATCGTGTTTTTGTCTTCTCTCGTTAGCTCTTTGACGCATGTTATGATGGGCAATGTAGAATGGTTGTTTGCCTTTGCGCTTATTCCGGGTGTGTGGTTTGGCGCGAAAACGGGCGCATTTATGAACAAAAAACTAAAAAGTAAAACCGTAGTTTTTGTTTTACGGCTTGTGTTGATTCTTCTCGGAATCCGACTAATTGTCCAAGGCATTTCGTAAAAGAGGTGTTGTTTGTTGAAACAAACGATTTATATTTACCATACAAACGATGTGCATAGTCATTTTGAAAATTGGCCGAAAATCGTAAAATTTTTGCAGGAAAGAAGAAAAGAGCATGAACGAAACAAAGAAACGATGCTATTATTTGACATTGGAGATTTTATCGACCGGTTTCATCCGATTACAGAAGCGACAAGAGGAAAAGCAAATGTACAGCTTTTAAATGAGCTTCATTACGATGCGATTACAATTGGCAATAACGAAGGAATTACGTTAAATTATGAGGAGTTAAACGAACTATACGAAGAAGCTCGTTTTCCGATTTTGGTTGCAAATTTGTTTCAACAAGATAGAAAACGCCCCTCTTGGCTTCAGCCTTATGAAATCATCTCGATTTCAGATACATTCAGCATCGGAGTCATCGGTGTAACGGCCCATTTTACAAAGTTTTATGAGCTGCTCGGTTGGACGATTGTTTCTCCATTTGACATATTGAATGAAATGGTGGCAGAAGTGCGAAAACAAGCGAACGTGGTCGTTTTGCTGTCGCATTTAGGAATCAACGATGATGAATTGGTTGCGCGGACAGTGCCAGGCATTGATATCATTCTTGGGGCACATACACATCACGTCTTGCCGAGCGGAAAATGGGTAAACAACACGCTGTTATGCGGCGCGGGAAAGTACGGACAATACATCGGCGTTGTAAAGCTCCACATCGATGAAAAAAAACTGACCACAGAAGCATCGGTCATCGACATATCAGCCTTTCCTGAGTGTGAGCACACGAAGCAAACGTTAGCCATGCTTGAGAAAGACAGTTTGTATCAGCTCGAAAAAGAAATCGTGGCCGAACTTCAAGAAGATTTGCCGTTACAATGGTTTGCCCCTTCGCCGTTTTCCAAACTATTAGCGACCGCTTTAAAGGAATGGTGCGATGGTGACATCGGAATGGTCAATGCTGGTGTATTATTAGAACCACTTTATAAAGGAGTCGTAACGAAAAAAGATTTACATCGAATTTGTCCACATCCGATCAATCCATGTAAAGTGTATTTGCGGGGGGATGAATTAAAAGAGGTCATTTTGCAAGCAAATACGGAGAAAATGAAGCATTTTCCTGTCAAAGGATTCGGATTTCGCGGGAAAGTCATGGGGCAGATGGTATACGATGGGGTCGAATTACAAACGGAAATCATGAAAGATGGATTGGAACACATTCGTCATATTTTTATTAATGGAGAGGCGCTTGATCCGGATAAAACATATGCTGTAGCCACCATTGATATGTTCACGTTTGGACATTTCTATCCGCAAATTCATCGCGCTCCGCAAAAAACGTATTATATGCCGGAATTTTTGCGCGATCTTTTGGCGTGGAAGTTAGCCAACCATAGATAGGCACATTTTCTTTCCCTGTTCATACATTGAATGAGGGAAAGGAGCGTGGTCGATGAATGGTAACAATAAAGCCCATTATGATTGAGAATGACCCGTTTATTGCCATTTCTGTTCAATTGCCAAAAACGAATTTACTCGCTGTTGCAAACGAGAAAGGGTATATTATGTGCGGAGCGTTAGATGTTGCGCTATTAAACGAAAAATTAAAGGAACGTGGCATTATTGCCGGCAGAGCGGTCGGAGTACGCACAATTGAGCAATTATTAGAAGCTCCTCTTGAGTCTGTCACAATTGCTGCTGAAGAAATCGGGATTACCGTTGGAATGAAAGGAAAAGAAGCATTACTCAAAATGAAATAAAAAATTATGAAAGAAAGTGCGTTATGTCCCCTCTTTGCGGCATACATATAGCTTGTAAAGGGGGGATATTCACATTGGTTAAAATTCCCGGTCGTTTGCCGAAAAGGGGACCACTTCCTTTTCGTTATTTATTTTTGTTAACGTTTGTGTTTTTCATATTGTCGACGACAGTGAGCCTTTGGATTATTAATAAAGGAATTGAACCGACGGTGATGAGGATTGCGGAAAAAGAAACGCAGCGGATTGCCAATCTTATTATTAACAGCGCAATTAATCAACAAATTACTGAGGACGATTTAGATGTAAAAGATTTAATTACTGTGCAACAAGACGAATATGGAAAAATTTCTTCCATTGACTTTAATGGCGCGGTCGTTAATCGCATTCTTGCTAAAACGACAAACCGTGTACAAAAAAATTTAAAAGCGGTGGCACAAGGAAATTTGCGCGAACTTGAGGTTCCCGATGTGGAAATTGAAACAAATGGATTAAAAAACGAAGGGATTATTTATTATATCCCGCTTGGTCAAGCAACTAATAATGCATTGCTTGGCAACCTCGGACCACGAGTTCCTGTTCGTTTTTACATGATTGGCAATGTCATTTCAGACGTAAAAAAAACAATAAAGCCGTTCGGAATTAATAATGCCCTCATCGAAATTGCCGTTCATATCGAAGTAAATGTTCAAGTTGTTATTCCGTTTGCGACGAAGCCAGCGACCGTATCAACAAATATTCCGATTGCGATACGAGTGATTCAAGGAGAGGTGCCGAACTTTTATAATAATGGAGGAAATGCCAACCCATCTTTTGAAATGCCGCTTAACTAATCGTATGTGATACATAGGTTTCCATTTCCTTTTGTTGCGGTGCTGTCTTAACGGGATTCGTTGGCATCACATTTTCCATAGAGCATGAAGATCGATCATAAAGCAATAGGCTAATGAAAGCCATTTGAGAGTGGCATTCGCTGTTCTTTAATTCACTGTTGAATGGATAGGGAGGTCGGGTTATTTCCGACCCCTTTGTTTTTTCTTTATTCTCTCCATACGTTCCCATTGTTTTAAATGCGGATAAGGATCAAATGACCATTCCGTATAGCCATTATCTTTATACATTCCATAATGGAGATGTGGCGGGAATTTCCCTGCGGTACCTGGTGGACCATATCCAGAGCTGCCGACAGAGCCAATAATCATTCCCGGTTCCACGATTTGACCTTCGCGTAAATAACCGGCAAAGCCGTTTAGATGGGCGAAATAATGGTACGTATTGTTAATATCGCGAATGCCAATACGCCATCCCCCGTATTTATTCCAACCTTTTAATTCGACAATTCCATAACAAGTCGAGCGTACGGGAACCCCATAATTCGCGAAAAGATCCGTTCCCTCATGAATGCGTCTTCCTCCCCAACCTCTTGCATCGCCCCATGTGTTTTTGTAACTGTAATTGGTATTAAGTGGGAGAGGGAACACATGTTCATCTAATTGGAGAGTTCCATATTTTTTATAAATTTTCACCTTTCCTAAGATTAAATCGACCGTTTTACTTCGTTGATAATAGTCCCATAACGCGATTTTAATATGCTCATGGTCGGTCCCATACGACTG
This sequence comes from Anoxybacillaceae bacterium, assembly GCA_041920415.1. GTDB lineage: Bacteria > Bacillota > Bacilli > Bacillales > Anoxybacillaceae > JBHGYD01. The sequence goes on from JBHGYD010000004.1 coordinate 83,558, forward strand.
AAGAAAGCGAGCCAGCGCAAAAATGACGTCTTCATCGTTTGTCGCATCTGCCACTCCGTCCCCGTTTCCATCGATTCCTAGTCCGCCAAATTGTGAAATTGTAAATGGATTTGTATCATATGGATTTTGATTGAGCGGTCCTGCCCATATTTCTGGTTTGATATAAATACCAAGCACTCCTTGCATTTTCGGAAGATCGCGGCGAACAAGGCGAACGTTTCGTTCATATTGGTCAATGGCCGCAAAATAGTACCACGGAATAAAGGAAACCGCCTCCGCTTTTTTATACAGCTCCATTCGCTGTTGATAAATATCCTCGGTTTTCATCGGTTCTTGTCCAAATACGGTAAGCGGTGTAGCAGCCATGAATAGAACGCTTAGTACGAGAACGATTAGTCTATACACATCTTCCTACTCCTTTCAACGAATCTCATATGGTTAGTTTGGGGAAATTGTTTATTTTCATAAATGTTAAAAATCGGTAGTTATTAATGATGCTTTTTATTCGAACGAGCGAATGTGACAAATTTCTTTGAGTTCAAACCGTCTTTTACTTATAATAAGTATGTAAATAAAATATTGGAGTGTGGAAAATGGCTACGAATGAAGAACGTGTTCGCAAACCAGAATGGTTAAAGATAAAACTAAATACAAACGAAAATTATATCGGTCTAAAAAAAATGATGCGCGAAAAACAATTGCATACGGTATGTGAAGAAGCGAAGTGCCCGAATATTCACGAATGCTGGGCGGTAAGAAGAACCGCAACGTTTATGATTTTAGGTGACGTTTGTACGCGCGCTTGTCGTTTCTGTGCGGTGAAAACGGGACTACCAACGGAGCTCGATTGGCAAGAGCCAGAACGAGTCGCTGATTCAGTACGTTTAATGAATTTAAAACACGTTGTTGTCACAGCGGTTGCTCGCGACGATTTAAAAGATGGAGGAGCGGCTGTATTTGCCGAAACGGTTCGGGCCATTCGCCGCAAAAATCCGCTCACAACGATTGAAGTGCTTCCTTCTGATATGGGAGGCGTATATGAAAATTTAAAAATTTTGATGGATGCACGTCCGGATATTTTAAACCACAATATTGAAACGGTTCGTCGTCTTACGCCAAGAGTGCGTGCGCGTGCTACGTATGAACGTTCTCTTGAATTTTTGCGCCGCGCAAAAGAATTACAGCCAGATATCCCGACAAAATCAAGTATTATGGTTGGTCTTGGCGAGACGAAGGAAGAAATTATCGAAGCGATGGACGATTTGCGAGCGAATCACGTCGATATTTTGACAATTGGTCAATATTTACAGCCGACGAAGAAGCATTTGAAAGTCGAGAAATATTATCATCCACATGAGTTTATGGAGCTGAAAGAAATTGCGTTAAGCAAAGGGTTTAGCCATTGCGAAGCTGGTCCACTTGTTCGTTCTTCTTATCACGCTGATGAACAAGTAAATGCAGCGAACCGTCAAATGAACAAAGAAGCGTAAAGTATAAAAGGTCCTGCTTTCATTCGTGAGAGCAGGACCTTTTTTCAAATGACATTTCGTTTGTTTTATTTGGTTATTGTCGGTTTTGGAGTACCGTCATTAAAATCTCGATCAAGATGATCGTTCATTTCATTGATCATTTCTCCGTTTGCGTTTTCTCCGTCGTTTAATTTGCGACCTTGAGGATATTTCAACATTTCTTTAATCGTTGTATCAATAATTTGGTCGATATTGCGGCTATTTGTATCTAAACGGCCATAACGTTCGATTTCCTTCATCATGCGCGGATCATCGGCAACGTAAACGTGATAATAACGTGGTACCACTGAAAGAGCGGTTTTTTTCACTTGATCAGCTGTTTCAAATCGATTTTTCGTGTCCGTATCGTAAGCAATTAATACTTCTTCATCGGTAACAAGTGTAGCGACGTCATTGACGTTTGGTAGTTGCGTACATAATTTACTAATTAAATCAGCGACACGTTCGCGGTTGAGTGTCGGCATATTATCATATAGGTTCTCATCACCAAGAATAGGGCTTTTTTGATGGCGGACGTAACCAAAATTATTCATTCGTGAATCATTACCATTCGGAACGCCTTCCACATTATACAAATCATTTCGGTCGGTTACGTTAATCGTATTTCCACTTCGTTTATAAATTCCGTCACGATTATCTTCTGCCATTTGCGCACAACCCACTAGCGAGATGGCAGTGCCAATCGATAAGGCGAGTAACGTTTTTTTCAATGTAAACACCCCCTCACTTTCATCATTCCTTTCTTGGCAAACTTTCATAACAGTAATTGATTGGGAACGTTTCATCATTTATGATTAAAAGTGAAAGACGAGGTGAGATGGGATGATTTGCGTTAACAATACATGTTACGAATTAATCGAAAATGTCAAAAATGGATTTAATGAAGAAGCGTTTCGCGCGCGCTATGCCGATATTTTAAATAAATATGATTATATTGTTGGCGACTGGGGGTATAATCAGCTACGATTAAAAGGCTTTTTTGATGATCATAACCAAAAGGCGACCTATGACACAAAAATTAGCACGTTGTCAGAGTATTTGTATGAATACTGTAATTTTGGGTGCGCCTATTTTGTGTTACGGAAAGTAAAAAGGTAAAAAACGGCTATCTCATCACATTATGAGATAGCCGCTTTTTATACTTAAGCTTGTCCATAAGGAAATTGCTCGTTTTTTCTCGGATCGTCATGCGGTGGATGAGCTCCCGGGTCTTGTCTCGGAATGTCTTGATGCAATGATTTGTATTCGTAGTTAAACGCGCTGTAATGGCGTTGTCCTTTTTTCCATGGAGTGCTTTTATTTTGCACCGGCTCGTCTTTGCCGCGTGGGGAGCCATACGGACCTTCTGGTAAAGTTTCTGGTATAAGAAAATTACGTATTTTCTCCACAGTAGAAAAATCGCTATATTTTTCTTCTTCTCTCATTCTCATCACCTTCTTCATAAGGGGATTACGTATAATTTTCCCCGAACGAAAAGGCGCTATGAAATAAACTCATATAAAAATGAACGTAAATCGTTGGCATCTTCTTCACTTAAGCGATAAGCATGCTCTAAATATCCCGGCTCGTCTAAGTCGTCTTGCCCGATAATCGCAAATCGGTTACTTTGCATATCGAGAACTAAATATTTACCATAAAAACGATCCGTTTGAATAATGGCTAAATCGAAACGTTGCCGTTCTCCTAAAAAGCTGACAAACCGTGTTTTTGTTTCCACGGTGTCATCATATAAGAAAAAGCGTTCACTCATTGCGAATTCCTCCACATCAACAAATGTCATACATCTATCATAACAAACATTCCTGCCAATGTCTGTCTGAATTTGTTATGATACAATAAAAAAGAACACATAATAGGGGGGAAAGCGATGTATTTTGTCGATCGGAATAAAATCGAGGAAACGTTGCGTTATATGGAAAAATTATTGCGTATATACGAACAACAATCATCGTGGGAAGGTGAGATCGCTCAGCTTGCTTTTGAGCGCACCGTTCATTTGCTCATTGAAGCGGTGCTGGACGTAGGAAATGCGATGATTGACGGATTTATTATGCGGGACCCGGGCAGTTATGAAGACATTATTGACATTTTAACGGATGAAAAAGTGATTACAGAAAACGATGCCCAAGGTTTAAAAGCGATCATTTCATATCGAAAAATGCTTGTTCAACATTATACGAACATCGACCGTTCACAATTATTCGAAACCGTCAATAAACATATTTCAGCACTACAAACGTATCCAACCGCGATCCGAACGTATTTAGAAAATGAGCTTGGACCTGTATCGGCGTTTCGTAATTAACTTTTGAAACTTTTTTGTTTAAAAATTGTGTAAATGAGAGAAATAGCGTAAAATGAGGAAGAGGACGGTGAATGTGATGGATTATCAATCCTCTTCCACAAAGCAAGAAATGTTAAAAATATTAAAAGTCGAAAAACGTTTAACCGTAAGCGAATTAGCGAAGCGATTAGCGATTAGCGAAATGGCTGTGCGCCGCCATTTACATACGTTAGAACGCGATGGGCTTGTCCGAACGACTCTTGTTCGTCAAGGGATGGGAAGACCGACGAAGGTTTACGAATTGTCGGAAAAGGGAGAAGAGCTGTTTCCGCAACATTATAAACAAATCGCCCTTGACTTGTTAAAAGATCTCGAGACGGTAGTGGGAAAGGGAACAGTCGAAACACTTTTTCGAGCGCGAACGAAGCGAATGAAAGAACAGTATCAACACGATTTTATGGGAAAACCGTTTGATGAAAAAATAACAAAGCTTTTTGAATTGCAAAACGAGCAAGGATATATGACGAAGTTGCAAAAAGATGAACAAGGTTTTTATCATTTGATTGCCCATCATTGTCCGATTTCAGAGATCGCGAAGGAGTACCGCTTGATTTGCTCGTGTGAATTACAGCTTTTTAAACAATTATTGAATACATCAGAGGTTGTGTTGCAGTCTTGCATAACAAAAGGCGATGATGTATGTCACTATCAAATAAAAGAACCACAATATGAATGAACGGCAAAAACGCTTCAGGTCTTAAAGAAGCGTTTTTTTGTTTTTGACATTTCAAGAACCTTCGTATAAAGTGTGTTACGTGTAGATGTGAAAAGGGAGTGATCAGGATGAAAAAATATAAAGGCTATTTAATTGATTTAGATGGTACGATGTATCGCGGGACGGAATGTATTGCCGAGGCGCGTGAATTTGTTAAAGAACTACATCGACGAGATATTCCTTATTTGTTTGTAACAAATAACTCGTCACGTACACCAGCGCAAGTGGCAGAAAAGCTACAATCGTTTGACATTCCAGCGACAGAACAACAAGTGTTTACGACAAGTCAAGCAACGGCCAATTATATTTTTGAAAAAAAACCGAATGCGTCGGTTTATGTTATTGGAGAAGATGGGATTCGAACGGCGCTTGAGGAAAAAGGGTTTACATTTGCTGGGGAAGATGCTGACTTTGTTGTAATGGGAATTGACCGCAGCATTACGTATGAAAAACTAGCGGTTGCTTGTTTAGCCGTTCGTAATGGAGCTACTTTTATTTCGACAAACGGCGATATCGCGATTCCAACGGAACGAGGACTATTGCCAGGAAACGGTTCATTAACTGCTGTTGTAGCGGTCTCAACGCAAGTTCAACCGATTTTTATCGGAAAGCCGGAAAAAATTATTATGGAACAGGCTTTAAAAGTGCTTGGAGTACCAAGAGAGGAAACATTAATGATAGGCGATTACTATGATACGGACATTATGGCAGGAATGAATGCGGGGATCGATACATTGCTTGTTCATACAGGAGTAACGACAAAAGAATTATTGAAACAATACGAAAAACAGCCAACGTATACCGTTGACTCGTTACAAGAATGGATGGAGAGAATTTGAGTAGATAGAAGAATATTGAGGTCATTTCAAATTAGAAATGAGTCTATCCTTTCCAAATAGGACAGACTCATTTTTTGTTAGAAAAGAGATTTATTCGCTATGGGCGGCCCGATGTGCCAAACGACTCGAAGCGGCAGCGGCAATTGCTCCGACAATGTCATCTAAAAACGTATTGCACTTTCCTGTTGATTTATCGTTTAAGTATTGTAAAATGCCTGGTTTTTGTTTGTCGATATATCCGTAATTGGTGAAACCGATTGAACCGTATACATTAACAATGGATAATGCTAAAATTTCATCCACCCCATATAATCCTTCATCGCGGCTGATAATCGTTTGTAACGGCTCTTGTAACATTCCTTTTTCCGCTAACATATCAAGCTGAATACCTGTAAGAATTGCGTTTTGTACTTCGCGTTTCGAAATGACGCGATTCACGTTCTCAATACACTCTTCTATTTGCAAATCAGGATGATATTTCGATTGTAAATAATATACTAATTGTGCGATATCTTCAATCTTGACCCCACGCTCTTCCAACCATTGGCGTGCCGTTTGTTCAAGATTGCTCATGCTATGTTTTTCCATTCGTTTCACCTGTTTCTTTATAAAGTGTTTTTTATTATATATGTTTATCATGACATAAATGTGTCTTTTTTGTAAATATTGCTGCCTATCTCGACGATTGGAGACAGATTTTTTTGAAATGGTCTTCATATACTGTTTGTGGAGAGGGGGAGAAGGTCATGCACGAAATGATTGACAATGAGTATGGATTAAAGATAGAGAGAGTAGAAAAATTAGCGCGTTATGATACATTTATATCGCAACATGAACGGTATATCATTGTGCCTGTTGCTAATCGAACGGAAGCGGAAATAAATGAATTACAACAAATGGGAACGTATTTAGCTGCAAAAGGAGATGTGTCGATCGCCACATTTGTGCCAACACGAACAGGAACGTTCATCGCTCATAGTGGGGAACATCCTTTTGTTATTCTTCGTACGTATCCTCAACCATATACAAGAACGATTCATATTGGGAAGGAACTTGCGAAGCTTCACGAGCGCGGTCGTTTTTTTCCATCACGAGTCGTACATTGTAAACGAATTGGACATTGGAAGGAGCTTTGGGGAAAGCGACTCGATCAAATGGAAGCGTTTTGGAGAAATAAAATCCAAATGAAACCAGAAAATACATTTGAACGGTTATTTATCGAGTCTTTCCCATATTATGCCGGACTAACAGAAAACGCGATTCAATACTTAGTTGATACAGAACTAGATGAGCAACCATACGCAATCGATTCAGCAACGATTTGTCACGAACGGTTATCGAATACTTTATGGGCGGAAGGAAAAGAAATCAAGTTGCCGACCGATTGGGTATATGATCATTGTGCCCGCGATTTGGCTGAATGGGTGCGATCGATGTATAGACAACGTGCAGTCAATGACGGGGAAATGCATCGCTTTTTTCGTGAGTATGAGCGTGTCACACCACTATCCGCGTTTTCTTGGCGACTTATTTACTCGCGTCTATTATTTCCGATCCATTATTTTGAATGTATCGAAGGGTATTATTTGACAGAAGCAGAAGAGGAAAAACAAGCGTATGAGCAAATGTTACGAGCCATTCTTGAGCATTCACGAGATGATGAAGCTTTTTTAGCTTCTTTTTATGAGCGGATTGAACTTTCCCAGCGATTCCGATTGCCAAAAGTCAAGTGGCTTTCTTATGCGTAACTTGAAGCCAATAATATAAGAGCTAAATAACGATGGTAGGTGATATCATCGTTTTTTTTGTTATTTTATGTGATAAAATGGAAATAGAAAGATGATCATTAGAAGAAGGGGTTGTAGCAATGAACAAACCATATGTATTTATCACAAGAAAACTACCGGATCAAGCGATTGAGCCATTAACAACATTTGCTGAAGTGAAGATGTGGCCGCATGAAGACGTGCCTGTGACGCGGGAAGTATTGTTGTCAGAAGCAAAGAAAGCGGATGCATTGTTAACGATGTTATCGGACCGAATCGACCGTGAAGTCATGGAAGCAGGGACATCGTTAAAAGTCGTGGCCAATTTAGCGGTGGGCTTTGATAATATTGATATTTCATTTGCTACAGAGCGCGGTATTGCCGTTTGCAATACGCCGGATGTATTAACGGATACAACCGCTGATTTAACGTTTGCTTTATTATTAGCGACCGCTCGCCGCGTTGTCGAGGCAGCGGAATTTGTGAAAGCAGGCGAGTGGAAAAGCTGGAGTCCGCTTCTTTTAGCTGGTCACGATGTCCATCATAAGACAATTGGGATTGTAGGAATGGGGAAAATCGGCCAAGCCGTTGCAAAACGGGCAACTGGTTTTGATATGAACATTTTGTACCATAACCGCTCAAGAAATGAGGAAGCGGAGCGGAAGTTTGGAGCAACATATTGCGAGTTTACTGAATTATTGGCAAAATCTGATTTTATCGTCTGTTTAACGCCATTAACAAATGAAACACGTCATTTGTTTAATCGCCAAGCGTTCCAGACAATGAAACGCTCTGCCATTTTTATCAACGCAGCAAGGGGAGCGGTGGTTGATGAAGAAGCGTTATATGATGCGCTTGTCAATGGAGAAATTGCTGGAGCTGGTTTAGATGTGTTTGACAAAGAGCCAATTGCTCCAACACATCCATTGTTGACCTTAAAAAATGTCGTTGCTTTACCTCATATTGGTAGTGCAAGTACAGAAACACGAGTGAAGATGATGGAATTATGTTGCCGGAATATTATCGCCGTGTTAAAAAGAGAGAAACCGGAAACGTTAGTAAATAAAGAATGGTTGAAGAAGGCAAAGATTGTTTTGTAATGACGAAAAAGCAATCTCATGAATATGAGATTGCTTTTTTTATAAAAAATAGTCTGAATTTACTTGATGTTAAGCGTTTTCAGAATATAAGATAGTAAAAATAAGGATTGTAAAAGAAAGGAACATCATCTATAATGTCTACTATACAAATACAAATGTACGCATACAATAAACAAAGAGGTGGAGAGCATGGTAAAACCAATTTCGGTTGGCTTATTAGGATTAGGAACAGTTGGCAGTGGAGTTGTTAAAATTATCGAAAATCACCAAGATCAGTTAATCCATCAAGTGGGTTGTCCTGTAACTGTGAAAAAAATTCTTGTTCGGGATTTATATAAAGAACGTGATGTAAAAGTGACCGCTTCCTTATTGACAACAAATGTTGATGAGATCATTGATGACCCAGAAATTGATGTCGTTATTGAAGTAATGGGTGGAGTGGAGGAAACAAGGAAGCATCTTTTGCGAGCGTTACAACAAGGAAAGCATGTTGTGACGGCGAATAAAGATTTAATGGCACTATACGGGTCAGAGTTGTTGGCTGTGGCCACGGAAAACGGATGTGATTTGTTTTATGAAGCAAGCGTCGCAGGTGGCATTCCGATTTTGCGCAGCCTTGTCGATGGATTGGCTTCGGATCGCATTACGAAAATGATGGGAATCGTTAATGGAACAACGAATTTTATTTTGACGAAAATGTGCAAATACGGAAGTCCTTATGAAGAGGTGTTAGCGGAAGCGCAAGCGCTTGGATATGCTGAAGCTGATCCTTCAGCTGATGTCGAAGGATTAGATGCAGCAAGAAAAATGGCAATTTTAGCGCGGTTAGGTTTTTCAATGAACATTGATTTAGAAGATGTGCAAGTAAGAGGAATTACAGAAATTACGGAAGAAGATCTCAATTATAGTAAGCGATTAGGATATACGATGAAGCTTATCGGGATTGCTCACCGTGATGGAGATAAAGTGGAAGTGAGCGTTCAGCCAACGTTATTGCCTGACTCTCACCCGCTTGCCTCCGTTAGCGATGAATATAACGCGGTATATGTATATGGCGAAGCGGTTGGTGAAACGATGTTTTACGGTCCAGGGGCTGGTAGTTTACCAACGGCGACAGCGGTTGTTTCCGATTTAGTTGCGGTGATGAAAAATATGCGGTTAGGTGTGAATGGTCGAAGCGCGGTGGCGCCGCAATACGAAAAACAATTAAAGTCGCCATCGGAAATTTTTTCGAAATATTTCTTGCGCATTCATGTGAAAGACGAAGTGGGAGCGTTTGCAAAAATTACAACGATTTTTTCCGAACGCGGCGTTAGTTTTGAAAAAATTTTACAGCTGCCATTAAAAGAAAAGGGGCTTGCAGAAATTGTGATTGTTACTCATCAAGCATCACAAAAAGACTACGAAGACATTTTACAACAATTACGTGACCTTGAAATCGTTCGTGATGTAAAAAGCTCGTACCGCGTAGAAGGGAATGGAAAATGATGATGTGGAGAGGATTATTATATCAATACCGTGATTTTTTGCCGGTAACGGAAAAGACGCCGCTTCTTTCCTTACATGAAGGGAATACGCCACTGATCCGCTTGCAACGTTTATCAAAACAGCTCGGCATTGAGTTATATGTAAAAGTAGAAGGGGCGAATCCAACAGGTTCTTTTAAAGATCGTGGGATGGTCATGGCCGTGGCCAAAGCGAAAGAGGAAGGAAGTCACACCATTATTTGTGCTTCAACAGGAAACACATCCGCTGCTGCCGCTGCCTATGCCGCACGTGCGGGATTGCGCTGTATTGTCGTCATTCCACATGGAAAAATTGCGATGGGAAAGTTAGCGCAAGCCGTCATGTATGGGGCCGAGATTTTTGCGATTGAAGGGAACTTTGATGAAGCGTTAAAAATGGTACGTCGTCTTAGTGAAATCGCACCGATTACGTTGGTCAACTCGGTCAACCCATATCGGATTGAAGGGCAAAAAACAGCAGCATTTGAAATTTGTGACCAACTTGGGAAAGCACCGGACGTTCTTGCCATTCCTGTTGGCAACGCTGGAAACATCACTGCTTATTGGAAAGGGTTTAAAGAATATCATGCTGTAAAGCAAACAGGTCTTCCAGAAATGCGTGGCTTTGAAGCGGAAGGGGCAGCGGCAATCGTTCGTAATCGAGTCATCGAACAGCCGGAAACCGTGGCGACGGCGATTCGAATTGGTAACCCGGCTAGCTGGGAAAAGGCAGTTCAAGCGGCTGAAGAATCAAAAGGGAAAATCGATGAAGTATCGGATGCGGAAATTTTAGAAGCGTATAAACTACTTGCGCGCGAGGAAGGCATTTTTGCCGAACCGGCTTCATGTGCACCGATTGCCGGGGTTTTCAAGCAGCGGAAACGGAACGAAATAAAGGAAGGAAGCACCGTTGTTGCGGTATTAACAGGAAATGGATTAAAAGATCCAACGATTGCGATGGAAGTAGCGGATATTCAACCGCTTGTTCTCCCAAATGACGAGGAAGTAGTGCTTGAGCATATTCAAGGGGTTGTTCATCAATGAAAGAAGATGGGATGTTAAAAATTGTTGTTCCAGCGAGTACAGCGAATGTAGGACCGGGGTTTGACTCGATCGGTCTTGCTGTATCACGTTATTTAACATTGGAAGTAAGACGGGGAAACGAGTGGCGTTTTATTCCTCGCTCATCAGAAGTGCAAAATATTCCACAAGGAACGACTAATTTAGTGTTTCAAGTAGCTGAAAAGGTGGCACAAACATATGGGCGCACGTTACCTAGCTGTGTTGTAGACGTGTATAGCGACATTCCGTTTACGCGCGGACTAGGTAGTAGTGCTGCTGCGGTGGTTGCGGGCATCGAGTTAGCGAACGAACTTGCTCACTTATCGTTAACAATCGAGGAAAAAGCGCGATTTGCAAGCTGTTACGAAGGACATCCTGACAATGTCGGTGCTTCGTTGTATGGGGGATTAGTGATTGGAAGCCATCGACAGAATGAGACAAGTATAATCCATATTCCTGATATTGAACTTGACCTTGTTGTGGTTATTCCAAATTATGAGCTCGAAACGAAAAAAGCGCGACATATTCTTCCTGATTATTTCACAAGAGCTGATGCAGTTGAAGCAAGTGCGGTTAGCAACGTGCTTGTCGCAGCATTACTCACAAAAAATTGGGAATTGGCAGGAAAGATGATGGAACGCGACTTATTTCACCAACCGTACCGAAAAAATTTAATTCCAGAATTATCGGCTGTACAACCACTGGCAAAAGAATATGGCGCCTTTGGTGTAGCATTGAGCGGGGCAGGTCCGACTGTTCTTTGTTTTGCAGAGCCGGGAAAAGGAAATTTCCTAAAAGAAAAGCTTTCTCATCATTTTCAAGATTGCGCTGTTGAACTTTTAACCGTTGAACAAAGAGGAAGCCATGTGTATAAAATGGCGTTAGAAACATAACAGCGGTTTCCTAATGGAAACCGCTGTGTTTCATTATATATGCTCGCCTTCGCTTTTCTTAGAACACTTGTTCAACTTCGACGACGCCCGGTACTTCTTCTAAAAGAGCGCGTTCGATACCGGCTTTTAATGTAATCGTTGAGCTTGGGCAACTTCCGCAAGCACCAAGTAAACGTAATTTAACTACTCCGTCTTCGACATCGACTAATTCACAGTCACCGCCGTCGCGAAGTAAAAATGGACGTAGTTTATCTAAAACTTCTTGTACTTGTTCTTTAATTTCTTGATCGTTCATTCTTATCGACTCCTTTCTTAAACTTTATTATATTATAATCGTTATAAAGCAAAAAATCTAATAACTTTTTTGTTAGTAAAAGGGGATGTGGAAAAATATGTCATCGAAACAAGTGGAAATATGTGTATATGGCGCAGAGGTTATTTGTCCCTCTTGTGTCAATTTGCCCTCCTCGAGAGAAACATATGAATGGTTAGAAGCAGCCATTAAACGGAAATACCCTAACCAACCGTTTTCCATTTCTTATATTGACATTTTTAATCCGCCCGAGGATGAGGAAAAGAAAGCATTTGCTATGAAGGTAATTGAAGAAGATTTATTTTATCCTATTGTCTTAGTGGAAGGAACGATTGTCGGGGAAGGAAATCCAAAACTAAAGGCGATCTATGCAGAAATGGAAAAGTACGGTTATACCGCGGTTGAAGAGAAATAAAGGAAAAAGGGTTATCTCGTCAAAGAGACAACCCTTTTGTTTTTAGTAGCCGTTATGATACTTATACATCCAAAGAACACCAGACTTAAGAAGTCGAGGTACTCTACCTGTTAAAGGACGGTCAGCGACAAGACCGAATCCGTGTTTTTTGCCGAGCGAGCCAAGGATCCCTTTTAATTTAATTGGTGGAAATTCACTTGGCGGTTCTTCACCATGCCAACGTTTTTGTAATACTTGAACGATTTGTTCCGCTTGTCCTTCCGCAAGTTGAGCGCTTGGAGCATGCGGTAAGCTTGCACAGTCGCCAACGACATACACATTTTCATGGCCAGGGATATGGTGTTGCTTCGTTAAAATGACGCGCCCTTGCGCATCTTTTTCTACATTCAACTCCCGGACAACACAGTTTGGCTGAATGCCAGCTGTCCATACGACTGCATCGCAATGAATGGGCTGATCGTGGTTATATAATAAATTTTCTTCCACTTTCGTAATGTTAGAGCGACGGATGATTTCAATTCCGTGTTCTTCAAACCAGCTTTCTACATACTTGCTAAGCCGTTCTGGAAACATTGGTAAAATTCGCTCGCCACGGTCAAATAATATAATATGTAAATCCGGACGACTTTCTGCGAGTTCACTGGCCAGTTCGACGCCGCTCAACCCAGCACCGACAATGCCGACAATGGAGCGAGGTGGTAAGTTGTTTAATTTTTGATAAGTAGTCCGCGCTTTATCAATTGATTGAATGCTGTAAGTGAACTCTTCGGCACCCGGAACGCCATGATACTTATCTTCACATCCTAAACCAATGACTAAATCATCATATTGAATCGTTGAATCATCTTGTAAAAAGACGGTTTGGCTGTCTAAATCAATTTTAACGACTTCACCAAAGCGATACGTTAAACGAGGATGTTCAGGAAACGGCACTCGAATATGATGATCGCTAATCGTTCCAGCCGCAAGAGCGTAATACTCTGTCTTCAAGCAATGGTATGGAACGCGGTCAACAAGAGTGATGTGAACGTTCTCAGGCAAATGGTTTGGGAGAAGGCGGAGTAAAATTCGCATGTTTCCATATCCCCCACCAAGTAGAACGAGGTTTCTCATGCTAGAATTCCCCTTTGTAGTTGTCTTTTCAAGCAAAATATTTACCAAATGACACTAAAAGTATAGCGAAATTGTGACAAAATAACAACAATTTTTCGAAAAAATGATAAATGTGTCGAATAAATGACGACCAATTATAAAAATTAAGCACAATCATTTGACGTTTTTTTTAAAAACGGATACGATGAAAAACAGTAGAGAGGTGAACGAGCAATGATTCAACCAATTATCGAATTTTGTATAAGCAATTTGGCGAATGGTTCACAAAAAGCGTTAGAAATATTAGAAAAAGATCCCAATTTAGATATCATTGAATATGGTTGTTTAAGCTACTGCGGAAAATGTGCACAATCATTATTTGCTTTAGTGAATGGTGAGGTAGTAACAGGGGAAACGCCTGAACAACTAGTAGATAATATTTATAAATACTTAGAAGAAAATCCGCTATTTTAATAAAAACGCAGAAAGCGGCTCTCGGTTTCCCCCGATTGCCGCTTTGTTGCTTGTTATGAATGTGCAGGGTATTGATCGTTACGAATTTCTTGCCAACGTTCATGCGCCATTTGAATAATTCCTTTTTCAATGGTTTGATTTTTTTTCGCAATCACTTTAGAGAAATATAAAATCGCTTCTTTTGTGTTATTCAGTCTTCTGTTTAATTCACCAATTAAGTAAAGAATTCGTACTTCCGACATATGCGTGCCGACGAAATCGTCTTCACTGTATGAAGACTTATATTCTTGTAAGGCGAGCCTCATAAATCGCTCTTCTTGGTCATGGATTTGATATGTTCGATACAGCCAAGCGAGGCGCATGTATAAACCGGCCAGCACAATATGTTTTTCTCGCTTTAATGTTGCTGAATAAATACCGAGTTTATAGGTATTCACAGCTTCTTGAAATGTTCGTTTCCCGCTGTAATCGCTCCCTTTCCACGATTGACAAATGTTCTTTTGAATCGTCTCGAGCGTAGTAGGTGGAAAGTAGGAAGAAAATTCTTCAGTAGCCGAAAAACCACAATGAGGACAAACATTGACATAATAAAACAGCGGGTTTAGGTCTTCAGAATGATAGTACGAACAAAAATCGGTATCGTGTTTCACCGCGCGAATAAAGCGGGAGCGGATTTTTTTTGTTGTGTATGATTGGTGACAAACGAGGCAGTGTATTGTTTGATCGTATAATGCGTCGACTAGCATAACGTGTTTCCTCCCGCGCTTTATTAAGAGTAAAGTCCCTATTACAAATTGATTATACAGCGGATTTTACGAAAATCCTACTCTAAAAAAGAAAAGAAGATGTCCGAAATGTTCAGTAAGGACATCTTCTTTTAGGTGTATATGAAAAAACGGGGGATATTTTCATTGTTTCCGGTTCATGTCTGCTTTATACTTATATTTAAAAAAGTTTTTATATTTAGGGGGAAATGATGAACAGTTTTTCATTTACGAAAATGCACGGTTTAGGAAATAGTTATATATATGTGAACATGTTTGAAGAAACGATTCCGGAGTCGCTTCTTTCTGAATTAGCGATTAAAGTGTCTAATGTTCATACCGGAATCGGTGCGGATGGAATGATTCTTATTTGTCCATCGAAAGTAGCACCTGTCAAAATGAGGATTTTTAATAGCGATGGTTCCGAAGGGAAAAACTGTGGCAATGGGTTGCGTTGTGTCGCGAAATATGCCTATGAACATCAATTGGTGCAAGAGCGTTCTTTTTTTATTGAAACATTATCAGGGCTTGTGAAGGCCGAAGTGTTTGTGGAAAACGGAATCGTTACCAAAGTGACGGTTGATATGGGAAAACCACGTTTAAAGCGAAGCGAAGTTCCAATGATTGGTGAGGAAGCGGAACAAGTTGTGGCCGAAAAAATAGAGGTTGCTGGCGAGGTTCATGAAATAACAGCTGTTTCAATGGGAAATCCGCACGCTATTTTTTATGTCGATGACATTGACAATGCCCCTGTAACCACTCTTGGACCGATCGTTGAAAAAGATCAACGTTTTCCAGAAGGGGTCAATGTTGAGTTTGTAGAAGTCGTTAACGATCACGAACTTCATTTTCGCGTTTGGGAGCGAGGTTCTGGGGTGACGCAAGCATGTGGTACAGGTGCGTGCGCTGCGGTTGTGGCGTCGGTGTTAAACGGCAAAACAGCACGAAATAAAGAAACGATTGTTCATCTTGCTGGTGGAGATTTATACATTACATGGACCGACGAAGGGAACGTGTTAATGACTGGACCAGCGGAAACGATTTGTACAGGTGTTTACTATTACTAAATATTTGAGCAAATCATTTGAAAATAGATATACTAACTAGGTATAAGGAGGGAAGAAAAATGAGTGACGTGATTATTCTTACAGAAGCAGCCGCTTTCCAAATTAAAGATATGATGAAAGAACATGGGGAGGAAGGAGCATATCTTCGTGTCGGAGTAAAAGGAGGCGGTTGCAGCGGATTGTCATATGGAATGGGCTTTGAACACGAACGCCACGATGATGATTTTGAATTAGAACAACACGGGATTAAAATATTAGTCGATAAAGAAAGCGCACCAATTTTAAAAGGAACGGTCATTGATTACAAACAATCACTCATGGGCGGCGGCTTTACAATTAATAACCCAAATGCGATTGCCACATGTGGCTGCGGTTCATCATTCAGAACGGCAACCAACGCCGGTACGCCGGAGGAGTGCTGAACGGTGATATATCAACGTTTTTAAAGGCGGGGTATTATTCCGTTCAATCTATCGCAAACATAAACGGATAGCATCACCGGGGTTGATAGTTACGCTAGAGATCCGCGTGTCCACAAGTGTACAAACATATTAACGACCCTAAAATTAGCGGAATAACGACCTTCTTACCGATGAAAAATCAAATTTCGTCGGTAAGGAGGTTTTTATTTGGCTTTCAAGCGAAAGAAAAAGCGGACGAATGGACGTGTAAACGATAAGTAATACCTGAAATTGACACTAGACCTAGTAATCGCTGGGAAACAAGGAGAGGGGTTACGTGAACGAACATTACACGATTATATAATGCGCCATGAATCTGATATGAAGAAAATAGCGCATGAATTAGCGAATGTAATCGAGCGTGAAGGGACCTTAATGGGTTAACGGGCTTGCTTTCGGGCAGTCTCAATCATCACATTGCCATGTACAACGCGCTTACAGATTCGGTTCAAAAGGGGGGTGAATTTGTATATGGCTCAAAAAAGGAGCCGAATTAGGCTCCCTTTTTATTATTTACCGATAAACATTTGTGTCCAGTGGTTTCCAGCTTGTTCAAAACCTACTCCAATGTGAGTAAACTGTCTATTCAAAATGTTTGCTCTGTGGCCAGGGCTATTCATCCAAGCTGTAACAACCTCTTGCGGGGTACGTTGACCTTGAGCAATGTTTTCACCCGCTGTTTTGTAAGTAACACCAAAGTTCCTCATCATATCAAAAGGAGAACCATAAGTCGGACTTGTATGTGAGAAATAATGGTTTTGTTGCATATCCTCTGATTTCTTCTGAGCGACAGAACTTAGCTGAGCATCCACATTTAAAGCCGGAAGCCCCGCTCGAGCTCTTTCTTTGTTCGTTAAGTCAATGACTTGCTGAGCATATTGGCT
Organism: Anoxybacillaceae bacterium; assembly: GCA_041920415.1. Classification (GTDB taxonomy): domain Bacteria; phylum Bacillota; class Bacilli; order Bacillales; family Anoxybacillaceae; genus JBHGYD01. Next base: position 100,781 of record JBHGYD010000004.1, read on the forward strand.
GATCCCTGCAGAAGGCTGAGCTTGTTGTTGCTGAGTTGGTGTCTGTTGTCTAGGTTGAGTTGGTTGCTGTTGTATTGGTCTTTGCGTTTGTTGCTGTTGTGTTGGCACTTGCATTTGATTTGGTGGCAGTGTATATTGTCTTCCCTGCTGATTCAATTGTTGCTGAAGCCTTGCTTGCAACTCAGCTGCTTGTTTAGGATCCACCTGAACAAATTTGTACTTTGCATCTTGGATCAATACTGCTCTTGTATAAGGGTAGTTGTCGCTTGATATCGATGTATTCAAAGCTGAAATATCCTTGTTTTCATTATCGTCATTGTCATTACGACTTGTATTCATTGTGTTACACGCTGTAAGTCCCATTACTAGGGCAAAAGCCGCGAGAAAGCCAGTCACTTTCTTTATCAATCGTATCGCCTCCTAAAGGTATTATTTTTACACCATTAGTTTTTATATCTTTGAAAGAAAGTAAAGATGGGAATAACTGTGATAAATGGAAAGTACGGAGAATAAAAGCGAATTATTTATGGGCAAAATACGGAGTCAAATGCGATTCAGTGGTTTATGGTGAGAAAACGAACGGATTTACTTTAAGGGAGGCCTACGATTTTTTTCTATATGTACATAGCGGCAAATTTGGGTATTGTTGAGTGAACGATCATCATAACAATCCTTAAAGCGAAAAACAACCTCACAGAAGCGAGGGAAAGTGTTGATATTATTGCGTTTCAATCTCCGGGAAACTAACGGAATAATCCGAACGCGATTGCCGCATGCGGCTGCGGTTCATCATTTATAACAGCGACGAATGCCGGTACGCTGGAGCAGTGTTAAACGGTTCGGCAATTGTCATTTAATATGATAGAAAAAATTCCCTATTTCAAATGAGTAAAAAAGAGGGTGTCCCAAAAGTGTTCGCTAGGCGTTCGCTTTTCGGACACCCTCCACTTTTTTGGCGCAAAAAAAATAAGAAAACCGTTCCTCTTTTGGTATAATAGAGTCACCACAACTCATCACAATTCACCACAAA
>JBHGYD010000009.1:0-90151 GCA_041920415.1 Anoxybacillaceae bacterium
GACTTCTGATTGTTCAGCTATCTATCACTAGATAGGTTACCAAGTGGACTTGGCGTTTCAATCAGACCTCCCCGGGTAAGGATGCAATCTTTCCTTCCATCTATCTGCTTCATTTACTCTGTATCACCTTCGGCAGAAAGGGCTTTGTTTTGTCTTGCAAACTCGTCCAATGATACCTAGCCTCATATGAAGTTCGTGTTCCTCAGACCGGAAATTTGCCGCTCGCTTCCTTCAGATTCCGCGTCACCACGGACACCCTTGCGTTAAGCTAACTGCTACTTCTGCCTTCGCAGCTCGGGACTTGCACCCTATAGATTACACCCATGCCGGGCGCACAAGAAAAAGCGCATGCCTCTTCGCTTGCATGCGCTCTACCTTATATATGAAACCTTCCCCCATCATTTGACCGTGACATTACTCGTTTTCGTCTACTTCATCATTGCAACATTCTGTACATTTTCCATAAAGCGTCGTTACTTTCTCATCTTCAAAATGCCCAATTGTCGAATTACATGTTTGGCAAACAATTGTACCCATCTCCATAACCCCTTTGTTATGATTTAGTGATTGGCTAATTCCATAATAATATATCACATTACCGGTGTCAATTATTAATTTGTATGTCACATTTATTTTTTATAACATACAAAAAACGGGCTTTATGCCCGTTTTTTGTATAACTTAGTATTCATATTCTGGGTGTAATGGTGTTGATGGAATCACGTCGGAAAAGAATTCTGCTAGATCAGCAGCTTGCTCTGCTGTATCGATTCGGAAAATACGTTGTAAATATTCGTGGTTTTCTACATCTTTCGGATCGAGGAGAGTGGAGCGGCCTGTTTGCATACAAATGACAAGAGGTTTTCCAAAAAACATGTTCGTATACACAATCCCAAAATCGTAACGTGTATCTTTCGTAGTAAACCCAACGAACCGCACCTTTACTTTTTCGTACTCATCATACAGTTTTTCAAATAAATTCATAAACTCCCCCCTTATAAATATACTGAATATTATTATAATTCAAATATATTTTAAAATCAATAGCAAAATTTTCTTAACAATGTTAGAATGAAACAGAGGTGATATTCGTATGTCTACTCATGCGTACATAAAACTTGTTTCGGCGTCAAAAAAGAAAACGATTACATTGGAAGAAGTAAAAGAATTGTTCCATTCCTATCAAGAAATGACGAAAAAAACAGGGGAACAACTAGGCTGGAAGTATGAAGAAGCGGCATTTCCTTATCAAATCATGGAACCAGCCGATGGAAAAGAACAGTGGTTTTATTTAAAAGGAAATGGCGACCGCTATCAAACGATTATTATCGGTGTCGGACAAGAACAAGTAAAAAATGAAGAAACAGGAAACATCAGCGAACAATCGTTTATTCAAGTGACCCTCCCTAATGGAGCAACTCATGGAGATAAAGGGAAAGCGAATGAATTTTGCAAATTTCTTGCAAAAAAATTAGAAGGAGAGCTTCATTTATTTAACGGTAGAGTGATGTACTATTACAAACGATAGCAATGGAGCTATCGTTTTTTAATGAAGCATTTTCCAAAAGAAATGTTGGCAACTAAAATATACAATGACTGTAGCCATCGTTGTAATGAGCGCTTTCCGCGTCCGTAATCCCATTTTTCGTGCTAATAAAAAAGCGATATACAAAAATATGCAGAGAAGCATCCCTCTAAAAAACGGGCGATCGCGACCTGAAAGCCATTCAATGAACGAAAAGCCACTCCAAATTAACATTTGTATTAAAAAGACAAAGTACTCCTTCATCGGACAGCCCCCTCTTTTCTTTTACCATAAAATATGTATGTATATAAATAAATAGTATGGTACAAGAAAAGAAAAAAAGGATATCCACAAGAGATATCCTTTTTTAATGATTATTTAATAATATGAATTGGGCTACCAAGAGCAGCTTCTGCTGCTTCCATTGCAATTTCTCCTAATGTTGGGTGAGCATGGATCGTCATAGCAATATCTTCTGCCGTCATGCCAGCTTCAATCGCAAGTCCTAATTCCGCAATCATATCAGAAGCATTTGGACCAACGATTTGTGCACCAATGACAACGCCATCTTCTTTGCGAATAACTAGTTTCATAAAGCCATCTGCATCATTTAAAGCGAGTGCACGACCGTTAGCAGCAAATGGGAACTTCGCAGTTGTTACTTCGATTCCTTCATCTTTCGCTTGTTTTTCAAAGTAACCAACTGAAGCGCACTCTGGGTCAGAGAATACAACCGCAGGAATCGCAAGATAATCGATTTCAGATGGATGACCCGCAATCGCTTCAGCAGCGATTTTTCCTTCATAAGAAGCTTTATGAGCAAGCGGCGGACCAGCAACAATGTCACCGATCGCATAAATATTTGGAACGCTTGTGCGACATTGTTTGTCGATTTCGATGAGACCGCGCTCTGTCATTTTAATGCCTAATTGCTCTAAGCCAAGTTCTTCTGTATTTGGACGGCGTCCAACTGTTACAAGTACATATTCAGCATCGATTGTTTTTGTTTCTCCATTTACCTCAAATGTAACGGTTACGCCATCTTCACGCTCTTCGACACCTTTAGCAAGCGCATTTGTAAATACTTCTACGCCTTTTTTCTTTAAGCGGCGCTTAACAACTGCGCTCATTTGTTTTTCAAAACCAGAAAGAATTTCGTCCGCACCTTCAAGGATTGTGACTTTTGTGCCGAAGTTAGCATACGCTGTACCTAATTCAGTACCGATGTAACCTCCGCCGATGACAACCATTGATTTAGGAATTTCCTGCAAGTTTAATGCGCCAGTAGAGTCTAGAACACGTTTTGAGAATTTAAATGCTGGCAACTCAATTGGACGAGAACCAGTCGCAATAATAGCGTTTTGGAATTTGTAAGTTTGTGCGCTGTTTTCCGTCATAACACGTACTGTGTTTGCATCGACGAAATATGCTTCACCACGAACGATTTCTACTTTGTTTCCTTTTAAAAGCCCTTCAACGCCGCCTGTTAATTTTTTGACAACGCTCGCTTTCCATTCTTGAACTTTCGAGAAATCAACCGTTACATTTTCCGCTTTAATTCCCATATCTTCAGAATGTTTAGCTGTTTCATAACGATGGCTAGCGGAAATTAATGCTTTAGACGGAATACATCCAATATTTAAGCAAACACCGCCAAGATTTGCCTTTTCTACAATCGTTACTTTTTGACCTAATTGTGCAGCACGAATCGCCGCTACATAACCACCAGGACCCGCACCAACGACGAGAGTTTCCGTTTCAATTGCAAAATCACCGACTACCATTGTCTTACGCCTCCATTAATAATAATTCAGGATCATTGAGCAAACGTTTGATATGATTCAATGCATTTTGCGCTGTTGCACCATCAATCATGCGATGGTCAAAGCTTAATGATAACGCCAATACTGGAGCAATGACGATTTCACCATCGCGAACGATTGGTTTCTCACTAATGCGACCAATACCAAGAATCGCTACTTCTGGATGGTTAATTACTGGAGTAAACCATTGACCGCCAGCAGAACCGATATTCGTAATCGTGCATGATGCACCTTTCATTTCGTTTGGAAGAAGTTTTCCTTCGCGCGCTTTTGTAGCGAGCTCGTTAATTTCTTTCGCAAGCGTGAAAATGGATTTACGATCTGCGTGTTTCACAACTGGTACAAGAAGACCTTTGTCTGTATCAGCTGCAATACCAATATTGTAATAATGTTTATAAATCACTTCATCTGTTGCATCATCGATGGATGTATTCAATGTCGGGAATTCACGCAACGCAGATGTTAAAGCTTTTACAACGTAAGGCAAGAACGTTAACTTGATGCCTTTTTGCGCAGCGATTTCTTTGAATTTTTTGCGATGAGCAACAAGTTTTGTCACATCGACTTCGTCCATTAATGTAACGTGTGGAGCGGTATGCTTCGAGTTGACCATCGCTTTTGCAATAGCACGACGGATGCCGCTCATTTTCTCACGTGTTTCAGGGAATTCGCCTTCAAGAACAACTGGTTGAGCTGCAGGTTTTGTTTCTGCTTTTGCAGCCGCTTTTTCTTCCGTCACTTGTGCAGCAGGTGCTTCTTGTGCTGGTGCAGCTGCTTTTCCTCCTGCGAGGTACGCATCAATATCACTTTTTAGAATGCGACCGTTTTTCCCCGTTCCTTGAACAAGACGAATATCCACGCCTTTTTCACGAGCGTATTTACGCACAGAAGGCATTGCAATCACGCGACGATTTGGATCAACTGGCGCTTCTGTTTGTGGAGAAGGAGCTGCTTGCTCGGCAGAAGCTTCTTGTTTTGCTTCCTCCGCTTTTGGCTCGTCATGATCTTGTCCTTTAAATTTCAAGTTTTCATATCCAGGCGCATCAAATTTAATTAACGTTTGTCCAACTGTTGCAACTGTTCCTTCTTCAACTAAAATTTCTAATACTTTTCCTTTCACAGGAGAAGGAATTTCTACAACTGCTTTATCGTTTTGCACTTCGCAAAGTACATCATCTTCATTTACTTCATCGCCAGGTTTTACGAACCATTTGACGATTTCACCTTCATGAATACCTTCACCGATATCCGGCAATTTAAATTCAAATGCCACTTTCAGTCGACCTCCTATTGTCTTTTAGAAAAACATTTCCATTCTAACGTTGATGGGGGGAAGAAGCATCATGCGTCTTCCTCCCATTTATATATTTAGAAACTCATGACTTTTTTCGCTGCTTCGATGACGTCTTTAAAGTTTGGTAACCAAACTGGTTCAGCTTGAGAGAACGGATATACTGTATCCGGTGCAGCAACGCGCAATACAGGCGCTTCTAAGCTAAGGATCGCGCGTTCGTTAATTTCCGCAACAACGTTCGCCGCAATTCCCGCTTGTTTTTGCGCTTCTTGAACAACAATCGCGCGACCTGTTTTTTCAACAGAACCGATAATTGTTTCGATATCTAATGGTTGAACAGTACGTAAATCAACAACTTCCGCAGAAATTCCTTCTTTTTCAAGCTCGGCTGCTGCTTTTAATGATTCATGTACCATTGCTCCATAAGTGATGATGGATACGTCTTTTCCTTCACGCTTAATATCCGCCTTACCAATCGGAATCGTATATTCTCCTTCTGGAACTTCTTGGCGGAACGAACGGTAAAGTTTCATATGCTCTAAGAAAATAACTGGGTCATTATCGCGAATCGCAGAAATTAGCAATCCTTTTGCATCGTATGGCGTAGAAGGAATCACCACTTTTAAACCAGGTTGTTGTGCCACTAATCCTTCTAAGCTATCTGCGTGTAATTCTGGTGTATGAACGCCGCCGCCAAATGGAGAGCGAATCGTAATTGGTGCATGGTAGCGACCACCAGAACGATAGCGCATACGAGCCATTTGTCCAGAAATGGAATCCATTACTTCGTAAACAAATCCGAAGAATTGGATTTCAGGCACTGGACGGAACCCTTGTAAAGCTAGACCGATTGCAAGACCACCGATTCCAGACTCTGCTAGCGGTGTGTCAAATACGCGGTCTTCGCCGAATTCCGCTTGTAATCCTTCTGTCGCACGGAATACGCCACCGTTTACTCCAACGTCTTCTCCAAATATTAACACATTCGGATCGTTTTTTAATTCGATGCGCAATGCATCATTGATTGCTTGAATCATTGTCATTTGCGCCATGGCCTATTTCGACTCCTTCTCTTTATAAATTTCATACTGTTCTTTTAAGTTGAATGGCATTTCTTCGTACATGATGTTCATTAAGTCGGTTACTTTTTGTTTTGGTGTTTCATCCGCTTTCTTGATAGCTTCCTTAATATCTTCTTTTGCTTGCTCGATCACTTTGTTTTCTTCTTCTTCGCTCCATAACCCTTTTTTCTCTAAGAACTTGCGGAAGCGAACGATTGGATCCTTTTTCTCCCACTCATTTTCGAGCTCTTTCGTACGGTAACGAGTTGGGTCGTCACCAGCCATTGTATGTGGACCGTAACGGAAGCATAATGTTTCAATTAACGTTGGACCTTCACCGTTAATGGCACGTTCACGAGCTTCACGCACCGCTACATATACCGCTAATGGGTCCATGCCATCGACTTGAATGCCCGGAATACCAGCTGCTACCGCTTTTTGTGCGATCGTTTTTGCTGCTGATTGTTTTTCTACCGGTGTAGAAATCGCAAAACGGTTGTTTTGAACAACGAAAATCGCTGGCGCTTTAAACGCCCCGGCAAAGTTGATTCCTTCATAAAAGTCACCTTGAGATGCTCCACCGTCACCTGTATATGTAATCGCTACTGCCTTTTTGCCGCGTTTTTTGATTCCTAAGGCCACACCAGCCGCTTGAATAATTTGCGCACCGATAATAATTTGTGGTGGTAATACGTTCACACCCTCAGGAATTTGGTTACCATGGAAATGTCCACGTGAGAATAAAAACGCTTGATAGAGCGGAAGCCCATGCCAAATCATTTGCGGAACATCACGATAACCTGGCAAAATGAAATCTTCTTTTTCAAGCGCAAATTGGCTTGCTAACTGGCTTGCTTCTTGCCCTGCAGTCGGCGCATAGAACCCTAAACGACCTTGACGGTTTAACGAAATGGAACGTTGGTCGAGCACGCGCGTATACACCATGCGACGCATTAATTCTTTTAACTGCTCGTCACTTAAGTTTGGCATTGCCGCTTCGTTTACGACTTCGCCTTCTTCGTTTAAAATTTGGAACGTTTGAAACTGTTCAGCAACTTTTTCAAGTTGTTTTTTAAAATTAAATTGGGACGTTTTTGCACCCATTACGTTCACCTCTACCTTTCTTTGTATGAAAATAAAATCAAACATCTTAAGCACTACACACAGCATTAATTTACCCAAATTTCCTTATAAACAGACAACATTCGCATTTCGGCTGAACACTTATTGGCAAGAGATAGCAAGCTATTAAACTGTATTAATGATTGCAAAGGAGAAATTAGTACAATTGTTGCTCGCAGTTTCAAGTTTACACCTTCTTATTTAGAACGTCAATTACTTTGAACTATCATTACTCTCTAAATAGTATTATACATTTTTTAGGAGAATAAATATATTCTCAAAAAACTGTTATAATATATATATCCTTCTGTATTATTATCTGTTTCACCATTTTTCTCACTCGTTTTCATCACTCTCGCGACCATAAAAAACGAAAAAAGACTGTCCCATTCGACAGCCAAAGTCATGTAAGTTCGTTGTATAAACGTTTCTTTTCTTTATTATATTGCTCTGTATAATCGTTAAATCGGTTATTATCATTCATAATTTCTTTGTAGACGGCGTTGATTTTGTCTATTTGTTCTTGTAGTTGCTCTAGCGTTACATGCTGATTTTGAAATAGATGATATAACTGCTTTTCTAATATTAATGCCTTATGATAGTGATCATACAATTCATCGTACGCTACATAACGTTTCTCAACTATTTTTGTCAAACGTACCGTGCTTTGTTTCAATTTTTCATCATGTAAATGAGACACGTTCTCTTTCACAATTTTTAGTTGTTTTTTTGCTAGTTGAATGTTTTCATTTTCTTTTTGGATTCGTTGCTTTCTTTTCTCAATGATTTGCAGCGCGTCTTGAGATAATTGGGTCACTTTCGGAAACTGCTTCATTCCAAGCGACATGATTTTGTTGTAAAGTTTTGTTTGTTGTTGCTCTAATGCAACAAGAGACGTTTGTTGCTCGTTCGATTCGTTTTCGTATTTCGCGATTTTTTCAAACGCAGATAATATCTCGTTTTCAGGTGCTAACGCGTTACAACCTTGTAGTAAAATAATTATAAGAATCAACAATAATGATCTTTTCACGGCTTTCAACAACGGTTGCCTCCTTTCTTTCCTTACGTTTTCATGCTTGTTGTTTACGACAAAAGCAAGTTTTTGCTAGACTTATTCCATACATCACTGCATATAAGGAGTTGAAAGCGATGATTACAATGAAAGATATTATTAAAGAAGGTCACCCGACATTAAGAAAAGTCGCTGAAGCAGTTCCTCTCCCTGCTTCCGAAGAAGATAAAGAAATTTTACAAAGTTTGCTTGAATATGTAAAAATGAGCCAAAACCCAGAATTAGCAGAAAAATACGGCTTGCGTCCAGGCATTGGATTAGCAGCGCCACAAATTAACGTTTCGAAACGAATGATTGCTGTTCACGTGAAAGATGAAAAAGGAACGTTATATAGTTACGCACTGTTTAACCCAAAAATTATTAGCCATTCGGTTCAAACATGTTATTTAACAAGTGGAGAAGGATGTTTATCGGTTGATCGTGATATTCCCGGTTATGTCCCACGATATGCGCGTATTACCGTTACCGGTACAACACTCGAAGGCGAAGAAGTAAAACTTCGTCTAAAAGGATTACCGGCGATTGTGTTTCAACACGAAATCGATCATTTAAATGGAATTATGTTTTACGATCATATTGATCCAGAAAATCCTTTTAAAGTTCCTGAAAATGCAATTCCAATTGAGCGTTGAATGAAAAGAAGGGCTGTCTCGCTAACACGAGATAAAGCCCTTCTTTGTTTATTTGATTAACTCAAGCTGCTGAAGCCCATATAAAATTCCTTCTTCATCCACCCGTTTCGTAACAAGGTCTGCCACTTTTTTTACTTCTTCCTTCGCGTTTCCCATCGCTACCCCTGTGCCAACAAACTGCAACATCTCCATATCGTTTAACCCATCGCCAAACGCATAGACATCTTCTTTCGAAATCCCAATTTGTTCAATAAGTCGCCGAATTCCTTCCGCCTTCGAACCGCCAAACGGTAGAATGTCCGTTGATACACTATGCCATCGAACAAAATGAAACTCAGGATACGCGTTCACGTATACATGCTCTTCTTCCGGTTTACAAAATAATAACGCTTGATAAATGTCGCGATTTTCATAATAAAACGGGTCGACCGGAGGGTGGGAAAATTTCAAACTTCCCATGCTTACATGAATGTACGGATGATCTTCTATGCTCGCTCTCATCTCATTAGCATCCATAAAAACAAGCGGATGCCCATTTTCATGAGCATGTTCCTTCAATTCATGAAGTTTATGACGATTTAACGGATTTTTGTAAATCACGTTTCCTTCAAAAACGACATATTGGCCATTAAAGCTCACAAACGAATCAATTTCTAACCGCTCCCTTAAATCAGCAAACATAAATGGAGCTCTTCCAGTGGCGATTGCCACATATACACCGGATGCTTTTAACGCCTTAATCGCGCGAACAGTCGAATTCGGAAGCTCTTTTTTTTCATCTAATAACGTACCATCAATGTCAAAAAACACAATTTTTTTCTTCATGATCTCTCACCTTTATATACATTATGAAAGTCGTTGCATTCCTTTACCATTACCCTAATGGAAAAAGGAAGGAATGTCAAATTAAATAAAGAATCACACTTACCGTCGACAGTCCAAGTATTACTAATACAAATGGACACATGTTCATCTAAACAAAGGACGATATTCCATCTTTACCCATGAAAAACAAGCCTTTATATTCATATAATATAACTAGAAACAAGAAGAGAACATTTACTTTCGACAAGAAATGAGTACAATAAAAAATAGGGAGTGATGAGTGATGTTGAAAAAACTCAAGAAAAAGTTGCTCCAACAATGGAAAGATTTGCTCCGTAAAAAATCAATCGCTTAGTCTTTTCTACAGCCCTTCTCAGAAAGAAGGGCTTCTTTTAAAAACGATGTAGTGAATGAAAGTGTTTCATTTCGTCAAAGATGATAAAAACAAAAACGGTCCCCCTTTTTTGTCGCTTCTTATTCATTGACGGACCTATTCCAGCGCATATGTTTTTCACGAAAAAACATGAAAATCACCTACATTTTATATATAATAAAAAAGTTAAGGAAATTATCGGTCAGTAAGGAGAGATTTTGTAATGATTTTTAAAGTATTTTATCAAGAAAATCCCGATGAAGTGCCTGTGAGAGAAAAAACAAAAACATTGTATATTGAAGCGGAATCAGAGCGTGAAGTACGCCAAAAGCTAAGAAATCGAACGATGAACATTGAGTACATTCAGCCGCTTGAAGGTGCTCATTTGGAATACGAAAAACAAAGCCCAAATTTTAAAGTATTGGAGATTTAGTTATGAAGTTTCTAAAAGAAAACCAAGTTGGCGTATTTGCTCTCGGCGGATTAGGAGAAATCGGTAAAAATACATATGGCGTACAATTTCAAGACGAAATTATCGTGATTGATGCGGGGATTAAATTCCCCGAGGACGAATTACTTGGAATTGACTACGTCATTCCTGATTATAGCTATTTAGTAAAAAACGCTGAGAAAATTAAAGGCTTATTTATTACTCACGGGCATGAAGATCATATAGGTGGCATTCCGTATTTACTTCGACAAGTCAATGTTCCGATTTACGGCGGAAGACTCGCCTTAGGGCTCATTAGAAACAAATTAGAAGAGCACGGATTACTAAATCAAACAAAACTAATTGAAATTAAAGAAGATGATGTCATTCGCTTTCAAAAGACAGCAGTCACGTTTTTCCGTACTACTCACAGCATCCCAGACAGTTACGGAATCGTTGTAAAAACTCCTGCGGGGCAAATCGTGCATACAGGAGACTTTAAATTCGATTTTACTCCTGTAGGGGAGCCAGCAAACTTAACAAAGATGGCGGAGATCGGAAAAGAAGGAGTTCTTTGCTTACTATCCGATAGTACAAACAGCGAAATTCCGCATTTTACGATGTCAGAACGCCGCGTTGGCGAAAGCATTCATGATATTTTCCGCAAAGTACAAGGACGAATTATTTTCGCCACATTTGCTTCCAACATTCATCGTTTACAACAAGTTACTGAAGCAGCGGTTCTCAATAACCGAAAAATTGCTGTCTTTGGTCGCAGCATGGAAGCAGCGATTGAAATTGGGCAAGAGCTTGGCTATATTAAATGTCCGAAAGATACGTTTATTGACGCTGGGCAAATCAATCGCCTCCCAGCCAACCGGGTGACGATTTTATGCACAGGAAGCCAAGGAGAGCCAATGGCGGCGTTATCTCGCATCGCTAATGGCACACATCGACAAATTCAAATTATACCTGGAGACACGGTTGTTTTCTCATCCTCACCGATTCCAGGAAATACCGTTAGCGTGAATCGTACCATTAATATGCTTTATCGCGCTGGCGCTGAGGTCATTCACGGTCCGTTAAATGATATTCACACATCCGGTCACGGCGGACAAGAAGAACAAAAATTAATGATCCGCTTAATGAAGCCGAAGTATTTTATGCCGATTCACGGGGAATACCGCATGCAAAAAATGCACGCCAAACTGGCTGTTGATTGCGGTGTACCGGAAGAAAACTGCTTTATTATGGATAACGGTGAAGTGTTAGGTTTAAGCGAAGATGAGGCAGGCATCGTTGGTAAAATTCCGTCTGGTTCCGTCTATATTGACGGTAGCGGCATTGGCGACATCGGTAACATCGTCTTACGCGATCGCCGCATTCTTTCTGAAGAAGGACTTGTTATTGTCGTCGTCAGCATCAATATGAAAGACTTTAAAATCGCTGCAGGTCCTGATATTATCTCGCGCGGATTTGTTTATATGCGCGAATCAGGCGATTTAATTAGCGATGCACAAGCCTTAATTACCAAACACCTTGAGAAAGTACTAGAGCGGAAAACAAATCAATGGTCAGAAATTAAAAACGAAATTACTGATACACTCGCACCATTCTTGTACGAAAAAACAAAACGTCGCCCAATGATTTTACCAATTATTATGGAAGTGTAACGGGAATATAAAAAAGGGGCTGGTCCAAAAGTATCAATCACTTTTGGGTCAGCCCCTTTTTCTTACCTTTTATCAATTTCAAGAAATGTTAGAAAGGATTATAGGGATTAGGTGGCTTGTTTTGCCTGCCGTTTCAGTTACTCTTTTTTGTTCTTTCGCCTTTATGTTGTATATGCTTCATCATAACAAGCTCGTTGAAAGCAAGTACGGTTTTGATTGCATTAGTGGAAGCAAAGTATTTTCAAGTTCCACTACTCATTGCTTACCACTTTTGCTTCGAAGCGGTCGATGTCTTCATCGGCACCAATGACAATTAAAATATCGCCTTTGCGAATAATTTCTGAAGCAAGTGGTGAAACGATGACATTATCCCCTCGCTTAATGGCGACAATGTTAATGCCGTAGCGGGCGCGAATATCTAATTCAAGCAACGAATGACCATCTAGTCGTTCACTTGCAACAATTTCAACGATGCTATGTACATCGGAAAGCTCTAAATAATCGAGAACATTATTTGAAATAATGTTATGAGCAATTCGTTCGCCCATGTCGCGTTCCGGATGGACAATTTGGTCAGCCCCAATTTTCTTTAATACTTTTTCATGATAATCATTCGTCGCTTTAACAGTAATATGTTTCACTCCAAGTTCTTTTAAAATAAGCGTCGTTAAAATGCTTGCTTGAATATTGTCACCAATCGCGACAATGACGTGGTCAAAATTGCGAATACCTAAACTTTTTAATACCGCTTCATCGGTCGAATCGCCAACAACCGCATGGGAAGCGATCGAAGCAAACTCGTTCACTCGGTCTTCATCAATATCAATTGCTAATACTTCCATTCCTTGCTCGCTTAATGTACGACAAATACTGCCGCCAAATCGACCGAGACCGATTACAGCAAATTGTTTTTTTTTCACGTCGATTCCCCCAATGACAAATTATAACAAGTTTTTATACTCTTTTTTCAAATGTAATATGTTATCAAAAAAAATGCAAATCAAAAAAGGAACTAACCGTCACGGTCTAGTTCCTTTCGTAACATTATTCTGCTTTTTGACTTTCTTCTAACACGCGGTTCACACGCTTTTCTAACATTTTCATTCCGCTTCCGCCTGCCTGAAAATGGCGAAGCTTTCCTTCGGCATCAAAGACATAATAAGCAGGAACGTATTGGTTTTCAAACGCATCTGTGATTTTATGTTCATTATCTACTAAAATCGGTTGCGTAATGCCATGTTCTTCCGCTACTTTTTTCACGAGTTCAATATCTAAATCATTTTCCGAACGCGGCATATGAATCGCCACGACGTTAAGTTGATCTTTATAGCGATCGCGAAACTCATTCACTTGCGGCATCGCTTCTTTACAAAGATGGCAACTGACTGACCAGAAATGAATGAGTGTTGGCTTCTCACCAATTAATTGCTCTCTTGTCACTTCACCATTTAAATAAGCAGTTGCTCCGCTTAGCTCTGGCATTGGTTCACGCAATTTCATCGTTTCATCCCTCCATGCAAATGAAGGTCTAACATAGCGTTAGACCTTCCGTTTATATGTGCGATTATACTTCTAATGTTTTTTGACCTGGTTTCCAGTTTGCTGGGCAAAGACCGCCAGTTTGTAAAGCTTGAAGTACGCGCAATACTTCATCAACACTGCGACCAACGTCGTTATGATGAACAACGGCATATTTTAATTCGCCTTCTGGGTCAATGATAAATAAACCACGAAGCGCAATTCCTTCTTCTTCGATTAATACGCCATAGTCGCGCGAAACAGCATGATTTGTGTCAGCTGCTAATGGGTATTTAATTTCACCAAGACCATTCTCTGTACGAGGAGTGTTAATCCATGCTTTATGAGAGTATACAGAGTCAGTTGATACACCGATAACAACTGCATCTAAATCTTCAAACTCATCATAGCGATCAGAAATCGCTGTAATTTCTGTTGGGCATACGAACGTGAAATCTAATGGATAGAAGAAAAGAACCGTCCATTTACCGTTTCTCATGTTTTCTTCTAAGCTGACTGTACCAAAATCTCCGTTTGGTAAAACAGCTTTCATTTCAAAGCGTGGAGCTTGTTTACCAACCATACGCTCTGCCATATGTATCCCTCCATATTAATAATTTTAATTGAGAAAACAAATATTGTTTTCTCAATACTTAACTTATCCACATGTAAGATTATACTAAAAGCAATATTTTTAGTCAATATTAAATGATAATTAATTTAAATAGATAGTTGTTTTTATACTCGTTTCGCTTTTGTTATTTCCTATATTTTTCCATAAAAAGACTAGGAAACGATCCTAGTCTTTTTACATCGTTAGCGCAACTTCTGTTCAACTTTCTGACAAACTTCATCTGCGGTTAAACCACTTGCTTCGATGACAGAAGCAGCTGTAACGGCATTTTGAATACCCATTACGTTTGAATCTTGCCCAGTGACGACACAACAATCGCAGCCTTTCGCATCGCTTTCTTGGCGAAGCGGAACGACTTCATGCCCTCTTTCTTTCAATGCTTCTTGTACGTTTGTTAATGATGGTTCTACACCAATTTTCGCCATCGTTCATCCACCTCCTCACTTACATAATGTGTCTTAAGGGAGGTGGGAATATACAGAGTTAGTTGTTCCCTTTCCAAGCAATATAAGAAGTTAACAAAGCAATCGCCTTGTCAATCGCACGCTCATCCGGAGTAAGCTTCGCATGATGAAGACCGTACGGTGAATCAACTCCTAACCAAAACATAAATCCAGGAATTTCAGCTAACATATAGCCAAAATCCTCTCCCGTCATCGCTTCTTTGCAACGAACGACGTGAATATCTGGAAGTTGTTCCGCAAAACTCATAAATTCAGCTGTTAACGCTTCATCATTATAAACTTGATGATACATCGAACCATAATCAATCGTAGCCTCACATTGATATGCGATTTCGATTCCTTTGACAATCGCTTCAATTCGTTCTTTTACTTTTTTCATCGATTCAACCGATAACGTGCGAATCGTTCCTTCAAGACGTGCTTGCTCAGCAATGACGTTTTGCACAGTTCCGCCAGAAATTTTTCCAATTGTAATGACGGCGCTATCGAGCGGATCGACATTGCGAGCGACAATTGATTGAAGTTGTGTCACAAGAGAGCAAGCAGCCACGACCATATCATTCGCTAAATGTGGAAACGCTGCATGTCCTCCTTTTCCTTTTAAATCGATAAACAGTTCCGATGTATTCGCAAATAATAATCCTTCTTTCGTTGCAATGGTACCAACAGGATATTCTGGGGCGATATGGAGGGCGATGATCATATCCGGTTTCCATTTTTTCATGACTTCGCTTTTAAGCATTGGTAAAGCCCCACCTGGTCCTTCTTCTGCTGGTTGAAAAATAAATAGTACATCGTCTTTGATAGGATGATGAGCAAAATGTGTGAGTACGCCAAGAGCAATACTCATATGAATATCATGACCGCACGCATGCATGTTTCCTTCATGCTCTGAACGATATGGCAAATCTGTTTCCTCTGTAATCGGCAAACCATCAATATCAGCGCGGTAACCGATCATTTTGCGCGGTGCTGTTCCGTGCACTTTGACAAAAATGCCCGTTTTCCATGTTTTCACTTCTAACCGTTCTTGCGGTAACGTATGAATGTAATTTAATAAATATTGTTGTGTCTTAAATTCTTGAAACCCTAGTTCAGGAATTTTGTGCAAATCACGGCGGATCGCGACAAATGGACTTAGTTGAGACATATCTTTTCCCTCCTTATAAAAAAGCGTGGAATGAATCCACGCTTTTCCTACTTTATTTTTCTTCAGTGCTCGCCTTCGCTTTTCTTATAATTGACGAAGTTCTTGTTTAATCTCTATTTTCGCTTTTGTTTTTTCGTCAATTTGTTTAATGACGCGCGCTGGTACGCCAGCCACTACCGTATACGGAGGAACATCCTCAGTGACAACCGCACCGGCAGCCACCACTGCGCCTTTCCCAACTGTTACACCTTCTAAAATGACAGCATTAGCCCCGATTAGTACGTCATCTTCAACAATTACAGGTTTTGCAGAAGGCGGTTCAATAACTCCTGCTAATACCGCACCAGCGCCAACATGACAGTTTTTCCCTACTGTCGCACGCCCGCCAAGCACGGCATTCATATCAATCATCGTTCCTTCGCCAACAACCGCACCAATATTGATAACTGCGCCCATCATAATAACAGCGTTATCGCCAATTTCTACTTGGTCGCGAATAATCGCTCCCGGCTCGATACGCGCTTTAATTCCTTTCAAATCAAGAAGCGGAATCGCAGAGTTACGGCGGTCGTTTTCCACAACATAGTCTTCAATTTTGTCTTTATTGGCTTCCAACGCCGTTTGAATCTCTTGCCATTCTCCAAATACGATGCCTGTATTACCTGTAATAAATGTTTTAGCGTTTGCGCCAAAATCAATCCCTTCAAGATTTCCTTTTATGTATACTTTAACAGGTGTCGCTTTTTTGCTGTTTTGAATAAACGCAATAATTTCATTTGCATCCATCATTTTCATTGTAGCATCCTCCTTTTGTTTTCTTATTTTTTTACTTTAGCAAAACAAAGATAGCGCTGACAAGCACAAATTCATAAAAGAAACCCATCTATCCGTTTTTTTATCGTATAATTTAGGTATGCAAAAAAAGGAAGGAGAGCCGCCATGGAATTCGTCTTATTTATCATCATTGGATTTGCCACTTCATTTGTTGGGACGCTTGCTGGCGGCGGCGGCTTGATTGGAATGCCCGTTTTACTTTTAACTGGCGTCCCCGTCCATCAAGCAATTGCTGCCGCCAAATTTTCCAATACGGTAAGTTCATTTTCTAGCTTTTTTGTGCTGCTTCGCGAAGGAAAGATCGGTTGGAAACAAACGCTGCTTATCATTCCGATTAGCCTTTTAGGCGGTATCACCGGTGGGTTGCTTACTTCATCACTATCAGAAAAAACGATGACATGTATTGCTATTATTTTGCTAACATTCGCATTAAGTTTACAGTTATTCAAAAAACGTCCAGAGAAAAAACAACCTGTTTCTTCTTTTCCAAAAAAATTATATCCTATCCTTTACGCAATTAGCGTTTATGATGGAATGTTCGGACCAGGTCAAGCGGCATTATTAATGTATGCGTATTTGTATACAGGAATGGAATATTTATCGGCCATTGCTTTCACAAGATTTCAAACATTCGTTAGTTGTTTTGGCGCCTTTGTCACATACTTATATACAGGGCATGTCAATTGGCATATCGCCCCATTTTTAGCCATTGGTTCGCTAATCGGTGCGCAAATCTCCGTAAGGTTAGCACAGAAGCTGAAAAGAAAGCATTTACAAATGATTTTAAATGCGATCACCGCACTTCTTATCATTCAACTTGTTTTTAAAATCATCAGTTAGAGCCGATTGATTTTATTCGCTATAATGGTTGAAACGTCTTAGTTGTTTATTTAATCGTTTTAATACTTCACGTCTTGTAAAAATGCCTTCAAAATAACCGTTCTCGTTTTCCACGCAAACGAACGGATGATTAACGACAAGCTCGATTCCTTTCATAACATGATCTTGTAATAACAGTCGAGGAATGTCTTTATTCATCACTTCTTCGACTTTCATTTTTTCTAATCGCTCAAATTCAATTCGCTCCAATCCTAAAATGGCATCCATAATCATGGTCATGCTAATCAATCCGTGCAGTTTATAAGATGTGTCTAACACAGGAATTGCGGAATATCCCGTTTTTGTTAATACTAATAAGGCATGATCTAAATAATTTCCCACTTGAACATGGGCAACTTTATCAGAAGGAATGAGAAATTGCGCAATCGTCTTATCTAAAAATTCCTTACTATCCAAACTAATCATGCTGATTTTCCGCCTTTCTCTCTTATACTTCTTATTCCTCTCCTTCAGTTTAGCATACTTAAGGCTTTTATAATAAAAAATAACTACCGCCTTTCGATAAGCGATAGTTCATATCATTTCCTCTCTAATTCGGTCATATAGGTTCACGAGCTTTTTATATCGCGCTTCTTCTACTTGTTTATCGCCATTCTCAATATCAGCGAGCTCACAACTAATAATCTCAAGTGCATAATGTTGCGTAAACAAAACATCCAGAAGCAATTTTTGTTCTTCTGCAGACAATCGTTCGAACAATTGTTTTCCCATATTCCATTCCCCCTTTCAAAATTATATATTCAGAACATTTATAAAAAAGTCCTTTTTACGAAAATAAAAAGCCTTCACAAAACGTGAAGACTTTTATCCTTTGCTTGTATGAATATTTCGTAACATAAACTGGCAAGATGGACATGTATAAATGACGTTTTGATTCGCTTGAGCTGTAAGCACTTCTTCTAAATACGCTTGTTTTTGACAAATTGGACAAATGACGATTGGCTTTTTTATCGTTCTCGCCTCACTTCGCTTAATTTAACAATTCAAAAATTTCAATGGCAATCATATCGATATTGTCGAATTGATATGATTTCGGCTTTTCCCCTTTTTCATATACTTCCAAAACAAATGTACCCGTTTTTTCAAAGTACGTCACACTGCACTTTTTTTCACCATTCACTTCGAAATTCCGTTGCGGAGGCTCGTTTCCATTTGTTTCTTGTTCCCGTAATTGAATTAATCGGTTGATGATTCCTAACAATTGAGACATGTCTACTCTCCTTTCTCATCGGAAAGTGTCATTCGCTCGACGATGAACAGTCGCGCCTTTATTGAGTTTCTCTCTTCAAATAGCCGTTCTTTTTATTAAGATGCGCTTTTATGATAAAACGATTCTCTTTATTTACTGGATAGTGTTCTCCTAAAAATGCGACCATCATAACAAGCATCCGGTTCACCAATTCATGTTTCTCCTCCACTTTTTCACGTGACATTATATACAATTTCATCTACAATTTCATATGACTTAACAAAACTTTAAACTCTTATCATAAAATTTACATTTGTTAACGGAGGAAAATGAATGAACGCGAAAAGAGTTACCGTATATACGCAGCCAGACTGCCCACCTTGTAAAATTGTGAAAGAATTTTTACGTCATCATCAAATTGAATTTACTGAATTTGATGTTTCTAAAGACAAAGCAGCCCGCAACCGTTTAATAAATGATTACCGTTCTTATTCTACCCCAACCGTTGTCGTAGACGATCAAGTCATTTCCGGCTTTGATTTGCCAGCACTTGAAAAGTTATTAGGGCTGCACTAAAAAAAGCCCACAACGACAACGTTGTGGGCTACCATGTAGAATTCATCGCAGTATAAATCATATAGGCAATCACTAATCCAATTCCAATGATATACGCTAAAAATACTGGATTGCGAATGTAAGGATGTTCCTCTACTTTTTCATTTATTTCCGTATCATACTCTCTCTGTAACTTTTGTCTGCTTCCAATTTTATACGTATAGATTAGCCCGCCAGTTAAAACAAGAAGAGCTATAAATCCTAGGATAAACGACAATTGTGCCATAATCAACTCACCTCACGCTTACTTTCCCACACGGAGGCGAATTTATACATTTATAGATGTCCGTCATGTTCAAACAAATAGTTATAAGAAAGATCGATAAACAAATAATGATGTTCATCAATCGGGTACGAATACGTTCGAATTGTTTCTCCCGTTTCGATATCGCTGTATAAATCAGAGAGAATGCCGCGCTTACGCGAACGCATACGAATAATGTTTTCTAAGAAATATGGGCGCCAACTCCAATTTTTCATATAATACTGCGGTTGTAATTCCCATTTTTCATTACGTTTAAAAATATTGGCTGATTGCTGAAAACCGTCTTCATCACAAATATAAATGCGAAAACAACTATCGCTTAACTCTTCGGCAAGGAAAGAAATAAGCTCGTTAAAATCCGTTATTTTTTTATATTTCATTAATAAAGCACTAATCCGCTGTTGGAACTGTTCTGAAATATTATACAATGTTTGTAATTTTTTCTTCTCATGTTGAATAAAACTGTGAAATTCTTGACGTAAACGTTCTTTTAAAAAGTCACGTTCCAATAATATAGGAGACGGCTCAGCTAAATAATATCCTTGATAGTAACGACCGCCGTTACGCCAAGCATATTGTAATTGAAAAGACGCTTCAATATCTTCATATAAAAGCGTCGCACCAATTTTTCTGGCCAATAAAGAGATCGAATATAATACATCTTGATAAGAATGATTTACTGATGTTTTTCGCAGCTCACGCAAATCGATTTTTAAAATGTCCGGTGCAAGTAGACCAATTCGTTCTAAATTACTGCTATGCCCTCCGATGTTATCAACCGCAATGTTGATCCCGTATGTACGGATATATGTTAACAAATGGCTTAGCTGATTGAAATCTCCTTTAAAATCATGCTCATTAATTTCTAGCACGATTCGTTCAAGCGACAATCCTTTTTCTTGATAACGAAGAAGCATTTGCAAAAGCGACTCGGCGCGATCAAGCATAAGCAAGTTCGCATCGCGATTAATAAAGATCAAAAAGGAACAATCCAGTAAAGAAAGAAAATGATCGAGCGCCTTTGTCGTTACAACCTCATCCACTTCAAGGCGAAACTCTTCCGGAACCGTTTCGTCATGAAAAAATGGTCCCAAACTCAATATGTTTTCTCCTGATTCATATCGCCCTAACACTTCATAACCAATGATACAATGCTCATCGGCACTAAAAATCGCTTGATAATACGGAATGACGTGTTGTAAGTTAGCCATAATGTCTAACGCATCCACGCTGTTCACCTCTCCCACTCGCCATTTTGCATATTATATCATATGACTACCTTTCATACCGTTTTTTATTAATTATAAAGAAAAAAGCAGTTGAAAAACTATAAATAAACAAAGCAAATTAGGTGATGATTATGAAATATAGAAATGCTGTTTTTCTTCTTTTATCTTTACTTGGATGTTCAGCTTATAACGATAAACAGGAACGAACAAATGAGTACACTTCCAAACAAAGCGTAACAACTCCAATAGCAGAAACGAACGATCACTCTTCAAGCACAAGGCTGACCGTTCACCCGAGCAATCAAATAGAAAAAACAACGCACCCGTCTCAAACAAAAAAACTAAAAAAAGTTGTTCTTGATGTTCCACTCATCAAGCAAAATCCCGAATTAAAATACGGCTGTGAAGTAACAAGTTTAGCAATGGTGTTGCGCTATGCGGGAGTGAACGTCGATAAAATGACATTAGCAAAGGAAGTGAAAAAAGATAACGACCCAAACATTCGAAATAAGAACGGCGATATCATATCGTGGGGAAATCCAGCCGACGGATTTGTTGGAGATATGACAGGAAAAACGAGCGGCTATGCGGTATTTGATGAGCCGATTACAGCGTTAATGGAAAAATATTTACCGGAGCGCGCCGTCAATTTAACGGGACGACCATTTGGCGAATTGTTAAAGTATGTAGAAAATAAACGACCCATTGTCGTTTGGACGACGGGGGATTATCGCCTTCCCGACCGCTGGGAAAGCTGGAAACATGGACGTCAAATCATAAAAACACCGCTCGATTTACATGCCGTTGTCCTTGTCGGATTTGATAATAACTCCGTCTATATCAATGACCCTCTATGGGGAAAAAAAGCACACAGAATCGACAAACAACAGTTTATCGACTCGTGGATCGCCTTAAAAAAACGCGCGGTTTCATACAACTGAAATCGCGCATTTTTTGTTTCCTACGGCGTTAGACGCTCGCCTCCGATTTTCTTGTTGTCTAGCTTCAGCGTCCAGCCGCTCGGGGTCAAATAACCTTCCGGTGCCGAAGTCGACGAGCGACTTCTTGCCCCGGAAGAACATTTGCCTGTCGCGGCTTGGCGGGACGCCTCCGATTTTCTTTTTTGTCTAGCTCCAGCGCCTAGCTCTCTTGTGCCAAATAACCTTCACCCTCGAAGTGTTAAGCACTTCTGCGGGTGAAGAACATTTGGCTTCGAGAGCTAATCACGGCGCTTCCGCTTTTCTTTTTAAAACGGATGTTGATTCAACCATTGTCCTCCATCCATTGTAATGCATTCTCCGTTAATATAAGCCGCATCGTCAGAAAGTAGAAATGAGGCAAGGGCGGCAATTTCCTCTGGTGTGCCAAGGCGCCCAAGCGGCACGCTCTGAAGTGTTCGCTTCGCTGCTTCTTCTGATTCCCAAAGACGTTCTGCTCCTCCGGTTCGCTCAATCGGTCCCGGAGCAATCGCATTAACGCGAAAACCGTACTTTCTTCCCCACTCAACCGCAAGGGTTCGCGTCATGGCCAATACCCCGGCTTTCGCGCACGCTGAATGAATCACACCTGCGCCAGCATTCCAAGCATATGTAGCGACCATATTGATAATGGATCCTTTCTGCCCTTTGGTAATCCAATAATTTCCTACCTCACGACTACAATAAAAAGTTCCATTTAATACAATGTTAATAACGCTATTCCATCCGTTAATCGAAAGTTTTTCAGCCGGACAAATAAAATTACCTGCAGCATTGTTAATAAGTGCATCAATTTTTCCAAACTCCGCATCGGTGCGCTTTACCATTTCAGCAACGAGTTCAGGATCGCGCACATCCATTTGAATCGGCAACACCTTTCCATTTGGCGATTCGATTTCTTTTTTTACTTCTTCTAATGCTTCTAGCCTTCTCCCCGTAATAACAACGTTTGCCCCTTCTTCAACAAATCTCTTGGCCATGTATTTCCCCATACCGCTTGAGCCACCGGTTACAATAATTACTTTCCCGTTCATTGTTTCTCCCCCTTTGAAAAACGACTGATGATTCATTCATTTTTATCTTACTATAAATATACATAATTTTCTAATATTTGTTTAATCTATTTGTCGCTTTTCTGTTTCGCTTTTTCCATTTATAATAAAACTAATTGTGAAAGGACGTAGGTAAGATGGAACGACTGAAAGTGACAACCAATATGAATCGAAGAACATTTCTGAAAAAAAGTTTTCTTTCCGTTATGGGCGGAATGTTCCTAGCTTCCTTTGGCTACTACTATGCACGATTTATGGAGCCCGCACGGCTGACTGTTACAAAACATACCATTTTCCACCCTCTTATCCCGAAAAGCTTTGACGGTCTAAATATCGTTCAATTTAGCGACACGCATCTTGGGCGCTATTATCCACTGGAACGGCTTAGCCATACTGTCAAAAAAATCAACGAACTGCAACCAGATATCGTCTTTTTTACCGGGGATTTAATCGACGAACCAAATAAATATCCTTATACAAACGACGTTATCTCCATTCTAGCCAATATTCGTGCTCCGCTTGGAAAGTTTAGCATTTACGGCAATCACGATCATGGTGGATACGGCACTGACATATACCGCAATATCATGAATAAAGCGGGATTTCGCATGCTTGTGAATGAGCATGTGATGATTGAACTTATCGATAAAAGTAAAATTGCCATTGCCGGTGTTGATGATATGATGCTTGGGAACCCGGATTTTGCCGCGATGTTAAAACAAATCCCTCCTTCTACTTATACGATTGTTTTATTGCACGAACCAGATGGCGCGACAGAAACCGCCTGTTACCCCGTTCACTTGCAACTGTCTGGACATAGTCATGGTGGACAAATTCAGCTTCCGTTCATCGGTCCACTGATCACTCCACCGCTCGCCACCGAGTATTATGAAGGATTTTATCAAATAGGGGACTTAACACTGTACGTGAACCGCGGGTTAGGGACGACGAGAATGCCGTTTCGCTTTCTTACTCCTCCCGAGCTGACTGTTTTTACATTAAAACATCAACCACCCGTATCATAGGGTGGTTGAGTTATAGAAGCATATAGGCAAGAGCGAACATCACTATACTTCCGAATAGAGAAACGACTATGTAGAAAAAGGCATTTCGATATTGACGGTGTCGCAACAGTTGCACCGCTTCAACGCTAAACGTCGAAAAGGTGGTAAATGCGCCAAAAAAACCAACGGTGATAGCAACAGGAATGTTCATATGATAATCAGTCGATAATGCTGTTGCTATCCCTAAACCAAACGAACCAAGTAAATTTACGATAACCATTGCTAGCGGCAGCGCTTGAAAGTTCCCTCTATTTGCAAACCATATTCCAAACCAATAGCGACAACAGGCACCAACCGCCCCACCTAAAGCAATTGTTGCAAGCTTCATGATGCTTCTTCCTTTCGTGCGATTTGTCCCATACCAATAATCAGACCGAGCCCGCAAACAAGAAGTCCTCCAACGAGCGAGATGACCATATAAATGATGCTTTGGAATATGTGTCCATTTGTTAATAGTTGAACGACTTCTTTACTAAATGTTGACATTGTTGTCAATCCACCACAAAAGCCGGTGCCAATCACGGCCTTTAACCAACCGGCAATCTTTTTTTTGAATGCATATCCTGTAAGTATTCCTAAAATGAAAGAACCAATGATATTTACAAGCAATGTGGCGATCGGCCATGGTGATATGATAAAAACGCTTATTGCATAGCGGCTTAAAGCACCAACTGCTCCACCAAATGCCACAGCTGCCCCTATTTTCCATGTTCCGTTCATCTTTCTTCTTTCCTCTCTATTCCTCATCTTCGCTTACACGGTAAGCCATATTGAATAATAATAACTGACTGTCGACTTCCGGTTCCCCCCCCAGACGTCTTACATAATGATAGTCCCCGTTTTCATCCTGTTCCCGTGCTTTGACGTTATCGGCAAGCATAATTGATAAAATGTTTATTATTCGTTTTTTCAAATGTTCCGCAAAAATCGGAAGTAAAATTTCTATACGCTTTTCCATGTTACGTGTCATCATATCGGCGGACGATAAAAACACTTTTTCCTCCCCATTATGATGAAAATAATAAATGCGACTATGTTCGAGGAAACGCCCGACAATACTGCGAACGCGAATGTTGTCACTTATCCCTGGAATGCGTGGGCGAAGACAACAAATGCCACGGACGATTAAATCAATGTTCACGCCTTCTTGTGAAGCTTCATACAACTTCATAATGAGCGTTTTATCGGTTAATGAATTCATTTTGGCAATAATGCGACCATTGCCGTATTGCCGATGAAAACGAATTTCCTCGTCAATGAGTTGAATAAAATTGCGACGAAGGTCAAATGGTGCAATCGATAAATGATGAAAATCAGGCTTTTCCATATAACCGCTTAAATAGTTAAAAAAATTCGCTGCATCTTCTCCAATTTCTCGATTCGAAGTAACCAGTCCTAAGTCCGTATATAGTTTCGCTGTCGCATCATTGTAGTTGCCCGTGCTTAAATGAACAAACCGTTCAATTTTATCGTTCCTTCGTCTTACAACAAGGGTAATTTTACTATGTGTTTTTAAATGTGTAATGCCGTAAATGACGTGGCACCCTGATTTTTCTAACTCTTTTGCCCATTGTACGTTATTTTCCTCATCAAACCGTGCTCTTAGTTCAACAAGGACGGTCACTTGCTTTCCGTTTTCCACTGCTCGTTTCAGAGCTTCAATAATCGGTGAATTGTCACCAACGCGATAAAGCGTTTGTTTAATCGCCAACACATGTGGATCATCAGCCGCAGCAGAAATAAAATCAATGACCGGCTCAAACGACTCATACGGATGGTGAAGAAGAATATCTTGTTCTGACGCTTTTTCAAAAATATCTTCGTCCGAATCTAAATCTTTCGGTGGTTGCGGAATGAGCGTTTCATACACTAAATGCTCTTTGTATGTGGATAACTCTTTATAGAAGTGAAATAAAAACGTTAAATCAAGAGGACCATCAATTTGATACACATCTTTTTCGTGAATTTCTAGCTCATCTAACAAATAATTCAAAATGAATGGGTCAAAGCCTTTTTCGTTCATTTCGAGCCGAACTGCCGCTCCACACTTCCGTTTTTTCAATTCTTTCTCGATTTCTTTTAATAAATCACGGGCTCCTTCTTGATGAATCGTTAAATCAGCATTGCGCGTAATGCGAAATTGCGTTGCAGAAATAACTGTATATCCTTTAAATAGCATATCAATATAAGCAGTAATGACATCTTCGAGCAAAATATAGACAAAGTTATCATCTTCAGACGGAAGTCGAATAAAACGTTGCAAAACAGATGGAACTTGGACAATGGCTAGCTTTCTTCGCTTTTCCTCTTCTTCCTCGTCATCTTCTAAAACAATCGCTAAATTCAAACTTTTATTCAGCAACATCGGAAACGGACGATAAGCATCTATCGCCATCGGAGTTAAAACAGGGAAAATTTGTTCAATAAAATACGTTCGTAAATAATCTCGTTGTTCGGTCGTTAATTCATTCATGGAGACAAAGCAAATATGTTCCGACTTTAGCATCGGTAAAAGTATATCGTTATAAATGTAATACTGTGATTTGACAAGATCATGCACTTTTTCAGAAATTTTCTTGAGCTGTTGCTTCGGCGTCAACCCTGCTTTATTTTCTGATTTATTAAATCCAGCTTTTACTTGGTCCTTTAAACCAGCTACGCGTACCATAAAAAACTCATCCAAGTTCGAGCTAAAAATAGCTAAAAAATTTAACCGCTCAAGGAGAGGGTTTCGCTCATCAAATGCTTCTTGTAATACGCGTTCATTAAACGCAAGCCAACTTAATTCTCTATTATTATAATAGTTAGGATTGTTCAGTTCCATACCGTTTCCCTACCTTACTTTTTTTTCAAACATTGAAAACGTAATTCAATCGTCTGTTTTAGCGCTTTTTCTAAATGTTTTTTATTTTTTTCCGCTTGGTATTCCTCGGCACGAAAATCGCCGCAACAAAATAGATCCATAATGATTGTACCGTTACCTTTAGTGAGTTGTACTGTTTGTATAACATTCCGCTTTGTATCATTTAAGCTATACACGAATTTAAGGAGCGCTCCGAGAAAACGAATTTTTTTCTGTTCTTCCTTTGTAAACCAATGTTGAAACGGCGCAATATATTGTTTAAACATGGTTTTATTTTTGTATGAAGCCATCAACGCTAGTTTGACACGTTCTTTATGCATCAATCCATCAATAGTACGATTCGCTAATATATAAAACGTATGCTGGCTACTCGACTCTTCGTCTATATATTGACCTAAATAAAAGACATGAGCCGCCTGTTTGACATCTCGCACATCTTCATCCGTTAACGGATATAAACAGAGCTGATGAATTTGTTCAGCTAATTGAACGATTAATTGATTCACATGCTGAACATCATCTAAACGAATGTCATAGTCTTGCGCTAGCTCAAAAAAGCTTTCCTGAAGAACGTTTGGAAAAATGGGTGTACCAAACGGCTGAATGAATTCTTCATAAAAGATCCCATCACGCAACCCTTTACGGCTTAACACAAACATAGACGCATCTACCACTTCATACAATACACAAAACACTTCGAGAGCCGGAATAATAATATCAGCGCGGTCTTTCGATAATCCTTCGAGCTTTTGAATTTCCTCAAATGATAATGAGGTTAACAATTTTCGTACTTCTAACAAATCTTTTCGATTCATTTCATATTGATGAACGCTAGCAAGCGGATAATTTTTCATTAATTGATGAATCTGTACAACGTTTCTCGCGCTCCCTCCTATTGCAATGATGGGAACTCGTTTCTGACAAAGCCATGGCAACGCTTGAAATTGCTCCACTAAATAGGAAGATAGCCGTTGTAACTCTTCTTGTGTTGGAATGTTTCCAGAAACAAATGTTTGTTTTAATGACAACGCACCAAACGGAAAGCTGTAGTAATCGACAAGCTGGCGATCTTTGTAATACGTTACTTCCGTACTTCCCCCACCAATGTCAATCGTCACTGCTTCCGCAATCGATGTTGAATTGACGACAGCAAGAAACCCATAGTATGCTTCTTCCTCTCCTGTTAACACGCGAATACGAAAATCAGTATGTTGTTCAACTAATGCAATAATCTCTTTCTGATTTTTTGCTTGGCGAATCGTTGCAGTCGCCATGCATTTTACACGCTCTAATTGATGATGACGTGTAATTTCTTGAAAGCTTCGCAACGTATCAAGAAGAATTGCAACCCCTTCATCTATCAGTATATGTTCATCATTTAAATAATTGCGAAGGCGCGCCACCACTTTCACATTTTCAATCTCTCGTAATCGACCGCTTTTACTTCGTTCATAAATGACTAAGCGAATCGTATTCGAACCAATGTCGATAATTCCGTATTTCTCCTTCATCTTCTTTCATCCTTCATTCACTAACATATTTTATTTTTGTATTATATCATACTGACATATATTGCAAACAAATGTTCATACTGTATAATAAAGGTACTAGACAAGCCTAATGAAAAGGAGATATGTTATGGAACATTTAGAACCAACGATAGACAATCTGGCAAAAGCGATTTTCACCGTCAATCGTCATGCAAAAACCGCTTTAAATCCTGCTTTTTTATATCTTTTAAAGAAAAAAGCAATCGAAAAGCTCATTAGCGAAGGAAAAGCGAAGAAAGTCGGTCTTCACTTTTCACCGAATCCGAAAAATAGCCGACAACAATCCGATGTTCTTGTTTCCGTTGGCGATTATTATTTTCACATTCCTCCAGCAAAAGAAGACTTCGCAAATCTCCCACACCTTGGTGCCTTAAACGACTCTTATCGTAATCCTGTTACGAAAATGCCGCTCTCGCAAGCAAAAGCATTATTACAAACCTATACCGGCATTACGGAAGTGCCAAAGCCTTCAAGAAAAACATACCAAAAACCCGTATTTAAGCGCCTTGGAGAACGATTTTAACAAACAAGTCTAATCATGAGCTCGTTTATTGTTTTTAATAAAATGGACTGTCTTTCATAAAAGACAGTCCATTCAGCCTCATTGACATTCATCGTACTATATCCCATCGTTTATTTTTTCTTTCTTATTTATTAGTTGTTCATCCGATATCGGCACCAAAATTTCTCCATATTTTTCTTTTTTTAGTAAACTTTTTAAAATGATCCTCGAAAGTTGGCTCGGTTGATACGGTTTTACAAGATAACTGTTCGCACCAAGTGTAAACCCTTTTTCCTTTTCTTCAAGTACGGAGGAAATAATAATCGGGATCGAAGAAAGTTCTTTTTCTTCCTTAATTTGTTTTAGCACATCCCATCCGGAAAGCCCGCCTTCCTCAAGCATAATGTCAAGAACAACTATAGCAGGTTTCATCTCTTTTATCGCTTTAAGTGCTTTTTTGCCGTCTTTAAAATGGTGCACGTCGAAACCGCTATCGCTCAATTCTGCTTCTAACAAAGAAGCGAGGCTCGGATCGTCTTCCACGATAACAATATTGACTCCATTCTTCTTTTTCTCTTGATCTGTCTGTTCGTATGCTCCACCAACAACAAACGGCAAGCTAATCGTAAATGTGCTTCCTTTTTTTAATTCGGATGTAACGGCTACCTCTCCCTCATGAGCCGTTACTATCTCTTTTACAATCGCAAGTCCAAGCCCTGTTCCTCCGATGCGGCGGCGATCGGAATTATCAACGCGATAGAATTTCGTAAATAAATGTCCAATCGCTTCTTTCGGAATGCCTAATCCCTCATCTTTGACATCCACTTTCAATTGCTTCTCTTTCTCATATATTCTAACGGTTATTTTACCGCCATTAGGCGAATATTTAATCGCATTGTCAATTAAATTCATAAACACTTGGGAAAGTTTATCTTTATCGCCAAGCACGGTCGTATGAGTGGTTTCTTGTTCAAGAATAAATTCATGGATAGACGTATTGACCTTTTGTGTTTCGATGACGTTTTTGATAATCGGCAAAATATCCTCGTATTTTTTGTCATACGCTTGTCTTCCCGATTCCATTCGTTGCACATCAAGAAAATCATTAATAAGTGCAGTTAAACGTTTCGCTTCTTGATAAATGGTTGTTAAATATTTTCTTTGTCTTTCTGGTTTAAGTTCTTTATGTAACAATAATTCTGTAAAGCCTAGCACACTTGAAAGTGGTGTCCGCAATTCATGGCTCACCGTACTCACAAACTCCGATTTCATTTGATCCACTTCAAACTCCTTCGTAATGTCACGATGGACAAAAATCGTGCCAAACTTTTCTCCACCGCGATATAACGGTTCCGCATATACTTGGATCACTTTCTTTTCTGTTTTTACGTGATACGTAAACGATTTGGTTTTATTGGTTTTATCAAAAAGAACAGCATCAAGGTAAGCGGCTAAATTCTTTTCATCTACACTTTGTTTGACTAATTTCTCTTTCCATTTATCGTATGTTGCATGACTGAAATCATTCGTTTCATTATTTCCTAACAAATTCGCCATTTGTACATTGATCATTAAATTCGTTCCGCGCGTATCGACAAGTTGAACTCCTTCTTGAATATTGTTTAAAATATCCTGCGTCATCCGGCGGTCTTTTTCTGATTCTTCATACAGTTTAACTTTTTGCAATGAAATCGAAATTTGCTTCGATAGATGTTCATACTCTTCAATTTCATAATTAAGAAAGTCTCCACCAAAGCGGCTGAAGACCATGATCGCCTCGATTTGCTGTTCCGGTGAAAGAACCGGTACAAATAAATCGTACGAATAAAGCGTTTCTTCATAATATCCTTTTTCAGAAATCATTAATTCGCGTTTGAGCGAAAACGCTTTTTTCGTTTCAAATAGCCGCTGGTGAACCCCGTTATGAATATGATTTAAAAACTGAGTAACCTCGTATTCGGATAGTCCAAATGCTGAATGCGACTTTTGTTCGTTGAAAAGGACAATGATGCCGCGATCAGCGTTCATGATTTTGCACATATTACGAACAATGCTATCAAGTACTTCTTGTTTGTCTAACGAATTTGAAAGCCCGTTAATCAACTCATTGCGCCGCTCGAGCTCTTTTTCGCGAAGTTCCATCATCTCTAACGCTTGTTCTAACTCCACTTGCTGTGATTCTAATTCCTTTTGCTGTGCAGTTAATTCTTCGTTTTGCGCTACTAAATTTTCTTCCTTTTCTTGAATGCTCCATAGCATCTTTTCAAACGCACGCGATAGTTTGCCGATTTCATCTTTACGATCACTGGAAAATGGCAATTGCTGATACTCCTCGTCGTTTGCAAGCTTCTCCGCCGCCTCAGCCAAGGCGGTAAGCGGCTTGCCGATTTGCTTCATCATCATGCGGATAATGCCCATTAAAACAAGCAACATGAAGAAAATCAATCCAACAAAAGCAAATTGACTTTTCGTTTGTTTGGCTTTTAAATGCATGAGCTCGTTTTCAATCTCTTTATTCAAACCATGACGATAATCAACTAGCTGTGTTTGAAATCTTTTAGTCGAAGCTGTGCCGCCGTTTTTCGATGCTTGCAAAACCGCTTGGAGATTGCCATTTTCAAAATCGATCATCGCTTTTTCCACTAAATTATCGAAGTAATACGAGGTAAACGCGTTCGCCTCGTCTAGAAATTCAGCGTCCTTCTGTTCATCCGCTAACGTTTTTAGCTTATTCAACGTTAGACGAACAGTTTCTTTTTGTTGAAAAATACTTTGTTTAAACTCTTGCCTTCCGAACGCTAAATACCCTCGCGTATCTAAAAACGCTTGATTAAAAGCCCGCTCTAATTGCTCTGCATATTTTTCTTTCTCCTCTAAATGCTTTTCTTTCGCTTCAAATGTGTTTGTTATGGACTTTTGATAGAACAGTAGCATGAAAGCACCGATTAGAAAAACAGCAATAAAACCACTCATTAATCCGATAAATTGCCTCATTAAGCTTGGGTGAAAATATTCAGTCATTTTTCTCATCTAAAATCTCCTTAACTCGTTTCACTAATTCAATAGGACTGTACGGTTTAGACATAAAATAGTCAGCCCCCGCCTCGAGCACACGTTGCTGGTCAGCTTGCTGGCTTTTGGCGGATAACATCATAATTTTTACTTGCTTCTTCTCTGGAATCGCCCTCACTTGTTGAATGATTTCAAATCCGGTATAAATCGGCATCATATAATCAAGCAAAATTAAATCATACTCGTTTTCTATAATAAGCTGAAGCGCCTCGTTTCCATCGCACGCTTCGTCTATTTCATACCCTTCATCTTCAAGTGTATCGACAACGAGCATGCGCAATACTTCTTCATCTTCGGCAAGCAAAATTTTTGCCATCGCTATTTCTCTCCTCCTCTTTCAGACGATATTCTCATTTCTTAACAGCCTGAGTCGCTCGCAATCGTCCGGTTGTTCCCATGTCCATCCCATTTGCTTCATACACTCTAGCGCATCGTCCTTCTCGACTATTCCTTTTTACGATCAAATATCCTCTTCCGATTCGTACGCGCTGTGGAACCATCAAGGAATTCGAACTTCATATATGTTTTATTTTAGGATGGGACTAATATTTTATAAAAACGAAAATTATATGGATAATCAGTAAAAAATATGAATCATCAGCAAAAAACACAAAAAACAATTCCGTTTGGAATTGTTCTATCTTTTTTTATCACATTTAGATTTACAGAAGCAAGATTTTCTTTTTCAAACCGATTGTTTAGATGCTCCAAACAATCGGTTGTTACCTAGTTTGTGAGGCTATTAGGACATTCTCATTTATAAAAGCTCCCTTTATATTCATCTGTTGCTATCTTTGGTCCTCAAGCATTTTCACACATTAAAATGAACATATATGATCTTCACAAGAGCAATCTAACTGTAAAAACTCTACGCTTCACATTTAACTCATCCTTTTTACGATTTGACAAATTCTCTCTTCTAGATCTAGTAGTTTAAAAGGCTTCGTAATGTAATCATCCGCTCCTAATTCAAGCGCCCGCGCAATATCGTTTTCACTTTTACGCGATGTTAACATAATGATTTTATAACAGGTGGATTCTTCTCTCTTTCTCAACCATTGCAACACTTCAAGCCCATCCATTTTCGGCATCATCCCATCTAAAATAACTAAACATGGCGTTGTGTCTTTATGCCAATCCGATTCGATAAAGGAAACTCCATCGTTAAATGTTTGGATTTCATACTTCACTTTTCTTTCGCGCGGCAACTTGGCTAAGATATCGGTGATGATGGTTCTTATCATTGCATCATCATCCACAACCGCAATTTTAATTAATTTTTGATATACCTTTTCTTTCGATAGTTCTGCTAGCTTAACGCAATTTCTCCCCTTATTTTTCGCGACATATAACGCATTATCTGCTAGACGTAGCCAATGTTCAAACGGCTTGTCCGTTTCATTGATTTCGACAATGCCGCAAGAAAACGTGCAAGAAAACGTTTCGCTGTTTCCAGTGAAAACTATATCCCTAAATTTTACTCTTAACCTTTCTATTATGCGATATGCGGCATCCAAATTCGTTTTTGGAAAAAGAAGAATAAACTCTTCTCCGCCAAAGCGAACAACGATATCGCTCATTCTCGTTTCTTGTTTTAAGAAACGAGCGAATCTCTGTAACACAGCGTCCCCAACGAGATGTCCGTAACGATCGTTCACCTCTTTAAAATAATCAATATCCAGCACCGCTAAGCAATGTGGTTCTTTTGAACGCATCCAATCGTTTTGCAGTTGAGCGTACGCTTGCTTTAAGTATTTACGATTATACACATGAGTTAATTCATCTAGCAATAATAGTTCATCAATTAATTTTTTTCTCTCTAACTGACGTTGTACTCGAACAATAAACTCATCTAAATCAAACGGCTTTCTGATGAAGTCATCGGCTCCCGTTGCATAACTTTTCATACGAATCTCTTTTCCATGATCAACGCTCACCATAACGGTTGGAATAAATTGTTGCTTCAATTTTTCTTTCAAAAATTCAAGCACTTCAAATCCGTTTTTTTCTTTCATATGAATATCAATTACAACACAATCCGGCCCTACATCATAAAAGGACGAAATGGCTTTTTGTGGATTGGCAATAGCAGCTACATACCAACCGATTTTTTCAAGCTGTTCTTTCATATACATTAAAAACGACGTATCATCGTCAATAAGTAAAATAACAGGTTTTTCGCCTTGTTCCTCTCTTTGATTGGAAATTGAGAAAAAATGTTCCTCCCCATTTCCATAACACCATTCTATTAGTTCAAATGTATAGTGCTTCACTTCATCTAATGACCATTCTTTTTCTTCCATTTCTTGCAATCCGTTCATTAACTTTTGCGCTTTGCTCCCCATCTCTTCCAAACCAATAATCGACGCCGTGCCAGCGATGGAATGGAGAAATCGGTACACTTCATCACGCGAAATACATTCTATGCCTTCCCATTCTTCTAGTTGTTTTCGGACATTGTTTAAAAAATGATGCCTATACTTTTCCATTCACGATCCCCTTACTATAATCCAAACAAGCTTTCAAATTTTTAAAGAATATGCTTATCAATAACTTTCACTAATTCACCGATTTCTGGTTTACTTACTTGTGCGGTCGCCCCAACTTTTTCTCCTTTATGACGAAGATCGTCCGTAATTAAAGAAGAAAAAATAACGACTGGCAGTTTCTTTAAACGCTCATCTTCACGAATACGCTTCGTTAAATGATGGCCGTCCATTTGCGGCATTTCAATGTCGGTAATGACAAGCTGCACCTCTTGTTCAATCTCTCTATCTTCTTTTACAATAGTCTGCAAATAGTGAAGCGCATCTTCACCGTTTTCAAAAAATTCGACAAACACATATCCTGCTTCAGCTAGCGTATCGTGCAATAATTTTCTTAATAGTGGGGAATCTTCCGCTACAATAATTTTTTTATTCGAACGTTCACGTTTTCCAAGCTTTTTAATTTGTTGGACATTGATTCCTGTTTCTGGGTTAATGTCAACAATCATTTTTTCAAAATCAAGGAGCAAAATCATTTGCCCATCTAACTTAATCACACCTATAACTTGCCCATCGATCCCTTGATACATTTGTGAAGGTTTTTCAATTTGTTTCCAAGAAATACGGTGAATGCGCGTCACATTATGGACGTGAAATACAACTTTTTGCTGGTTAAACTCCGCTACAATAAATTTATCGTGCTGTGGATTCTCAGAAGGTGGAAAACCAAGCACTTTCGCAACATCAATTACAGGAAGTACCTCACCACGCAACTCGATAATTCCTTCGACATTTGCATGGGAATGCGGGACTTTTGTAACAGGAACGGGGTTAAGAATTTCTCTTACTTTCATAACGTTAATCGCAAATTTATTATTCCCAATCCAAAATTCGACAATTTCTAATTCGTTTGTACCACTTTCTAACAAAATTTCGTGTTTTTCACTCATTTTTCTACAACGCCCTTCCTTTATAAAATGTCTATGTTTATTATATTTTGTCACAAGCAAAGAAGAAACCCTTTTTCATCTGAATTTGGTTATTTATTCTGATAAAACGAAGTTCTTACAATAATAAAAAATGTGAAATCAACCATCCGTACAAAAACAAAGAAGGGTCTGTCCTCCCTGTAACAAAAAGGAAAAAACGTTTCACTCCTTACAGTAACCAAAAGCATCGGAAACAGTAAATAGCGGCTCTACTTATTTCTTTTGCTCAACTCCTTCGTGTAAAGTTGTCTATTTTACGGATAAAGTACAAATCTTCGTTAAAGGTGCGCGTCTTTTAAAAAGATATAGGAGGAGAAGACGTACCGATTTATTCCTGTTTTCATTGGACGAGGGAAAAAATAAGAGAGCAATCGACAATAATCACAATCCTCTTCTTGACATTCTCGAACGTGTTGAAACTAATCGTTGCACCTGCGAAATCAACAATCCACAAGGAAACTGTTATTTTGGAAATGTTTCTTCATTTATAAAAACAACCTTTTTCTAGTATAAAAACTCTAATAAGCGACGATCAGCCAAATTGGTGTCAACCGGACAAGCTTTTGCGTCGCGCCCGTATTGCCATGCCCACACATTCGCTTTGCAATTTGGAGTAGCAGGCTGATATTTCGGAGCTTTTTGTTCTTTTGTTGTTCCAGGACGTGGGGCGGAACTCCAAATCATTGTTTGTACCGCGACTTGATTATTACGTTTAGCCGCCTCACAGTAAGCGTGAGCAAAATCTCCTTTCGTCGGGTCAGCATATATTCCCGGACGATAAGCAGTTGGGGAAAGTGTTTCAACCCAAGCGCGAATCCATGCTTCATCGACTGCGAAAAAATCTTCAATATTCGCAAACAATACTTTATTTTTTGGAATACCGAGGCGACGCGCATGAAAGACTGCGTTGCGCGCAACTACTTGACCATTCGCATATCCTACTGCCTCGCGAAAGTCATTGTAAATTGGCAATACTTTTACACCATGATTTCGAAGTAATGTGATTTCGTCTTTCGTTAATCCATCAGAAACGTTCGGTACGTCCGTTAAATAGCGCCCCCAAAATTTCGGATATCCGAGTTCATTTTTTACACAATAAAACGTCTGCTCCGTTACTTTCGCAGCAGAGTCAACCCCCCAAATTGTTTTCGCCATTTTTACCCTTCCTTTCCACTTCCATTTTCTCTATATATATGACTTTGAGCGTTTGTCTTATACAAACGTCACATCTTATTAGAAATAAATGTTATAATAATAGGAAATATAGGCTATTATTTACTAGGAAATGCAGACTATTTGTTTTAGGGGGAATTCAATGAATAGGCAGAAACAAAAAGAAAGAATAAAAGAGTTATTACAGCAAAAAGCGCTTGAGCTGTTTCAATCGCAAGGGTATCAAAAAACAACAGTGTTACAAATTGCAAAACGTGCGGGAGTGGCAAAAGGAACGTTTTTTAATTACTTTCGTACAAAAGAAGAAATTTTATATTCGATTAATGAACAACATATGCAAGAGATCGATAGAGAACTACATAAATTCACAAGGGCTATATTGACATCCCTTTCGATTGCTTAATTAATAGATAAGACGTTTTTTAGTATAGGAATTAAAAATAAATAGTATCTCAAAAAAAGGTGAGACACCCTCGTGTGGTTTCTCACCTTTTCTATTTCTTCGTTATTAGTGGCAATGTAATTTCAACGCATGTCCCTTTTCCTTTACGACTAGTATAATGAATGGTGCCTCCCATTTCGCGAATGAGACGATTCGAAATCATGCTGCCTAATCCCGTTCCTTTCGATTTCGTTGTATAGTAAGGGAGTCCGATTTTTTTCAACTCTTCTTCCGTCATCCCTTTTCCGGTATCTTCAATAATCACTTTCACCGTACCACGATGAACGCCTGCTTCCGTTGTAATTTTTACAATTCCGCTTCCGTCAATCGCTTCAATCGCATTTTTTATAATATTCATCAATGACTGTTTCAAATATTGTTCATCGCCCCAAACGCAATATTTGCCGCTGCTCGTACATTCAAAAGAAACATTAGCGAACGCGCCTAGTGGACGAAGCAAATTGACGCAATCATATAATACTTTATTCAAGTCGATAGGCTGCAAATGAAAATCGGTTGGTTTCGCTAATTTTAAATAATCGGTAATAATTTTATTAGCCCGATCTAACTCTTCTAAAATGAGCGGAGCAAATTGTTTCAACCGTTCATCCTGTGCATCTTGCTCAAGGAATTGAATACATCCACGAACGGTCGTAATCGGATTCCGAATCTCGTGAGCGAACGATGCGGCGATTTCACTAACCATCGCTAGCTTATCGATATATACCATTTCATCAAATTGTCTATTGTAAATGATCAATTTTTCGATAATAAAAATTAGGACAACGTAGGTAACAAAAAAGATGAAAAAGTAAATCGCATAAAACTTCCAGTTTAAAAATGAAATCGTATAAGCAATAACAATAAAGTAAAAAACAAAATATGCGATGACAATGAGTAATGCATGCCCCCATTTATTTTTCGCTTTCCAATAAAGTGGATGAAACAATAATGCAATCATAAAAGAACCAACGGAAACGAGCACACCAATCCAAGCAAAAGAACCCCCAATAAATAAACGCACAATGACTACAACAACCGTACATAGCCCTCCAGCTAACCAGCCAATATAAATCGTCACAACTAAAATGACAATCATTTGAAAATCAAAATGTGTTTCACCGAGTGTTTCAATCGGATAAAACATACATAACACCGCTGCAAACGCTGAAAAAACTCCGTATACTAGTTGTTGGCGCACGGTTAATACAATCCGGTCGCGAAACGGAAAAAATAAATTCGCGTTAAACGTCAACGATAATAATATCGCAATATTGATAATGAGCGGCTTAATCATTGAAAGCATTCTCGATTTCCCCCGTTAATCAATCCATCGCCCCTCATTGTATCATAAATGAAATGATTCGTTACATTGTTTTTTTCAATATAATCTTGTTGAAAATAAACCAGCGCTGATCGAAAAAATCTAACAAAATATTACCGTTTTTCAAAATGCTCATAAACTAAAAACACGCTGGCTCTCCTTTCGCCAAGCGTGTTTTTCATTTTAGTCTCTCCAGCGATGAAGTAACTGATTGTTTTCACCGCGGGCAAAGACGTCAAGACGGTTTCTCCCCCATGAAATCGCTGCTGGTTCTGATGTGATTCGGCCGCCGAGATGAAAAAAATCACTCCAGCGTCGTCCATCCCAATACTTATAAAGAAGTTCGTTATTCTCTCCTCTCGCAAAGACGTCAAGACGATTTTCTCCCCAAGAGGCAGCAGCTGGGCTTGATGTAAGCCTCCCACCTAGGTCTTCCCACTCACTCCAACGACTGCCGTTCCACCATTTATGAAGTAAGGTACGCTGTGGTCCACGAGCAAAAACATCGATTCGATTTCTTCCCCATGAAACGGCTCCAGGTGCTGAAGTTATCACTCCACCTAAATTTTCCCATTCACTCCAACGAACGCCGTCCCACCATTTATGATACAGATGTTTATCTTCTCCGCGGGCAAACACATCTAACCGATTCTCTTCCCACGATGCAACAGCAGGGCTGGAGCTTAACACCCCACCTAAATCTTCCCACTCACTCCAACGAACACCATCCCACCATTTATGAATCAATTGCTTATGGATGCCACGGGCAAAGACATCAATTCGGTTTTTCCCCCATGAAACCGCTGCAGGTGACGAAGTTAATATTCCTAAAAGATTTTCCCATTCACTCCAACGAACACCATCCCACCATTTATGAAGTAAGGTGCGATTCACTCCTCTTGCAAACACATCTAACCGATTCGGCTGCCAAGAGGCGACTGTCGGACCAGACGACAATACTCCACCTAAATTTTCCCATCTACTCCAGTCTCGCTGCGGTTGATAGCCGATATTTTCTAATACAGCTCGAATAATCACTTTGAATATTTGTTCGATATCTTTTTCAGGAACGCGGTACGCTTGCAGGACAACAAACATCCACGGAGCTTTTGTTTTTAACAGTTGAAAAAGTCGATGAATTCGCTGTTGAAGTGCTCCACTCTCATCGTTCTTATTCTCGAGTACCGTTTGTACAATCACACGAAACATATAGCGAGATACATTGCGCGGGACATAATATTGTTGTAGCTTTACATATAATGGTTGTAACGTCGGGCGAATCATACGCCAAATGTCATCAAACCCTTGATTTCGCTCGCATTGTTGACGATCGTAGTAATCGACTAACATTTCCGTAAATCCCGGCACATACGATGGAAACACACCATACGGATCAAGACGATACATAAGCCCCCTCCTTTTATCAAACATCCTATCATTCTATCGTATGATGCTGTCCAACGAGATAGTCCATTTTCGTTGTAACTATATGAACTTTGATTATAATAGATATATCCTCATTATTTAGAAAAAAAGGAGAAAGCGACCATGAGAAAAAAAGAAAGTAAAAAAGGCTTTGTCGTTGCCGGCTTGCTGCTTGGTATTTTGATGGCAGCAATGGACAATACGATCGTCGCTACAGCGATGGGAACAATCGTTTCTGAGCTTGGCGGTCTTGATCAGTTTATTTGGGTAACGTCAGCCTATATGATTGCTAGCGTGGCTGGCATGCCGATTTTCGGAAAGCTTTCCGATATGTACGGCCGAAAACTTTTTTATGTTTCCGGTTTGACCCTGTTTTTAATTGGCTCGATTCTTTGCGGTCTTGCTCAAGATATGGTGCAATTAAGCATTTTCCGGGCCATTCAAGGGCTTGGAGGAGGCGCCTTAATGCCGATTGCGTTTACGATTATGTTTGATACGTTTCCACCGGAAGAGCGCGGCAAAATGTCAGGATTGTTCGGTGCCGTTTTCGGTATTTCTAGCGTATTCGGACCGCTTTTAGGCGCTTATATCACCGATTATATTGACTGGCGCTGGGTATTTTATGTCAATGTTCCACTAGGACTTTTATCGCTTATTTTTGTGATGAAATTTTATTTCGAATCTCTCGAACATCGCGAACAAAAAATTGATTGGTGGGGAGCAATTTTGCTTATTTCCTCCGTTCTTTGTCTCATGTTCGCTCTTGAGCTTGGCGGCAAAGAATATGCATGGGACTCTGCAACCATTATCGGTTTATTTGCCGAGTTTGCCGTGCTATTTATATTATTTTTATGGGCAGAAACAAAAGCAGAAGACCCAGTCATTCCATTCCATCTATTTAAAAGACGCCTATTTTCTACCGCTCAAGGAATTGGTTTTTTATATGGAGCAACGTTCATTCTTGGAACGATTTTTATTCCGATTTTTGTCCAAGGAGTGTATGGCGGCTCTGCAACAAACTCTGGCTTAATTTTAACGCCGATGATGCTTGGTTCTGTTGTTGGCAGCCAAATCGGTGGACGATTCGCCGCAAAAACTTCGTATCGCAATTTAATGATCATTTCTGGCTTCTTATTTTTAACCGGTATTTATTTATTAA
This sequence comes from Anoxybacillaceae bacterium, assembly GCA_041920415.1. Classification (GTDB taxonomy): domain Bacteria; phylum Bacillota; class Bacilli; order Bacillales; family Anoxybacillaceae; genus JBHGYD01. The sequence continues at coordinate 40,707 of JBHGYD010000009.1, forward strand.
GTACTCTTTCCGCTGACACCGCACGTTCAATGGTTACTGTTTATATGATTATTACAGGAATTGGTGTTGGCTTCTCCTTTCCGCTGTTAAGCATGGCAGCTGTACATGGGATCGATATGCGCCAACGCGGTACGGCAAACTCGACGAACACATTCTTTCGTTCGATCGGCATGGCATTAGGTGTGACTATCTACGGAACGATCCAAAATCATTTACTGATGGATAAGCTTAAAAAAACGATGCCGATGATGAATCAATTCAATCCATCTAATGATACACGTGTACTCCTATCAAAAGAAGCGCGCGCTCATATCCCACCGGAAGTTTTGAAAAACATCACCAATGCATTAGCCGACTCAATTGCTACCATGTTTACATGGGCGATCATTCCGGTCGTCATTTCCATTATTCTCATCTTTATGATGGGCCCAGCACGCTTAACCGATCAATTCTCTACACAAACAAAAAAATAGAGTGAAACGTTGACGGCACGCATATCAAATCAAAACGGAGCAGATGTTCAACTGCTCCGTTTTGTCATATCAAAAATATTAGTCCCCAATCCTTCCTGTGTTTTTCGTTTCATCGAGTCGCTCATTCGCCCGCTGAAATGCTAGCTCTACCGCTGCTTTAGCGGAATCACAAAAAGCGATTTCAACCGTGCGACGCTCATCTAAATAGCCTCCCTCATAAGCTACTTCTTTTATTTTCGCTGCCCATCCCCCTGTCGTTTCAATAATCACAACTGGCTTTTTGTTCATATATGCCGCTGATAGTTCTCCAAGCGTTCCATTGCCGCCGCGAATCATAATGAACGCGTCAGACGAATGGACAAGAACGATGCTGCGAAAATCAAAATGGAGCCCTGTCGTAATCGGCACATCTAAATAGTCGTTCGCCACATCCGTAGAGTCTCCTGCCAAAATGCCGATCACGAGTCCGCCCGCTTCTTTTGCTCCTTTGGAGGCCGCTTCCATAACACCACTTCCCCCACCTGTTAACAACACCGCATTTCGTTTAGCAATTTCTGCTCCTACCTCTTCTGCTATTTTTCTTACCTCGTCAGGAATTTCCCCCGATTGTCCGATGACCGCAATTCGTTTCATAGTATCTTCTCCTCAACTTGCTTTTTCCCTATATAAATAAATACAAGTTCTCCCTTTTCCTATTTTATCGATCTTTCAAATCGTTTCCTTTATGAAAACGAAACCAACCATTTCGTTTAAACCAGAAAAACATCGCAATCGCAATGAACGCCATGAATCCCAGCACTGCAAAATAACCGTATTTCCAATGAAGCTCTGGCATATAATCAAAATTCATTCCATACACTCCAACAATAAACGTCAACGGCATAAAAATCGTCGTAATGACCGTTAATGTCATCATAATTGTATTCATCCGATTTGAGTTCAATGACAAATAACTGTCACGAATGTCGGACGTAATTTCTCGATTCGTTTCAATCATCTCGACGAGCTTAAGAAGATGGTCATAAATATCATGAAAATAAATTTGGCGTTCTTTCATTCGTTGCAATCGATCGGAATGAATAATCCGATATAACAAATCACGCATTGGAACGATCGTTCTTCGCAGCTTTGATAAATCACTGCGGATATCGAATACTTGTTCAATAATCGATTGAATCGTTTCATCTTTTGTGTTTTCTTCAAGCTGATTTAGCATATCTTCAATATGATAAATAGGTGGAAAATAGTCATCGACAAGCTTATCTAAAATATGATACATCACATGAAGCGGTCCTATTTTTAATTCCTCATCGTTTTTTAATCGTCCCCATAGATAATTAATTCCTCGGATCCCTTGTTTATGGAACGAAACGAGAAAATTTTGTCCGACAAACAAATCCACTTCTTCTGCTTCAAGCGTTTTTTGGTTAATCGCATGCAAAACAACGAACAAGTATTGTTCATAAAAATCAAGTTTTGGACGCTGAACATATTCTAAACAGTCTTCAATCGCTAACGGATGGAAATGGAAAAAATCTGCAAGTAACTTCGCTTCTTCCTCTGTAGGTTCGTTAAAATCAACCCAATACCAAGAAATGTGCGGGCTTTTTAAAGACTGTAATGGTAAGTCATAAAGGACTTTAAAATCTTTTGTCACAGCGCACGTTCGTATCATATAGTAAATCCCCTTTAATTCAGTCTCTTTATATATCATAACCGAAAAGGCGCTGCCTGCCAAAATCAACGAATAAATAGCACGTGAATTTCTACTGAAAATTTCCATACTTTAATTATCAAAATTTTCTTTACATTTTCGTAAAAAACAACGATAATATAAAAAAGGGAACCTTTCGTTCCCGAACAAGGGGGAGTCACACATGTACGAAAAACAATATCCTCACGAAGGCATTATGATGTTTGGGCAACCGGAAGAAAAAAATAGTTATGGTCCTCTTGCGCAAATGATTCTCGAACAGGCGATTTTCCATTATCAAAAAAATAAATTAATGGAAAAAATCGATGAAGCGCTAGCCGCGCGAAATAAGGCGCTATTTCTAGAATTATCAGCACAATATAATGAATTGCTAAAAAATATGGAGCGTAAACGAGGAGATCACGAAAATGGAATGCGAAGCCTCGGAACAATATAATCACCAGATAACTGACTAGGTGAGCTACTTCTTCATCAATAATGGAAGAAGAAAGCTCACCTTTTATGATTTTCGTGACAATTGACAAAGCCATGATAAAATATTGTAAAGAAATCATCATGGAAGGATGGACAGTTTGTGGAACATCTCATTAACTCACGCATCAAAAATATTGAAATATCAGGTATTCGCAAATTTTTCAATATGGTTGCCCACCATCCTAATCTTATTTCTTTAACAATTGGGCAACCTGACTTTCCTACTCCCCAGCATGTAAAAGAAGCAGGAAAGGAAGCGATTACCAACAACTTTACGACATATACCCATAACGCCGGATTTGTTGAATTGCGTCAAGCCGCTTGCGATTTTGTGCGCGAAAAATACGGATTAAACTATGATGAGAACGAAGTCGTTGTAACCGTAGGTGCAAGCCAGGCCATTGATATTGCGTTTCGTACGATTTTAGAAGAAGGAGTAGAGGTCATTTTACCAGCACCTGTTTACCCGGGATATGAACCTCTGATTCGCATGTGCGGCGCAAAACCAGTGTATGTCGATACACGAGAGAATGGATTTCGCCTGTCTGCCGAATTAGTGGCTCCTTATATCAATGAACGAACCCGCTGTATCGTGCTACCGTATCCGTCAAATCCAACGGGAGCCACGTTATCGGAACAAGAGCTTCTTGATTTAGCTCATTTACTCAAAGATCGACCAATTTGGATTTTGTCCGATGAAATTTATAGCGAACTTGTTTACCATGGTCGACATCATTCCATCGCCACATGGCTTCGCAATCAGACGATTGTCATTAACGGATTAAGTAAATCACATTCGATGACAGGATGGCGCATCGGCTTTGTGTTTGCACCTGCGTTTTTAACAACACATATGTTGAAAGCACATCAATATAGCGTGTCTTGTACATCTTCCATCTCACAAAAAGCGGCATTCGCTGCATTAACGTCCGGAAAAGATGACGCGGAACCCATGCGCAAGCAGTATGCAGAACGAATGGAATACGCATACGACCGGCTCGTCAACATGGGGCTTCAAGTGGAAAAACCAGCGGGCGCCTTTTATTTATTCCCTTCAATTGCACCATTTGGGAAAACATCATTTGATTTCGCGCTTGATTTAGTGAACAAAGCAGGGGTTGCCGTCGTCCCTGGCAGCGCCTTTTCACAATATGGGGAAGGGTACGTACGCCTTTCGTACGCCTATTCATTTGAAACGTTAAAAGAAGGATTAGATCGCCTTGAGCGCTACATTATTCAGCAAAAATAACATTCGTCGAAATAAGAAGTTTAACGGCGACAAGCAAATCAAAAAGGTGAGAACCGACCAGGCAACGGTTTCTCACCTTTTCGTTTATGATGGAATAAGAATCAGCTTTCCATATGTTTTTCGCGATTGTAATAGCCGATGTACGTCGGCTGCCTGTTCTAGCGGATACATGCCGCCAATCGTCAGTTGTAATGCTCCTGTTTGCACATAGGTCAACAATTCTCGTAAACTTTGTTGATACAATGTTGGCTTTTTCATGATTTGCGGTAAAAAGAAACCAGTGACCGATAAATTTTTTCCCATTAAAGCAGAAGGATTCATTTTCGTAAACTGTCCGCTTGCGACTCCGTAAACAACGAGGCGGCCAAACGGTGCTAAACAAGCTAATGTTTGATGAAAAATATCTCCTCCTGCCATCTCAAGAGCGACGTCGACTCCTTTTCCGTTCGTATGAGCAAGAACCTCCTCGTTCCACCCCTCTTGCGTATAGTTAACGAGAATATCAGCACCAAGATTTTTGGCTATCTCAAGCTTTTCCGCTGTGCTCGCTGTCGCAATCACTTTGCCTGCACCGAAAATTTTCGCGAGCTGTACGGCAATCGTTCCAACTCCTCCGGCAGCAGCATGAATCAAAACGGTTTCCCCTTCCTCAAGACGCCCCATCGTTTTTAAAATATGATAGGCGCTCAATCCTTGTAACGGAAGTGCAACAGCCGTATGAAAATCCATTCCATCTGGAATCGGAATGACACCTCGCTCATCGGCGAGCGTATACTCTGCATACCCTGTTGCATCATCGGAACCAAGCAATGTCACAACGCGCTGTCCGACTTGCACCGATGTGACGTCTTCTCCGACTTCGCATACGATTCCAGCTACTTCAGCACCAGGGACAAACGGAAGTGGAGTCGGGATGACATATTTTCCTTCCCGTCGTGCTGTATCGGCGTAATTCACACCGATTGCTTTCACTTCAATTAATACGTTGCGCCCGGATGGTTTCGGCTTTTCTAACTCGACAAGCTTTAACACTTCTGGTCCACCATATTGCGTAAATTGAATCGCTTTCATCTCATTTCTCCTTTTATTTTTACTGACATTTTCGTTTGAACGATTGCCCATCTACCAACTCATTAAATCGTTCTGAAAGAAGCAATAAAAACGATTTTTGTTTAGCTGTTTCCGTAATCATGCGGTGTTCCTCCGTTCATTCTCTCGGTGTAAATATATCGTTCATGCCGCTTTCTTCATAAAGAAAATGACCGCCTCGCCGCATCGTCAATTTCCCCTCCCCATTTTGTTTTTTGAAAAATCGGAATAATCGACATCGTTCCTTGTTCACTAATATAATCAATCTCATGTTCAAGCCCGTGTGCCATTAACCATCTTCCGACACGCGATGATTTTAAAATCATTCTCCCTCCATCCACAGTGCTATATTGCTTATAAAAAAAGAATGCAGCCGCGGCCGAATCAGATAAATCATGAACGGTAATGCCATTCATTAACAAACAGGCAATAAAATAGCCTGCTCCATAAAAATCTTCCAAACAAAACCGCCCGGAAGAACCGGCACATACGGCCACAATTGTTTCTGTTTGATGGTAACGACGAATATATTCGGCCAGCGCTTGACCGTTTAATAGACTTCCAATATAAAGTTTACTAGCTGTCATCGCTTTACGAATTGCGACCGTTCCATTTGTCGTAGATAAGATGAGCGTCTTTCTGGCGATCATCTCTTTTAATGAAAGCGGAGCAGGAGAATGGAATCCATCAATCGTCTTTCCTTCATACTCTCCGGCCAATTCATAGCTGCCGCTCGGAAACAACCGAGATACTTGTTGCGCTTCCAATCCGCTGAAAACGGGGATGACCGTTTTAGCTCCGAAAGAAAGAGCGGCAGTAATCGTTGATGTTGCTAGCAAAACATCAAACACGACAGCGATTTTGTTATTCGCCAATGTTGATTCATCGATTTCTTCCTTACGTAAAAGAAGGTGCACTTTTGACATATATTCACCTCATTGAAGCGCGAGCTGCCACGCATATTGCACAAGCGATTGAACAGATTGTCCGAAATGGCGGAAGCGCTCATCTTTTGTTTGACCGCGTTGAAAACGATAATAAATTTGCTGACAAATGACAGCTAATTTAAAATAAGCAAACGTTAAATAGAAATGAATGTGTGACACATCACGTCCGCTTTTTTCTGCGTATTTGGAAATAAACTCGTCACGCGTGTAAAATCCTTTATAAACCGTTACAGGAGGTTTTCCTAGTACGTTTTTTAATAACGGTGGATCCTCCTCTTGAATCCAATAGCCCATTGCAACCGCTAAATCAGCAAGTGGGTCGCCAACGGTTGTCATCTCCCAATCAAACAATCCGACCATTTTTGTTATATCATCTTCAGCGAACAACGCATTGTTTAACTTATAATCATAATGAATAATCGTTGCTTCGCTTGTCGAAGGGATATGTTGGACTAACCACTTCGTTAATTCGTCTACTTCTTTCCAATCATCCGTTTTGGCACGCTCATAGCGGTGAATCCAGCCATGCACTTGCCTTTCGATAAATCCGTCTGGCCGCACCATACGGACAAGATTTGTCTTTTTATAATCTAAACGATGCAATTCGACAAGCGTATCAACCATCGTTTCAGAAATATTCCGACATATCTCTTCGGTCGGCTCTATGAATGTTGGAAACTCCGTATCTAATACAACGCCTTTTCGTCGTTCCATAAGAAAGAACGGACTTCCAACAATCGACTCATCATCACAAAATAAAAGCGGCTTCGGCGCAAGCGGAAAAAGCGGATGAATTTCTTTTAACCATTCGAATTCGCGTTTCATATCGTGCGCTTTCGGTGCTACCGGACCGAGCGGTGGACGGCGCAATACAACTTCCCAATCACCGTTTGCCAATAAATACGTTAAATTCGAATGCCCGGCAGAAAATTGTTTGACGTGTACGATCCCTTCTGGAAAATCGGAAAACGATGCACGCAAAAAGCGCGTCAATTTTTCTATGTTCAATTCTTCGCCTTTTCGAACAGGAATAATAGATTCCATTTTTTACCTCCTTACCAATCAAGGTAGCGTTTTTCCGCGTTAACGATTAATCTTCTGCTTTTCATACACATACCAGCCTCTTCCTGTTTTGCGGCCAAGATGCCCTTGTTTGACCTTCTCTTCAACGCAAGCAAACGGTTTGTCCTCTGGATCTCCTGTTTCCGCATATCGCTGTTGCATCACATAATAAACGACATCAAGCCCTGATAAGTCCATTAACTCAAACGGTCCAATCGGATGGTTCAACGCTTTTTTACAAATGAGGTCAATATCTTTAAAATCAGCAATTCCTTTCTCATAAAGTTCAACCGCTTCTCGTTGCAGCGCTCCTAATATCCGGTTGGCCACAAACCCGGAAATTTCTTTACGTAACAACACGCCAGTGCGATTTATTTGCTTGCAAACATCCATAGTGATGTTTGCTGTTTCTTCCGATGTTTTCTCGCTCATAACAACTTCGACGCAATCCATGACAAGCGGCGGGAAAAAGAAATGCATATTGACGACTTTGTCAGGACGAGTCGTTACATCGGCGATTAACGAGTTCACAATCGTTGAGCTGTTCGTTGCCAAAATCGCATGTTTCGGTGCCAGCTTATCAACTTGGGCGAACACTTCTCGTTTCACATCTAATTTCTCAATAACTGCCTCAATGACAAAATCAGCCTCTTTCACTGCTTCCTCTAAACTCGTTTTGAACGACAGTCTCGAGAAGGCAGCTTCCTTATCTTCAGAAGTAATCTTTCCTTTGTTCACCCATTTGTTCATTATTTCTTCAAGCGTTTCTTTCGCCTTCGTTAATGCTTGTTCATGAATATCTTGCAGCTTCGTTTCATAGCCTCCTAACGCACATAACATCGCAATTTGATGTCCCATTGACCCCGCGCCAATCACAGCAATCGTTTGAACCTTCATATTGATCCCCTCCCTTTTTAACTGATCAGTTAGTATGTTTTTAGTCGGCTACCGGTGTCATTTCATTGCTAGGTAGCCGCTCTGTTTACACGTTTTCAATTCCTTATGTTACTTTGACTCGATCGCTTCTTCGCGGAGAACGCGACGCAATATTTTTCCAACATTTGTTTTTGGTAGCTCTTTTCGGAATTCAACGATGCGTGGCACTTTATAAGCAGCCAGATTTTTTCGGCAATGTTCGATGATTTCTTCAGCGCTCGCTTCTTTTCCATCTTTTAAGACGATAATCGCCTTTACTGTTTCGCCGCGATACGCATCCGGTACACCGATGACGACCGCTTCTCTTACAGATGGGTGTTCGTAAAGAACTTCCTCAATTTCACGAGGATAAACGTTATAGCCACTGGCAATAATCATATCTTTTTTCCGGTCGACAATCGTTACGTATCCTTGCTCATCGACCGTCGCCAAATCGCCTGTATACAGCCAGCCGTCCCGCAACGTCACCGCCGTTTCCTCCGGCATGTTCCAATATCCTTTCATCACTTGCGGACCGCGAATGATCAGCTCCCCGAGCTCGCCCGGTTTGACTTCTTCCGTTCCTGTTGCGATATCGACAACTTTATATTCCGTCATCGGCAATCCGATTCCGACCGTTCCAGGTTTCCGCTCGGCAAACGGCGGATTGCAATGTGTGACTGGTGAAGCTTCGGAAAGACCGTACCCTTCTAATACAACCGCACCCGTTTTTCGTTCAAATTCCCTCATTAACTCTACTGCCATCGGGGCGCTTCCGCTATTGCAAACTTTGATGCTATCAATGCCGTACTGTTCCACCTGAGGTGTGTTCGTAATCGCCACATACATCGTCGGCACGCCCGGGAAAAACGTCGGTTGCTTTTCTTTAATTGTGTGTAACACTTCCTGCAATTCAAAACGTGGCAATAAAATATTGGTCGCTCCTACATAAATCGGTAAATTCATTCCTGATGTCATAGCGAACACATGAAAAAGTGGAATAACTGTTAAATATCGCTCTTTTCCATATTCGATCATGTCTTTAAAAAACTCTACACATTGCAGGACATTGGCGACTAAATTGCGATGCGTTAACATCGCACCTTTTGAACGTCCGGTCGTCCCACCTGTGTATTGCAAGACAGCAATATCGTGTTCCGGTTCAATTGTGACAGACTGCACGGCGCCGTCTCCGCGTTTTACAAACTCATCAAACGTAACATCTGGGGCGAAAGAGAGTGACGTAGGCTGCAAGCTAACCACAATCACATGTTTCACAGAAGTATCGCCTTGTACCGCTTTTAAGCGAGAGTAAACAGCATCATAAACGACGATCGTTTCCGTACCTGAATCTTGCAAAATATGTGTTAATTCTCGCTCAACTAACATCGGATTCACTTGTGTTACAATCGCACCGACGCGAAGAATAGCATAATAAGCGATGACATATTGCGGGCAGTTCGGCAACATGATTGCGACTCGGTCACCTTTTTTTACTCCTTGTTTTTGTAAACTAGAAGCAAATAGCTCTACTAAACTAACAAGCTCTTGATACGTTATTTCTTTATGGTAGAAAGAAAGGGCCGGTCGATCGCTATACTGGATGGCACGTTCTTTTAAAATGTCACACAATGTAATGTTTGGGATATCAAAATGGGACGCAATCGTGTTCGGATATAAAGAAAACGCTTTCTTTTTGTTCATTTTTTTCTCCTTCCCCCTTTAACAATATGCATGCGTACCGCCATCAACAACGACTAAAGCCCCTGTGACAAAATCAGAAGCGTTTGAAGCAAGAAATAAAACCGCCCCCTTCAAATCGTTTTCGGTCCCAAATCTTCGTAACGGTGTGTTCGCTAAAATTTGCTCGCTTCCGCGTTCAATCACTACCTTTGACATTTTCGTTGGGAAAAATCCAGGAGCAATTGCATTTACATGAATTCCATATTCTCCCCATTTGACAGCTAAATCTTTTGTAAATGTAATAACTGCCCCTTTGCTCGTGTTATAAGCAATCGTGTTCATAATGGTAGGGTTTGTTCCTCCAAGACCGGCAACCGAGGCAATATTAATGATTTTGCCGCTCCGTTGTTCAATCATCACTTTGCCAACTACCTGACTCATAAGAAACGTTCCGGTTACATTAACATCGATTACTTTCTGCCACGCCTCAAGCGGCATGTCTTCGACAGGTGTCCCCCATGTTGCTCCGCTATTGTTCACTAAAATATCAATTTGGCCAAATTCGCGTACCGTTGTTTGTACGACGGCTTCCACATCATCTCGATTCGTGACGTCGCATTTTAATGCAAGCGAACGAACACCTAAATTTTTTAATTTTTTACTTACCTCTTCACATGCTTCTACCTTTCTTGAACAAACGACGACGTTCGCTCCTGCTTCAGCCAATCCAATCGCAATTTGTTCGCCAAGACCGCGGCCACCGCCTGTGACGATCGCTGTTTTTCCCGTTAATTTAAATAAATCGAGAACATGCATACTGTTCCATCTCCTTTTTTAAGATTGATATTTTCGTAGCTCTAGCTTGGCAATTTGTGCCTTATGAACCTCATCTGGCCCGTCAGCTAGCCGTAACGTTCTTGCGCTCGCCCAATGAGCAGCCAGTGGAACATCTTCACTTACTCCGGCAGCTCCAAACGCTTGAATCGCGCGGTCAATCACTTTTAAAGCAACATTCGGAGCAACCACCTTAATCATCGCAATTTCAATCTTGGCCGCCTTATTCCCGACTGTATCCATCATGTGAGCTGCCTTTAATGTCAATAAGCGCGCTTGCTCAATTTCGATTCGCGATTCAGCAATCCACTCTTGAATGACTCCTTGTTCGGCGAGCGTTTTTCCAAAAGCAACCCTTTTTTGGACGCGCTCGCACATCAACTCAAGCGCGCGTTCCGCAGCGCCAATTAAACGCATGCAATGGTGAATTCTTCCCGGTCCGAGACGCCCTTGGGCGATCGCAAATCCTTTTCCTTCCGACCAAATGATGTTTTCTTTCGGAACGCGAACACGGTCATACGTAATTTCCGCGTGCCCATGCGGAGCGTGATCATAGCCGAACACAGGAAGCATCCGTTCAATTTTGACGCCAGGTGTATCAAGCGGAACGAGAATCATCGACTGCTGTTCATGTTTCGGGGCGTTCGGATTCGTTTTTCCCATCACGATCGCGATTTTACAGCGCGGATCTCCCGCACCGGATGACCACCATTTTCGCCCGTGAATGACATACTCATCGCCATCACGAATGATGCTTGCTTGAATATTCGTGGCATCACTAGAGGCTACATCCGGCTCCGTCATCGAAAAACACGAGCGAATCTCTCCATTTAAAAGCGGCAACAACCATTTTTGCTTTTGCTCTTCCGTGCCGTAACGAGCAAGCACTTCCATATTTCCAGTATCGGGAGCGCTACAGTTAAACACTTCCGGTGCAATAAGTGATCGTCCCATAATTTCGCAAAGCGGTGCGTACTCGAAGTTTGTCAATCCTGCACCATATTCACTGTTAGGCAAAAATAAATTCCATAATCCTGCCTTTTTCGCCTTTTCTTTCAATTCCTCGATAATAGGCGGCACGGCTGACCAACGAGTTTCTTGGGCATTTAGTTGCTGTTCATATACTTTTTCATTCGGATAAATATACTGTTCCATGAAATCGTTTAATTTTCGGCGCAACTCATTGACTTTCGGTGAATACGTAAACTCCATACATCCCCCTCCTAATACTGACCGGTTAGTATGTAACTCTTGTTTTTACTATAACTATATTTATAAAAATATTCAATATTTTTAGATAAATAACCAAAAAAAGAAAGACATCTTGATTCGTTGAGATGTCTTTCAAACGTGACTTATTCGCTTATATATCTTTTATATAAAGCTTGTGTGCCGCTATTTTCTTCACCTGACGCCGCTAATTCTTCGTACATCGCTTTCGCAAGTGCCAGTCCCGGTAGCTGTAAATTCATTTTCTCTGCTTCATCTAAAGCGATTTTCATGTCTTTAATAAAATGTTTGACGTAAAATCCTGGTGCGAAATTGCCCGCGATCATTCGCGGTGCTAAGTTGCTTAACGACCAGCTTCCCGCTGCCCCTTGGGAAATGCTTTCAAGCACTTTCAAAGGATCAAGACCGGAACGTTTCGCATATGCAAGCGCTTCGCAGACGCCAATCATATTCGTCGCAATCGCAATTTGGTTGCACATTTTTGTATGTTGACCGGCTCCCGCTTTTCCTTGAAAAACAATATTTGTGCCTAACACTTCAAAAATTGGCTTACATTCATAAAATGCCTCTTCATCGCCGCCAACCATAATCGTTAAGCGCCCTTCTTTTGCTCCGATATCTCCACCGGAAACAGGGGCATCTAACGCGAACAAATTTCGTTCTTTCGCTGCCTTATAAATTTTTTCGGCGAGGGAAGGAGTAGAGGTTGTCATATCAATTAAGTATGTACCTTCTTTCGCGTTGGCAATTAAACCTTGTTCGCCAAAGTATACTTCTTCGACATCATGAGGATAGCCGACCATCGTAATAACAACGTCCGCTGCTTCTGCGAGCGAGGCGACCGTATCTTTCCAAACCGCCCCTTCGTTTACTAAATCGGTCGCTTTTTCTTTCGTACGCGTATAAACAACAAGTGGGTATCCCGCTTTTAATAAGTTACGCGCCATGCTTTTTCCCATTACACCAAGACCAATAAAACCAATTGTTTTCATCGTTTTCCTCCCTGTTTTTTTCTATTTATTTTACTATATCATAAAAAAGAGCCTTGGCTGCTCAAGGCTCTAATCTTCTAGATGCTCGTTATATTGCCGATTGAATTCTTCGTCAGATTTGACTAAGTAAAGAATGCCTTCAATAAACCCAATGATGCTCGGTATTCCTGTCCACGAAAATAATAAATAAAGAATTCCTTGACCAAGCTTTCCTAAATAAAATTTATGAATTCCAAGCCCACCTAATAAAATCGCTAAAATTCCGGCCACTACTTTATTTTTCAAAGCTGTCTACTCCTTTCTCTACAAGGGTGCATAGTTCATTTGTATTCACCCAAGAGAGAAAGTAGTACTTTAAGCTAAATCGCTTTAACCATGCCGCCGTCAACAATGAAGGACTGACCCGTCATGTATGAATTCGCCCCAGAAAGAAGGAACGTCACGACATTCGCAAATTCCTCAGGTGTACCGTAACGTCCGAGCGGAATCGTACTTTTCATACGCGCTTCCATTTCTTCTTTGGAAATACCAAATTTTTCAGCATTGAGCTTATCTAAAAACGCGACGCGCTCGGTGGCAATTCTTCCAGGAGCAACTGTATTAATTAAAATGTTATATGGAGCAAACTCTGTCGCCAACGTTTTCGTTAAACCGACAATACCGGTGCGGAAGGTATTCGATAAAAGCAAGCCTGGAATCGGTTCTTTAATCGATGAAGAAGCGATATTCACAATTTTTCCACCGTTTTTCTTTAAGTAAGGGAGCGCTTCGCGAATGATGCGAATATAACTTAATAAATTGAGTTCAAACGCTTTATACCAATCTTCATCGCTAATCGTTTCAAACGTTCCCGCCGGAGGTCCACCCGCATTGTTCACTAATAATTCAAGCGATCCATACTTTTCCACCGTCTTTTCAACAAGACGTTTAACGTCTTCTCGATTGGTAATGTCCGCTTGAACATAAGCGATATTTCCTTTATGTAAGGCTCGTAACTCTTTTTCCACCTCTTTTAATTTTTCCTCATTTCGGCTTGTAATCATCACATTTGCGCCCTCTAGCACAAGCTGCTTTGCAATTGCTTTACCAAGCCCTTGGCTGGAGGCAACGACAAGCGCGTTTTTTCCTGCTAAATGTAATTCCATGTTTTCTCACTCCCTGTTGTTTTTTATCTATAAAATTCGGCATGTTCAGCCGCTTTCCTTCTCGACATTATAAGAATTTTATAACGAAAAAAGGCGATTCTTATAGTGAATCACCTTTTTTCTCCTTCCATTATCGAGCGAAACTGTTTCATTTTCGAATCCACTTTTACTTCTTCCACTTCAAATGCATTTTTTCGCGCCATAGGTTGGAATGGATTCATATCGACTCTTACTCCTACCGTACCGCTGCCTGTCGCAAGCGCGTCGTTGATTGTTCCTTCATGCTCCCCGTCAACATGAGGGGCATGATCGTGATCATTTCGTCCGCGTTCCGGCATGTCTTACACCTCCTTTTTCCTTTATATTCTCTCGTTCTGACAAGAAAAAATGCACCCGTTTCTTTGTTCGGAAAGAATACGGGTGCTCATTTCGTTATACTTTAAATTTTTCCACTAATTCTTGTAGCTGTCGGCTCATTTCGCTTAATTTCTCAGCAGATTCAGTTACCGTACCTAATGCTTTTAGCTGATCATCCGCAGAAGCAGCGACTTCTTCGGTTGAGGCTGCTGCCTGTTGGGCAATCGATGAAATATTTTGCATCGCTTCAACGACCTGGTCTTTGCTTTCATTCATATGTTTCACTTCATTTGTAATATTCGAAATCGATGCAGTCAGCTTTTCCATCATCTCCGCAATTTTCATGAATGAATCTCCTGTTGTATGAACAGCATGTTGTTGCTCGGCATGCATGTTTTTTGAACGTTCGACCGCTTGCATCGCTAAGTCAACTTGCTGCTGAATCGTTGTGATCGTTTGACGAATAAGCTCTGTCGCTTGCGCAGATTGCTCCGCTAACTTGCGAACTTCTTCGGCCACAACCGCAAATCCTTTTCCGTGCTCTCCCGCTCTTGCCGCTTCAATACTTGCGTTTAACGCAAGTAAATTCGTTTGTCCCGAAATGGCTGTAATCGTTTGGATTACTTCATCGATTTTCTTCATTTTTTCGACTAAGTCATCCATCACTTTTTCAACAGCTTGTAACTCATCTTTCGCTTCATTGGATTTTATTTGCAACTCATTTAATTTTTCTAATCCGTTATAACTTGCCTCTTTCGTATCATTAGATAATGATTGCATATCGGAAGCTGATTGTGCAACGGTTTCGATTTGCTTTGACAACATCGTTGTTCGTTCATTGATCGTATCTAAATCGCTTGCCTGCTCTGATGTTCCTTTCGCAATGTCATTAATCGCATTCGTTACTTGTTCACTTGTCGCCATTGTTTCTTCAGAAACAGCGCTTAAATGGTCCGCAGAGGCTGCTAGTTCATCAATCGATTCATTGACTTGGTAAATGAGTGCACGCATTTCATGAACCATATGATTAAAGTGATTTGCTAATTGACCAATTTCATCTTTTGCTTTCGTCTGTACTTGAACCGTTAAATCACCGTTCGCCACTTTTTCTAGTTGCTCTTGCAAATAAACAATTGGCTTTACAATGGAGCGAGCAAGCAAGTAAATAATCATAATACCTATGAGTACGGCAAAAATCGTAATAATCAGCATTTTAGAAGCAATCGAATTGCTGACGGCAAACAAATCATTTTCCTTATAAACAGCTCCGACTTTCCATCCTAACTTTGGAATCGTTGTAAAATACATCATCCGTTTTTCATTTTCAAACGTATATTCATATAAACCGCTTTCTTTTTTTAACATGTATTTTACAGCTGCATTATTCGACATATTTTTTCCTTTATATTGAGGATGGACAATAGCAATCCCGTTTTGGTCAAATAAAACCGGATAACCATGATACCCTACATTTTTACCGTTTACAATTTTTGTAACAGCATCTAACGACATGTCGATTCCGATTGCTCCGACAACGCGCGTACCATCCGTTACCGCTTTTACAAGAGTAACAACATATTTCCCCGTTACCGTGTCGATATATGGGTCTGTCCAAATCACCTCATCTGGATGGTCCACCGCTTTTTTATACCACGGACGAGATGTTGGATCGAAATCAGCTGGCAAGTCTACTTTTGGGGTTGTATACATTTTTTTATCAGCTGTCCCGATATAAATGAGCTGGGTATTTTTATGTATTTTTAAAAACGTATTAAATTCATTATCCACTGTTGACCAAATTTTATTATCTTTCACCATTTGCGCAACAACAGGAGATTCGCTAAATTGCATTAAGCTATGTTCTTCGCTTTGAAAACTAGATTGAATATCATCTACTAATTGTTTAACAAGTTCCTGTCCACGGTTACTGACATCTTTTCGAATCATTTGTTTCGTTTCTACTATTCCGACAATTTGTGTGATGGTTAGAGAAACAACCATCAATAATGCCATTAAGACGATGAGCTTCGTTCGTAATGTTTTGAACACTGCTTCGTTTCTCCCCTTTATCCAATTACTCGTTTTTTGTCGAATCACCGTTTTCCATTATAAACCTTGTCAGGACTATCGTCTATAGGATTATGTTCCTACTCAATAAGTAATTGTATGACTAGCTTGATAAAATGCAAAATTTAAAAAAAGAGGAAATGGGAGAAATTGAACAAGATGTAACATATTTGAGGTCGAATATAGTGTCGCTTAGCAAAAAGGAGCGATTCACGTTTATCGCGAAGGAACGTTTATTGATGAACGTTTGTTTTCTAAACCAACAATCGCAACCGGAATCTTGCTTACTGTCAGACAGCGATTTAGATATGAAACAAATGCATCGATTTTCATAAAAAAACGAGCGGTGGACGTTTCCACCGCTCATTTTTTATCCAATATGAAATGTTTGTTTGACAAATGCAACGACTTCTTCTGCTGTGCTCATCGATAGAAGCGTTTGTTTGAAGCTAGCCGCTTCTTCTTTAGAAAGTTTCTTCATTTGGGAGCGAGCACGTAAAATCGAAGTTGCACTCATGCTAAATTCATCTAATCCTAATCCAAGCAAAATCGGAATCGCTACTTCATCTCCTGCCATTTCACCGCACATTCCGGCCCATTTTCCTTCTTTATGCGCCGCATCAATGACGTTACTAATGAGACGCAAAATGGCTGGATTGTATGGCTGATATAGGTAAGAAACGCGCTCATTCATCCGGTCAGCGGCCATCGTATATTGTATTAAATCATTCGTACCGATACTAAAGAAATCGACTTCTTTCGCAAATTGGTCGGCTAATACAGCAGCTGCTGGAATTTCGACCATCATTCCTACTTCAATATTATCGGCAACTTGTACGCCTTCTTTTTGAAGTTTCTCTTTTTCTTCTAAAAGAATCGCTTTCGCTTGGCGGAACTCATCGAGCGTTGCAATCATTGGGAACATAATTTTCAAGTTGCCGTACACGCTCGCACGTAATAATGCGCGAAGCTGCGTGCGGAACATATCTTGCATTTCAAGGCAAAGGCGAATCGCACGAAATCCTAAAAATGGATTCATTTCTTTTGGAAGCTCTAAATATGGAAGTTCTTTGTCACCGCCAATATCAAGCGTGCGCACAACTACCGGTTTTCCTTCCATGCGCTCTAATACTGTTTTGTATGCTTCAAATTGCTCTTCTTCTGTCGGCAACTCCGAACGTCCCATATACAAGAATTCCGTTCTGTATAGCCCGATTCCTTCCGCACCGTTTTCTAAAACACCTTTTACATCGTCTGGTGTTCCGATATTTGCCGCTAACTCAACATGATATCCATCACTTGTTACCGTTTTTTCGTGAACAAGTTTTGCCCATTCCGCTTTTTGCACTTCAAAACGAGCGCGTTTTTCCTCGTATTCTTTCACGACATCTGCTGATGGATTGACAATTACTTGTCCATCTAATCCGTCAATAATGACAACATCACCATTTTGAATTTCTGCTGTTACTGCCTTTGTTCCAACAACAGCTGGAATTTCCATGGAGCGTGCCATAATCGCGGAATGTGACGTACGTCCGCCAATATCAGTTGCAAATCCTTTTACATATTGACGATTCAATTGTGCCGTATCCGAAGGCGTTAAATCTTCAGCAATAATCACGACTTCTTCAGAAATCAAGCTTGGGTTCGAAATCGTTACACCAAGTAAATGAGCAAGCACACGTTTTGTCACGTCACGAATGTCGGCAGCGCGTTCTTTCATATATTCGTTATCCATTGCCTCAAACATGGTTATAAACATCGTTGCCGTTTCGTTGAGTGCATATTCCGCGTTTACTTGCTCCGCCTGAATTTTATCTTTCACCGGATTTAACAATTCTGGGTCGCTTAACACAAGAAGGTGCGCAGAAAAAATCGCAGCTTTATCTTCCCCTAATTGTTGTAATGCATGGTTTTTAATCAGCTCTAGCTCCTCTTTTGCCTTCGCAATCGCGGATTCAAAACGAGCTACTTCCGATTGTGGGTCAACAATGCTTTTTTTCTCAACGACTAAATTAGGGGTTTCTAAGCGGTACGCCTTTGCAATGGCGATACCGCTTGATGCAGCAATACCTTGAATCTTTTTAGACATTACTCTGCAAGACCTTCTTTTGCTAACATTTCTGTTAAAGCTGCCATTGCTTCTGCTGCATCTGCTCCCTCAGCTACGATTTTAATTTGAGCACCTTGTGGAACACCTAAAGACATAACACCCATGATAGATTTTAAGTTCACTGTTTTGCCATTATACTCTAAGTTAATGTCGCTGTTGAATTTACTTGCTGTTTGTACAAGTAATGTCGCAGGTCGAGCATGAATACCAGATTCTGCAGTTACTTTAAACACTTTTTCAGCCATTTTCGTCAATCTCCTTTTCCATATATTTTTTCTTTGTCATCATAACAAACATATATGCCGATATTCAATAAAGAAGGAAGTCACATAGAGAAACCCTTTTTTTCGTTTCTCTATGCGAACCATTTTTATTATTTTCCTATTGTAACGATGTTGTCTTCCCCTTTTGTCACAGCACCTTGTTTTTCAACTTTGACAGATTCATTCGCTTTCAAGTTCGTAAAGATAATTGGAGTGATGATAGAAGGTGCATTCTCTTTCACGTATTCTAAATCCACTTTTAATAACGGTTGTCCTTTTTTCACTTCGTCTCCTTGAGCAACAAGTGCTTCAAATCCTTGACCATTTAATTTAACTGTATCAATGCCGAAGTGAATTAAAATTTCTCGTCCACTTGTTGACTCAATGCCAATCGCATGTTTAGTTGGGAATATATTTACAATTTTACCATCTACAGGTGAAACAACCGTGCCGTCTGTTGGCATAATCGCAAAACCATCACCCATCATTTTTTGTGAAAACACTTGGTCTGGTACTTCAGAAAGCGGAAGTACTTCACCTGTTAATGGTGCGGCAATCGTTTCTGTCCCCGCTTCTACTTGAGAATCAGTAGTTTTTGGCTCCTCTTTTACACGTGCTGGAGCGCGTCCTTCCATAATATCTTTAATTTGTCCTTTTAAAATATCAGACTTTGGACCGAAAATCGCTTGAACGTTGTTTCCGACTTCAAGAACACCCGCGGCTCCTAACGCTTTTAAGCGATCTTTATCAACATGTTTAATGTCATTAACAGATACGCGTAAACGAGTAATACACGCATCTAAATGAGCGATATTGTCTTTGCCGCCAAGCGCTGCCAATACTTCATATGGAAGATCGTCTGCGCCAGCTGCTGCAGTTGGTGTTTCTTCTGTAACTTTTTCACGTCCTGGTGTTGCTAAATCCCATTTACGAATGGCAAAGCGGAATCCGAAATAGTAAATAACCGCAAACACTAATCCTACCGGAATGACAAGCCACCATGCTGTACGGTTTGGAAGTACACCGAATAACAAGTAGTCGATGACACCACCAGAGAATGTCATACCGATTTTGACGTTCAAAATGTGCATAATCATAAATGACAATCCAGCAAAAATCGTATGAATCGCAAATAAAGCTGGTGCAACGAATAAGAATGAGAACTCAATTGGTTCTGTAATCCCTGTTAAGAAAGATGTTAGTGCCGCTGAAGCCATGATACCAGCAACCACTTTTTTATTTTCTGGGCGCGCTTCATGATAAATCGCAAGCGCTGCTGCTGGAAGACCGAACATCATGAATGGGAATTTACCAGTCATAAATGTTCCGGCTGTTAATGGAACACCATCTTTCAGTTGAGCGAAAAAGATTTTTTGGTCACCGTGGACAATCTCTCCAGTTTTACTTACATATTCACCAAACTCAAACCAGAATGGCGCATAGAAAATATGGTGTAAGCCAAATGGAATAAGCGCGCGTTCAATGACACCGAAAATAAATGCTGCTAATGTTTTGTTTGAGTCAATCATGTTATGTGAGAATGCGTTTAAACCGTGTTGCACAGGTGGCCATACCCATGTCATCACAATACCTAAAACAACAGCAGAAGCCGCTGTTATAATTGGCACGAAACGTTTTCCAGCAAAGAACCCTAAATATTGTGGCAGTTCAATATTAAAGTATTTATTATACATATAAGCCGCTAAAATACCGACGATAATACCGCCAAATACACCTGTTTGTAAGGTCGGAATGCCTAATACGCTAGCAAAAGACGGATCTGTTCCAATTTTATCAGGTGTTACACCTAAAATGACGCTCATCGTAATATTCATAATTAAATAACCGATAATAGCCGCAAGACCAGCAACACCTTCACCGCCTGCTAGACCAATCGCTACTCCGACAGCAAAGAGTAAAGAAAGGTTAGAGAATACAATCCCCCCTGATTGCTCCATTACCTTTGCGATCAGAACAACCCAATCTGCTTTTAACGCAGGAAGTTTGTCGGTTAACGCTGGGTTTTGTAAAGCATTACCAAAAGCGAGTAAAATACCGGCTGCCGGCAAAATCGCAACTGGAAGCATGAGCGCTTTACCGACTTTTTGTAATGTACCAAATGCTCTTTTCATCGTGGTACCCCTCCTTTTTTGTATAAGTTTTGCAACAAACATTCATTTCATGTACAAGCAATGATTTTCTTTATTAGTCAGACATCTGACAAGTGTAAGCATTTGCAAAGAAAGAAAAAAGAAACAATCGGTCGAGCTTCATAAGGAACATTTATCGGAAGAATGTTTCCTCCTCATAAAGAAACTCTACCTAAAAATAAAAGGCATGAGCAAAGAAAGAACAAAATAGAACGCTTACAACGGAAAAGAAAAGCTACTTTTCCCTTGTTTGTCCTACTCTGTCTTCTTTACTCATGCCTGATCGAATCAGTAACACGTAAAGATAAGACAACATTTATTCACTTTTTTTTGCAAGCCTTTGCAAATGCATCGTTAAATAAACGGCTTCCGCCTCATCGACGGGTTGTTGTAATGTTTGTTGCATCACTTTGACTAGCTTCCAAGCAAGATTATAGCATATAGGGTATTCTTCTTTCAAGATTTTCGACAATTTTTTTGGTTCTTCGACTCTTTCTCCTTTTTTGACGCGCTCAATGGCATATCGTAAATGACGAATAAATCGTAAATAATGAATGCTTTCACGGTCAATAACAATGCCAAGCTGTTCTTCGACAATGCCAATGAGCTTTGCGATTAACTGCGAATGCTGATTCACTTCGGAAAGACTTTGTTTCGAAATACCGCTATGAATATGCAAAGCAATAAATCCTGCTTCTCCTTCAGGCAATTGCACATGTAACTTTTCATTTAACATTTCGACAACTTCTTGGGCGATTTCGTATTCAAGAGGATACAAACTTTTTGTCTCGATTAAAAATGGGTTTTTTAAATCAAGTCCTTGCTCGATTCGCTTGATCGTAAAGGAAATATGATCGGTTAGAGCGACATGAATGTGTTCATTCAGCGGTGCATTCACGCGTTTTTTAATGTGCTGCATGATCTCGTTCATCACACCGATGAACTCTTCATCGAGATCAGGAAGCAATTTTTTATACTGCTCTTGTTCCCGTTCATTTTTTAAAATAAACCATTTTTCAACCGCACTTTGCTCAATGAAATCCCCTTTTTTCTTGCCAAACCCAATTCCTTTTCCTAATAAAACAACTTCATCGTACTCAGGATGCGATGCGATTAAAACATTGTTGTTTAATACTCTTTCCACTCGAAAGGACTTTCTCACAAAGCCCAGCTCCTTTAATTTAAACGTTTACAATACTATCATCTTACGAAACGAATCTTTCTTCGTCAATGGAGAAAAAAGGACAAATGTCATGAACCACTGTTTCTATCAACGAACGTAATCCATTCTTTTTACTATACTACGACGGAAACATTGAAACAGACGAAAAAATTGTTTTCTGTTCCATCATTTCCTATAATATAAAACGTGTTCGACGTAGTTTTGACGTTTTTAATGAAAGGCGGGAACGACATTGATTAAATTAATTGTCAGCGACTTAGACGGAACATTGCTTGGATTTGATAAAAAAATCAAAGAGGAAGATAAGCGAGCCATTCAAGCAGCCATTGAACATGGAATGGATTTTGCCGTCGCGTCCGGTCGCATGGATATTGAAATTTTAGAAGTGTTAAAAGAAATTGAACAAAAAGCGCACCGTGTCAGCCAAAATGGTGCTTATATTTATACAAAAACAGATGTTTCTCTTCATTCAGCGACATTCGAGCCAACAGTGGCACGCCAAATTTATCAAGAAGCAAAACAACTAGAAGCAATTATTTTGGTTTGCAATGAAAACACGAATTTTGTTGAAACATTAACAGAACAGGTTCGCCAATTACAGGTACGACTATTCCATGATATTATTGAAGCTCCAAATATGATCAAAGCCATTGGCACAACCATCTATCCTTCGAAAATTACTGTATTAGCGGAAAATGATGTCATTACATCATTTCAACAACAAGTCACGAAACAGTTTGGCGATTTAGTCGATACGTTTATTTCTGAGGAACGCTGCCTCGATATTATGCCAAAAAACATTAGCAAAGGAAACGCACTTCGTTCGTTAATGGAACACTTAGATGTTACACCTGAAGAAACGGCTTGTTTTGGTGATTCGTTTAATGATATACCAATGTTTCGTCTAACTCCGTATAGTTTTGTAATGTCCCACGCCCATCCAGATGTAAAAAAAGAAGCACGCTATATCGTTGATTCTGTCAACGAAGCAGTGCAAATCATTCTTACTGAAATCAATCAAGTGATCACAAAAAAATAGAAACACATTCTTTTGAAAAACTGAGAGCTGGCACAAACCTTTACGAGGCCAGCTCTTTTTACATTTGCTCTTTTGATTATTTTTTCTCCTCTGTATCCATACTATGAAGGATGGTATAAATGGAGGTTATGATCATGCCTTATATTACTGTAGAAGATGATGTTCGTCTTTATTATGAGGAAGAGGGGACGGGGAAACCGCTTTTATTCATTCACCCTCCAGGAATGGGGAGCATTGTCTTTGCCAATCAACGAGCATTATCAACCAACTTTCGTGTCATTACGTATGATATGCGTGGAAATGGAAAAAGCAGCCCTTCAAATCGACCGATTACGATTCCTCTACTCGCGCAAGATATAAAGCAATTACTCGATGCACTTGAAATTGAACAGGTCGTTATTTGCGGCTATTCAAATGGTGGCTCCATCGCTCAAGAGTTTGCATTACGCTATCCACATAAAACCGAAATGTTAGTATTAATTGGTGGATTTTCTGAAGTGTGTACAACCTTACTATACTTAGAATTTTTATGCGGCATTTACACTGTAAAAAGTGGTGCTATTTCTTTACTGGCCAAAGCATTAGGAAAATCGCACGGTAACAATAACATGGAAAAAAGGTGATTGAACAATATGTGCGATTAGTAAATAAAAAAGATTTGCTAGACATGTACAATGAAGGACTTCAATACCGTAGTACCAATCGCTTATCCGAATTAACGATGCCGCTTCTTCTTGTATACGGCGCTTGTGATTACTACATTCATTCTTACGAAACGTTGTTTAAAACATATGTCCCTCACACTAAAGTGATTTATATCAACAAAGCAAACCATCAAATTCCAACAAAGCACTACTGCGAGTTAAATGCCATTATTAAGACATATTGTTTAACATAAGTCATTCACACTGACAATGGTGAGAAAATCAATAGCAAAAATAAAGTAGGTCAAGAAATGGCGAATCCAACTGTTTCGAAAGCGAAATCAGAAATGGAAAAAGATAGTGTCGACACTACACAACAAGCGAAGAAAAACCGTTCATAGCGATTTTTCTGCAAACAACTTTCACTGACGTTTCCGTACGAAAACAAAGCTGACCATTGGTTTGTAGGTCAGCCTTGTTCATTTATGCCTCTTGTTTTATTCCGGTATTTTCTTTAAAGACCACTTTTAATAGAGGTGGGGTCACAATGGTTGTGACAAGCACAACAACAACAAGGACAGCAAACAAATCCATTGGTAACATCTTTGTGTCTAAACCAATTCCTGCAATAATTAAGGCTACTTCTCCACGCGAAACCATCCCCGCGCCAACAGCCAATGAACTTTTCCACGCGAATCCAGCCAGTTTTGCTCCCAACGCGGCACCGATTAATTTCGTGAAAATAGCGAGTACACTTAAACCAATGATTAACCAAAGATGTTGACCAACTCCAGAAAGTTCAACCGCTACCCCGATGGAAGTAAAAAAGACAGGCACAAAAATCGAATAACTAATCGTTTCTACTTTCTCAAATACTTCCTCTTTGTAAGTGGTAAAGCTAATCCCTAATCCGGCAATATAGGCACCAATAATCGCGGCTACTCCTGTTGCTTCCGCAAAGTAAGCGAACGAAAAACAAATCATAAGCGCCGCAGAAATGACCGCCTCAGTAACTCGTAACGGAGCAAATAATCGCAATACGATCGGAATGATTTTCCAAGCAAATAAAATTGCCAACGCAAAGAAAATCACTTTCTTTATCACAATTTTCCCAAGGTCAACATCCCCGCCTGTCATACTCATCAAAAACGCTAACGCAATAATAACAAGGATATCATCAATAACAGCGGCACCGAGAATGGCAGAACCTTCTTTTGATTTCAGCTTATTCATTTCTTTTAATGCTTGCACGGAAATACTAACGCTTGTTGCCGATAATAAAAGCCCAAGGAAAACAGCTTGTACTGTTGGCAATCCAATTACTATTCCCGCTACATACCCTAATGATAAAGGAACAATAATTCCTAATACACCAACAAATGTCGCGGCTTTTCCTGTTCGTTTAAACTGGTCCATATCCGTTTCAAGGCCGGCAATGAACATTAATAAAATCACACCAATTTGGCTCATCTCTTTTATACTTTCTGTATCATTGACAATTCCTAATACTGTTGGCCCAAGGACAATACCGATGAGCAATTTTCCAAGTACAGAAGGCTGCCCAAGTCGAACGCTAATATCCCCCGCAATTTTTGACGCAAATAAAATCGCTGCTAACTGTAAGATTAACATTGCTCACGCTCCTTTTGAATCATTTCAACTATATAAACTACGTTTATCGTGTACAAAACGTTTCATTTTTAACAAAAATAAAAGGCTAAACAGCTGTTACGCGTTTAGCCACCGTGATGAGATATAGTTTTTTGTTCTAGCAAATTATATGCAATCTTCATTTTTGTTCTCGTTGCCTGAAACGTTGTCTCGATATCAATATGTTTCGTTAGTGCAACAACGGTCAAATCGTAAATAACCCTTGCTAATTGCTCCGTTGCTTGTTTTAAATGATCGGCTTCATAAGTGACTCCATCCTTCAGTAAAAATTTTAACAACTCGGTCACTTGTCTTTGAATATAGTGAATGTCTTGTTCATAACGATTCATTTGCTCACCCTCTGTTTCCCTTTTTATCACTAATACGCGTGAATGGGACAAATAGAACCTTTGAAGCACAAAATAATAAGCGAGCAAACATATCGTTATGTTGTACACCATTTTTTCATAAAAGATTGCAAGTCCGTCATCACGCTCGGAAGCTGCTCGAACGACACAGGGCAACTGAAATAATAGCCTTGCATTTCCTCACAACCTTTTTCAAGTAAAAAGCGAACTTGTTCTTCCGTTTCTACTCCCTCAGCCGTTACACATAAATTTAACTTATGAGCAAGTAAAATAATCGTTTCAACAATTTCTGCTCCTTTACGATTTTCGCTAATCTCCCGAACGAAGGAGCGGTCAATTTTAACCGCATCAATCGGAAAGCGATTTAAGTAATTTAATGATGAGTAGCTGACACCGAAATCATCAATAGCGATTGTAATGCCATGTTGCTTTAATTTTTGTAAAACTTGAACGACTTCCGTTGGTTCTTTCATAATCGTTGTTTCTGTAATCTCAAAGACAAATGAAGAAGGACTTACCTTCTCTTTCGTAAAGATGTCACAAACCGTCGTTTCTAAATGCTTATCTAGAAACTGTCGTGCCGATAAATTAACTGCCATTTTAAGATGCGAAAACCCCATTTGTTGTAACACTTTCAAATCACGACTCGCTTGCTGCAATACCCATTTACCAATTTCATCAATCATATTTGTTTCTTCAGCAATCGGAATAAACTCGGCCGGACTTACCATCCCAAGTTGTGGATGTTTCCATCTTATCAATGCTTCTATATTGACAGTTCCTAAACGAACATTCACCTTCGGCTGGTAATAAAGAAACAGCTCATGGTTTTCTAATGCTGTTTGTAAATCATTTTCGAGGCGAATTTTTTTCGCAAAAATATCGTGCATGTGCGGTTGATATTCAACAATGCGACTCGTTCCGTTCATTTTCGAATAATACACCGCTTTATCGGCATTTCCCAGCAACATTTCGACCGAAAGATTGGCATCACAAGCATAGCTAACACCTATATGAATCGTTATATTCAACTTTTCCCCGGCAATAAAATACGGTTCTTGTAATAAAGAATCGATATATGTAAGTAACTGCTCGAGTTCCTCTTGATATTCATAAATGTACACAACAACAAACTCATCATCACTAATTCTCGCTAAAAAAGTATTTTCAGACTGAATGGTACACAAACGTTTCGCTATTCCTCGCAATAACTCGTCACCATTGGATTCCCCAAGAAAATCATTAATAAATTTAAAACGATGAATGTTAATTAATAAAACCGCTAACCCTGTATGAGAAAGAATCAGCTCATTCAATTTTTCTTTTAAATAATTACGGTTCGCAAGACCCGTTAGCAAGTCATATTGCGCCATAAACTCCATTTCTTTTTCTTTACTTTTTTGCTCGGAAAGGTCATGAATCACAAGAAAATGTGCTTCCTGCCCATAATAATGAATAGGTGTTTCTTTCACTTTTACTTCTTTTTGCTCGCCATCTAATGACGTTAATACCCATTCATCGCTATTTTCATCCGCTTTTTTCAGAAAATCGCTTAACTTTTTCCCTTCAACTTCATTCACATGCTTTGCTTTCACCATTTTTAATCCAGCTGGATTCATGTAAGTAATCACATCATTTACTTGAATAATAACCGTATCTGGCAAAAACTCAACGACTTTTCGATATAATTCTTCGCTTTGTCTTAATTGTTCTTGCATTTCGATTAAATCTGTTAAATCTCTAAGCACTGATAGACCAGCTACAACATTTCCATTTTTATCGAAAACAGGGATAATATTCGCCGATACATATACTCTTGAGCCATCTCTATGGGTTAACGATAACCGAATGGATGTCAAGCTTTCACCGCGACCAAGCTTCATTAAACGTTGCTTCAGTTTCGAACGGTATTCTGCGAAAAACTTAAAAATATTTTTCGAAAGCAGCTCTTCTTCACGCCATCCTAGTAACCGTTCTAGTTCATGATTCACTTGCAAAATTCGCCCCGCTAAATCAAACATAATTAACGCATCATGGGAATGAGCAAGAAACGAACGAAAAAGCTGATGAATTTCTTCTAGCTGCTCTTCCTTCTTGATGATCTCTGTTATATCACGCGTAAAACAAATAATGTAAGGAATCGTTCCATTTTTATCTATAATGGGAGCAAGCGTTGATTCAGCAATGCGAAGTTCATCCGCTACATTTATTTGATCGCGATACGTAACAATCGCTTTCGTTTCAAGAACTTTCCGATATTGTTTATTTAAATGGTCCGCAATCTCTTTCGGATAAATATCTTCTATACATTTTCCTATGTCTTGTTCCACTAAATTTGCTAAATGAAGCGCTTTAGAACTAACATGGACATAACGAAAACGTGGCCCTTCTTCTACTTTCATTAAAAAAACGATATCGAACAACTGATTCATAATAATGAACAATAACCGCTCATCCGTTAGTAGTTTTTTCATAAGATGATTTGTTTCCATTTTCTCCATTCCTTTATGCCAAAAATCATCGTGTCTTATTAATCAAAATCTCCTTTCATTATATTTTTCGGCAAAAAAACAATAATTTTTAATAAATAATTTATTTAATAATACTAAAAAACCCTTATCCTCAACATAGAGGATAAGGGTTTGGTGCTAATCTGCGTTATCTTTGCTTTTTTTGTCATTCCACATTGATTTGTCGTTCCGATAATTGTTGCGGCAAACGTTGAATCGATTCAATGACTCCATCTAATTTTGCTTCAATTCGATGCAAAAGGTAAAAAGTCACCACAACCGGAAACCCGAGATCAGATATCAATGACATGTATGTTTCCAATCAAATTCCCCCATTCTACTCAACATATGTTTAGAAAAAAGGCCAGTTCGAACTGCGAACTGGCCCTCTCGATTAGGTCAATGAAACTTCTGTTACTTCTTGCTGCAGCAATCTCGCTCCTTGTTTCGCTACAAAATCACCGCCATTTGAAGTAAAAATATTTGCGGCAATAATCGTATCCATCACGGCTGATACTTGCGATGCATTCACTGGTTCAATTGGATTTTCGAGCACGATTCGAACGATTTTTCCTTGTTGGTTTACAAACTGTAATTCCAACGATTTCTCCATTTCCCTTTTCCCCCCCTTATCAATTCGTTACTAAATGAGTGTCATTTCGTTCAATTTGGGCTAACGGATACTTCTGCAATGAAGCAAGCGCTTGAGAAACCGTGAATAATTGTTCAGGTGTTGCCGTCATTTTAATGTTGTTAAAGTTTTTACGTTTATATTTTGGTTTCCCTGCTTCATCAACTCCAACTTCAAAAACCAAACGAAGTTGAGAATGTTGGATGACTGCTTGAGCCATGTCGTTCACCTCCTTTCACCTTTACTATCGCACGATGGTGAAAAAAGGATAGCTTGTTAGAAAAAATTTTTGCTTAAAACATACACGAATAAACTATTTGACAAATGTCGACAGTAATTTTATGATGATATCGATAACTAAACTTACCAAAAGTTAGTTAATTACTTTTTCTAATTTAATTAATTATAGTAAACAGGAGGAATACACATGGTAACCCAAGTCGAAACAGTAAAAGACTTTTTCACAGTGATACATGAGCGTCAATCAATCCGAAAATATGATCCAAACGTAACGATTAGTAAGGAAGAGTTAGGCGACATTATCAAAGCAGCTCAACAAGCTCCATCTGCATGGAACCTACAACATTGGCGTTTTTTCATTATCCATGGAAAAGAAGCGCAAAAACGTTTGCTTCCTATTGCCTATAACCAACAACAAATCGTCGATGCTTCCGCAGTGATTGCTGTTTTAGGAGATCTTGAAGCAAATAAAAATACAGATAGCGTGTACGATCCGTTAGTAAAAGCGGGGTACATGACACCAGAAGTAAAAGAAACGCTTGCGCAACAAATTACAACAGCATATCAAAATAAACAATACGCACGCGATGCGGCATTTAGCAATGCCTCTCTTGCTGCGATGCAACTCATGCTTGCCGCTACGGCAAAGGGGTGGGGAACATGCGCAATTGGTGGCTTTAACTCTGAGAAATTTATAACAGAGTTTAATGTCCCAAGCCGCTATATCCCAGTTATGTTAATTACGATTGGAAAAAGTGTCGCACCTGCTCACCGTTCAACGCGACTTTCACTTGAAGAAACTACAACTTGGATTGAAAAATAAGGAACTAACGACAAACAAAAAAGGGGCTGATGGAAAATCAGCCCCTATAGTTATTCTTTTTTATATTTTGGCAACGATAGATAAATGGTCGTTCCCTTCCCAACCTCGCTATCAATTTCAAGCGTTCCTTTATGCTCTTGAATAATTTTCGTGCTTGTCGTTAATCCAAGCCCCACTCCTTTCTCTTTTAATGTAAAAAACGGTTCTCCGATTTTTTCCAAACGCTCTTTCGATATTCCGACTCCCGTATCAGCAATCGTTATGTTTATGTTTTCATCTTCTTCCCATATACGTAAATCAATCGTTCCGCCCTTTTGCATTGCCTCGATCGCGTTTTTCATAATATTAATAAACACTTGAATAAGCTGATTTTTATCTCCGTAAACGAAAGCATGAGGAATGGCATTCTCAACAGAAACAGCAACATTATTTAATGTCGCTTCATGGCTCATTAATTGAACGACATAATTCATACCATCACTTAAAAGAAATGGTTTATAATCATGGCTTTGCGGCTTTGCTAACACTAACAGCTTGCTGACAATTTGATTAATCCGTTCTAATTCGTTCAGTATAATCTCCATATACCAATCGTTTACTTCTTTCGTTTCCTTCATCACTTGCATAAATCCTTTAATCGAAGTAAGCGGATTCCGTATTTCGTGAGCGATTCCTGCTGCTAACTCGCCTAGCACAGATAACTTTTCTTTTTTCAACAACAGTGTTTCGGCTAATTTTTGTTGCGTAATATCACGCCCAATGATTAAAAGTCCTTTTCGTTCACCGTCCTCATAAAAAAGCGGAACTTTAATAACATCAAACGTTTTCACTTCACCGCTTGGCGTTGGAACAGACTCTTCGCATCTCGTAAGCGTTCCCACTTTCCATGTTTCCTCATCCGATTGTATACAATGTTCAAACGCCTCTTTAAAAAACGGGACGATTTCACCAAGTTCGCGGTCTGTTTTCCCTTGATAATCTACATTTTCGAGCTGGTATAGCTTGCGCCCAAAATCATTCACCCGTAACCATCGCCCTTTGCTATCCTTAAAACAAACGAAATCTGGCATTGAATTAATTAACGTAGACAATTGTTGTTCATCCTCTGCTGTTTTTTTTAATTGTTCGCCCTTTTTCAACATTTGATAAAGAAAAATTCCAGAGAGGATAACAAAAATTCCACCCTTACTGATGTCCATGACAAATTGCATATAACGGTTAAGGTGAAGAAAATGAACGAATAGATCTGTTACAATAATCCAACATATACTGAACATGAAATAAGCAAGGACCGCTTTCCGTTTTGTAAACACTTCTACATCGAACTCCTAACATATCAAATAATAATTATAAAAGCGGCGAAGCTCTCAGAGCTTCACCGCTTTTATCCTTTAACTTAACTGCGGTACAAAGAACTGCGGTACAACTATTTTATTTACATTTCACGAATCCAATATAAAAGTTTATTTATCAATGGTTCAACATGCTCTTCGGTCAATACTTTTGCCAGCGATGAAAACAATCTTTCTTTTAGTGTCTCTGTATCTTCTTCATAGTGAACGAAAAACGACCATTCGATGTCAGGAATCGCAATGACAATATATTCTTCTTTTTTATTTTCATAAATGTAAACATTCGTTGTTGTCTGTTCATGAACAATATTCGCTTTTCTAATTTTCATGCTGCCACCTCTTCAAATATAAAAAACAGCATCGTGATTACATTTCTTTATTTTATCAAAATCTTATAAAACATTCAAACACCAAAATATTCCTCTGTGTAAAATAAAGAATTTTCTAAAAATATATTGACGATTTGTGACAAAAATGTGACAATAGAAAAAAGTAAAGGGAAGTGATAGTAATGAGAATGGTAAAAATATTTAAAAATATTTTTGTTTCTTATGTTACAGTGTTAATCGTTCTCGTCTTGCTTCCTGCCTTCTTAGTGACAAATGATATTAGCTTAATTGAAGGAATTATCGAATCAATGAATTAAGTTCAATAAAAACGAACTCGTACAAGTATGAGTTCGTTTTATTTTTTTCACCAAATTGATTTTAATTGCCATACATCTAACTGTTTGACAATAGCCGTTCCCGCTTGAACAAATAATTGCACATTTTGACTGGTTGGATTCGGATATATTCGGTTTGTAAACACGCTTTCCCCATCGTTCACAAAAATCTCTAACGAAGAATGGTCAAGGAACATATGCAATGTTAACATACCATGTTTTAATGGTGCCGGTCCTTGGCACACTCCCGTTAGCCCGTCCCCTGATTTTGTTAAGTCGACCGAAAGAGTTTCGGTTGCACCATCAAATAAGACAACAGTCTCCTCTCCATTTTCTTCCGATGCCCGCACTTTAAAACCGACAACGGTATCTTTGTTTACCGCCAGTTGAGTACGAATTTCTAAACGCGTTCCTTTGATGTTTTCAAGAATATTAGGACTATTTTCCGAAATCGTTTCATCTGTGAAAGAAAGATGTTGCGTTCGAAGCGTTTCCAATTCAACAACTGGCTTTACGAGCAACGTTCCATCCTTTGAAAGCGTTAACTCACGCGGAAGTGTCATCGCCCCCGCCCAGCCGTGTGCTTGCGATGGCATTTTCGTTTCCCACATATCCATCCAGCCTATTAAAATGCGGCGTCCTTTTCCATCTTCAAATGTTTGTGGCGCATAAAAATGAAATCCGTAATCTAACGGGCGATGATGCAGCGGAGTAAAGGTTCCTGTTTCATAGTTGATCTCACCAACAAAATAACGGTTTTTCCAGCCGTCTTTCATCGGTGATAACACAAGTACATCGTGCTTACCAAGCGAGAATAAGTCTGGACATTCCCACATATAGCCGAGCGAGCCGTCGCTTTCTAATAACACCCCAATATAGTCCCATTCTCGCAGATTACGGGAACGGTATAAAAGCACTTTACCAATTCCGTCTTTTCCAGTACCAAGCACCATATACCAATCGTCACCACGTTTCCATACTTTCGGGTCACGAAAATCTTGAGAGCCTTCGCTAGGCGGATACGCAATGACCGGATTCCCTTCATATTTTATGAAATCGATTCCATTTTCACTCGTTGCGATACATTGAACTTCTTTTGGATCCTTATTGTCGACATGCCCTGTATAAATTAACGTCAATGTTCCATTATCATCGACGGCGCTTCCCGAAAAACAACCACCGCTATCGTATTCTTCACTTGGCGCAAGCGCAATCGGCAAATGCTTCCAATGAACAAGATCTTTACTTTTCGCATGTCCCCAGTGCATTGGCCCCCACTTTGCTTCGTACGGATAGTGTTGATAAAATATATGGTACTCCCCTTTAAAGTAAATTAACCCATTGGGGTCATTCATCCATCCTCTTGGTGGCATCATATGATAACCAAGTCGATACGGGCTATTTTTCACTTTTTCATCTTCCGCAAATACATACTCATTCGCTTTTTTCACTAATTGCCGATGCAACTCCTTTGACATCGTTATAACCCCTTCCTTGTAAACGTTTTCCATTCCAATCTAATACAAAAATAGTAAAAGCTCAATAGATGTAATATAAGTAAAAATGAACATTTCATTCCGTATCAACACATTGTCTCATCACCTATAAAAATGTTGAAGTGAATAAATATATGTAGGAAAAAAACCGCGACAAAAGAAGTCACGGTTTTTCTGTTCGCTTTATCGAGGCGGATAATATCCTGGTGGAGTAACATATCCATAGGGGGATGGAGGCATTCCGTAATAACTAGGACCGTATGAAAACGGCATTTGTGCTCCCATCATTGGTGCCATTGTACCTCCCATTGGAACAGGCATGCCAGTCATCGGTGCCATTGTGCCCATCGGCATCGATGTTCCCATATCCGGGCTACCCATGTCAGCCATCGAAGTCATTTCGCCAGTCTGCCATGGCATCGTTCCATGCCACATTGGTATTGGGTGGCATCCACATGAAGGAAAATAAGTGTGTGCTACTGGCATTGTCGGCAGTGCTGCTGGCATCGTTGGCGGCGCTGCTGGCATCGTCGGCAGTGCTGGTAAATTTAAATTGTTTTCATTTCGCGTCATTTCATCTACATCATATCCCTCGTCATAGGAAACATTATGATTCATATATGGGTTCCAATAATTCATATTCCTCTCCCTTTCTTTCATTCATTAAGCATAGTCTATGACACATACCTACCATATTGTATGATGAAACAAGTAAAGGGTGTTTGCCCGTAAGAAAAATGGGTGTTTATCATAAATAGCCGAGAAACCTCGTGACTCAAACAAGCTGTAAGGATGCCAAGTGGAAGTTAACTCAACCTACAAAAAACACTCCCGTTGCGCTACAATATAAATTGATAAATGTTCATCGTTGAGGTGGGCAATATGGATGAAACATTAGCGACAAAACTACTAGATGAACTGCGCGATGGAAAAATTTCCGAACTGCTTATAAAAAAAGAGGATTTTCTTTCCTTCCGTTCCGTCCTTGTTAAACGTAGCGATTTTAAACATTTCCGCGGCATCGCCCAGCGCGGAGGTGATATCATTTACCACTATATGAAAGAGCCGCGAAGCTAAAACAGTCACTCCGATTCCGCTGAAGTGGAATCGGAGTGATTTCATGTTGTTCATAAAAACAAATGTTCATACAGATGCCATTTTTTTCGCAACTTTTTTAAAGCCTTAAAACGCCATTGTTTCACTGCTCCGATTGGAACCCCTTCTTCCTCGGCGATTTTTTTTAACGATTTATTTTCAACGATATAGCCAATCAGCCACTTTTTCTGACATTCCGTTAAATCACGCAAAATCATTTGAAGTGCCTCACGATTTGATGAATGTTGCGGTAACGAAGCGGGAAGTATGTGAACGAATTCATCGGTAAGAGAGCATTCGTTCTTTTTCATACGCCATTGTTTACGTAAATGGGAAACGATATTCCAATACACCTTTTTATATACAAACGACGAAAAGGTTCCTTTTTCTGGTTGAAATTGCCGAGAAGCCTCCCATAACGCAATTAAACCAATTTGATAGTATTCATCGAACTCTCTCGTCAGATGGAGTTTTTTAATAATACTGATGATCATGGGCCGATACGTCGATTCCAATTGTTCAAACGACTGCATCTTTCCTTATAAATCCTTTCTCAAAAGCGCGCTTTTGTTGATTCCGCGGTACTATTACAATAAATCGAAACAAACGTTACCGTCGAATCAAGGAATAAGGAAAAAAAGCTGTTTCTGCGCTTGAAATAAGGAAAGACAGAAAAGCAAATAGGCAATTTTCCTCTATATATGCAAGCAAATCGCCAATAAACTACATTTTCAACACTTCCGAAAAAATTTCCAGAAAGGCAGTAAAACCAGTCATATCAACGAAAAAAACTATTTTCCAACATTTAGATAATGATAGAAATGAAAATCCTTGTTAGTCTAGTAACAAGCAAACAATAAGGAGGCAAATTTATGAAAATGCTAAAAAAGCTCGTACTGACGTCGCTTTGTTTCTCTGCGTTTCTATTTGCAAAAGAAGCAAATGCTTTTGCCATGACACATGAAGTCAAGCGCGGCGAAACGCTTTGGACGATTTCAAAACAATACGGAGTATCTTTAATTGAATTAAAGAATCTTAATCACAAAAATAATGATTTATTATTCCCGGGAGAAAAACTACTGATTCCATCCACCATTTCTTGGAGCGACAAAGATTTATTAGCTCGTCTTGTGCATGCGGAAGCGCAAGGAGAACCGTTTGCGGGGAAGGTAGCAGTAGCAACCGTTGTTTTAAATCGAGTGGACAATCCTAATTTTCCAAATACGATTAAAGAAGTGATTTATGAGCGCTCTGGCGGCTATTATGCTTTCACTCCTGTCGAAAATGGTACTATTAACGAACCGGCAGATCGTGAATCATATCGCGCTGTTGAAGAAGCCCTTGCTTTTCGCGGTTTAGGAAATGGCTCATTATTTTTCTATAATCCAAAAACGGCGAAAAGCAATTGGCTGCGCTCGAAGCAAGTAACGGTTGTTATCGGCAACCATGTATTTGCTAAATAAACGCATACGAATATTATTAGTCAAAAGGGCGTTCTTATTCAACCGCCCTTTTGTTTTTTCGAAAAAATTAGGAACAAAGGGGCTTTACTCAAACAATAAAATAAGGCAAACTATAACAAATAATATAAAAAGGAGAATCAAAATGCAAAAAGCAGAAGTTGGTAATATTATTGAGTTTAAAAACGGATTACGAGGCATTGTCGAAAAGGTCAATGAAAACTCTGTCATCGTCGATTTAACGTATATGGAAAACTATAAAGAATTAGACCTGCAAGAACGCACAGTCATCAACCATAAAAATTACAAAATTATTAAGTAAAAAAACCGATCGCGATGCGGTCGGTTTTTTTATGAAATGTTAGCGACTTGATCGGATTCGTATATATAAGTCCCTTTTTGACAAGAAGTAGCGGCGCAAAACATCGCAAATGCGACTTTTTTCGCTTCAATCGGCTTATATTTTCGCAGCTTTCCGATGAATAAAAATGGGAGGCGACAAAGAAGCCATTCCGCCGCTTTTTCCGCAAGGCGAAATTCTTGCCGCTTGCCAAGAAGCAACGACGGACGGAAAATATGCAGGGACTTAATCGCCAATCGTTGCAATGCTTCTTCCGTTTCACCTTTGACACGATTATAAAAGAAGAGAGACTGCGGGTTGGCGCCGAGAGCAGACACGGTTAAAAAACTTTTCGCGTTACATTTTTCCGCTAATGCGGCAGCACGCATCGTATATTCGTAATCAACCTTTATAAATTGCTGTTTTGTTTTTGCCTTTTTCATCGTCGTTCCCAAACAACTAAACACATCGTCTACACGAAAATACGCTTCATACGATTCTAAATCGTCAAAATCGATGACAATCTGCTGAAGTTTTCGATGCTTTATCGGCAATTCCCGTCGCACGAAAATGGTCACATGTTTGTAAATATCGGATTCAAGCAATAATGTCAAAAGCTCACTTCCGATTAATCCACTTGCTCCGATTAATAGAGCCGTCCTGCCTTCCAAGACCAAAACCCCCAAACAAAAAATCAATTGTCATTATATATAAGTTTTGCAGAAAAAACTACAGTTTTTTTTTAAAATTTTTTTGACCTTATAAAACAAATCTCCCCAACAATTGGGGAGATACAAGTTAACGATTGTCCACTTTTTCTGGATATAAATCGTGATTCATTAAGCGGTATTCGGCCATTTTTTCGTATTTCGTTCCTGGACGCCCCCAGTTGCAGTAAGGGTCAATCGAAATACCGCCACGCGGCGTAAATTTCCCCCATACTTCGATGTAACGAGGCTCCATGACTTTGATTAAATCGTTCATAATAATATTGACGCAGTCTTCATGGAAATCACCGTGATTGCGGAAACTGAATAAATACAGTTTCAATGACTTGCTTTCCACGCATTTTTTATCAGGGATATAGCTAATATAAATCGTCGCAAAGTCTGGTTGTCCGGTTTTTGGCATCTGTTTTGAAAAACAGGTGGACTATATCATATTCTTATTCAACTGCGATATTGAATAAGAACCCTCGCGCTTCCATCATAACGATGTACTCTACTCTCTTCCTCCAACACTACTCTTACTCGCTTCATGTTGGAGTGATTTCGATAGTCTCTGCACCTTCCTCAAATTTGAGCCATGTTGAAGTACTTGATAGTTCTGCACCCTCTCCAAATTTGAGGCTTGGCTCAGGGTTGGGGAAACTATGAGGGAAACATTGGATTATCACATGCTCCGTATGTTCCATAACTCCCTTTCCCTGAATTCACGAGGTTTAATCGACAGTGTCACCACTGAAGTGTGCCCTTATTGACACAAGCTTGTAAACTCCGGACAATTGAACTTCACGAAATAATCACGATCCGGGTGTTTGTTGTCAAATACTTCTAAAACTTCCGGACTATACTCAAACAAATATTTTGTTCCTTGATTTCCTAATAAAGTAATCCCTTGTAGTTCTTCATCTTTTCTTCCTGCCATGTTTTCTTCTCCTTTCTATTTTAGACGCCGCGCTTATTGCCCCAAACCAATGCGTGCAGTTGCGGCAATACGCGCGCGTCATTCATTTCCTTTGTTTGTACCGCTTTTTCGATAAGCCACTCTAGTTTCTCGAGCAGCTTTGTTCTTAATGTAAAATCATCCTGTTCGACCACATCGTCGTTTCCGACTTGCAAATAAAACGGGATATTCGGATAACGCGTATGAACAAATTTTGCATACTCAAAATCTTTTTCGTCAAATACGACAACTTTCAGGCTGACATTTTCGGCACGTCCGCCTTTCTTTAACCGTTCAATAATTTCATCCAGAACGGTAAAGTCCGTATTCATTCCGGAGCTTGGCGGCTTTGGCGAGACAGTTAAATCATCAATATCATAAAACCAGTCTTGCCAACGGCTCCCTTGCGTCTCTAATGCAACGCGAATGTTTTTTTTCTTTAAAAGAGAAATCAGCTCACCCAACGCTTTAATTAACGCTGGATTACCACCGGAAATCGTCACATGATTAAAACGGTCGTCCCCAAGCTCGACAAGACGGTGCCAAATTTCTTCTGCCGTCATTTGCTTAATTTCTTCTTTCGCCGAACCATCCCAGGTAAAAGCGGAATCGCACCAGCGGCACGAATAGTCGCAGCCGGCGGTACGAACAAACATCGTTTTTTGTCCGATGACCATGCCTTCACCTTGAATCGTCGGACCGAAAATTTCAAGAACGGGGATTGTTTTTGCCATTACCGTTTCCCCGCTTTCGGGCGGTACACAACATAACTAGTTGGCGACTCGCGCACAAATACTTGCACACACGTTGGTCGATTTGGTAATGTATCAAGATGGGCTTGAACGATTTCAGCAATTTTTCTCGCCACTACTTCAGTGGTTGGAAAATCGTTCGCGTTTACATCATTAAACATATCTTTATGGTCATTCATTAACGTATGGTCAAATTTTCCATGCACAATTTTCTTTAATAGTTGGAAATTCACTAAGAAACCCGAATCATCTAATTCGTTTCCAGCCACAGTAATATTTACAAAATACGTATGCCCATGCATTTGCGCACATTTTCCTGCCGCCTCATGCGGAATAAAGTGCGCAGCAGCAATTTGCATATCCTTATTAAGTTCATATTGAAAATCGTGAGATACTTGTGGGTAAATTTGATGAATCATTATACATTCGCCCCTTCCTTTTCGGCCAAATATTGCTCTAAGCCGCGTTTGCGCAATATACACGCTGGGCATTCGCCGCAGCCGTCAGCAATGATACCGTTATAGCATGTTAACGTTTTATTTCTTACAAAATCAAAAGCTCCTAATTCATCAGCTAACTTCCACGTTTCTGCTTTATTCAACCACATTAATGGCGTATGAATCACAAATTGATAATCCATCGCTAAATTCAGCGTTACATTCAACGATTTAATGAAGATATCACGACAATCCGGATAGCCGCTGAAATCCGTTTCACACACGCCTGTTACAATATGGCGCGCTCCACTTTGCTTAGCTAGTACGGCAGCAAACGATAAAAACAATAAGTTCCGCCCATCAACAAATGTCGATGGCAGTTCCCCTTCTTTATGCTCAATCGCAATTTCGTTTCTCGTTAAGGCGTTCGGTGCCAATTGGTTTAATAATGACATATCAAGCACCGTATGCTTAATGCCGAGTTCTTTCGCAATGGAAGCAGCAACGTCAATTTCTAACTTATGGCGCTGATTATAGTTAAAAGTAACAGCTTCCACTTCAGCAAAATGCTTTAAAGCCCAAAATAAGCATGTCGTACTGTCTTGACCGCCACTAAATACTACTACCGCTTTTTCATTTTTCACAAACTATCGCTCTCCTTTCTTTGTATAAAGAAGAAAGAGCATTCTAAAACAAAAAGCTACACCCCCTAAGGATATAGCCTTCCCTAGTTTTTTATAGAGGGTTGTTCTAGAACCTCTCCCGCACAATACAACAAGCTGTGCGGATTTCTTCTTCTATTTTCCCTAAGCTAATATATCATACTTCTCATTTATGTACTAGTAGAAAAATTATGCTTTGAACGATCTGAACAATAGCTGCTGTTTTTCCCATTGTTCCTTTATATGTTCCCTGATCTCTAAAAATTACATGATTCATCACGAAAAAGAGTCAGGTCGACGATCCTGACTCTTTTACTTTAACTCGTTCAGCAAAAAGCTAAACCGTAAAGCATGCTCGATTTCGTCACTCAGCGCAAGAAAAAACACGTCGCGAATGAACTGATTTTGTGTGAATAAATAAGCATTGCGGTAATCTTCATATGCTTCTAATTCATCTTTTCTTGCTAACGCAAGCCCTTCCTTAAACGAATGAAACGTTCTTGCTTCCGTTTTGTATACCGGCTTTTTTCCGGTAAGCGTAACATAAAGTTCGGTAAAATGTTTTAGGTGATTTTTTTCATCTTCAAGCGCATGTCTAACTTCATCCCTTGCTTGCTCACTTGGGGCGATTTTCGCCAGCCGCTCGTAAAAATTAATAGCTGTAGCTTCTCCTTTAATTCCGTTTAAAATCATGCCGGTTATTTTTTCAAATTCCCCGTTGCTGCGATACATTGTTGTGTAAACAGGCATGACTTGCGAAGATGAATAAGGAAAATAACTGAAATAATACATACTTAAAAAACCTCCCCATATTTAGTCATAACAGTATACGTCACGACCCAAAATGAGTGATTAACCCCTATCTGCTTATAAGGGAAAATTCCGTTATTTCTGTTATTTTCCCGTTTTATGCACCGTATCCATTTTTGAAGTTGATATTTCTAAATTTTCAATATATATTGAAAGAGATAGAAATGGGGGGGAGATAATGAATCAGTTATTAAAGAAAAAACGAGCTCAACAGGCGTTGAAAAAGGTAGTACAAGTCGCTGAACAAATTCAACGACACCTTGATAGGGAAAAGTCCGTCGAAGCACAGATTGAACAAATCCGTAAACTTCTTGACGAACAACTGCAACAAGACGAATATTTCCTCATTGTCGACGAAACGGGCTATGCGGTCGTCCATACGAACCGGTTGCGAGAAGGAAGAGTATTTTCCGACGATGTAGGGAAAAAAGCAGCGAAAACGACGGAACCATTGTTACAAGTTTATATGCGAGATACAGGAGAGATACTTGTCGATGCGAGCTGTCCGCTATGTACCGACAAAACAGGAAAACGATTTAATGTGCGAATGGGGAGATTAATTCATCAACCGTATTTACAATTTCATTTTCTTATTCAGTCGATCGTTCCAGCAACCATCAGTTTTCTCATTGCTTTCTTTTTCTCCTTATCTCCTTTGTTTGTATGTACTCTCACGATTCTGTTTAGTCTAGTGATCAGCGGTCTTTTTTATCGCACGGTCATCAAGGAATTGCGACATTGGTATAGCGTGACTCGTACCGTGTCCTCAGGGAACCTTGACGCGGAAGTGCACACCGCTCGAAAGCGAAACGAATTTCATCAAATTGCTTATGAACTCAATAAAATCATTTTAGGAGTACGTACGATATTATCCGAATTGGCAAAAGCGACAAAAACCGTACAGCATGTAAGCGAGCATCAGCAACTCGAAACAAAACGGCTATCCGAATCGTTTGACGAAATCTCTGCTGCCATGGAAACATTTCGTGAAGGGGCAAAACAACAAACATCATCAGTCGAACAAGCAAATATTTTCGTAACAGATATGCTGAAAGAAGTATGGGAAATGCAACATGAATTTGAAAGCGTCGTCACCCAAGCGCATGAGACGATGAAATCCGTAACCGAAGGAAACCGGCTCATCGAAATGACGAAACAACAAATGAACACGATGCAAAGCGACATGAATAAGACGACAAGTCTCATTCATTCCGTTTCCAAAGAAGCTAACCGTGTAATAGAAATGATTTCCGCCATTACTGCCATTGCCAAACAAACGAATCTATTAGCGTTGAACGCTTCGATTGAAGCATCAAGAGCGGGCGAAGCAGGGAAAGGATTTGCGATTGTTGCGCATGAGGTGAGAAAGTTAGCTGAAGACACGAACGAGTTTGCTGCACAAATTTTATCGTCGTTAAAAAATATGAGAAATGTGTTAGACGATGCAATACAAGCAGTGCAACAAAATGGACAAAACGCTAACGAAACGATGCATTCCTTATTGCAAACAAGCAAAACAATAGAAACATTCCACCAGATGTTTTCAGAAATGAACGCTCTGTTACTTCGCAATCGCGAACACGTTGATTTTATCACTAATAATGGAAATGAATTGAAGCAAACCATTCAAGAAGTGAATACAATCGCAAAAGATTTTACAAACATGGTTCACGAAACGACAGCAGGATTGGAACAACAAATTCATTGCATTCACGAGCTAGCCAAAGAAGCCACGCTGCTCTCCACTTCCATCCAACAGCTTCAACAAATCGTAAACCGCTTTCATCAATCGTAAATTCGGCTAGGCATTTGTCGACGTTCAGCGACAAATGCCTAACTAGCATTTATTTAGGAATTTTTCGGCCCATTAATAATATAAGAAAGATAAAACTCATATAGCCAAAAAGCGGATATAAAAACGATAATAACGAGCTATAACGAAACGAACTAACGACATATAAAATAAGAAACAATATGCAAAGAAACAGAAAATTAGGAAGAGGGAAAAAGGACCGAAACTGCCGTTGCAACCCAAAAATTCCACCGATAATCGAAGTAAAAATTTCACCATAAATCACAATCATATATAGCCAATAAAAATAAGCAAAAAATGTACGAATCACTTCGGCCATTGGAATGTCATAGTGTAGCACATGGGGAAATGATAGTAAAACGAAATGGCTACTTAGTAAAATGATGGTGAGCAAAATCCCGCCAAGTACCGCCCCTCTTTTCATCATTTGTTCGTCCTCTGCTTCACGCGCTAGCGGAACAAGAACCGTTTGCGCCATCGCCAAATTAAAGGCAGCATAAGAAAATGGAGATAGAAAAGTTTCAAAAGAATAAACGGGGAGCAAAGGAGCTATATTACACCACTTTCCACTAACAAGCATCTTTCCAATAATGAGAAAACTAAACAAAACCATCATTGGAACAATAAAGATATTGACGCTAAACAACCCTTTTATATCATAAAGCATGACAACGAATGACAAAAGTAGCGTCACAATAATCCCCACTTGTTTTGGAAGACCTAGCTGTTCCTCAAACACCGCACCAGCGCCCGACAACATGACGGACGTGACCCCTACTACCATCAATGTCATGATAAGCGTAACAAACGGGCTCATCGTTTTTCCAAATAAATAGTCATTTAATTCTTTATAAGAGAAAGCGCGTATTTTCCGAGCCATGACCATCATTCGCGCCCCCATCCATGTAAACAATCCCCCGCTAATGACAATGCCAACTGTACCGAATGCGCCATATTGCGTAAAAAATTCAACAATCTCTTTTCCCGTCGCAAATCCAGCACCAACGACCGTTCCGACATATACAGCTGCGATTTGCAAAGCGCCAGACCATTTTCTCGCCAACATACTCACCTCGTCCTTCTTGTCCCACATATGTTCTATATATATGAGAAAACAGGCAAAGAAAGACGAAAGTAAAGAGAAAAAGGATGCCCCGAGTTTAGGACATCCTTTTTCTTATTGAACAGTGATTTGTTCGACTTGATGTTCATGCAATTCATTTGTCTCTACATGGACTTTCACGAAATAAACGCCTTTGTCTTTGAAAGTCGTCGTTGCTTTATACTCTCCTTTTCCCTGTTCATGTGCGTCAATAAATTCGTGTTTTTCGCTATTTTCCTTCCATACTTCAAAATGAACAGTAGCCTTTGCGAGTGGCTGACCGTCATGTGTAATGTGCGCTACTAACTCAGATGCTTTGTTCACATGATATTGTTGCTCATGAATCATAATGGTGACATCCGAATGATGGTGATCATGGTGCTCTCCGCTATCATGTTCGTGGTTTTGTTCAGCTGGCGTGCTCGATGCTTGTCCAACAACGATATCTGTTTTTGGCATATTATGCATATCGCGGGCTGTCACGTGAGCTACAACAGAATACGTCCCAGGCTCAGTGAACGTTTTCTTTACCGCATATTTTCCGTTCCCTTTATTCTTCGCTTGTAACATATCATGATGCTCGTTTCCTTGTTTCCAAATTTCAAATTTCACTTCGTCCGCATCCGTGACTTTTTCATTTCCATATGTGACAAGACAAGCAATTTCTGTTTCTTTATTTAACTCGATTGGAGATTTCGTCTCAATTTTTACATTAAGAATAGCTGGCTCTTCTGTTTCTTTTTTCGTTTGACTACAAGCTGCAAACAAGATAGTGGCGATCATCATCACGAAAGCTAGAAAAAACGTGTTTCGCTTCATTTTCTCTTCTCCCCTATTTCTTTTTTCTTTGTTCACTATACCATACCTCCTACTATTCACATGTCATTGTTCACATTTTTGTCAAAAACATTTCATCGATATCACAAAAAATCGAAAAAAAGTACTTGAAAGTCAAAAAAGGTCAAAGTATAATAAAGTCAGAAAGTCAAAGATAGTCAAAGTCAAACCTACCAAAAGGAGGTTATGCGATATGTTATGTCAAGTATGTCACCAAAACGAAGCAACGGTGTTTTTAAATATGCAATTCAATCATGAGAAAAAACAATTACATCTTTGTCATGAATGTTATGAAAAACAAGAACTTACTATTCCGATCAATTTTGGTTTCGGCAATTTCTCGTCATTCCCATTTGACGATTTCTTTATGAACGGATTTTCTCCAATTTCAGAAATGAACACACCGCAACCAAATATCGCACAGCCATCGAAACGTAAAGGCAAAGGTCGC
Organism: Anoxybacillaceae bacterium; assembly: GCA_041920415.1. GTDB lineage: Bacteria > Bacillota > Bacilli > Bacillales > Anoxybacillaceae > JBHGYD01. Next base: position 85,488 of record JBHGYD010000009.1, read on the forward strand.
GGTTTCTTAGACCAATTTGGTCGCAACTTAACGCAACTTGCGAAAGCTGGTCTTATTGACCCAGTCATCGGACATGACAAAGAAATTGAACGTGTCATTGAAATTTTAAACCGCCGCAATAAAAACAACCCGGTATTAATCGGGGAACCAGGTGTCGGTAAAACGGCGATAGTCGAAGGTCTTGCTTTGAAAATTGCGGAAGGGAAAGTTCCAGAAAAATTATTAAACAAAGAAGTATATTTGCTTGACGTCGCATCGCTTGTTGCGAATACAGGCATTCGTGGTCAATTCGAAGAACGAATGAAACGGCTAATTGCTGAATTGCAACAACGCAAAAACGTCATTCTCTTCATCGACGAAATTCATTTGCTCGTCGGTGCTGGTTCGGCAGAAGGTTCAATGGACGCCGGCAATATATTAAAACCTGCCCTTGCGCGTGGTGAATTGCAAGTCGTTGGTGCTACCACATTAAAAGAATATCGTCAAATTGAAAAAGACGCTGCGCTTGAACGCCGTTTCCAACCTGTCATCGTCCATGAACCAACGGTCGAAGAAGCGATTACAATTTTAAAAGGTATTCAACCGAAATATGAACAATTCCATCACGTGAAATATACGGACGAAGCAATTGAAGCGTGCGTCAAATTGTCGCATCGCTACATTCAAGACCGCTTCTTGCCGGACAAAGCGATTGACTTGTTAGACGAAGCAGGTTCAAAAGCGAACTTGCACATCGGTCCGACAGACGAAAAACAAATTCAAGAACGCCTTGCGCAAATCGCCAAAGAAAAAGCACAAGCAGCGAAAGAAGAAAATTACGAACTAGCAGCGAAATTGCGCGACGAAGAGTTAAAATTGGAAAAACAATTACAAAATGGCGTAAGCCAAGAACGCCCAGTAGTCGATGTTGCTGATATTCAACGTATCATCGAAGAGAAAACAGGTATTCCTGTCGGCAAACTACAAGCCGATGAAAAAGAAAAAATGAAACATTTAGAAGAAAATTTATCGAAAAAAGTCGTCGGTCAAGCAGAAGCGGTGAAAAAAGTGGCCAAAGCGATCCGCCGCAGCCGTGCGGGATTAAAAGCGAAAAACCGTCCAATTGGTTCGTTCTTATTCGTCGGACCAACAGGTGTTGGTAAAACGGAGTTAACAAAAACGCTGGCAGAAGAATTGTTCGGTTCAAAAGACGCCATGATTCGTTTAGATATGAGCGAATATATGGAGAAACATTCCGTTTCTAAATTAATCGGTTCGCCTCCTGGTTATGTCGGGCATGAGGAAGCCGGTCAATTAACGGAAAAAGTACGTCGAAACCCATATAGCATCATTTTGTTAGACGAAATTGAAAAAGCGCATCCAGATGTGCAACATATATTCCTGCAAATTTTAGAAGACGGCCGTCTCACTGACAGCCAAGGTCGCACAGTAAGCTTTAAAGACACCGTCATCATTATGACAAGCAACGCGGGGGTAATGGATAAGAAAATTACGGTTGGCTTCGGTAACGAAAACGCCAATAGCAAAACAAACATTCTCGATTCGTTAAGCTCTTACTTCAAACCTGAATTTTTAAACCGTTTCGATGCGATTATTGAATTTAAACCACTTGAAAAAGAACATATGTTGCAAATTGTCGATCTGATGCTTGACGAATTGAAAGCAACATTAAAAGAACAACAGATCGAAATTGAAGTTTCTCAACAAGCGAAAGAGAAATTAGCCGAGTTAGGTTATCACCCAGCATTCGGTGCTCGTCCGCTTCGCCGCGTCATCCAAGAGCACGTCGAAGACAAAATCGCCGACTTACTTCTTGACGAAACAGAACTCGTCAAGTGCATCCAAATTGATATCGAAAACGATAAAATCGTTGCTAAACCATTGAACAAACAAAACGCCTAATCCGACTGATGCGGATTAGGCGTTTCTTTTTCCCTTTATCATCGTTTCTTATTTATTCGTGAGACCATGCATAAGAAATTGAACCGTTCGTTCAATTTCTGCTTCATCATCCCACTCGTGATACGGTACGACAATAAAACGTGCCGCTAAAAATCCGACAATCGTTGTAATCGTCATGCGAATGACGGAATCTGGTGGAATAGCGATAATTTCTCCTTTGTTTTGAAAATATTCAATAATTCGCTTAAACTTCTCATAAACATGTGTCGTAAAAATGAACTGGAGTTGTTCTTTAATTTCAAGGTGAAACGCAAGTTCCTGCCAAAAAATTTTAATCACCGGCAAGTATTTTTTCACAAATTCATAACGGTTTTTAATAAGCGCCCGAATAAAATCTTCGTAACAATGGTACTCATTTTCAAATACTTCTTTTACAAACTCCTTTGCCAAAAACGGGGCAACGGATTGGATTAACGTTGGGGTCACAATCGCTAACAGCAAATCTTTTTTCGTTTTGTAGTGGCGAAAAATCGTCCCTTCGGCAACACCTGCTCGTTTGGCGATTTCGCTTGTCGAAGTAGCGGCGTATCCTTTTTCAGCGAACATTTCAATGGCCGCCTCTAAAATTTTCACTTGCTTTTCACTTAATTTTACGTCTTCATTATTCCCTTTCAACAGCTCTTTCAGCCACTGTTGTTCGTTCATTCACTTTTGCTCCTTACAACTTTCGATATTTTTTCAATGCTATTACATTTAATACCATAAATAAAAGAGAAAAACCAAGTAAAACATATACATCTAAAGAAATTTCATTCCAACCGTTGCCGCGGATCATAATTTCTCGAAGCGCATCCGCCCCGTACGTTAGCGGCATCACCACACTTAACGAACGAAGCCACTCGGCCATTGTATCTAAGTTAAATAGACCGGAAAAGAAAATTTGTGGCACAACGACTAACGGAATAAATTGAATCATTTGCAGTTCATTATTCGCAAAGGCAGACAGTAACGTCCCTAATGTTAAAGCGGTCATAGCCAATAAAAACGTAATCAATAACACGTATAAGAAGGAACCTTCCATCATCATGTCAAGAATATCAATCGCAAACCAAGAAATTAAACTTGCCTGAAAGGTTGTAAAAATACCAAATCCGATCACGTAGCCAGCAACAATTTCCCAACGTTTTAGCGGTGTGGCTAACAAACGTTCCAACGTTCCTCCCGTCCGTTCACGAAGGAAAGAAACGCCGGCGATTAAGAAAACGAAAAAGAAAACGAAAAAGCCAATTAGTACAGGTCCAAAATTGTCAAATAGTCTCATATCCTCTGAACCGTGTAAATAGGTCGTTTTTACTTTCGATGACTGTGTTTGTGGAGCTAGTTCTTGGAACGCTTTTTGCACAACCATAAGCACCGATTTATTAACGGTTGGATCGCTTCCTTCTAACGTAATACTTGGCGTGTGTTCATCCATTTCGATAAACGCATCAATTTGTTGCTTTTCTAGCTGTTTATGAGCTGCGGTTTTCGTAAGTTCTTTTACATTCGCATCGTGTTTCGTCAACTTCTCAACAACAACAGCTGGAACGTTTTTATCAACAGCAATGGTCGGTTTATATTCTTTACCATTAAAAACAAGATTCATTAAAAACAAAACAAACATCGGCGCAACAATCATTAATGCAAGTGTCCGTTTATCACGGAAAAACTGACGAATAATCCGAACAACGATCGCGCGAACTCTCATCGTTTCGCACCCCCAAAATATAAAAATGCTTCTTCAAGCGTTTGCGAATTCGTACTTTTCTTTAATTCGTCCGGGCTGCCTACCGCGATTAGGCGTCCGTCGCGAATCATGGCCAGGCGCTGACATTTCTCTGCTTCATCCATGACATGAGTCGTAACGACAATCGTTGTTCCATTTTGCCGAATTCGTTCAAGCTCATCCCAAATCGCTTGACGAAGCACCGGGTCAATCCCGACTGTCGGTTCATCTAAAATTAGCACTTCCGGTTCATGTAACAAGGAAACAGCGAGCGACAAGCGCCGTTTCATCCCCCCTGAATAATTGTTGACCGTCTTTTTTACATGATCCGTTAAATTGACAAGCTCCATTACTTCTTCAATACGCTGCTTTTGCTGTTTTCCTTTTAATCCATAAATTGAAGCAAAAAACTGCAAATTTTCTAATGCCGTTAATTCCCCATATAGGGCATCCGATTGCGCCATAAAACCAATTCGCTTCATGACATATAGGTTAGGCATTTTTGTATTCAGCACATGAATCGTTCCCGTTGTCGCTTCGTCAATCCCAGCAATCATTTTGACAACTGTTGTTTTCCCTGCTCCGGAAGGTCCAAGCATCCCGAAAATTTCTCCTTTGTTTACTTCAAGAGTAATGTCATCAATGACTTTCTTTTTCCCAAAAATTCGCGACACATGTTCAACGCGGATACATGTTTTCTCTGACATACGATTTCCTCCATTTTTAAAAGTGAGTGATTACTCACTTTGATTATATAATAAATGATATATATTATGAAGTGAGTAATCACTTATTTTTATAAATTTTGTTCGGGAATGGTTACAATTGTTGTAATAATATGTCTAATGATAATAACACCCTTGGTGCTAGTTGAACTCTACTGTTCAACTAGCTCAAGAGAAACAAGCGTGTAAGCCAATAAAATACCGTCTAATGCCGTTTCAAACCCTTCGACGCTGTTAGCACGGATCGAAGTGAGACGAAACACATCCACAAG
>JBHGYD010000011.1:0-40664 GCA_041920415.1 Anoxybacillaceae bacterium
ATTAAAGCTTTTTGAAAAAACTTAGCTGCATCAATTGCCACGATTAATACTTTTTCTAGGTTTATCCCCCTCAATTGAGAACTGAATTGACTACCTTTCTTTCCTTGGATATTATTAAAATGTTTATTATATTTTTTTAACTCCATATTACTTCTTCCTCCATTTATGGATTGTAAGAATCTGAGGTTTTCTGTCAGGTATCTCTATCTTACAACAAGAAGTAAGCTGGGGTCTTTTTTATGTCAAGAAAAACCTTTCGACATTATTATCTTATACACCAGGCACACATCCCAAAAAACATCCAAATAAAAAGAAAAGCCCCGCAGAGATTTCTCTCCACAGAGCTTTCATTCTAAAATTCAGAGAAGTGACAGAGACCAAGCTGGAACCGAACTTTTTGTTGGAGTTGTTATTCCACTAATTATCAATCTGTAACTACAAAGTCGATTGGTGCATCACTTGCTACACCGTTCACATCTGTTACAGCTCCTTGAGCTAAAGTGATTGTATTTGATGAGCTTAAATCTACAGTTTCGCCTGTTTTTACTGTTAATGTAAACTCTTGTGAGTCTACATTTGATCCGGCTACTGCTTCTACATCAACTTTACCTTCAAAGGCTGTTCCTTCTAACGCATGTAGAATAGCTGCAACCGCTTCACCGTTACTGTTTTCTAATGCTTCACTAAACTTAAGAGTTACTTCATCTCCTGCTACTAATGTATTATCTTCTGCTATTGTATTTATTGTTAATGCTACTGGAGTTGCCTCATCTGCTGTTGGTGCTGTTGTGTCTGCATCGCTTACTAAAAAGTTGATTGGTGCATCATTTGCTACACCGTTCGCATCTGTTACAGCTCCTTGAGCTAAAGTGATTATATTTGATGAACTTAAATCTACAGTTTCGCCTGTTTTTACTGTTAATGTAAACTCTTGTGAGTCTACATTTGATCCGGCTACTGCTTCTACATCAACTTTACCTTCAAAGGCTGTTCCTTCTAACGCATGTAGAATAGCTGCAACTGCTTCACCGTTACTGTTTTCTAATGCTTTACTAAACTTAAGAGTTACTACATCTCCTGTTACTAATGTATTATCTCCTGCTGTTGTATTTATTGTTAATGCTACTGGAGTTGTCGCGTCTGCTGTTGGTGCTGTTGTGTCAGATTGATCCGTAGCTGTTGTTACTGAAGTTCCGTTTGTCGGTACACCTTCATTTCCTGCTCCGTCTACTGCTACTACGAAGTAATAATATGTTTTTCCAGGTGTTGCGGTTTTATCAGTGTATCTTTGTGTTTCCGGCGCAATGTCATTTGCTATCTCTATCGCTGTTTCATCATTGATATCATCTGCTTCCGCACGAACGATCCGGTATGATACTACATCTGTATCTTCACTGTCAGTCCATGTAATTGTATTTTCTACTCCACCCGCATTAACCGTATCTTTATCTGTAGTTGTTACGTTTACTTCCGTTACTGCTGCTGGCACGGTTTGATCAAACTGTTCAAGCGCTTCCTCTAACTGTGTTAAAATTTGCTGCAACGTTTCTTCAGAAGTTTCTTGACTCGCTAACGCCGCCCCCGCAGCAGAAATAGCGTCTGTTAGAGGTTTTAATTGTTGATCATTGTAATGTTCCTTTAACACATTGAGTTGCGAACGCGCATCTTCAAGTGCCCCTTGAAGTTCCGTTCTAAGATCAACAGAACCATTGTAATCTGGCGGCAAATCTTTAGGTCTCTGTTTTGATAACGTATTGATTGGCTTAATTTGAATATTTGTACCGTTATTAGAGACAACCATTTCAAATACAGTCCAATATAATTCGTCACCTTCACCAGCTGGAATTGTGAAAACTTCATCAGGTGAAGTGGAGTCTCCTTTAAAAATTTGCACTTGTGCTCCAGACTTTCTCAAAGGAACATCACCGTGATGCTCACCTGAGTAGTTATGAACAATAAATTTGTACGTTCCATCAACAAGTTTGCGAATCGTCGTTGTTTCAGGACCATACGAATCTGTATCATCCCAATCTAAGTCTACATAGGTGATACCATTATATTTATACTCTCTCTCACTCTCAGGATACCAAGTATGGAAACGACCGCTTCCGTCAGGAGTTGGACCTATTAAATGAGAGTCTACATCTTCAGGCTTTTCGTTCCATGTTAACATAATTTTCACTTCACTCGTAGCCGCAGCGCGAATCGCCGTCTCGTTTTGATTAACATTATATTGATTATCTGGCGCAACGGCGAATATATAAGAAGTGACAAATCCTTGTCCTGAAATCTCTCCGGTATACATACCCGGCTCAAGTGAAACAGAGTAGTATCCGTACTTATCTGTTGTCACTTCTTTCACTACGTCGCCTGCTCTTGCATTAGAACCTTTACGGAATTTAATCGTGAGACCTTCTACCCCAACACCGTAGATATCTGTAATATACCCCTCAAAGCCTGTAGTCAGTTTTACTTTCGCTGTTTGCGGCGCTCCCTCTAATTTTTCTGTACCTTCGGCAGGAGCAACCGTAATTTCCACTTCCTTATTTAAATATCCATCAGTCAACGGAATCGGATCATAAGTAATTCGTTGTTTTGTTGGGTCATATTGTATATTTCCCAACGGTACGACTTGATCGCCAATTTTAGCGGTTACGACAAAATCACTTTTGTCTAAATCAGCAACATAATCTTCTAACTCGAGATCGATAACTCCTTGTGTAGCTTTAACGATTTTCTTAATCTTTGTTTTTTCAGCTTTAGAATAACTTTCTCTTACTTCTTCACCACCAATTCGAACTGTTCCATTTGGAATTCGTAATACTAAGTTGCTCGGTCTTGGAGATAATTGAATACCCTCTGCATTGATTTCTGCAGTGTGAATGCGCCCGTTTCCTGTAATCGTAGCAATAGCGTTTAATACTAAAGTTTCAATACTTGTTTCCTCACTAAGTTCAATTTTCACATTAGCAGCGCGAGAGTTCACAGTTTCAAAGTTCCCTAATAGCGTAACAGTTAGGTTTGGATTAGCGGATTGAACGCTTTCGGCAAATGTGACATTCGTAAATCCAGGCGCATCTCCTGTGAGTCCCGCTTCTTCCAATGTTGCAAACGATTCTAACTGTAAATCAACCACTTTTGTTGAACCTTCCGCAACAATCCGGACTTTTCCATTGTTTTTATTTACGATGACCGTCATTAAAACAGAGTCTTTGAAATGAACACTATGTTCTCCTCCACCTTTAACCTCAGTCTTTCCTTCTACCGTAACACCTTCAAGAGTGACGTCTCCTTCACCAATTCCTTCGCCAAGAATCAGATTTCCAGTTATCTTCACATTTTTCAAAGTAACATCACGGCTGTTAATGGTTACATCACCATTGATAGTGATTTGTCCGCTGCTTGGTCCATAAGTGCCTGCTTGACTAATTACACTCGGTATCTCGGAGCCATTATTGTTTGAACCGTTATTATTATTGGAACTGTTCGAACCATTATTGGCAGAACCGTTATTATCGGAACTGTTCGAACCATTATTGGCAGAACCACCTGAACCACTTGAGCTGCTTCCGCCTGTTTCTCCAGTTGTTCCACCTGAAGATGTGCCATTATTAATCGAATTTCCATTAACTTTTTCAATTTGAGATTTTACTAAATCATAGTTTTTTATAATGCTAGCGATATTTAGTCCTTCAGGAACAAGAACATTTCCAATTCTTACATTTGTTTGAAGGGTAATTTGTGATTTTTCGTTTTCAATTTCTAATTGATCAATTTTACCGGTAGTGTTAAGAACAACATTAGACGCTGATTGAACTTTAAGATTTTTAATATTTCCATTTCCCTCTATTGACAGATTGTCTGTCGTTTGCACAGCCATTTCATTTACGTTAGCATTTAATTTAATGCTAGTTACTCCGTTGTTTAAAACAAGTTTAGAAATTTGAACATCTGAACTTGCCGTAATACTTACATCGGAAGTAACAACAATTTCTTTTACATTCGTAGTTCCTTTCATTTCAAGGGTAGAATCCTGTTTATGAAGTTCTACTACACCCAATGTGGCGTTTTCAAATGTAATGTTTGTTTTTACTTCTTGAGCTGTTTGAATTTTTGCTAAAGGTAGTTTATACGTTAATGATTTATAAAATAAATTTGATCCTGCAGCTTGAGAATTACTATCATTATTAGAAATAACGGTTTTTCTCTTTACCTCCACGTTGTTAGCATAGAAATTATTTTTTAACTCCTTGCTAATTTCCAAATTACCGTTAATTGTTAAGTTTTTCAAAGTAATATTATCAGCACTGATTTTTACATCTCCATCGATGGTACCTTGCTGACCATCTAAAACAAGATTTCCATTCGTTCCCGATGAGGTAATCTCTAAATATTTAATACCTGTCACTTGCTTCCCGTTCGTCTCAACTACGACATTTGCATTTTTTAAGACTTCGGCATTTGTTATATTGATAATATTCTTGATTTTTTGGTCAATTTGATATTGTTCACCATTTAATATAATTGAATTGCTTGTGATTTTTTCAATCTTTGCTGTTTTTGTCAAGCCTTTTAGATTTTCAGCACGATAAATAAATGCTGCCATCTGCCCCCGTTTAACAGGTTCATTTGGCGCAAATTCATTTTTATTCTTGCCAGTTGTAATTCCGTTTTCGTATAGAGCCCCGACGAAACCAGCAAACCAATCATCGGACTTTACGTCTACAAAAGGTAATTTACTATTCTTGTTTTCTTGTAATTTAAAACCTAAAGAAATTAATTTTGCCATTTGCGCGCGAGTCATTGTTTGATAAGGCTTAAATGTTTTGTCATTATAACCTTTTAGTACTCCCTCTTTTACTAGAGCTGCTATCGGACCGTAGAACCAGTCTGCTTTTGTTACATCTTTAAAGCCCGGATCCTGTACATTTTTTACATCCAATCCTAAAGCTAACGCTAACATTTTAGCCGCTTGAGCGCGAGTAACATTTTCATAAGGTTTAAAAGTTCCATCTTGGTAACCTTGAATAATGTTTCTGGCTGCTAAACTTTGAACAGCCTCAAAAAAATAATCATCTGTCTTTACATCGGAGAAGATGACTTGTTGTGCAGAGACGTTGTTGACAGCAAACGGGGCTGAAATACTAGAAACCATTACCGTAGAAATAGTAGAAGCTAGGAATTTTTTGTGATTTTTTGATAAATACATTCTACATGTTCCCTCCTTCAATATATTTTTTAGATAAAAAGTATTAGTAAAAAAAGAGCTCACAAATTATATATTAGTATGATTATCCAATTTTGTAAACGTGTATAAATAATGTTTTATTCGATATATTTATACAATTATTTTTATAAATAAGTAATTTATATAAAAATATACATTTTTATCCTATAGACTACCCATTATAGATACACAAGCTTGTGAAGAATATGAAGAAACACCAGACAATCATTCGTTTCCTTAAATAATTGAATCACGTCGATTTCCACGGCAAACGATGTGATAAAACCGATGAGGCACCCAGATCCGCTTTTGCCGTCCCATCCTTTTTACCTCGCTCTTACTTGTTGCTTCGTATATGTTTTTAGTCGTCGTAGCGTCATTGCTTCCCAAAGCGATTCATCTGTGATCTCTTTTGCGCCTGTTAAATCAGAAATCGTTCTCGCTAAACGAATAATTTTCGTTTGCGCACGATTGCTCCATTGATGCTGAGATGCCCATTGTTGTAACAGCTGCCGTTGCCCTTTGGTGAGCGGACTTTTTTCCATTAATAATTCAAAGGGAACACGCCCATTCGTCATTTCTTCCCCGTAACGTTCATATTGCTTTCTTCGTGCTTCTTCTACTCTGTTTCTTATTGTTTCCGAAGACTCCGAGATCTTCATTTCTTTTGTAAAATCAATAACTTCCAGTGATAATAAAACATCCATTCGGTCATAAATCGGTCCTGACACACGATTTCGATAGGCTTGGATTTGTTTTGACGTACAGGTGCAATAACGCATTCTTGAACCTAAATATCCACACGGACACGGATTCATCGCTCCAATAAGAATAAAATTTGCTGGATACGTCACCGTTGAAGAAATGCGGCTAATCGTCACTTTCCCTGTTTCTAACGGTTGGCGAAGCATGTCCAACGTCTTTTTTGTAAATTCCGCCATTTCATCAAGAAACAAAACACCGTGATGGGCCAGCGACACTTCACCAGGTTTGGGATGAGTTCCCCCGCCAATTAAAGAAACCGATGAAGCGGAATGATGCGGATGACGAAAAGGAGGATACCCTCTATTCGCACATGGTTCTCCTGCCAACTGATATAAACTGAGTACCTCTAACTGAGCGTCATTCGAGAGACGCGGCAAAATCGTAGGAAACGTTTCCGCTAATAAACTTTTCCCACAACCGGGCGGCCCAACCATTAACACGTTATGCCCACCTGCCGCAGCGATTTCTAACGCTCGCTTTGCTTGATGATGACCAATAATATGTCGAAAATCTCGATCATTCTTTAACGGAGAATGAAAATATTCGGGAGTCGTTTGTTGCGGAGATAATGGAAGAACATGTTGTCCTTGCAGCCATTGCACCGTTTCTTCCAATGTCTGCACAAACACACAATCTAAATCTTTCAAATAATGAAGAGGAAGTGTGGAATCATAGGGGAGATAAATTCTTTGGAAACCAAGCTTCTTTGCCGCTAATACAGCAGGAAGCATCCCATCCACCGGCTGAACCGTTCCATCTAACGATAAAGCTCCTAAAAATGCCTCATCTGGTGAAATCGGCTCTTTTAGCTGACCTTTCGCCTTTAAAATCCCGATCGCCATCGCCAAATCAAACATCGTGCTATGCTTCTTCCTTTCTGGTGGAGACAAATGAACAATGGTTTTCCTGTCTAAAACATCACAGCCAAAAGAATAAAGTGACGCAAGAACGCGTTCCTTCGCTTCTTTCACCGACGCATCCGGCAACCCAACAATCACCATCGCCGCAAGCCCCGGCACCTCCTGAACCTCCACCTGCACACGATACCCTTCTAACTCCCTTAATCCAATACTTGAAATCTTAACTGTCACTCATTCATCCCTCCTCGTATAGTAAGTTTAGAATCCTCTTTCGAGGTAATTTCCAATTCATTTTTTGTTCTTTGATAACTTCAAAGAGGCTAGTTTAGTTAGCGGGGGACTAGCCCCCCTATATAAACCAGGGGTTGGACTTTTCGTGATGTCCCTAGATAATGGTCTTAAGGATCATTTGGGGAATTTCTTCTCCCTCCTGTAGCTTTGACTACTTTTTAAGTCTGTTTCCCCAGTTCTTGTTCGAACTTCTAACCCGCAGGCTGTTCCCTCTGGCAACTCATGCTGGAAGTGGCAGCTTCCAGGCAGCTCATGGATCAGAGCGAGTTCTCATACGCGAGGGTGATTGATCAACAAGTTCACTGGGGACGTCCCGAAGAATCCTTCCCCTGATCCTAAAATGAAAGGAGGTTATCCCCTTGAAGTTATTTGTCGGAATCGACGTTAGCTCTCAAGATATGAAAGCTTGTGTCATGAATCTGGCCGGAGAGACATTGGCTTCTCTCACGTCGATAATAATTTAACCGGGGCATCGTATCTACGAGATCAAATCGTCGAGATCGCCCAAAAACATATGATTCAAGAGATTCAAATTGGAATGGAAGCCACTTCCGTTTACAGTTGGCATCCTGCCATGTTCTTTCACGAAGATGAATCTCTTAAGAATTTGAAAACAAAAGTGTTTACGATAAATCCAAAGCTCATTAAAAAGTTTAAGGAGTCCTATGTGGATCTCGATAAAACGGACCATATCGATGCCTGGGTGATTGCGGATCGACTCCGTTTTGGGCGCCTTCGACTTTCAGCTGTCATGCAGGAACAATTTATCGCCCTTCAGAGGTTGACGAGAATGAGATATCATCTTGTTCACAATTTAACGCGAGAAAAACAGTATTTTCTTCAACACCTTTTTTACAAATGCAGTTCCTTTACGACAGAAGTAAAGAGTTCTGTATATGGAAATGCCCTAATGGAACTACTGTTGGAAAAATACACCCTGGATGAAATTAGTTCCATGGATCTTCAAGAATTGGCTCGTTACCTTCAGGAAAAGGGCAAAAATCGCTTTACAGACGCTGAATGTCTGGCGAAGTCCATCCAAAAGGCGGCTCGGTCTTCCTATCGTTTATCAAAATGTGTAGAAGACTCGATTGACCTTTTGTTGGGGACTTCTATCGAGTCCATTCGCAGTATCACCAAGCAAATCAAGGAATTGGATAAGGCGATTCAAAAACTATTGGACGGCATTCCCAACACGTTATAAACCATTCCAGGTATTGGACCTGTCTATTGTGCTGGCATCTTAGCCGAAATTGGACAAATTGAGCGCTTTGATAATCAGGCGGCTCTCGCGAAATATGCTGGCTTAACATGGTCCAAACATCAATCCGGAAAGTTTGAAGCGGAGGAAACCAACATGATACGATCAGGAAATCGTTATCTTCGTTACTACCTTGTTGAAGCTGCCAACTCGGTACAACGAAATGAACCTGAATTTAGAGCCTACTACCTGAAAAAGTATCATGAGGTTCCAAAGCACCAACATAAAAGGGCACTCGTCTTAACCGCAAGAAAACTTGTGCGTTTGGTCGATGCGCTGTTACGTAACGACCAAATCTACACGCCTAGAAGGAAGGTGGATAAATAGAAACATTAGTTAACCTAAATCCTTCTATTAATTCCAGTAAATGTATTTGGTTTTACTGGGCTTCTTAAGTATTGCCTTTTTTAGGACTTTTGCGGTTTAGAATTTCCAATTCCATAGATTTCGGTGCTTGACATATTACCGCAGGACTAAACAAAAATAGCCCCTATCTCGGAAAGGAGAATAGAGGCGTTAGCGATGGATTCAAAAATATAATATATCCTTGAAATTTCATTCAACACGGATTTGAACACAACAAAAGACAGAGAGCCAAGACGACTCTCTGTTTCTATCAATCTTCAACAGAATTCGGGTGGTGACAGGCACCTATCCTATTAGTTAATTGTTCTATTCGGGTTAACAACTGTACCAGCTGTACCAGCTGCATTTGCGTTGCCATCAGAGATTGTACCAGCTGTAATTGTAATTGTATCACCTTTCACTTGAGCTGCAGCATCAGTGATTGTGATAGTCACTGTATTAGCATCTACTACAGCTGTTGTACCAGTGAATGCGCCGCCAGCTAAGTCAAAGTTATTATCTGCAGCAGCTAAATCAAGAGTAGCAGCGTTTACAGCTTCAGAGAAGTCAACCGTTACAACATCTTGACCGCCTGTGAAATTAGCAGGAGGCATTACTTCAGCAGCAGTAAATGTATCAGCTGCATTTGTAGTTGCAGGTAGCGTAGCTCTAAAAGTTCCCTCAGCATTGATAGCTGCAATTACTTGAGCAACAGTTGGATTAGTTCCACCCAAATCAATTGTTAATAATCCGGCTGCATAGCTAACGTTTAAGCCACCAGCTCCACTGTCGATAATTTGATATTGTAAATTGTTACCAAAAGCACCATCCATAGTATGTCCTAATGGTCCAGCAGTGTTAATAGCAAGGTTAATTACTCCGCCACCGTTAGCAGTTAATTGCGCTGTTGCATTTGTCTGTGCAGTTGTAGCGTTCAAGATATATGGAGCAACATCGTCAGTAGCAACTTGCGATTCACCATTGATTCGAGTTCCATCAGCAAGTGATACGTTGCTTACAGTTACTGTAGGGAATGCAGCACTTACAGGTAATACACTATCAGTTAATGTTACAGTAACTACTTGGTTACCAGTGCTGTTTACAGTAGTAACAGTTGCACCTGGAATTGCGAAGTCACCGATTTCAACTGTGCTCGCATTTACGTTTCCAGAGAATGTAACAGTTACTTGATCATAGAATCCATCGTGATCAGTATCAGTTCCAACTGCAGAAACAATGTGATCAGCTGGAGTAGGTGGTGCAACATAGACATCAACTTGATCATCATCTTTGCTGTTATCAGCATTGATTAAGCGAACATCTGGATTTGGTGTATTGTCAGGGTCGTAAGTAATACGGTCACCAGTAGAAATAGCTTTTTCGAATGCAGCCTCATCTAATTTTGTTAATTTAGCGAAATCAGTCGATGTACCAACATAGAAGTTGTCATTACCTTGGTATTTAAACCATCTATATTGGCTAGTTCCATCAACTTTAACAACTACATAACCAGCATCTGTAGCATCGCTTCCAGTGTAGTAACCTACAACTTCACCAGTCAACTCACCTGAAGTATGTTCAGAAGCATCTACCCACTCAACAGTTTGAGGTTGACCAGCTACATATAAGTCGTCAGTAGTTGTTCCAGAAGCTTTTACTTCAAGTTTACCTTTTGTTCTAGCAACAATCTCTAATTGAGCTCTGTTGTCAGATACGGCAGCATTGTTATATACATTACCAGCAAGTGTGTAGCTGTTACCAGCTGCGATGGTTACTTCCTGAACACCCTCACTGTAATTGTCGAAATCGACGTTATTAGATTTGAATACAACTTTTACAGGGTTTGTACCAGTGTTTTTCACAGTGTAAGTAACACGTTTGAAATGATCTGTGTTTGTAAGTTTACCGCTTTGGTTTAGAAGTTGAAGTTCAAACTCTGGGTTGACTAAAGCAGTAGTAGCAGCATCATGAACATATACGCCGTGTACTCCTGTATCACCTGCAGAAGTTACAGCAAGCTTAGCGCCATTAGCGATTTCTTTACGGAATGTTACGCTGCCACCTTTTGCATATGGTTCTCCAGCCTCAAGTTCACCTTGTTGTGCACCTTCGTCGTTAAGGTCAATCCAAGCAACTGGAGTAGCTGTATCATTTTCTGTATCCGAAACAACCGAGATTGTAGCTTGCCCTTTGCTATCTAATGTCACTGGTAGTGTTGTACCTTGGTTACCGTCTGCATCTTCTAATACAGCCTTAGTGTTAGTAGAGAAGTTCTTATCTAATAACTCATCTAAGCCAACCCAAACTGTACCGCCAGCGTAAGGTTTACCGTCTTTGTCAAGGACAGTTAGTGTATAGTCATATTTATAGTGTACAGCTGCTTCTACATCTTTTGTTACATCAAATGAAAGTTGATAGTTCTTTTGAACACCTTCGAATACAACGGTGTCTCCTTTAACTTGCAACTCACGTGCATCTAAACGATTGTCACTATCACCATAAATCCAAGAGTTAGCATCACCAGTGGCTGCCGGAACATCCAAGAACACGATCGGAGTTGCTTGTGTATTGTTACCAGAAACAGTAAATGTTGCTTTACCGTTACGGTCAGTTGTAACCTGTAACTCTTCTTCACCAGTTGCGCTTTGGTAAGGAGTTACAGATTTTCCAGTTTCAGCGTCAGTTACAACTGCAAAAGAATCATCTTTAGTAGTTGTGTTGATATTTTCAGCAAGTGTTACGTTTAAGATTTTATTCGCCAATGGTTTGCCACTTACTGGGTCTAAAAGAGTAGCAGTATAAGTTACTACATCTTTGTTTGCAACTGTTTCTTTCTTATCAGCAGTTAGAGTTAAGATTGGCTCTACGCCCCAGTAAACAGATGCGATGTCACGAGTTGACGCAGCACCTGTAGGATATACTGAAACTGTGTCTACACCAGCTGCGTATTGAGTATAAGTATACTCTGCGATACCGTCTGCGTTTGTATAAACTTCTACTACTCTATCTTTGTTTAGGCTTGTAGCTGAAGCGTCAATGTTAAATGTTACAGGAACACCAGCTACTTTCTGACCGATATTCGCTCTTAAAGTAACCTCTTTACCAATTTTTCCTTGAACAGAATTTGTTTCAAGTGTAATTGAAGTTGGGATTACAGCAGAGATACCTGTAAATTTACCTAATTCTTCGCCATCAAGTTTAACTGTGTATTGTTTTCCGCCTTCTTGTTCAGAAGTCGTTAATACTACTACTTTGTCGTTATTTTGTTTTAATGCAGCGTTTTTCACTTCTAAACCTTCGATAGAGAAGTGTAGAGACGCAACATTTTCGATAGCATCTTTGAATGTTACTTCAACAGTTGTAGCGTTAATCGCTTTGATACTTTCAACTTTTGGATTAACCGCAGAAACATCCAACGCGCGTTTTACGAATGAAGCGAACGCTGCGCGAGTAACGCTGTCAGTTGGTTTATATTCTGTAACGACTGTTACGTGGTTTGCTTCTAATGTTTGGATGTAGTCACGAGCCCAAGCATCAGCTTTGTCTAAGTCTGTGATTTTCGATGTGAAATCAGCAGGTTTTGTTAATTTGAATGCTTCAACAAGCACTTTCGCCATTTGTTGACGAGTGATTGGTTGATAAGGGTTTAATTTGCCTTCAGATCCAGTCATAACGCCAGCAGCTTTCACGATTGCAGCTGCTTCCACTAATTCTTTGTCTTGGCTGTCAACTGGAACATCGTCGAACGCTTTTTTGTCAGCAGGCACTTGGAAGCCTTGGTCTTTTAAAATGCGCGCGAAGATTTTCGCCACTTGACCGCGTGTGACGTTGTCGTAAGGTTTGAATGTGCCATCTGGATAACCAGTAATGTATCCTTTTTCAACTAATGCGCTAATGTCTGCTGCATGTGAATCGTTAGGGTTCACATCGCTGAATGATGCAGCATTGGCAACGACTGGACCAACTGCTGACGCTACTAATGCAGCAGAAACGGAACCAGCCAAAAATTTGCGGTAAGACTTTGGTTGGTAAGCCATCTGTATTATTTCCTCCCTTTTCTTCTATTCTATTTCAACTAAATTTAAGAGAAGATTATGTATCTATTAACCTCTTACTCTTAAACTTAGCGGATGAACGACTACAAACAACATTATATTTTTTTCCAAGGAGAATGTCAACCATTTTTAGAATCATTTTTCTATATTGGTCTTAACATCCTCTTTATGTGTAGCCTTCCATCTATTTTTTATTTTACTGAACGCTCCATCATTTTCAATACCTTTAGACATAATTTTTTGTCAAAATTTTTGTTACATAATTGTAAAGTTTTGTAGACATATTTTATGGTACACTTTGAATAATGTTGAAAATGTTCGAAAATTCTACAAAAAAATCTTAATAAGCAGGGGGCAGGCATGAAACGAATAGCGTTGTTCGCTTTTTTCTTATTTTTTTCTCTTCCTTCTTTGGCCTCAGCTTCAGAACAAAACTATGACAAGTTGTTACCGCTGGCCAAAAAATATATCGGTGTGCCGTACCAGTTTGGCGGCAGCTCCGAGAAGGGATTTGACTGCTCAGGATTTACGCGCTATGTAATGAACGAGTTCGATGTGAAGCTGGCACGGACGACGTCCGAACAGTACAAACAAGGAAAACCGGTAAAAAAGAACGATCTGCGTGTTGGCGATCTCGTTTTCTTTGAAACATATAAAAAAGGGGCCTCTCACGCGGGGATTTACATTGGAAACAACCTCTTTATTCACGCGGATTCGTCCAAAGGGGTGTCGATTGCAAAGCTGAATGATTCATCTTATTGGGGACCGCGGTACATAGGAGCAAGACGGGTGCTTGCGTATGAAAAAAACATCGGCGAGTTTCAAGATGTCGACAAAAACTTTTGGGCCAAGACCGAAATCGAAGCGTTAGCGAAGGAAGAAAAAATTCTCGGTTATGAAAAAAGCTACTTTAAACCTGACGAAACGATTACGCGCGCGGAAGCGGCAGGATTTTTAGCGGAATATTTAAACTTAACGATGAACAATCGGAATCAAACGTTTAAAGATGTGCCAAGCGACCATTGGGCCGTCGGAGCGATTAATGCGTTAGTGAAGGAAAACATCATTTCTGCCGATAACGATTCCTTCCGCCCTGATGACGCGCTAACGCGTGAACAGTTAGCGGTCTTGTTCGCTAAGGTCTTTGATTTAAAGAAAGGAGCGACCAATACAACCTTGGCCGATGTTGCGCCGACGGATTGGTCATATGACGCGATTCAACGGTTAGTAAGTGCCGGCATTGCCACCGGCGATGAAAACGGAAACTTCCGTCCGAAAGAAGCAGTGACGCGCGCGCAATTTGCGGTGTTTTTCTATCGGGCCATCAACGCAAAATAGCCACGAGGGACAAGCCTCGTGGCTATTTTTTCTCCACCGTCCGCTTTAAAAATAGAGCAAATTGACCGCGTGTGACGATGTCGTCCGGGCGAAACGGATTAGCGATGGATATGTTGTTATCAGCCAGAGTGTTAATGGCCTCGTACGCCCAAAACGATGTGGTCACATCTTTGAACGAATGAGTCACCGCTGGCTTCTTATACACGTTCGCATATGCACGAACGAGGACAGTCGCCATTTGGGCCCGCGTCATATATTCGTTCGGGCGCAGTTTTCCACCTTGACCGAACAGACCGTATGCTTCGGCAATGGCCATGTCTTCATAGCCAAGGTCGCCTTCTTTCATGTCGGTTGCTTTCACTTTGTAGCCTTCAGGCAGCGTCAATCCTAGTTCTTTGACAAGCATTTGAGCCGCATGGCGGCGAAGAAGTGTTTCATTTGGGTGAAATGCGCCGTCGGAATATCCTGTGATGATGCCGCGATTGTATAAAAGCTGGGCCGCTTGTTTGATCTCTTCGTCATCTATATCAGGGAAAAGCGGTCGGGCGCTCACGCTTGCGGCGATGTTGCGATAATCGACTTTTAACGTCGTGGAGCCTCGATTAAAGCCTTTTTGCGTATGTTGAACCGCGCGGAAGAAAACGCGATCGTTCCACTCTTTCTGAAACAGCCATGAAACGCTGTCGCTTAGTTTCGATGGGTCGTACCATTTTTCGCTCACACCTCTGGAAAAGGTATCAAGGCAGACAGAGGCGTAACGACCATTTCCGTCTTGCGCATTGATATATGTATTTGGTTGTGAGTTATATAGATAAAGCCGGAGATTATAATACGATGAATTGAATGGATTTTCCGCATACCCTGTTAGAAGAAGGGAAAGAGGTTTCTGCACGACATAGTCGCTCCCTAGCCGCTCGCGCCAATACGATTCAACACTTGGTAACTCAAATGGCGTCGGCAGTGCCGTATTCATTTGCATATGCCCTTTTAAAGCGAGACTGGAGCCAAATAATTGCACGTAATCTTCCGCTAAAATTTCCGGCAGCGACCATTCGTATGCTCCGCTTCCATCAACATGGACAGACGGGTAACGGGATAATTCGCGGGCGACCGCATATTTGGAACGAAGCCACTCACTAGGTGGCAAATGTTCGCGATTGATAAGATAATAATACGTAAAATGATGTCCATATTCGTGCGCTAATGTCGTGGCCATTTGTTCGACAGTTGTAAAATCGTTGCCCCCATATAGATGAATGACGCGATTGGGCAAAAGCGATAACGTTTTTCCGGTTTGATATTCGGCGAAATATTGCCCAAGCACGTTCGCTCCTGCCGGATAATCAGGAAAAATCATGATTTTCCCAAGAAGCGAAAGTTCGGCGCCGTGCTTGTTTTTCAGCAATTCCGCCTCGAGCGCTTTTAATTGCTCCGTCGTTCGCCACTTCGGACTATAACTTTCGATCGTCACTCTGCTCGTTCCTTTGTAACTGGCTATGAGTGGATAAAAATCTTCATAATTGCTTTGCGCTTGCGCTTTATTCGTTACATCAACGACGTGCGCATCAACGGCTTTTCCGCCAAAGATGAGCATCGTGAAAAAGAAAAGAATAAAAGAATACTTGCGCATATGCCTCGTCCCCTTTGCGATTTCCTAACTTCATAGTAACATAGATTCGGAATAGGACGGAGAGAAAATCGTTTAAAAAAGGTAAAGAAAAAGATGCTCCAAAATGCATGTCGCATTTCAAAGCATCTTTTTCCTTCATTATTTTACAGGTGAAACCGAAAGCGTATATGGTTGTGTGTTTGGACGGGCAAAGGAATCTTCGACGACGAAATAATATTTTCCTTTTTTCAATGATACGGTCGCGATTTCGCTATCTCCTTCACCATAGTAGTCAAATGTTTGCACAAGCTCTCCCTTTTCGTTGTAGATGGAGACGACGCCGTCCATCGTGCTTGAGCCATCTAATTGGATGGTGAATTTTCCGTCTTTGGCCACGTTCAATGCATAATAGTCTTTATCGCCATAATCAACAGAAGCGTTCAAATAGCCGACCGCTTTATATGCGCTACCGTTCTTTTTGAAGCCTAATGGTTTCGATGGTACGTTGTTTTTCACGACAGACGCTGCATCTTCGTCTTTTTTGCTGAATGTTTCCATGCCGAAACGGTACGATTGCAGCGACAATCCGTCCCATGAGAAACTGGTTGTGACAAAGAAATAGCCGGTATTCTTTTTCGCTTTAAATGAACCGTTCACATCATATAGTGGATCCCATCCTGTTGGCCAGAAATCGATGGCTTTCGCGGCTTCATCTTTGTCAATCGTCATATTTCCATTTGTATCTTCGACTACCGTTACAATCGGAATAAGCGTACCGCGCAATTCATCCGGCAAGTTCTCTGCATTATCTAGCTTGTTTGGACGTAAAAAGAAAGAGAAAATGTCGTCAGCGTTGCGCTGTTTGTAATAGTATATGTCAACATCGTTCGGTAACACGAAGTTGCCTGTCTTTGCTTGATTTGGCTGAATCACTGTCGCCCCAATCGGCTCGTTGTTGTTTTCATTCGCATCTTTTGGCGCATCCATCAGTTTTTTCGACGTAAATGTGTATGGGTCGGCCACTGGCTGGTAGAGATTATTGGCCACGGACAAATAATACTCTTTTCCTTCTTCTAATACGAGCGTTAACGATGATGTCTTTTTGCCGGTAAAGAAGTCGTAACCGGAATAGTCGGCGACCGGTAACAAGTCATCGTTTTTCGCGTCATATTCGTAAATCGTGGCCCACGGAATCATGTCATTTGGCGTATCGAATGTAAATTGGTAAATCGCTGTTTGGTTGACAGAAAATTTATAGAAATCTTGGTCTTCGCTAAATTGAATAAATCCTGATTGCTTGTCGCCGATATTGTAAGAGAGGGACTGTTCTTTAATTTGTTTGACATCTTCTTTTTCAAAATAACGCCATGTTCCATCATCAAGAATAATCGCATTCGGCTTTTTCGCTTGCTGCTGTCCAGGTTGTTGATCTGTCCCGGTCGGCATCTCGCCTGTTGACGTGTCGCGCGCTGGATAGCCATCCTCATCTGGAGGGTTTGTGACATCTTTCGCTGTTAAGCGATACGGAATCGCAGAAATTGGTGTTTGTTTTTCATCGTCGCTGCTTGTTGACAAATCAAAGAAAAATCCAAAGTAATACGAGAAATCGTCGATTGGCTCACTTGACGCTTCGATGACATACTCCATTCCCGGCTGTGCTTCAAACGTTAACGTTTCCCCTTGACCACTACCGTTATGATTAGCGCTAAGCATTGGATAAGGAGTGTCCTGTTGTTTCGAATTTGGATCGACCGGGTGATAAAAATCATCGGACAAATAGACAGCTAATGAAGAGTCGATCCCTGGAACGGCCGAAAGATTCAACTTGATGGTAGTTGGCTCCTTGACCGTCAACTTGAAGTAGTCTTTATCGGCTTCTTTCGCATCTTGTTCAGGAACAAACGTCAACGTATCGCTGGCAAATGGAAGCTGTTCGATAACGGCCGGATTGTCTTTCGATAGTCCATCCACTGTCAACTGAGCGAATTTTTGCAATGTTAACGTATACATTGATTTTCCTTGCAAGCTGTAGTGACCGTTTGCATCCGTCACACCGATGACAAGCGTTCCGTTTTCTTTTGCGGTAAATAATTTTCCTTCTACTTCACCAGCGCGTGTGTCATTCACATTGATTGGTTTATCAGACTGTTTCTTTCCTTCAGGATAGAAGCGGAAGATGAGTTTGTAATCATAATCTTTTGCTCCTTCAAGAACAGACTGAACGCTTTCTCCCGCTTTCAAGTCCACCTTGAACCAATGGATTTCTTCCGGTGTTGTGAATCTTCCCGTTTTCTTCAGCGGCTCATCTGTCAATTGCAGCGGAAGCGCTTTGGAGAGAATCGTTTCATCGTTCCACGTTTCTATTTTCGGTAAGTTTTTCACATTAAATTGAAGCGCGGCGACTGGATTAACAAGACCGTTCCCATATTTCAAGTCGTATCCTTTTTCACCTAAATCAGTGGCCGTTCTCTCTAAAATCGCCTCAACTTCATACGGTTTCAAATTTGGATATTTCGATAAAATAAGCGACGCGACACCAGCCACTACTGGGGAGGCCATCGATGTTCCGCTTAGTTCAGCAAATGAAGCGCCCTTCGTTGAATCGTACACAGAACTGTACACATCGACCCCCGGCGCGACGAGATCGACAGATGGACCATAGTTGGAGAATTCCGCTAATTGGTTTTTGCTGTCGGTCGCACCGACGCTAATGACGCCTTCATAAGAAGCTGGGATGGAGTACATATCCGTCGATTCATTTCCAGCTGCAGCGACAACTGTAATTCCTGCATCAATCGCCTTTTTCACAGCATCTTCTAAAATCGGCGAGTTAAAGTAGCCGCCAAGGCTCATGTTAATGACTTTCGCGCCTTTTTCAATCGCATATAAAATCCCTTGGGCGATGACATAATCGCTTGCCCCCATGCCGCCGTTAAAGACGTCAATTGGCAAAATTTTGACGTTCGGGTTGATGCCGTGCGCGCCAACGCCGTTATTAGCCGTTGCCCCGATAATACCGGCAACGTGTGTTCCGTGAAGATCTTTTACACCTGGATTCGCTGGGTTTGCCGCATTATAAGATGGTAAAAGCTGCGCCTTTAAATCTGGATGCTTCATGTCAAGACCTGTGTCAATCACAGCAACGGTTACCCTATTCTTGCCAGCGAGCTGAAGCGCTTTGTCGATTTGCAGTAACGAAAGCGGGTACATTTTATCGTTTTTCGGGTCGTTCGTGCCGAGCTTTTTGTATGTAAAACTTGGTGTCACGCTCTTGACTGCTTTTAACTTCGCATAGTTGCGTGCAACTTCCTGCAAGGTTTTTCCTTTTTGTACAGTAACGACATCATAGCCTAACTGCGGGAACGATTTTTTCACGTTCGCGCCAAAGCTGCGATGAACGCTTGCGGGAATTTTTTCGGTGTACTTGACGATAAGCGTATCCTCGCTGATTTGATTTTGCGCTTCTTCAAGCTGTTTGTACGCCAGTGGTGCTTTCACAACATTGTACGGTTGTTTTTTCCATTGCTCAAGCGGCGGTCGTGTCGTCGCTTGGGCAAAACTTGGAAGGACAAGTGTTGAGGCTAACCCAACCGAAAGCACGGCTTTTTGCCATTTTTTCATCGAAAGTTCCCCCTGTTATTTTTTATTATTCTCTTTTTCTCTAAAGCTCTGTTACAGCTCATCGTTGATTTTTATCCCCTCATTTACTTTGCGCGATCCATGCGATAAGCCGCGTTTGAGGAAAGCCGAACGCCCTATTAGGCAGCGTTTACAGTAGTTGATTATCCTTCCAAAAATCAACAATAAAAAAGAACAGAGCTTTCTCTAAAAAAGAGAATCTACTTATAAATAACGAAATAAAATAAAAAAAGTTTCATAGTTTGAAAAAATTTTCCTAACAATTAACATTATAATCCATTTTTTAAAAAAAGAAAGAAAGATTTTCCTTTCAGATGAAACAAGAAACGAATAATGCTATACTGTATAACTGTATAAGAGACTATTCGACAAGCTTGGAGGAGACTAGTGAATGTTATCCTACATAAAGAAGTTAGTGAACAGCGATGAACGGAGATTAAAAAACTATTATAAGATTGTTGCCCGCATTAATGAACTAGAACACGAATTAGTAAATTTATCAGATGATGAGTTAAAAGAAAAAACGATTTATTTTAAAAGATTGCTTGAAGATGGAAAAACCGTTTTCGATATTCAAGCAGAAGCGTTCGCGGTTGTACGCGAGGCAGCCAAACGAGTGATTGGTATGCGCCATTTCGATGTGCAGCTGATCGGTGGATTAGTGCTAACGGAAGGAAATATTGCCGAAATGCCGACGGGGGAAGGAAAAACGTTAGTCGCTTCGCTGCCAAGCTATTTGCGAGCGCTGGAAGGAAAAGGGGTACACGTCATTACGGTCAATGAATATTTAGCAAAGCGGGACCGGGAGTTAATTGGTCAAATTCATGAATTTTTAGGCCTAACCGTTGGCTTAAATCTCCCGATGATGGAGCCGTCCGAAAAGAAAAAAGCGTATGAAGCTGATATTACGTACGGAATCGGCAGCGAATTCGGCTTCGACTATTTGCGCGATAACATGGTATACGATGTCTCGCAACGCGTACAGCGCCCGTTTCATTATGCGATTATCGATGAAATCGACAGCGTTCTCATCGACGAAGCTAAAACTCCACTGATCATTGCCGGAAAAACGGGGGTAAGCTCCGAATTAAGCTACTTGTGCGCGCGCATTGTGAAAACGTTCAAACGCGATGTCGACTATTACTACGATGAAGAAACAAAAGCGACAAACTTAACGGAAGAAGGAATAGCCAAGATTGAACGAGGGTTTGGCATTGATAATCTTTATGATTTAGAGCATCAGACGCTTTACCATTATGTCATTCAAGCGCTGCGTGCCCATGTATTGTTCAAACGCGATG
The DNA here is from genome assembly GCA_041920415.1 of Anoxybacillaceae bacterium. GTDB lineage: Bacteria > Bacillota > Bacilli > Bacillales > Anoxybacillaceae > JBHGYD01. Next base: position 20,692 of record JBHGYD010000011.1, read on the forward strand.
TCGATTATATTGTAAAAGACGGAAAAATCTTGTTAATTGATATGTTTACCGGCCGTCCGATGGAAGGGCGCAGTTTAAGCAATGGATTGCATCAGGCCATTGAAGCAAAAGAAGGATTGGAACTAACAGAGGAAAATAAAACTCAAGCTTCGATTACGATTCAAAACTACTTCCGACTTTACCCGATTTTATCGGGAATGACAGGAACGGCGAAAACGGAAGAAAAAGAATTCCAAACACTATATGGGATGGATGTCGTGCAAATTCCAACCAACAAACCTGTTATTCGCGTCGATGAACCGGATCGTGTGTTTATGACGATTGATCAGAAATATAAAGCAGTGGCCAAAGAAGCAAAACGAGTTCATGCGACCGGTCAGCCGATTTTAATCGGAACAACGTCGATTTTACAATCGGAAAAAGTAGCCGAGTACTTGCGACAAGAAAACCTTCCATTTCAATTGTTAAACGCCAAAACGATTGAACAAGAAGTTCAGCTTATTTCGCTAGCGGGGCAAAAAGGGCAAATCACTATCGCAACGAATATGGCAGGGCGCGGAACCGATATTATGTTAGGTGAAGGAGTGGCCGAGCTCGGTGGTTTGTTCGTGCTCGGAACAGAGCGGCATGAATCGCGGCGTATTGATAACCAGCTCAAAGGACGTGCCGGCCGCCAAGGAGATCCTGGACGCTCGCAATTTTTCATCTCACTGGAGGATGAAATGTTCCGCCGCTTTGCAAAAGAAGAAGTGGAAAAGCTACAGAAAAAATTAGAAACAGATGAAGATGGTCTTATCTTAAATAAAGACATTCATGAGTTTGTCGATCGCGTGCAGCGCATCTGTGAGGGAAGCAACTTCTCGATTCGCGAATATAACTTAAAGCTCGATGATGTCCTAAACGATCAACGGACTACAATTTACAAATTAAGAAATCAAATTCTCGAAACAGAGAATCCTCTCTCGATTGTCACGAACATGTTGCGTTCCTATATCCCGTATGAAATCGAGCAAGCGTGCCCGACCGAAGTGGAACCAGAACAGTGGAATATCGAACAGTTAACCGCACACTTACACGAACTCATGGCCTCTGTTTCTATACAATGGACACAATCAATCGACGATATAGAGGACGTGCAACAGCCCGTACTTCATGCACTCGAAGCCTATATCGATCAGTTACAACATGTGGCGAATGAAGAACAGTTACAGCAACAATTGAGACCATTTCTTCTTTCGACTGTCGACTATCATTGGCTCAATCATCTAGATACGATGGAACGATTAAAAGAAGGGATTGGGTTGCGTTACTATAGTCAAGAAGACCCGATTCGCCAATTTCAGCGTGAAGGATTCGAGTTATTTGTACACATGTACCGACAAATCGAACGCGACGCTTGTCGCCAATTGGCCTATCTCGTTTCCGATCAAATAAAGAAATCGTGAACGTTTTACTAAAAAACCAATGGGGGAAAATAATATGTTGTCATTTTTCAAAAGAGGAAAGTCAAAACAAGACGGGTTAGACACGGTAGTCGATTCGAATGAGCTATTCGGTACAGAATCCGCTCATTCCACCGATAAAGAGGTATATCCAGAGTTATCGTTTCACCCAACATGGTCGATTAGCGTGGAAGAACGATATTACTATCAATTTTTAAATAATGAACAAAAACCATTAAAAGAAAATCAAATTTCTCTTTCTGGAATCGAGTTAAAACAAGTAGAGCAAGGATACATGGTCACCGCTTTTGTACGAAGCAGCTTGCCAAAACCGATTGCTTTCTCTACTACGCCGCTTTTATTAATTGGACCAAATGGCGAAATCCTTGCGCGCAAAGTGTTTGATTTATCAGAGCTAGGAGAACTTCCGCCACGTAGCAGCAGACCGTGGAAGTTTTTATTCGAGCACAATACATTACGAACAACGGAAATTCCAACAATCGACTGGAAGCTTGCGTTCGAATTAACAAAACCAAAGACTCACTCACTCGACCTGGCCGAAAGCTGGGAAAAAAGTTTGGCGGATGAAGATAAACAAAAACTACAGTCTCTCGTCCAATCGATTCAGCCGCCGAAACCAGGCGAAGTGAACTTTATGGGGCTGCAAATCAAACAAGCAGAAAATGGTGACCTTCATGCGACATTGCTTATTCGCAACGGCAGCAACAAAAACATTCAAATTCAACAATTGCCGCTGCAAATCGAAGATGCTGCTGGGGATGTAGTCGCGCAAGGAGCATTTACGCTTCATGATTTTGAAGTAAAAGCAAACACAAGCAAACCGTGGACATTTATTTTTCCAAAAGCGTTAGTAACAAAAGAACAGCCTGATTTTCGCTCATGGAAAGTATCGATTCCCTCAAAAAAGGAATAATATATAGAAAAAAACCACCTATCTTTGCATAGGTGGTTTTTTTTCAGAGGCTACCAACCGAAGTTCCTGTTTTATATTGCTACAGAAGGAAATAATATCTTACTTTCAAGTATATTTTACCATTGGTAGTTTTATATAACAATTATTTTTTCATGTAATTTGTTTTCTTTCAATTCCTCCTGAAACAATCGCATATGCAATCATTAATAAGAACACTAAATCGAGTAGCCCAGTATGAATGGAAATCATAAAAATGGTCGTAATGAAAGCGTAAGGAATGGTTTGATACGATTTCACCCCGGCCTGCTTCATTTGATTGTATAACATTGATAAAATCAGACCGTATAAAGCGAAACCGATGATAATGGTAATATAACCGCCCTCTACATAAAATTGGCCAAGTAACGTTGGAGTGGTCGTGCGACCTGGACGTGTAATATATTTTCCTTTCTTAATCGTTAGCGAGTTCACCATGTCAGTAATCTCCATGCGCGGGGACAGCTGTTCGCCCGGTAGGATGGTTGAAAAAATCCCGGCATGAAGCTTTCCATACAAATATCCATGTTCATCGGTGTATTCCATTAATTTACTTAAGACAATTCTTCCCGTCACGCTCGCCTCTGTTAATCCTCGCACCCACTTTGGCGTTTCATTCATCTTACGAATTAACATTAAATCTCGATCAATTTCCTCTTCGCTTCTTTGTACATCCGGTCCTTCGTGGCTATTAAACTCTTTCGTTGGATCTTCCGTTATCACACGGAAAAAGCCAAACAAGGAAAGAGCAAGTCCAACAACAAATAAAAATGTTAACAACCACGATAGCTTAATCCGCTTAATCGTGTAATGAACGACGATTAAACAAGTAAAACACATAATCGCAATCGGAGTTCGATATCCCATCAATACTAATAAACAAAGAACAACAAACAAAATGATAAGATATATCCGTTTTCGTTGATTCGTTAATTCTTTTTCTTTAACAACGCGACCGCAAATAAGAAAAAGAACAGAAAACCATAAAAACGAACTTAAAAAGTTTAATTTTGGATCTAAATGCCTACGAACAGATTCATCCTCGATCCCAATTTGCCCTGTCCATAACATGATAATATAGCTAATTAGCCCGACTAACCCAAGGGCATATAAAAAGTAAACCGTTCTTCCTTTTAAAAATTTCAATCCAAACGAAGGAAACATCCAGTTTTTCTTCTGAACGATGTGGACAGCGGACAAGTAAGAAATTAACCCTACTAATATCGGCCATAGAATATTTTTATTGGCCTCAAAGTATTCCACTTTTCCAAAATCAAACAAACTCACGAGAAAATAGAGAACTAAAATAAAAGGAAAGAAAAAGTAAGGCGAAAACGAGTCAATATCGTTGTTCCACTTTTGTAAAATCCCTAAACGCTTCATAACTCCCCAGTTTCTTTTGAAGTAGAAACTTTTTTAATCCTCCCTTTCGCTAAAATTTCTCTAAATGATTGGGTCTTGAATAGCCATAGCGCGATAAAATACACCGCTGCTCCTAACACAATCATGAATGACAAATAAGGAATGATTGGAAGGCGATCCGCATGCAGCTCGTACTTGACGAAAAAGAGTACGATAGTCATAACGATTGCACTCGCTGTAATTTTCATATATTCCGTTCCGATAACAGCAAGGCGGAACCCACCAGAAATTTTATACAATGTCGTAAACGTAATCGTTGAATACACAAACCCAACTAAAGAAGTAGCTAATGCTAATCCGACTCCCCCCAACATTTTGGATAAAATCGCGTCAAAGACGGTATTCGCAATAATGGAGATTATACCGACTCGCAGCATATAGTGACCTTTTTCGAGCGTATAAAAGCCTTTCGCAATGACGGCTTGAATACTGTAAAACAGCACCGAACCCATAAAAAACACCGCGTATTCGCTTGTTTGGGCCGTCGCGCTCGCTGTAAATGCTCCGCGTTCATACACAATTTGAACGAGTTCTTTCATAAGAACAAACATTCCTGCAATCGTAGGAGCTAAAAATAAGAACATGTATACAAGACCTTTTTCAATTCCAATCTTAAATAGCCGCATATCGTCTTTCGCTCTTGCCTCTGCTAATAGCGGAAATACAATGGTCGCAATCGTTACGCCAAAAATCGCTTGGGGAATATTCACAAGCCGAAACGCATAGTTTAAATTAGAAACAACTCCTTCCCCGAGCCTTGCCGAAAACAGGGTATCGATAAACAAGTTGATTTGTCCAACCGCAATCGTTAGCCCGATTGATAAAAATACGATATAGAAAGACGAAACTTCTTTCCAATTGGTCGGCTGGCTCCACATCAAAAAACGGCGCGGTCCCAAATAAAACAATTTGATAAGAAAAGAAAGGACCGTACCGACAAAATAGCCAATCGGCACCGAATAAATTCCCGTTTGGCGATGCAGTAACAACGCGCCACCAATCGTACAAAGAACCACAATCGTTTGCGAAAAGGTAGAAAACGAAAATTTCTTTTGTGAATCAAAATACCCTTCATATACGGCATTGATACCGACAAGCGCCACGGAAAGAAAATAAATAATCGCTGTCCAAATCGCAATTTCTATTCCATGATTATTAAAATTAGGATATAACATCCGAATCAGGAATGGGGAAAGAATCGTTCCACCAATCGCAATAATAACGGAAATCCAAAACGTTCCTTTGACGACGTTTGTTAAATGAGAAAAGCCTTTTCCCAGCCTTTCATATTTATAATAGCTGGGTAAAAAGGCATCCTTCATCCCCGTTAGCATAAACAAAATAATCGCATTCGGGATTGTCATGGCGGCAATATAGGCATCGACAACATATGAATCACCAAATAAATTCGCGATAACAAGATCGCGAAGCATGCTGGAAAATTTCAAGAAAAAGGTGGATAGCAAAAACAAGATGCTCGCCATTCGTAATTTTGACATACGATCCCTTCTATTCTTTTATCGCTTTAATCAAAAATTTTGGAAGCACAAGCTGTCGTTTCCAGCGCCATGGCTCTTTGATCAGGCGATATAACCATTCTAAACCAAGTTTTTGGAAGAAGAGCGGAGCCCTTTTTAATCTTCCGGAAACGACATCAAATGAGCCGCCTACTCCTTGAAACACTTTCGGAACAAGAGAGTTCATATGTTTGACAATCCAATACTCTTGCGCCGGGCTCCCTAATGCGACAAATAAAATATCAGCATTGGATTGATTAATCGCTTCTTTAATCACTTGTTCATCTTTTTCATACCCGTGCATCGTACCGACAATTTGAATACCAGGAAATTTTTCTTCTAGTTTCTTTTTTGCCTCATCCGCTACTCCAGGCTTTGCTCCGTATAAAAATATTTTCTTTCCATGGGCTGCTGCTTCTTTACACAATCGAAGCATCATGTCAATCCCTGTCACGCGGGAACGAATTTTCCCGCCTTTGATCATCGAGGCCAAAATGACTCCAATGCCATCAGGGATTTGATATGTGGCCTTGTTTAAAAGTTCACGCAGCTGTTCATCTTCTTGGGCCTTCATAATCTTTTCCGGATTAATCGCAACAATGAACGACTTACGGTTATGATTAATATCATCTAGCAATTTAGCAGCAAGTTGTTCATACGTATCGGTACAAACATCTACCCCTAAAAACGTTTCTTTCATGTTATAATCACCTAATTTGAAAAGGTATGCTTGACTTAATGCTTTGAACGATTTTTAGCATCTCCTAAGACATAAACATCAAAGCCTTCTTTTTCCCACGTGTGTCGGTCAATGCAATGTTTTGTATCAAAAATAACTTTTGTTCTTACTTTATGTTTGACCTGTTCTGGTTGTAAATATTTAAACTCGTTATGATCCGTTAAAATGACAATCATATCGGCATGCGCAACCGCTTCTTCTAGTTGTTGTGTCTGACGGCTCAATTGATTTTCTTTAATATGTGGATCATATGCTGTGTAATCAAGACCTAATTGTTCTAAGTGATGAATCACTTCTAATGATGGGCTTTCGCGCATATCGTCGACATTTCCTTTAAACGCCAAGCCAAATACCGCTACACGTCCGTGCTGGATTCCTTTCTCTTCAAGAATTTGTTTAATTTTCAAAGCGGTATATTCTGGCATGCTATCGTTTGTCTGACGAGCCAAATGAATGATTTGTGCTAATTCTGGCTGTAATTCTACTAAAAACCAAGGGTCAACCGCGATACAATGTCCACCTACTCCCGGACCTGGGAAATGAATATTGACCCGTGGATGGAAATTCGCGAGACGAATCGCTTCCCAAACATCAATGCCGATTTTTTCACTCATTTTCGCTAGTTCATTCGCAAAAGCAATATTGACATCACGATATGTGTTTTCCATGACTTTAACCATTTCGGCTGTGGTCGCGTCGGTTAAATGAATCGTTCCTTTTACAAACGTTTTATATAATTCGGCAGTTAAACGGCTAGATTCTTCGTTAATTCCGCCAACAATTCGGTCATTATTCGTTAATTCTTCAAAAATTCTTCCCGGAATGACTCGTTCTGGCGAATGGGAAACGAATAATTCTGTTCCGATTTCCAAATTCGCTTCTCTCAGAATCGGCAACATAACATCCTCTACTGTACGCGGTGGCACCGTCGATTCTAAAACAACTAAATTTCCTTTCCGAAGATAAGGAACGATTGACTTAGTCGCCGCGCGTACATAATCTAAATTTGCCGTTTTGTCTTTATTAATAGGAGAAGGAACGGCAATAATAAATACATCCGCTTCTTCCGGTGTCGTCGAAACCGTCAATTTACCGCTATCAATAGCTTGATTCAAACGCTCTTGCAATCCTGTTTCTTCGATGTGCAACTGTTTTTGCTTAATCATATTCACAGCTTTCTCATTAATGTCCACACCATGCACTCGCAAGCCATGGTTTGCAAACATAACTGCTGTTGGAAGTCCGATATATCCTAATCCAATCACACAAATCTTTTTATCCATACGAAGTCTTTCTCCTTTACATGAAGTACCGTTTTTTGCACTCAAGCTTTATTATAGCAAAAAATACAGATAGGTCATATAGTTTCTCTCTGTTGTAACGAATTTTAAACAATTGAAACAGATTGATTATTTTTTGCAGCGAATGAAGGATGAATAATGGTTCGACGTCCAACCGAGATATACGTAATCGGATATTTTTCTACTTCTTTTAAATCATAACAATTTCTTCCATCGAAAACAATTGGTTCATCCATTTGCTCTATATACGCAGAAAGAGGAATATTTTTAATTTCATCCCATTCTGTAACAATAAACGCGATTTCTTGTTCCGCTAAAGCGTCTATTGCTGAGTTGGCGTAACGAACTGTATCTCCCAGTACCTTTTTGGCATTTTCCATTGCCACCGGGTCATACACGGTTACTTGGGCCTGCTCTTTTAGTAATTGTTGAATTAATACGAGTGAAGCCGCTTCACGAATATCATCGGTATTCGGTTTAAAAGCCAAACCAAGAACAGAAACTTTTTTTCTATATAACGAATCGAACATTTCTTTTGCTTTCGTATATAACAGCATTTGCTGTTTATTATTCACGTTAATAACAGCCTCTAGCAAATCAAATTTATATTGGACGTTGCCCGCTAATTGCACAAGTGCCTTCGTGTCTTTCGGAAAACAAGACCCTCCGTAACCAATCCCCGCTCTCAAAAAATGAGGACCAATTCGTTTGTCTTGTCCAATTCCATACGCCACGTCATCAATATTGGCCCCGACTTTCTCGCAAATATTAGCAATTTCGTTAATAAAGCTGATTTTTGTGGCCAGAAAAGCGTTAGCGGCGTATTTAATCATCTCCGCACTGCGTATATCTGTTTGAATAATCGGAATGCCAAACGGTTTATTAATTTCAGCAATAACAGCAGCGGCTTGTTCATCATTCGCACCAATGACAATCCGGTCACCATGAAATGTATCATAAACGGCAGACCCTTCCCGCAAAAATTCCGGATTTGATACAACAGTAACTCGGACGTCTGGTGACTTATGTTGATTGATAAGGGCCTGAATTCGATCGTTTGTCCCTACTGGAACCGTACTTTTTATAACAACAATTGTATCTTTTTTTACGTAACGGCTAATCGCTAATGCTGCTTCTTCGACATACGTTAAATTCGCCGATCCATCTTCATTCTCTGGTGTTCCAACGGCGATATAAATCACATCAGCATGCTCATACGCTATTTTTTCATCTGCTGTAAAGGATAAACGCTCTTCTTGAATATTTTTTTTCATCAACGCTTCTAAGCCTGGTTCATATATTGGCGAAATCCCTTGCTGCATTTTTTGCACTTTTTGCTCATCAACGTCATAACAAATGACGTTATTTCCTATTTCCGCAAGACAAACACCCGTAACAAGACCTACATATCCCGTACCTGCAACAGTGATTCTCACACTCGGTTTCCCCCTACGATGATTGTTCATTAAACCTATAATCATACCATTCATTCTATAATAGTAAATGACAGAAAGAAAGAAAACAAACCTAAAAACAATGCCACAGCAGCTATGGCTATGGCATGTTTACTTTCGTTCCTTTTTCATACTCTCTAACTGTTCGATGCGATAATTGGCTTCAGCCTTGCAAGAAACAGGTATATCTTCCACTTGTAACTCCTGTGCTAGCTGTTGAATTTTTTCCATTTGTTCTTCCGTCGGTTTCTCGGACAGTACTTTTTCAATAATTTCGTTTATTTTGTTGGCTAATTCTTCATGAAATAATGGGTTCTGTTTCGTCTGCGCGTCAAGGGAATGGAACCAAGTCGAATGATTCTCAATATAATGGCGCCATTCTTTCATAAATATTTCCAGATTACATTTTTCTTCTTCCCAACCAATGCTATTCATATATTTCTCAAAAACAACAGCGATTGAACGTGAAATACTAATTTTTATTCCATGAGGAAGATTTTTCAACATTAACAAAAAACCTCCAAACTTTTGTACTCTAGGTTATATTCGCATACAATGAAATACCGTCAAAAACGTTTCTCCTGATCGTTTTCCATTCATCGTTACATACTAAATATCCCCGCGCCGCTCCCTGAAAGTGATACGGGAATCGTTTCTCGTTTAAGGATGGAACGGTTCAGGAGGTTGTTCTGCTCTTCCGAAATGATAAAGAATCGCTTGTACAATTCGTTGAGATGCCTTTCCATCTCCGTAAGGATTTGCAGCTTTCGCCATTTTTTCATACGATTCTTTATTATTAAGAAGCTCAAACGCCATACGATAAATCGTTTCTTCGCTTGTGCCGGCTAATTTCAATGTTCCCGCTTCGATGCCCTCAGGGCGTTCGGTTGTATCACGCAAAACAAGTACAGGCACCCCTAATGAAGGAGCTTCTTCTTGAACTCCCCCTGAGTCGGTTAGAATCAGAAACGCTCTAGCCGCAAAATTATGAAAGTCTAATACGCCAAGAGGCTCAATCAAATGAATACGAGGGTCATTTCCAAGTATTTCGTTCGCTACTTCTCTTACAGCTGGATTTAAATGAACCGGGTAGACAACTTGTACATCTTCATGTTCATTAACAAGTCTCTTAATCGCCCGAAACATGTTTCGCATCGGCTCTCCTAAATTTTCGCGGCGATGGGCCGTTAGTAAAATCATTCGACTTCCGTTCAGCTTATCTAACACGGGATGTCGATAATGCTCACTTACTGTCGTTTTCAACGCATCGATAGCGGTGTTTCCCGTGATAAAAATCGACTCGCGTTTTTTATTTTCACGAACAAGATTCTCATACGCTTTTTTTGTTGGGGCAAAGTGGAGATCTGCCATTACCCCTGTCAACTGCCGATTCATTTCTTCAGGGAAAGGGGAGTATTTATTCCACGTTCTTAATCCCGCTTCGACGTGACCTACTGCCACCTGATGATAGAACGCCGCAAGACTGGCAACGAAAGTAGTCGTTGTATCGCCATGAACAAGCACTAAATCCGGTTTTACCTCTTTCATTACTTGATCAAGCCCTTCCAATGCTCGAACAGTAATGCCTGCCAGCGTCTGGCGCTCTTTCATAATATTCAAATCGTAATCAGGAGAAATTTGGAATACATCTAACACTTGATCAAGCATTTGACGGTGTTGTGCTGTGACCGTAACGATCGATTGTATATGCTCAGGATATTTTTCCAATTCTAATACAAGCGGAGCCATTTTAATGGCTTCGGGTCTTGTTCCAAAAATCGTCATAATTTTTAACTTTTGAGACATAGTTTCACCTACAGTAGCCTATAATTAATCAGGAGAATAATGTTCGTATTGTCCTTTCTTTCTCTCGACAACACGAGAAAAGCCTGTTCATATTCTAACACGTGTTCCCACTTATGAAAAGACTAGACCCATCGTCATTCCCATAATCGAACTAACTACGAAAGTTGTTTCTATATTTCAAAACCCCTATAATCATTGTTAGGATTCACAAATTACAACAAAAAGGGAGATATTCATGAGCAAACATCGTCGTAACAAATGGCTAGGGACCATTTCCATTATATTGATAGCAATCGCTTTAGGAGCCGGATGGTATGGCTATTCTATTTACCATCATGTGAAAAAAACAGCCAATCAAATCCACGATCCTATCAAACGTACCGTTTCCGAAAAACGCCCGAAACCGGTTTCGTTGAAAAAACAAACACCAATTTCGTTTTTATTAATTGGCGTCGATGAGCGAAAAGGCGACCGCGGCCGCGCCGATTCGTTAATTGTGTTAACGGTCAATCCAAATAAAAAATCAATCGAAATGGTAAGCATTCCTCGCGATACGAGAACAGAGATTGTCGGAAAAGGAAAAGAAGATAAAATTAACCACTCTTATGCTTTTGGTGGAGTTGAAATGACGATGGCCACTGTAGAGAAATTTTTAGACATCCCGATTGATTATTACATCAAAGTCAATATGGAAAGCTTCAAAGATATTGTCGATGCAGTCGGCGGGGTAACGGTGAATAATCCGTTTGCGTTCACGTATGAAGGGGCGACATTTCCTAAAGGAACCATTACGTTAGACGGGGCCAAAGCATTAAAATATTCCCGCATGCGTTACGATGACCCGCGCGGTGATTTCGGTCGCGAGGATCGGCAAAAACAAATTATTGAAGCGGTGATTAATAAAGGAGCTACCTTCTCTTCTTTAGCTAACTATGATGATATATTAAATGCCATTGGGAAAAATATTAAAACAAACTTAACGTTTGAACAAATGAAAGCCATTCAAGCCAATTATAAAGATGCTCGCCAACATATTGAACGGCTATATCTTAAAGGCAAAGGAACAAAGATCAATGGAATCTATTACTTCATCGTTCCTGAACAAGAGCGCCTGTCCTTATCTAACAAATTAAAGGAACATTTGGAAATAAATGCGACAAAATAATCAATGATCGATGGAAGACGAAATAAAGTATCTTCATCATATAGAACAAAACAGGGCTGACCCCAAGCGGTGGGGACAGCCCTATTGAATACGTAGATCTTCTAACAGTTCTTTTTTGCTTGTTTCGATCCGTTCATTCAACGTCTTTACTTTTTCTTTCAGCGATTGAATCTCTTCTTTATTTTGACCTACTTTTTTCTCTAACGCCCGAATATCATTCGTTACGGCTTTCAATTGATTAGAAAGGGCTTTTAATTTTCCAATTAACTCTTTTAATTGTTCTTGCTTCTCCTCGTCTTTTACGCCCGCTTCATCATCATTTGATTGTGTCGGTTGATCAATATCATTATTTGATTGTGTCGATTGATCAACGGAAATAGTTGTTGATTGAACAGCTGCGTTCCCTGATACCGTTTCAGAAGAAGTTGACGGGTCCGTCGCATTCGTGTCGGTTGTTTGTTCGCCGGAATTCGTGTCAGTAGCGGTTTGCTTTTTGAACTCTTCGATTTCCGCCGTCACTTTTGTTAAGCGTTCTTCTATTTGACCAATGCGCTTGTTTAATTGTGTCAACTTTTGCTGTAACATTTGCTGTTCTTTTTTTGCACATGCTTTTTGTTTCTTTTCTTCTTTTTTGGTAATACGTATTTCTTTTTTCTTAACTTTGATAATACTTATTTCTTTTTTCTTAACGTTTTTTTCATTTTTCCCCTTTTTAATGACCGTTTCGCTTTTTTTCACTTCCTGCACTTTTGCTTCTTTTCCGTCATGTTTGGCTGCAAACACCGGCGATGCTACAAGCATCGAAGCAAGTAAAATAGGCAATCCTTTTTTAAACATTACCATTTCGCTCCTTTTCATGTTCTATGTTGGTAATGGCAGCTGGCTGGCATAGGTGTAACTCCCCTTAGCCCCTATAGCTTTGTGACGCTAAGTTTCCTTAGCTGTACCCTTTAATATGGATTATACTATTTCTTTTCGAAGTTCACTCGTGACCAAATAACTATTTCTTCCGTGACCTCTTACCTGTTTTCTTTTCTATCTATCTTCTATATATTTCTGCGAATATGTTTTACTCTGCTCTCTTCTGAAATAAAGTAACTCTCTTACTCTTCATTGATTGCGAAAAACATCCTACTTTCATACAACGGTGCAATGTGAATATAAACTAGAGACGACTTATTGCATTAACATAATACCGCTTCGCACCGACATAACGCGTACTCCAATACGTGCTGCTGAATGGACTAATCGTCACGCCGGTGGAATTGCCGCTATGGATGAATTGGTTGTTGCCGATATAAATGCCAACGTGAGAAACACCCGGTCCATCGGTTTGGAAAAAGACGATGTCACCGACAGAAGGAGTGGCAACTGGCGTACCAGCATTCCACATCAGCGCTACCGTGCGCGGTAGAGAAATACCTTGTTGCTTAAATAGGTAAACGATCAATCCGCTGCAATCAAACCCCTCTTCTGGCGTTTCTCCCCCCCACACATAAGGCGTGCCTAACAATTTTGCCGCATCAGCAACCAGCTCGGTCACATCGAGCTTCTTTACGGGTGCTTGTCCCATGAGGCGCGCATATGTCTCGTTATCAACAATACCAGTCACGTTTAAGTGGGCGCTTTGTTGAAATTTCTTAACGGCTTCCGCGGTCACTTGGCCAAAGTAGCCCGTAATCGTCGGATGTGTAAAATGGCCAAGTTGTTTTAGCTTTGCTTGTACCTCTTCCACTTTCGGTCCCGTTGAGCCAATCGTCAAATAGACGGCCGGCTTCGCTGGAGTTGGGGTTGATTGTTTCGTCTTTTTATCAACGGCTTCGCGAATTTTCGCTAACGTTGTGCTGTCAGCCACACCCGTTGCGCGTAATCCGTATTTCCGTTGGAATTTTTTTACCGCATCGGACGTCACCGTGCCGTAATAATCCGTAATTTGCGGGTATGTAAAATAACCAAGTAGTTTTAATTGTTGTTGCAGTTTCTTTACTTCTGAACCTTTTGAACCAATACGAAGTACCGTCTCCTTCGCTTGTTTGTTCGTTGATGAATTGACGCGGCGATTCAGTGCGTCTTGCATCTTTTGTACCGTTCGCGAATCCGCGACTCCGGTTACTGCAAGCCCGTTCGCTTTTTGGAATTTTTTCACCGCATCCAAAGTTACCGTTCCGTAATAACCTGTGATTTGTGGGGATGTAAAATAACCGAGCTGTTTTAATTGTTGCTGTAATTGTTTGATTTGCGGGTGGCTCATACCGAGTTTCCATTCCACCGCCTTGCCTGTCATTGGCAACATGAATAAAGCCGAGGCAAAAACAGATGTCATAATGACATGTTTTACGTTCCATCGCATCGTTTCCCACTCCTCTTATGCCGTTCGCCATATCGAAAAAAGAATCCAGCTGCCGAATTGTTTTTTTCGGCATGTGGTAATATACGTTTTTCAAGAGAAGATCAAAAATAACTTATCCCTATTTTCCTATTATTTAGTATACTGAAACATTCTTTTTCATAGAAAGAGGCTTTTGTTATAATTTTTGTTTAAAATTTCGTAACATTGACTAGAATAAAAGAGTAGAAACATAGTGAGAGGATGAAACCGATTGTTACAGACAAGCCTGTCGAAGGTCGTATTGGATGAAGCAGCACGCCAGTTAAAAAAAGAAGTGACGCTTCCGATGTACCAAGAGGCAATGAAAAAAGGACTAAAGTTGTATCGAGAGGGCTTTGTGTATAATGCGACGATCGTACAAAACAACATCGTTCAAGCGAATGTACTCGACCAAAAGGTGTATAAACCAACCATTCATTTAACGCAAATTTCACAAAGTCAGTGCCAATGCGGTCACTCTTATGTCTGCCCACATTTATTCGCGTTGTTTTTTTATTTGTATGCCAACGTTGGACAAGTCGGAGAGTTGGTTCGCCAATGGAATACAAAAAGGGCCGGAAACGTTCTGCCATTGCAAAAAGCGAGTGAACTTGTCACTCCATCCGCTTCTGTTCATGATTGGATAAAACAATTTCAACAATCGTATGATCGCTTTTTTACAAGTGCCAACAAGAAGGACTATCTCTTCGCCCATCATATATGTTACCGATTTTTCCCGTCATTATTGAATGACGCGCCCGCTTTACTTGTCGAAAAGCGGCTGTACCATCTTCATGCGGCGCTTTTTACATTTTGCCGCCTTCTTGAACATGGGGAAAATTATCAACATATCTCTTATTATCGGACGTTTTGGCAAGCAACCTTGTCTGATTTTATGAACGTGATAAAAAGCAAATGCGTGGACTTACTTGACATTTCCATTCCAGCGTCATTTACTCCATTCGTTGACGAAAGTCGTGAATACGTTCGTGACGTGTTATTTGCTAGCAATTTATTCATGGAGGAGCGCATCGGTATTTACCAAATGGTATGGAGCATTCTTTTCCGCAATGAAGCGTGGAACAAGAAGGAACAAGAAGTGCTAGTACAACGAAAAGCGGAAGAACAGAAAAAGAAAGGAAAAGACGATTTCGTCATTGAATGTCAACTCACTTTAGCGCATCTCGCCTTTCTTCGCGGCAATGATGAAGAAACATTTGCGCTCCTTAAAGAACTAAAATTGGTCCCGATTCCTTATGCGCTGATCTGGATGGACGATTTAGCCAATGATGAGCAATGGATGCGCCTGAAACGATGGTGGGAATTATGCATCGCCAATATCGATTCATACTTATCCGCTGCTCATTATTATCACGGTGCTGAAATCACAAGAAATATCCTTTCTTTATTTGACCGCTACGCCAACGCAACAGGGGACAAACAAGACTACGAAACATTATTACGGGCATTACTCCCGTACAGCGCCTTTGACTATAGTTACTTTTTATTCTCAAACGGGCAATATAAAAAATGGGTCGATTTACATTTACTAGCGGATATTGATGTCGATGAGATTCATCGTTCGTTTTTAAAAACGGTTGAAAAGCACGACCGCTCCTTATTGCTACCACTCTATCATCGCGCCGTTAGTAAAATGATACAATTGAAAAATCGACAAAGCTATAAAACGGCTGTCAAGCATTTAAAAAAATTGCGTACCTATTACCGCGCATTAGGACAACAAGACGTTTGGCAGCAATATCTCATGAGATTGCTAGAAGAAACGAAACGACTTCGCGCCTTTCACGAAGAAGTACAGAAAGGAAAGTTGCTCCATGATCAAAACGTGTAAACTGATGAGCCGCTGGCTTGATGAAGAAACGGCCTTTTTTCTTTATAGCGACGCTCCGATGAACATATGGCGTTCTCTCGCATTTTCGTGGCACGCTGAAAGTTTTTACGGAACGTTTTTGACGACGATAAAAATAGACGAAATCGAAGGAGTATTGTTATCACCATGGGAAGCCCTTACGTTTTTTGCCTTTTCTCCTGAAAATGAAATAGCTCGCATTGAATGGGATGAGACTTCCACGACCTTTCAGCAATGGGCTAAAACCATCATGGATGACATTCGGGAACTTCGCTTTATGCCTGATTTTTCTGCTTGGAAAAATGGAGCGTTTGGGTGGAAAGGAAAAACGGAATCCGAAGACCCGTTTGTAAAAAAGTGGCGCTCGCTTGCCATCAGCGATTGGATTCAACAAGACCGTGAGTTGAGCGAGATATGGAACGAGATTACGGACACCTATCCGCTTATTGAAAGCGATGCTCCTCATTGGCTGAATGATGAAGACGATTGGCTCTATGAAATTGGCTGGAAGCAAGACCATGCGCCGTTTACCGTTGCGTTACGCCTGAGTGAACCGGAGGAAGGGCGTTCCGATTGGAGACTTGAAACGGTACTCATCGCCAAAGATGAAAGTGACACGATCGTTTGGAACGGAATAGAGCATTTGCCAAACGAGTGGAGAGGATATGAAGAAGCCATTCAACGCGCCCATCGCCTTTGGGTAACAATCATACCATGGTTATGCGATGAACATGGACGGTTACTCACTTCGTTAAGCGATGAGGAGGCATGGCGCTTTTTAACAGAAGCGAGCGAACAGCTTCTCGAAGCAGGGGTACGCATCTTCTTGCCATCTTGGTGGGAAACGGTGAAACAAACGCGTATAACCGTGAAGGCCAGAGTGAAGTCGACACCGAAAGCAGGGGGCGCCATGCTTGGATTACATGCCCTTGTCGATTTTGATTGGCGCATCTCGACCAACGGCATTGAGCTGAGCGAAGAAGAATTCGCCGAGCTTGTCGCGCAAAAACGGCGACTTATGCAAATTCGCGGGCAATGGATTCAGCTCGATCCTGCATTCATCCAACACGTGCAATCTCTCATGAACAAGGCACGGGAAGAGGGACTGCCGATTCGCGACGTACTACAGCAGGCCTTTTTACAACAAGAACAAGAGGAAGCGAATGAGGAAGAAGAGGTATTTCAACGCATTCCCATTGAGTTAAACCGCAGTTTTCGAACGTTCGTGCGTCAATTGACGGATATAGACCGCATTCCGTCAGTCGTAATCCCTTCTTCTTTTCAAGGGACACTAAGATCGTATCAGCAGCGAGGGGTCGATTGGCTTCTCTTTTTACGGCGTTTCGGACTCGGGGCCTGCTTAGCAGATGACATGGGACTTGGAAAAACGGTGCAAATGCTGGCCTACTTTTCGTATGTGAAAGAACAGGAAGCGAAGCAAAAGCCGTCGTTACTCATTTGCCCCACAAGCGTGCTTGGCAACTGGCAAAAAGAATGTGCGAGATTTGCTCCTTCGTTGCGAATCTATACCCATCACGGACCAAATCGCTCTAAAGGAGAATCGTTCTTACAAGCGGTCAACGAAGCGGATCTTGTAATTACCTCCTATAGTTTGGCGCATTTAGATGCAGACGAACTTTCCTCGGTCGAATGGGATACGATTTGTTTAGACGAAGCGCAAAATATTAAAAATGCCCATACGAAGCAAGCGCGCGCGATTCGGAAATTAAAAGGAGGACATAAAATCGCCCTTTCCGGCACACCGATGGAAAACCGGCTTAGTGAGCTTTGGAGCATTTTCAACTTTATCAATCCCGGCTATTTAGGAAGTATCACGCAGTTTCAACGCCGCTTCGCCACGCCGATTGAAAAAGAACGTGACACAACTAAAGTCGCGATGCTTCAAAAACTGATCCGCCCGTTTTTGTTGCGGCGAACGAAAGCGGATGAGTCGATCGCTTTAGATTTGCCGGATAAGCTCGAACAAAAAGAATATTGTCCGTTAACAGCGGAACAAGCATCTTTATACGAAGAGCTTGTCCAACAAACACTTTCCCGCATCGAAACAACCAACATGTGGGAGAGAAGAGGAATTATTTTACAAATGTTGAACAGTCTCAAACAGCTATGTAATCATCCGGCGCTGTATTTAAAGGAAAGCAACCCGACTAATGTATTAGAGCGCTCCCATAAGCTCGAAAAACTGCTTGAGCTTGTGGAACAAATTCGCGCCAACGGGGAAAGTTGCTTAATCTTTACGCAATATATTCAAATGGGTGAAATGATTCAACACTTGCTGGCCTCACAATTGGGTGAAACCGTCTTATTTTTAAACGGAAGTGTAGCGAAAGCAGAACGCGACCGCATGATTGAAAAGTTTCAAGCCGGTGAGTTTCACATCTTTATTTTGTCATTAAAAGCGGGCGGCACAGGATTGAATTTAACCGCGGCGAACCATGTCATTCATTTCGATCGCTGGTGGAACCCAGCTGTTGAAAATCAAGCGACAGACCGCGCCTACCGCATCGGACAAAAACGATTCGTTCACGTTCATAAACTTATTACTGTAGGCACGTTAGAAGAAAAAATTGACGAAATGCTCGAACGAAAACAAGCATTGAACGAAGAAATTATTCAGAGTGAAGCATGGATTACTGAATTGTCGAATGAAGAATTACGCGAATTGCTTGTTCTTCCGACAATGGTTGGAAAAGGAGCATGAGCATGACGAAACGAAGCAAACGAAAAACAAAGGAAGTCAAAGTAAAAACGCCATGGGAAAAATTATATGAGCAAATGGCGAAAAAACTAGCGGCTGTTGATAAACGGCGACATTCTTAATAAACAGGGGTATCTCCATCATGGGGATAGCCCTTTCATTGTTTTTTCTTCGCTGTGGAAATAAAAAAGTAGGATACTTTCTTATTTGAACAAATATAAAAGGACTGAAGGGTATGGTAAATGAGCTGTTTTTCAATGACCAGAAGTTCATTCGTATGGAGGCAAACGTATTGTTGTTGGAGGTGATTCCATTCATAAGAGGTGATTTCGATCTTTCGCTTCTTTAAATTAAGTTTTATCACGAACATATACGATTGATTCACGGATTTAAACACAAAATATAATTGCGCGTTTTCTTGGCATTGAATCGTCCGAAACAAAATATCTCCATCGAACACTTTGAACGTTTCTTCCTCGTTTTTTAAAAACCGAAGCGAATCAGCAAAATTAGCCGGAGCAATCGTTTTGAACCGCACCATTTCCTTAATAAAAATGCTATACGTGTTTCGCTTTTTCGATTTCCTCTCACTGACTACTAAATCAGCAAGATAAAGATTCACGAACATCCCCTCCCTTTCCTTTTTCACTAACAAAACTAGTAAATATTTATCATTTATTGTATATTTTAGCAACTCACCTGATATTACGAAAGTTGTCGAACGGTTCGTCATTGTTCTTTTCTGGAACAATAAATAATTTGTTCAAAAACAGAACCATCCTATCCGCCACAATTTCATATCTTTAATATACTGCCTTTTATTTTCGTGGAGTTGTGGTGAAGAATATGAATAAACTTGCCGATCATTTAAAATATTTACGGAAACAGCGAAATTGGACACAAGAAGAAGTAGCGCAACGCCTCAATATGTCGCGCTCGCAAATTAGCAAATGGGAAAACGGAGAACTGTTACCAGATTTACAGTCGCTTGAAAAATTAAGTGAGCTGTATAATGTCAGTATCGATTTTTTAGTCGGCAAACCAATAAATAAAAAAGAACACGGCTGTTGATTATCCAAAATTAGGAATACTTCTCCCGTAAAAATGGGCATGCTCAAATAAGACAGCTACCATCTCTGATTTCCAATCGAGAGGAAGTTGCCCAAATAAAACCCGACGAACGAAAGAAATGAACGTGAG
>JBHGYD010000014.1:0-75935 GCA_041920415.1 Anoxybacillaceae bacterium
CCTATTGGAGCTCCCAAGGGCTCAAAAGTTTATATCAACGATACGAATTTCTACGTCAAACTTAATTGAACCGCCGTATACCGAACGGTACGTACGGTGGTGTGAGAGGTCGGGGGTTAGTCGCCCCCTCCTACTCGATTATCACATAGTCAACGTATTTTCGAATTTCGCCGCTATTTCTGAATCTGCAGTAACAGGATAAGATAAGTCATCGTATCCATAATACAAGAGTTGTGTAGGTAAATCATTATTATAAGCCACAACTTGATCGATGAATGCTTTATGAGCTAATCCCGCTCTGGAACAATATTCAGCAGCTGGAATTACAAAATTCAACCATTCTTCTAATTCTTTTTCGTACGCTCGGTATGGAAATGACTTTGCTTCCAATGTGTGCTCTTTAAAAATCTCTATAATTTCTGATACTACTTCTTTTGGTAACACATCAGGTTGTTTTTGAATATAATTGTAAACCTGTGAAGCACGTATTACCGGAATATCGCTCTCGTTGTCTATCATGACATTATCATTGGCAATGACAATGATAAATTTTATATATACATAATCTGTAGATATACCTTTTTCCCGAAGAACATTATTAATAAAACGTTGCTTTAACGCAACATGACGGTTCGTTTGACTAACCACATCTTTCATAGGTTCCATATGACCATTAGGCCATACTTTTAACCATTGACCATCCTTGGTGATACGGATACTATAACTACCAGAACTAGAAAAGTTTTTTGCTTCAATAGTGTATATACCTTTAGTTGAAGCAACAATAGCATCTGATTCAACGGATGAGCCTTCCGTTTCAATACGCACATTGTATAAGGTAGTCAACACATCGCTATACAAATCTAATTCTTCTTTCAACCTTTTTTCGCCAGCTAACCCCGAATTAATGATTTTCTGTTCTATTTTGATTACATTTTTTGAATCGTCTAATTCTGTAATATTATTTATAAATTGAGAAAATCTAGGCTGAACATAATCCGCAACCTCTACAGCAAACAAAGGGTGAACACCGTATTTTTCAAAAAGTTCTATCTCTGCTTTCTTGCCAATGTCTTCATTTGAAGCTCGTTTAAAACCACTCCATAGACTGTAAAATAAATCATTGAAGTGTGAGCTATTATATTGGATATCCCATAAGTTTTTTGCGGGCGCCAGATAAGGAAACTTAGGTAAAACTAGACGGTTAAAGGTTTCCACAAGCTTTTCTTCCACCGTTTCTAAGTATGCTTTTCTTTCTTCTAATGTATGATACACTCTAGGTTCTGCTGAAGGAACACCAGCGCGATAATGCTCATTTTCTATGAGAGCTTTCTCGTAAGAAGCAGCTAATTTTAATTTCTCTTTTATCTTCGGTTCGATTTTATGAATGTTATTAGGGATCCAATTTTCTTTTGCTTGTTTCCTTTTCTTTTTGTAAATTTTAAATGCAATGAAACCTGTAATTGCCAAAGCGAGAATAGAAAGGAACTCTCTCCAAAACTCAAGGGCGAAATACAAAGCGATTAAAAAAACTATACAACCACCCACTCCAATACCTTCATTACCTGGATGAGACATTACTCATTCCCCCTCTGCCTATTTTCTTGATGTTTTATGAAAATTAGTTCCACGAATAGGAAAATACCTATTTTGATTATAGCAACATAATTTTACTTATAAAGATTTAAAATTACAATATTGGTATGATTTAGATTAATTTATTTTTTGTAACAAACAATAAACTTTTAATTTGTTCCATACTTTTGATTTCTTGGTTCATTTTTTCGTTTAACGGTTTCAAGATGTGTTTGATAATGTAATATTGGCTTCTTGGTCGTCTGTTCGAGCACAAATGTGCCACAAAAGAATCCGGTTGAATATGGCATTTATGACGCCTTTGGACATACAGTTTGAGTATTTTCAATTCCATATTGTTCTTTGAGCACAGCAAAGTAACGTTCAATAGTCGAAAGTTTTTTCATCAATTATTTCTTATATCACTGATTTTAAATGGAGCGTTTTTTCGTTTCTCTTTCTTTTTATGGCGCTGAATAGGAGAAGAAGAAAGACTACAGGAAGATTTGTTTACAATGGATAGTTTGTAGAAAGAGTTAATATTTTGTAATTTACTATTTTGACAAAATATATATATTGTAAAATAAAAACTATGAAACATTATTCTATAAAACAACAAAAGGGAGAGAAAGACAATGAACAATTCTTACAAAAAAGAACTGAATAAAATTATTATTCTTTTAGTATTAGGGCTTTTGTTGGCGGTCATTATCACTGTTAAAGCATTCCTTACATACGGAACACGTTTTGAGGCAACAGATATCCTTATCTTGATTTGTATTGCTCTGTATCCTACTGGCGTTTTTTACGGCTGGAGAGACATGTTAAGAGTGTTTACAAGCATCCTAAGTACAGACCGCTCTGAACGTCAAACTGGTGGCCCTGTTTCAGCAGGAATCACAATTGCAACTTTCACTTTTGCTGGTTTCGCTGCTGTTGTTTTTGGGTGGCTTTTTGGCATTGTTAATGCATATCGCAAACTCCAACGTGCAAAGCATACCTCTATCTAAAAAACTTGCAAATTTCAAAAATAGAGATTACTGAATGGTAAACGTTAAATGATTCGGGATGTGCACCTATGTCACTACCCGAAGTTTGTCGAAAGATTAAAAAGAAGGTGAGCAACTGAAAAGGTGAACGGCTCTCCTTCTTTTTGTTTTTATATAATATGATGGTAAAGTTAACTAATTTATTATAAAATTAGTCAAAGAGGAAAAATATATTAAGATATCAATTTTATGATTTACAGATAGACTATGATTTCGCTAAACCTAGTCATTAATTAGCTAAGTGAACAAAAGGTGACTTTGAAAAATGAAAAGATGGTTGATCCTATCGATGCTATTTTTTCTTCTTATTCCAAATTTATATATTGTGAAAGCAGAAACGATCACATTTTTAGATGTTCCGAGTACGCATTGGGCAAGTGAAGAAATCCAGTGGGCGAGTGAGAAACAATTTATTAAAGGGTATCCGGACAAAACGTTTAGGCCGGATCAATTTGTCACAGAAGCTCAATTTGTCGCCATATTTATGAGATATTTTTTCAATGAACAAATAGAAGCAAATAATACGTTTTCCCATTGGGCGGATGGATACTATGATTTGGCTGAAAAGTATCGTCTTCCTTTAAAGGGATATCACTCAGAAAACGTACGGAATGCTCCGGTTTCACGTGGTGTCGTTGCACAAGTTTTGGCAGCATCACAAGGAATTTCGTCCGATCTGCATGCAGCCATTGATTGGATGTATGAGACAGGCATAACAGTGGGAAAAAATTCAAGCTCTAATAACAAGTACGAAAATTTTGCGGCAAATGAGAATTTAACTAGAGCACAGGTTACCGTATTTTTCAAAAGAATGTTTGATAAAGGGTTTGTTACATTTGATTCATCGACGAATCCACAAAAACCAACTCCTGACCAATGGATGGACAAACGTGAGAAGTTAAATGTACCTGAATTTCATCCAGGTTTGTTTTATTCCGATTCTTATGATAAAGAAGCTGTTCAGCCGACAGTAGCCCATTATAATGGAGTGTCCCGATTTGTTGTTTCAAGTGTTTTATCGAAAATATGGGAGAAAGAATTTGACTATATTAGTTCTTACGGTACGATTTCCACACTTAGCAAAAGCCCTGTGATTGGCAGTGATGGCACGCTCTATCTTCAGGAAGGTTACTTGTATAGTCCTTCTCCTCAAGGGAGAATTTTTGCCATTTCTCTTAATGGAGAGCTGAAATGGTCTTATCCAACTGGTACTGGACTCACTTCTCCAGTCATTGGAGAAAACGGAATTATATATGCAGTCGGTTGCAATGGCGTTTTTGCCTTCTATCCTGATGGTACGTTGAAGTGGAAGCATGAAGGAGATGGTTTTACCGGTTTAGCTTTGGGGCACGATGGTTCTGTAATCGTGATTCACAGAGTTTCGCATCCTGATGAAGAAAAAAGGTACATGGAGCTCATCAGTTTTCATGCGAACGGCTCGAAAAATTGGACTTATCGTTTTCCTGATGGTGTGTATTATGTGGGGAGTATCAATCCTATTGTTGATGAAAATGGCACCATCTATCTTTTTGATTCTTCTGGAAAAGTTTATGCCATTACGAAGGATGGAAAGTTAAAGTGGACTTTGCAGACAAATGCCTATCAGGGTTCGCTTTCTTTAGATGCTGATGGCACTCTTTATATTTCTGCAACATCAAGTATTTATCCAGATGCTGAAGCAGATATCATTACAAACGGCGGTCTTTATGCGATTCATCCAAATGGTACGTTAAAGTGGAGGTATGACGGGATTGATCCGACGGAAAACTCACCTGTTATTGTCGGAAACGATGGTCTTTTATATGCAGCTGGTACGGAAGTGCATGTATTAAACAAAGAAGGAAAATTAATGTGGAAAATTACGAATGAAGAAGATTATGGAAAGGCCCGTATCGCTATGGATGCTAATCATAATTTAATTGTGTTGTGGCAATTGTTTAATTCAATGGATCAATTAATGATTTTCTCGGAAGATGGTCATGTAAAATATCAATCTACTCTATTTAATGCTGAAGAGGAAGTAGACTCTCCTCCTGTGATTGGGCATGATGGATCCATTTATTTTACGGTGGCTCATGCTGATTACAATAAAATTTATCGCATGGGGCCATAGTGGATCCGAAAAGTAGACAGTATTAAAAAATGATATTCGGATTGGGGATTCGCATGAAGCAAGTTGTACAATGTATTATGATTATTAGTTTATTATTGACAGGTTGCAGTACAGAAACTCAAAAAAACGAGAGTATTCAGACAGGAAAAAAGGATTCGGAAGAGTGGTTGCCGACTTCTAAAAAGGAGTGGCTTGCCTTTTCTGAAAAGAGTGGATGGTTACATCAATATGATCAAGAAGGCAAGAAGTTTGATAAGCCGATAGCGGTAGATTTTGAAGGGGATCACATCCCGGAAATTGTTGTTCCATATTCACCTTTGAGTGAAGGTACGAATATATTTGCGGGCTTTGTTGTTGGGAAATTTGATAAAGATAAAAAAGAATGGACTGTTTGGCAAGATTATCAATCCGATGTTGCTATTAAAGCCTATGGGCTTGGTACTTTAACTTTTGAGAACAACCGGGAAGCTCTTGTGCTAGAAGAACTTACTTATGGCGCAACGATGATTATGGGAAAAGCTTCTGTCTACTTACTGTCACCGAAAAGTGAACACATTGTTTGTGGTATTTCTTTGGCAGCCGATGTTGGAAAAGAAGAGAGGGCTCAAATAAAAGTTGGAGACAATCGTCTCATGGTGCAATTTGACAATAAAGAAGTAGAGTATAAAACGGAAGGAAACAATCTTCTTATTGGAAAATCAAGGAAAATAGTTTTGCGTGACTGGACTGAATACATCGATGAAGAATTCAAGCAATTACTGAATAAAGGAAAACTGAAGGGGGTCCCGGTTTCATTAGGGATGTCATACGATGAGGCAAAAGCTTATGCCGGGAAGCCTATAGAAGAAGGATATGATGAGGGTGGCATATGTGCTTTTTATGACAACTATCAGTTTTGCAATGATTCAGAGTCAGAGCCTGTGATTTTGTTGCAATATGATCTTTTAGGCGAAGGGATTCAATTTAAAGATGTAGAAAAAGTTCTTGGAACACCGAGCGAGAGCCTGTTGGATGAGATGACAGAAACTTATATTTGGGTTTATTCGCTATCGAATGGAATGACTCTTATCTTTTACTCTTTCTCAAGTTCACCTGATGGATTAATCGAGTCAGTGAAGCTGCGTTTGAAATAGGAATTTAGGATGCGTGCCTGTGCATTGTCATCGCCCGAAGATTATCAAAATATGTCGAAAAGCTCTGCAGAGAGAAATCTCTGCGGGGCTTTTTTGTGCCTTTTCTTGCATGAGAGCTGATTGAAAAATAAGGACGCCATAAAAAAAGGGAGTCATTCACAGTATGGTAGCCTCTAAAAAATCAATCAGTCTGTAAATGACTCACCAACCAAAAACTTACCGCTAATATAAATTACGTTATACATTTTCTCTTTTTAGGGGGTCGAGGTATTCAATATCATGAACTTTTTTGGCTGCGTGCACTGTGTGCATTGCGATCCGAAAAGTAGACAGTATAAAATCGGTTAAGCAGGAGGAATCAGGGCTAAATGGCTCTGATTCTTTTTCTTTTCTCGTCTTTCCGAAGTGTTTCAGAACCTCGAGAGCCTGTCAAGGGGAGTACTTGACAGCCCCTCGGAATTTTGAGAATGGATTAGGATCGGTGCTCGTGCGCAGTCATGCACAGGAAACTATTCGAAATTCTTCGTTTATTCAAACAAAGTTCATATTTTTATCACAAATAAATGGTACGTTTTTTTATGTTGAAATACTAATAAGCGGAGGGGAAGGACAAGTGAAAATTAAAAAATCGCTGCTAGCTACCGTAACAAGTGTTGGAATCCTTTTAGGAGTATCCACTCAAGCGTTCGCGCATGATGGATGGTCCCAAACAAACACGCCGATTGTGGCTCCTGGAAACAATTCATATGTAGAAATGCTTTTTGGCAACCATTCAAATGAACACAAATCTTATCGAATCGATGGACACTGGAATCCTGATACAACAAAGGTATATGTAACATTGCCGAACGGTGCTAAACAAGATATTACTAAAACAATGTTTTACACAGGTGAAGAGAAAGAAGTATCTGACGCTACACTTGGTGTAAACAACTCGTATATTTCCTCTTTCAGCTCTAATTACATAGGTGCTCATATTGTGAGTGTAGAAGGAGATTCCATTTTTAAACATGGTGACGTGGCAAGCCGTACATTGCGTTCAGCGAAGTCTTTCGTTGCTGTAGCCGATATCCCAATGGCATCGAGGGTCCGCAGCTTAACAGGATTCTCAAAACAAGTGACTCCGGATCGCGCGGAAATCATTCCACTGTTCAACCCAGTTGCGGTTCAGCCAAAACAACAACTAAAGGTTCAAGTATTGTTGAAAGGCAAACCGTTTGCTAATGCAGATTTGACTGTTATCCAAAGAAGCAATTCTCAAAGCGCAGTAGTAAAAACAGATCGTAATGGTGTTGCTTCCTTTAAAGTTGGCGCGGCTGATTATTATTTATTGCGTGTAAAAATAGATACAAATGAAAAAGTGGAAGGAAAGTACGACAAAACATCTTACGAAGCGACAATGACGATGTCTGTTCAAAATCAATCATTCATTGTTCCAACAGGTAAGGCAAAAGAGTTTGAGTTTTATGTGAATGGCAAAAAAGTTCCTACTCCTGTCACTAAAAAGGTGAAAAACGTCGTTTACGTACCGGCAGATTTTATTCACAACTATGTAAACAAAAACGTAAAAGGTGGCAAAAACTTTGTTCCTCTCGTAAAAACAGTTAACAATGCGGGATACACAATTGACACATTGAGTCAAGTAGGGGACTTTGCTCCTGAATATGTAATCTATAAGAAGAAATAAAGTATTTGAATGCTTGGAAAGTGAAACAGAGGTTCATAGTTTCTTATGAAGATTGATTTCATGAGGGTAGCTCAGTTGGCTTTTTGTCTTTGAGTTACCCTCTTTCTTTCATACTGAAGGGGTGTATAGCTTTGAAGCAGTTGTTTGTTATTTTCATACTTTGTGTAAATATGTTTTTTGCCGTTTCATCCGTCAGTGCCCATGCTTATATTCGCTCTTCTTTTCCCGCGCAAAATCAACGTGTCGAAACACCTCCAACAGAAATAGTCGTTACGTTTACGGAAAAAATCGACACGAATGTAACTGTTGTAACTCTTAAAGATGAATCAGGGAATATCATTCCAACAAAGCAAAGAGGAGAAGATGATATAAGAATTATCTTGACCCCACTACAACCATTGAAAAAAGGAATCTATAAAGTTTCCTTTAATGCCCTTTCGTTGGATACCCATTTTTCCGATGGATCTTACGAATTTGGTGTCGGAACAGATGTTCAATTAAGCAAACCAGAGGATACGATCACATTTGGCCCAGATACAGATAGCGAGACGCCTTCTAGTAATACCGATGAAGCCAAACATACCCCTGTTCCAAAACATGACTCAGCTCTAAACCATAAACAAGAGACATCGAGTAAAACAAATAAAAGTGTTACACAACCATTAGAAAAAACAACACCGAACGAAAGGAAAGCCGAAGTTCAAAAGGGCTCACAGACAGTTATAAAAAATCAAAACGAAAAAACAGAAGAAAAACAAACCCAAACAGAAAAACAAATTCAAGTGGAAGAAAAGAATACGCTCAAAAAAGAAACAGAGAAAAAACAGAACACAAAAACAGAAACGGCCTTAACTAGCGATAAAGAAACAGTGGCTTCTTTATCAGCGCCAAAAGCAAAGCAAGCGATTGCCACACATCCATCACACACGGATGTAATAAACCAACATACAAAGTTTGTACGAATTCTTCATCTTATTTTCATTGTGTTGTTAGGAGCATTATTGTTTTATAACCGCGTGCTTATTGAACAAACAAAAAGACTTGTAAAAACGGAACGTTGGCTCGCTCTTGCTTGTATAGTGCTCGTACTAGGTTCAACATTATATTATTTATATGACATCGCTAGCTACACAGGAATACCTTTTGGAACAATCATCGTAAAAAACCCTTATGTTTTTTTATTCTTACGGATGATTCTGATCTCTTTAGTAGGAATTTTCGTTTTTGCATTCAGTAATCAAGTCGTCATAATCTTTATTCTTACAACGGTTGTTATTCTGACATTCCCACTGACTGGTCATGCTTGGAGCGCAACTCATCCAATTCCATATGTGCTATTGCATACGGCTCATATGATTGGAACGATCGTTTGGTTAAGCGGCTTAGCTGGATTCACGCTTTTAACATTATCCCATAAAAAAGTAGACCAGGGGCGCGGGATGGAACTATTGCGTCGTTTTTCTCCATATGCCCTTTACAGCTTTATTGTTGTTGGGGGATCGGGTATTATTTATGCGTTTTTCAAACTCTCTAGTATTACGGATTTAGTGACAACAGTATACGGAAAATTGATTCTTGCGAAAAGTATCTTATTCGCTTTTATACTCATTTTAGCGATGTATCATCGTAACCAAATAAACAAGAGAAACAAAATCAAAACGACGGTAATCGTTGAATGTATCGTGATGCTCATAGTGGTGGTCATTGCGGGGATGCTTGCGACGACAGGGAGTTAGTCATTTAAGCTTTAAAATTTCTGTTCAGTTTTGCAAATGGCGAAGTGGACCATCCGATTTTATTCTCGGAATTACGGTAATGATCCGCTTTCATAAGGTGAAACCATCCCCGTTCGGGGCGTGGCAGATACGCATCCTTTCTCTTAACTACTAGAAGGTACATCACTAAGTATCTTGTAACTGATTGTAGATGATTGTAGATGGGTGCCTGTGTCACCGCCCGAATTACGGTACCTAACAAATTATCAATTGATTATTTTTTATTGAATAAATTATCAATTGATTGTAAAATATATATAGCAGTTAGCAAAGGATGTGTTTTCGGTGAAAGAGGATTGGATTGAAAGCTTAGACGATGTTAATAATTTTATTAATAAAGTTAGAACCATTTTGTCTAGTCAGAATTACCAATTAGATATCCAAATGATCAGAAAGGACGAAGATCCTCTTGATCCTTATACAACACAGAATACACTTCTAAGTTTGGGGTACGATGAGGAGGACGTAGTCAATGAGTTAATCACTTTAAAAGCAAGCGATTACTGTAAAACTGCTGTAGATCGTAAAAGACCCAGTAGTCCGCCATTCTGGTTTTTTGAAAAAAATATAAATGGAAAAAGTGTCTACATCAAGTTTAAGATAAGAGATGAAAAAAATAAGAAAATTTTCTGTATGTCTTTTCATTTTGCTAAGTGGCCAATTACCGATAAACCCTATGCTTAGCGATTTTAGGCAGGTTATCTTTATTGGATATCCTGCCCATTATTTAAATTTTTGTTAGAAATAGTCATGTCCAATACTAGGGGTAAAAGGATGATAAAAATGGCTGAACTTTTAAAAAAAATTCATTATAGTTGCCCATTTTGTGATGAAGAACATGAAATTTCTGTATTTAGAGAGAAAACAAAAGCTCTAGTTAATAATACTCCGGTCGAATATGAAGAAATTTACTATTATTGTCCAATTGAAGAAGATAAGTTTGTACCTAAAGAAATATTGAATCAAAATTTATTAGCTGCTAAAGATAGCTATAGAGCTCTTAATGGGCTTCTTACTTCTCAAGAGATTAAAGATATACGTAACTCATACGGTTTGTCTCAAAAAGAATTCGCTAATATGTTAGGATGGGGAGATGTAACTATTCAAAGATACGAAAAAAAATTGATTCAAGACGAAACGTATGACCAAAAAATAAGGGCTGTTAAAGATAATCCAAAATTGGCTTTAGAAGAATTAGAAAAACATAAAGAAAAATTTGATAAGGCAAGATATGAAGAGATTAGAAAATTTATAAAAGAGTTAGTTAAGACGAAATCAATTAAGTACTTGAATAAAGAAATTATTGAGTCTATATATATTGATCATCAAGAAGAATCTGAATATAACGGTTATAAATTGTTGGATCTGGAGAAAGTGGAGAATATAGTAGCATTTTTTGCTCAACATAGTTCTAGATTATATAAAGTCAAATTAATGAAACTTCTTTGGTATGCTGATGCTTTATTCTTTAAAAAATATGGAGTGGGAATGTCCGGATTAGTTTATAAGCATTTACCATTAGGAGCTGTTCCAAAAGCACATGAAGAGATATTAAAATATGCACAATCTTCTATAAACATCATTGAAGAATATTTTGATGAAAAGATTGCTTATAAAATTTTACCTAAAGTGAATGTCGATTTATCAAAATTTACTGTAGAAGAAATATCCGTTCTACAAAAGGTGTTGGAAAAGTTCGATAAAATGGGGAGTAGAGAAATTAGTGATTACATGCATGAAGAGTGGGCTTATCAAAAAACTGCCCAAGATGAATTGATTCCATATAGTTTAGCACGAGAAATTCGTGACTTCTAATTTAGACGGCAGTTTAAACTGCTGTCTTTTTTAGGTTGCGTGCCAGGTACGTCTTCCAACAAGAAATAGAAGATAGCTACTCTTTTACATAGGAAAAGGATGTCTCATGAGTAGAGAGACATCCTTTTATTGAGGCAACCTTTCTATTTTGATGAGAGACTGCTTCAATTCCTCTGTCACATGAAAATTCCGTTGGTTTTCCCGTTTTTCTTTTTGAATCGCTTGTTCAAGTTTGTTCGCTTTTTTATATAGCATAATTGCTTTTTGTTTCCACTGATTTGCTTTCGCTATTTGATTATGTTTGTATGCCTCTTCTGCTCTTTTTGCATAAAATTGAGTTAAATATTCGTATTTTTCGATGTCGAAATGATCATTTTGTAAGGATTGTTCGTAATACTTCTCGGCTTTCTTTATGTCACCTTGCGCTTCTGCGGCTTTTCCCGCATAAAAGAACAACAACGCGTGATTCGGTTCATAACGAAGCGCTCGTTTCAACAGCCTTTCTTCTTTTGCTGGCGGAAGCAGCTCGTTCTCTGCAACAAACAGCACGTAGTTCGTGTTCCAAACGTTTTTCTCCATCGCTTTTTCGATCCAAACAAGAGCTTCCTCTTTTGTGGAGGAGGCATATGCGGACTGATAAGCTTGTTCTGCTTGCATGAACCTAAACGATAAGCCGATTCCTCCGATGATGATCACAAAAAAGGCGATAACGGCTGTGATATGTTGGAAGGAATAAGGATTATTCCTTTCTTTTTCGTTGTATTGCATTCCAGAAATCGCAAGCAGAATAAGAGCAAATAACATGATCGGAAAGGAAAATGTAAAATCAATGGCCCCGTGCAATAAAAGGAACAAATAAGCCGGAAATGCGGCGGCTTGTTGTTTCCATAGATGCCAGCCTGTTCGAATGATAAGAAAAAGAATATATAGAAATCCAATAATACCGATTTCAAGCCAGATGTTTAAGTAGCCGTTATGTAATTCGCTTGTTAAATAAGGGAATGACTGAACGCGATACATCAATAATTTCCACGCTTTTCCCCCAAGGCCTGTCCATGCAAAAGCATCCCATTCGCGCCACGCATCTTTCCAGTATAAGAACCGATCTGCCAGCGTTCCTGTACCAAATGAAAGACGATGCTGCAGGGATATTGGCAAAAGATGATATATCCGTCCTTTCCAATACAGATCGCTTGCTAACAAAACGGTAACGAGAAGCAGAGAAATCGGGATAAAATGTCTGCTTTGAACAGAAGGAAGTTTTTTAAGAATATGCTTATGCTGACTGAGCCATATGAGTAACATAAGACCAATCAAGACGATAACGGAAAGAAACGAAACTCGGATTTCTCCGCTGCTTGTTACGAATGCGTATACGATGGTTCCACCTAGAAATGAATAGATAGAAAGAATGAAGTAGGACAGATGTTGCTTTTTCTGAACGACATAAAATGAAACGATCCATACAAACATAAACGTGAACCATGCTCCGCGAGACTCTGTTAATAAAAGCAACGTCCAAAGCGGTAAAATGAGCAGTTTGTGCCACAAACTCATTCGCTGTTTTTCTTCTGTAACGGTATGAACGAGATGATACAATATCATCGCCGCAAGCAATGAAGCAAACGCATTCGGATATTGGAGAAATCCGCCAAGACGTTCACCAAGTCCGGATACTTTTTGCGAAAGCGATAAAATAAAATTCGGAAAAGGGATCACGTTCATTAGGATGAAGTAAGAGGTTGCCGTTATTGTCCAACTTATTGCCGCGATGACGATTGGCAGCTGATTGTGTTTATCGCTCATCAGAAAAAGTAACGTGCCAAAAGCGATGCATCCTGTCCAAACGAGAATTTGATCAAATGTTCCTTGAACGGATTCAACACGAAACAGGAGTGGGAGTATGTAAAAAAACGGAATTGGGAACAACCAGACGGGCAAATCAATTTTTTGTCCGCGTATCATACGATATAATAAAACAATCCCCGCAGCTATAGAAATAGTCAGTACAAATGGGTATAAATGATCGGTGTTGTATAAGCCGAAAGCCAAAAGCCCCCACATAAAAAATACATAAACGACTAAAGCCATTGTGATCTCCTTTCAATGTTAGCCGCATAAGAAAAAGAAACAACCTGGCCTGGCTGTTTCTTTTTGCGGCATGTATGAACATCGCCTAATATTTTAAGGCATACAATATTGTACGGTATTTTTTGCTTTTTTCAATATAGATGCTTTGCGTTACATATACTGTTTTTAATTTTGCATTTACTCCAGATAAACGGATATATCCTCCCTCTGTAAACGAATAGTTCGATAAGCTTTTTCCTGAATCGGAGTATAACTGTAGTCTTCCGTTGGTGAAATCGATTAGTGAAATCAGACCATTCATATAATAAAAATTATAATAATCTGATCGCGGAATGGTAGTTTTCCAGCTATATGCACCATTTGGCGTAATTTTTGCTAAGAAGCTTTCAGTATTCA
Organism: Anoxybacillaceae bacterium; assembly: GCA_041920415.1. GTDB lineage: Bacteria > Bacillota > Bacilli > Bacillales > Anoxybacillaceae > JBHGYD01. Next base: position 13,635 of record JBHGYD010000014.1, read on the forward strand.
CCAATAATTCTCCATTAGATGTGAAAGCCTCGTTTTGTATATAGCTAGTTGCCTGGCCTGCTGAAGAACCTTTTATCATTTCAAACTTTGTGCGAATGTTACCGTTCGGTTCGACCTGATAAAAATACAATGGTGTGACGAAAAGGGTATTATTCTTGTATTCTGTTAATTCCCATACACTACCGATATTATCCAAAGCCCATTGGGTCTTTCCGTATTTATCAATCGAATATAATTTGGTAATGGAAAACTCTTCATTGTTATTTTCTTCTTGGTTATATCCACTATACTCAGCGCTTACATAAATATGGTTTTCTGTTACTTTTACAATTTGGAAATCTGAAATCCATTGTATTCTCGGATCATTCATCGGTAAGCTTCTCTTCCATGCTAGTTTTCCTTTGTTTGTATATTTGATTACATCTTTACCATTAAAAACATACATAGAACCATCTTGTGAAAATTGAGTATACCCTTGCAGATCAGGAAAGATAGACAGCAGTTTGCCGTTTGGAGTTATCGTATAAATCTTGTCTTTGGCAAATAAACGTAAATATCCATTATCCGGTGTCATGTATGTTATTTTTTGTTTTAGGTTGTACGTCCACATTTTCTTCCCTGAAGGAGTGTAGGAAGTTACCGTGCCTTTTGAATAGTTCACTGCCAAGATTTGCGGATTCGATGGTGTGCCGCCGATTTCTACTCGTTCTTCTTTCACACTCCATGCTTTCGTTTTCTTTCCTTTAGAATCGATTGTCATGATGTCAGCGTGATACACGCCGTTCACGATATTATAGTTTCCGTATAGTAAAGATCCATCTTTTTGTACCATAGTGTCAAACAATGGTTGCCCTGTAAACTCTAATTTCCATGCTTGGTTCGCTTTTTGTTCAGCTAATGCTTCTGGAGAAAATAGCCCCGACAGCGCCAAAAGCAAAGCGGCTGCAAACAATACGATTGGATTTTTCCTTAATTTTCTCACTAACAGTATCCCCCTAAATTTAAATTAATGGATTATTAAATAAATTTTACAAAATGATATAATTTTTGTAAATGTTATTTGTGGATAAAAGATAGCATAAAGAATTTTTGGTAATGATTATGTTAAAACACGTGTGATCGTCTAAAGAATTATTATGTCAATGAGCGAAGAATTAGAAGATGTATTTTAAGAGAAGAATTACAACCGGTTCGATAAAGAGTGGGATGCGTGCCAGTCACGGTCTGCATACACTACAAGAACATTGAGCATTTTTATAGGGAATCAATCGACTAGAGATGGAATAAAATTTTATGTAGAAAACGGTCGAGAAGACTCCCACTTCAACGAATCCTTATAAATGGGTAGGAGATGAATCTTTATATAATTTTACAAAATTTGAATAAGATAGCGTGTCTTTGTATTGCGATTCGAAAAGCAAACAGTATAAAATTGGTTAAGGAGGGGAAATCAGGGTTAAAACCGATCTGATTCCTTTTCTCTTCACATCTTTTCATCTGGTTTGCGTATTGATCACTTAAAGCCAGGGATTGATGTCTGATGTCACCGCTCGTAATTACAAAAATAAAGTTTTGGAAAAAGGTGGGGTGGAATGTTTTTACGAACAGTCTTTTGCTCTTGTACTTTATTGCTAGTTTTTTTGCTATATACAGATAAGACGGATGCTAAAACGATCATAAACGCACCGTATATTCGGCAAATGCCAGAATTGCCGCGTGGCTGTGAAGTGACGTCTCTGGCGATGCTTCTCCAGCATGCGGGAGTGAAAGTCGATAAACTGACATTAGCGAAACAAGTAAAAAAAGTACCGTTTAAGCAAAATGGTTTGTACGGCAGCCCGTTCGAAGGGTTTGTCGGCGATATGTACACGTTGAAAAAAAGCGGTTATGGGGTATATTATCCGCCTGTTTATGAGTTAGCCCAAAAATATATTCAAGATCGTGCTGTAAATTTATCGGGTCAAGACATCAAGATAGTTTATCAATTTATCAATAATGGTGTTCCAGTTTGGGTAATTGTCAATACAAGATTTCAAAAATTGCCCTCCTCTGAGTTTCGAATTTGGAATACAAATAGAGGAAAACTTGCCATTACATATAGAGAACATTCTGTTCTTGTAACGGGGTATGACAATCAATATATTTATGTCAACGATCCTCTTTATTCTCGAAAAAACCGCGTGGTAAGTCGGAAAAATTTTGAGGCCGCATGGGTGCAAATGGGCAAGCAAGCGATCAGTTATTTGCCGAAGCCGAATTGGGTGAAAGAGTTGAAGGCTGGGCAAATCGGGAAGCTTACCATTTTAAAGCCTATTCAATTACGAAGAAAAAACGAAGCAGGCCAGCTTGAGTTCGTCCGAACGCTTCGGCCTTATGAAGCGTATCGAGTTTACAGCTATAGCCAAGCCGACGGAATGTATCAAGTAGGAAACAATCTTTATGTAAAACATGTTCAGGGATACGTTAAGTATGAAACGCCGCCGAAAGAACTGTTGAAGGCAAAAACGAATTAGCCTATAGAGAATCGTCAACAAAGATACCGTTATGAAACAGATTTTTCACAACATGCTTGTTAAACAATTATGAATAGAAAAAAATATTTCCCTCATTTGTTTTTTTCCTTATAATAATAGAATTAGAGATAAATAGAAATATTGATAAAGGTTGGAGAGGGAAATGAAAATTGTAAAAGCTTATTTGGCAACGATTGTTTGTCTTGTTGCCGTCGTTTTATTAACTAATATTGAAGCCAAAGCAGCGGAGCCGTTTATTGAAACGGCGACAGATACGGAAGTTTACAAAAAACAAGGCGGCGCGTTTGTGAAAATCGGGATTTTGCGCGCCGGTGAGCAGTTTAAAGTGTTGTCTTCAGTAGACGAACAGTATTACGCGGTGCAAATCGGCGAAGAAACAGCTTATATTTTAAAAACAAGCACAAAAGAGGTGGAAACACCTGATCCTTCGCTTTTTGCTGAAAAAGGAAACAAAGCGTATTTTCAAATGTATACGCTCAAAGAAACAGCGATCTATTCCATTCGGGGAACGGAAAGGAAAGAAATCGCTACGGTTGGAAAAGATGTAACGTTTTCTATGCTCGAAGATACAGGGGATTTTTATAAAGTGTTAGTGGCTGGGAGAGTTGCGTATATTGACAAATCCGTTGTTCAATTTATTTTTCCGAAAAACACTCAGACGTTTGAGGTCATGTTAAATGAAGTGCCAGTGTATGATAATAGAACGGGTAAGTTAATAAAAATTGGTTCGTTGAAGAAGGGGCAAATTTTTTATCGAAAGCGTGATTATGGTAACAGTTGGCACGAAATCGACTTTGGACCATTATCGGGGTACGTTCCAAAAATGGGGACAAAGCCGACTGATGCGCGTTTCACTCCTGTTTCCTCTCAGCCATTTGCTTACTTAGTGAAAGTCGGAAAAACGGCACTTGTTTATGATCGAACAGCAGGGACGCGCGTGCCTGTTGCTGAGATTCAGCCGGGACAAGTGTTTGCGGCGAAAAAACTAGTAGGGAATACGATGTATGAAATTGTTGTGGCCGGAAAAGTCGGTTATTTGCCGAAAAATGCGGTAAGCGACATGATTAACAGTAACGGTGTCGTAAATCCGAAGCAAACGTATACATATGAGCAAATGCAAAAGGATATTATGCGTCTGCAAACGTTTTATCCGCAGCTCATTCAAACGCAAGTCATCGGTCATTCCGTTGAAGGAAGAAATATTTATGCGGTGAAGTTAGGAAGAGGTCCGAGAGAAATTTTTATGAACGCTTCTCACCACGCCCGCGAGCATATCACGACGAATTTGTTAATGGAAATGCTCGATACGTACGCTTTCGCTTATAGTAACCGTTCCAAAGTAGACAATTATGATGTGGAAAAAATTTTAAACAAAACAACGATTTGGTTTGTGCCAATGGTCAATCCAGATGGTGTGACGCTTGTGCAAAAAGGATATAAAGCGGTGAAAAACGCTAAGTTGGTTCTTAAAATTAATAAGGGGAGTACGGATTTTTCCGCATGGAAAGCGAATATTCGCGGTGTTGATTTAAATCGGCAATATGATGCGGATTGGAAACATATTTGTTGTGACCCAGGGAAGCCAGCGCCGCAAAATTATAGAGGACCGTATCCGTTCAGTGAGCCGGAAACGCAAGCGATGCGCGATTTTACTCTCGCTCACCATTTCCAAATCGCTATTTCCTATCATTCTTCAGGGGAAATTATTTATTGGCATTTCCATCAATCGGGAGAGCGGCAAAAGCGGGATTATCGCCTTGCTTCGATGCTGGCCAAAAGAACGCATTACTCTCTTGTCAAACCGAAAAAAAACCCGAGCGGCGGCGGGTATACCGATTGGTTTATTTCTCGATTTAAAAGACCAGCGTTTACACCGGAAGTTTCGAAATATGCGGGAAAACGTCCTGTACCTTTATCATATTTTCCTTCCATCTGGGAGAAAAATCAAGGTATTGGCTTAATGATGGCCAATGAGGCAAAATAGCCATCGTTCCGAAGGCGTTCTACTATCATTAGAACTATCGCTAATCGAAACTCATCTCCCACTTTCATTGGGCTACCCAATGCCCCTTTCAAAGTGGGAGTCTTCTCGCTCAAAAAAAGTAGCCACCTCTCCACGACCAATGGAATAGGATGGTTCCTTCTCTTTAGTGGAATTAGGTCAGACGTTTTTTTTTGTGGCATGTAGTTGCAATGACTGGGCGTTGGCCGCACTCGATCTTTTTTATTCTACGCTGTTTTTGACTTTATGAATCGCCATGGTCCGAATTTCTAATTTCGTTTTTAAACGACAATTATAGACACGATTCGACAAAAATAATGTATTTTCGACAAAAAATTATAGACAAGTTTCGACAAATGATTTATAATCATAAATGCGGTAAGATTTTGGTGGGTAAACCATTATCGAGGCTACCAACCGAGTTCATGGTTACCCACTACTTTTTGCACCGGGTTGATGCCCGGTGTTTTTTTCGTTTTGGGATTGAATGATGATGTCGAAATATGTCGAAAGATAATAAAAGAAACGAAGAGGTCATTCCTTTGGGCTTGGTTCACTGTCATGGCCCGAAGATTGTCGAAGATTAATAGAGACAAAGAGTCATTGATTGGCTCTCTGTCTTTTGTTGTGTTCAAATCCGTGTTGAATGGAATTCATCGCTAAAGCCTCAATTCCTTTTAGGGAATTGGGGCTATTTTATTTTAGGAGGGAAACGTCAACCATGAGCTAGAATTGCTAGAAAGAGAGGTACCTGCCAAGCGGCCAGCGAAGCGCATCAACATCGTGAGCCAAATATGGAAAAACCGATCGTTCTTTTACCCGATTAATGAATGTTTGTTTTTCAAAGTAAAGCTTTTTTATATGTTCACTAACAAGTTTCGGTTGATCCACTGGAATACGTGTCTGTCACTCCTCAAAATTTAGAAAGCACTTGTTTTGCATTAAATGCGCGCCCGTCATGATCCAAATGGGGGCAGGAACCGAGGGGATATTCCTCATTTAAATAGTATCGATGTTCATATAATGGAAATGTAACGTGAAATGAAGGAGGAGTGGGAATGCGATTTACTTTTCGATATGGAATTGATGCACCTTTTTGGGTGGGGTTTCTCGTTGTGATCGGACTAGGATTTTCTTTTGTGAGTCTTAAAGGATTACCTGAGAGTATAGGTGGCCTCATATTTGGTTTGTGCATGTTATTGATGGGGCTGTGGATGTTTTTGTATTCTACGGTAATCAAACTTAGACATCGTTACGTCATTTTACATTTTGCTCAAGTGCGTACGGGCGATAAGGTGTTAGATGTAGGAACAGGTCGAGGGCTTCTGGCCATTGCGGCGGCGCAGATGGGATGTAAGGTGATGGCGATTGATCGATGGTCGCAGTGGGATCTTAGCGGGAATGGTAAAGAAGCTTTTAGGGAAAATGTGAAAAGAGAAGGAGTAGCTGATATCGAGATCATAGACGGGGATGCGCGTCAATTGCCATTTGCCGATGAAAGTTTTGATGCCGTTGTTTCCAATTTTGTGATTCACAATATAAACAGTGCTGCGGATAGAGAACAAGCTGTTCGGGAGATGTGGCGAGTCTTGCGTCCAAATGGAAGACTTGTGATTTCTGATATACAGCGAGTGCCGGAATATGTGCGGATATTGACACCGCTAGCCGGGCAAATCGAAACAAAGCGAGTTTTTTATACGTTTCCGTTTTCGCGAATCGTGGTAGCTCATAAAAGAGATACAGATTGATTCAGTATTTTTTATCCCATTCCTTAGACAGATTTCTTGATTTAAACATGTTTCTACCCCAGCCGATATAAAGAGTAGGTAATCATGGAGAGGATGGGATTGTTTTGAAGCCAATGAACCTTCTTTTGAACATCGTAGTTGTGGCTTTTGTTTTATTCGCTTTTGCTCCTATAACACAAGTGCAAGCAGAAGGAAAGGGAGTAGTTGGTGTCGTTGTTTCCACACTAAGTGAAAAGTATGCATTTATTGAGCGAAAAGGTGGGACCTATAATGGAAAAAGCATTGCCAAAAAGCCATTGGGTTCTTCCATTAAAAATAAACGGATTAAAGCAAAATTGTTGCTAGAGAGTCTTGGGTATAAAGTGGAATATGTCGACGATGCACAATTAAAAGACCCTGCTAAGTTAGCAAAATACGATACACTTTTCTTTCCAAATACAGTGATGATGTCAAAAGAACAGCGGCAAGCGGTAAAAGAATATATAAAAAACGGTGGGGGAGCCATTTTTGCCTTTGCGATGGCGCGAAACGATAGTGCCCGCTTCCCGTATAAAACAACCGATTTAGATTTAACACCGATCATCTATGATACAGAAACATGGATATGGGAGTGGGATAATCTCAGTGAATTATTTCAATCCGCATTTATTAATGATGTAACGATCGGTGATTATACGGTGACAAACATTGGCAATCATCCGATTGTAAAAAAAACACTTCAGCGTCTCGGAACGTCAAAATTCGTCCTAAAAGATATTCGTTACCATCAATATGGTCCCGAGTGGATTGAGGTGATTCAGCCATATCCAAACAGCTATGTCACCCCAATTTTATCTTATGAAACAATCGGATATTCTAGCGTACCGAAGCATACTCCTGCTAACACAGGAGCAGCATATGCCATTGAGTACGGACGCGGAAAAGCGGTTTGGTTTGGGTTCCAACCTTTAAACTATATAAATGTCGATCCTTCTTTATCAAACGAGTGGGATATAACGAATCCGCGCGGTGAAAAAGAAGTAACAGGAGAGGCGTGGCAAGGGTTAAAAGGTGGAGAGAATTTGAAAGTACTAATAGACGAAGCGATTCAATGGACATCACAACCATTGGCCACATCTCATCCGATTGATCGGAGTGTCACCATTTCATTAACCGATGTCAAAGCGTACCCACGAGCGAATGATTATGTCGTCTATGGAACGATGACTGCGAATAATGATGGGAATGTGGTATCACGCGGCACAATGAGAGTCGAATTGCTCGATCCTACAGGAAAGGTGAAAGCATCTTATGAAAAATATGTCGTTGGTCTTGTGCCAAAAGGAAAGAGTTATCCGGAAAGATTTCAATTGAAGTTGCCGAAAAATTTGTTAGCGGGCAATTATCGATTAGTGGCGTCTTATCATTCGGGCCGAAAAAATAAAGATGGATTGAAAATCGCTGGAAGTGCAAAAGTCATTTCCATTAAGAACAGCCGAAGTAAAGCGACAATTGTCGATTTTGTACCGTTTCAAGATGTTCCTAACCATCACTGGGCCAAAAAAGAGATCAATCATTTAGCAAGTTTAGGGATGATTCCGTTTGCGAAAAAACAAACATTTAATCCAGACGCACCAGTGACACGTTTAGAAGCGGCAACGCTCATTGTCCGTTCGCTTGGATTATCTACACAAAATCGCCCGAATCCAAACCTTGAAGATGTAAAACCAGGACAAAACGGATATGACATCATTGCCACAGTAGTTGATGAAGGAATTTTTAGCGGTTCCGACGGTCGCTTTAATTCGAACGCTTCATTAACACGAGAGCAAATGGCAAAAATTTTAGTTCGGGCGTATCGTCTAACAGGGACCGATCCAGTGAATTTCCAAGATGTTTCCCCAACTCAATGGTCGTATCCATATATTGCTACACTAAAAGCTAACCAAATTACTCGTGTGAATGGGCTTTTTCATCCAGATCATAAGACGACACGCGCTGAATTTGTCGCTTTTGTAGAAAGATGCATGTTGGCGATGGATCGATGAACACTTGAATGGGATAAGCGCCTGATTGAGCGTCTTAGTATATATCCCTAGAATAGAAATGTATGGTGAATCGAGAGTGGATTTAAAATTTTGGTATATGAAACAAAAAATGACGGATATATAAGAGCATTTGAAATCTAAAGGAAATATAACAGTTTGACGAAAGTAAAAGGAGCTGACCAAAACGTTATGAATACGTTACGTCAGCTCCTTTGAAATTTACTCTACTACTCCGATGATTTTCTTAAATTGCTCTAATGTTGTATCAGGATCAATCCCTAACCGTTTCAATTGATACGGGTCATCTCCGGGACGGACGGTGCCGATTTTTGTGGTAAAGGCCATCGTGAAGCCCGTTTCTTTTAAAATCTTGATCGTTTCTTGCGTGTAATGACCAAATGGATATGTAAAGTATGTCGTGTTGTCGAGCAATTGGCGGCTTTGAAGCAAGTCATCTTGGACAACTTCGCGCGGCTCTTTTACTAAGTTTCCGATGCCGTCTTCACCAAGATTATGCAAGGCGTGCGTATGGCTTGCAAATTCAAAGACATCTTTCATTTGCGCAATTTCGCTCCAATTTAAAAATTGATAGTCATCTGGATCAAATGGTTTAAGTGGACCACTATTTCGGCTTGTGATTAAAAAGGCTGCAGCGTGAAACCCATATTTTTTTAATGTTGGGTAAGCATATACATAGTTTGTTTTTAATCCGTCATCAAAGTGAATCATGATACTTTTTGCAGGCAAGTCGATTTCTTTGTTGACGAATTGTTCGAGTTCGCGCAGCGTAATGGTATGATAGCCGTAATCATGGAGCAGTTTCATCTGCCTCTCAAATTCCTCTTCTTTGACGACAGTGCGCATATTACGGTATTTGCGATTCTCTTTGTCTTTCAACAAGTGATGATACACAATAATAGGTACTTCGGTCGCTAGTCCAGCGAGATGTTTTTCATGAATATATCCACGTTGACCAGCAATTGATAGGACATACCAATCTCCTTGTTTTTCAAGCACTCCTATGTCCGTTCCTTCATCAATGACACCGATCGGTTTTTGAAAGGTTTTTTCGCTATAAACAAAAATATTGGTTTTAGGCGCTACTGTTTCTTGTCCTTTTGCGCTGCTTTTCAAACAAGTCGTAGCGGTTTTCATTGGTTGAATGTCGCTTGTAGACAGGTAGTAATTTTTCGTGCCGATGTTCACCTTTACCCATTTTGCATTGATTTTTCCGGTTGTACAAAACGCTTTTTCGTTTTTGAGTAATTTGCCAACCTGCTTCATCCCATTGGTCTCTTGTTTATACAGAATTGCTTCTTTATTTTTTAGAGTAAAAGAGTAAGAAGTTTCGAGTTTTGTTGGTTTTGCGAAAGTGCGCGCCTCAATGGGTGTAACAGCGACGAAAAATGAGAAACAAACGATGCAAATCATGCAGAATAAACGCCTCATTTTTGCCTCCTTTACATAGTCCCTACATTTCATAAACATGTTCCTCAAGATGAACCCGCTTTTTCAGCGATAAAGAAGCGTTTCTAACCGCTTCTTTCGATTTTCTGGGGCAGCAAGCGAAATTCTTATCAACGTAGTTTCGTTTGCGAGTAAACGTGAACATGGACTAAGTCAGTTGGCTCGATATAAACAAGTGTCGGATCGAAGGAAAGGACGACTCGTTTGGTTTGTTTAGAAGCCAGTCGTAATTCATTCACTTCAAATGTAAACATACCATCAGCAATCACATCATCGTTCATCACGATAGCTAAATCGGCTTGGCTAATGTCAACAGTGTTCAAAAAGTTATTTTTTACTTCCGCTAATACGGTAAGACCGCCTTGTTCATCCCATTCGTAGTCTACAATATTCCATAAAACAGCTCGTTTAAACTCATCGTTTAGTGCTCTAGCCATAAAAGCGGAAAACTGTGCTCTTGTCAATGTAGCATTTGGTCGGTATGTGTCGTCTGGATATCCTGTTGTAATATGATGACCGACGAGAGAAGTAACGTAATGATACGTCCAATCCGTTGAGAGGATGTCTTTAAAGCTCGAAGGAAATACGTAGCCGAATTGAAACGCTTCCGCTAAAATTTTTGCCATCTGCCCGCGCGTCAATGTGTCCCATGGTTTAAAGTAACCGTTGCTTCCCGTCATAATTCCTTCATCGGCAAGGGCTGCAGCGTACTCGTATCCATAGTCTCCTAGTTTCAAATCTTTAAAATGTGGATCTGGACGATTGGCAGTGCGCAATCCTAATGCTTTGACAAGCATCTCAGCTGCCTGCATTCGTTTCAAAGAATCGTTAGGACGAAATTTGCCGTCTATTCCTTTTATAATTCCACGTTTCACTAAATAATCAATTTCTTCTTTGGCCCAATAGTTAGTTGGAACATCACGAAATGTCGTTGCAGCAAATGAGTGTGATGCAGGAAATAAGAGAATAAAAGCAAATAGAGATAAAAAGATTCGTCTCACTATTTCACATCCTTATAAAAAGAATACTTTATGATTTTACAATGAAAGGAAGATAATGAAAAGAGTTTCATATAAAGTTTTCATGGGTAATTTTGTTAAAAAAATCATTTTACAATTGAAACATTCGAGAGCGTTGAACAAGCAAAAAACGTCGATTGTCGATATGCGGAAAGGACAAGTAATCCTGAAGCGAATAAAGTGTTCGTTTGGCCTTGGACGAGATTTAGGAATAAAAATAGAGAGCCATCCAAACATGGAATGGCTCTTGTTATGTTGTCGATCGCGACTCTGTTATTTTTGATGATGGTTGATAAAAAGATTATTCTACGACTTGAATGATTTTTTTAAATTGTTGTAAGGTTGTACCAGGAGAGATGCCATGGCGTCTTAGTTGGTAAGGGTCATCCCCCGGTTTTACGTTTCCTATTTTTGTTGTAAAGGCCATCGTGAAGCCCGTTTCTTTTAAAATCTCAATCGTTTCTTTCTTATATTGGCCAAATGGATATGTAAAATACGTCGTTCCGTGTAACAATTGTCTGCTCTTTAGAAGATCGGCTTTTACGACTTCTTTTGGCACCTTCACTAAGTTTCCAATTCCGTCTTTTCCGCGATTATGAAGTGCATGCGTATGACTAGCAAACTCAAATACATCGCCCATTTTGTTAATTTCTTTCCAGTTTAAAAACTGATAATCGTCTGGATTAAAAGGCTTTAGTGGTCGGCTGTTTCGACTTGTAATTAAAAATGCGGCGGCATGAAAGCCGTATTTTTTTAATATCGGGTACGCATACACATAATTCGTTTTTAAGCCATCATCAAAGTGAATCATAATGCTTTTGGCCGGTAAGTCACTTTTTCCTTTCACAAACTGTTCGAGCTGATGCAACGTAATCGTATGGTAGCCATAATCGTGCAGAAGCTTCATTTGCTTTACAAACTCTTCGTATTTTATAACTGTTGGATTGTGATATTTACGATTCTCTTTTTCTTTTAATATATGATGATACACAATAATCGGGACTTCGGTTGCTAGGCCAGCGACATGTTTTTGATGAATATAGGCCGGATGACCGGCAAATTCAATTTTGTACCAATCCCCTTTTATTTGTATCACTTGCACAGGTACATTTTTATAAATAGCTCCAATTGGTGTACAGAAGTTTCTATGTTTGTATACCCATATATTTGTTTGAGGATATACCGTTTTGATTGGTTTGAATGATTGATTTGTTTCGAAAAAGAGAGAAGAATGAATTTCTTTTATATGTTTTTTATAAATATAATATTTGTCACTTCCGATTTGGACAATATACCAATTTGGATGTACTTTTATTGCATAAAATGGTTGCTGTTTGTCTAATCTTCCAACAGCTTCGAGTTGCCCCTTGTCCTTGTGATAAAGAAAAGCTTGGTCATCTGTTGCGATAACGGTTTTTTCAGAAAGGAGAGGAGCGAATCGGTCAGCAGTCAGAAAAAAAAGTACGACACATATTGCAACGATTGTTATTATGGCATAGTGCTTTGTTTTCATCTTCCACACCTTACAGCTAATAAATTTGATAATCTAACATAAAGAATAAAGAGGAATAAAATTTGTTGTCAAGAAAAGAGGATTTGATATCGCTGTTTTTTGTAAGCAGGAGATTATTCTGTAGTATTTGACAAATTATATCTTTTATAAAGTGCTAGAAATGTAGTGATTGAAGAGGATGGAAAGCTAAAAAAAGGACCAGTCGCTAGATATTGCAACTCGTTTACCAAACAAAATCTTACCGTGACGTCATCCTGCAGTATTCGACATTATTCTTCAAGGTGTAAATGATTCTTGTTGAATATATACAAAGTACAGATTCATAGGGAAGAGGGAACAATGATGAAATCCAAGAACATATGTAAAAAAAGTGGTCCAAGCGTTTAACGTTTGGACCACTTATGGCTCTACGATGCTCACTTTGTGCTTTGTTGATAGACAGGAATATCAAAAATTAATGTGTAACGGTCTAATAAGTCGTACAGCTGGCTAATGGCGAGAACTTGTTTCACTGCCCATCCAATATCTGTTGCGTATTGATGGGTTCCAGGATTGCCCGGGTTCCATCTCATTTTGTATAACGTATCTTGTTTATAGGTAGGGTTGTTAATATACTGACTAGCAATATATTCTGCTCCGCCAATAATCGCAGCTTCTGGTGTAAACCATCCTTGTTTATAGGCGTACTCAGCACCGCAAGTAATTGGACACTTATCATAAGCACCGATACCGTACATATTATATACTTTTTTTGGCTCTACTGGTTTTCCGTCGACTTTGTCTACTAAAACGCCGTTCGCTAATGCGGAAGTTCCATTTCCCGTTTCTAATAAGGCGTGAGAGATTAAGTAAATCTCGTTAATGTGATATTTGAGCCCTGCGTTGATAAAGGCCTGTCCTTTCCCAGCAAGAATCCCTTTGTTGGCTAAAATTTTATTATTTAACTCGGTTACTGGAACACCGGCACTTTCTGATAAAACGAGAAATTGGAAGTATTCTTTGCTGTTGAGGCTAAAGCGACTAGGATCGAGGTAAGAGCGTACATCTTCTGGTTTCGCGTTTTTCCACGGTCCAAATTTAATCTCATACCAGTCACCTACTTTGGCTCTTACTTCGACGATATTGCCGAGTTTTAATGTCCCAACTATTCGGTAATTCGTTCCAGCTCCTTCACGAACATTTAATGCTGTGGTAGTGACGGTTCCTTTCGTTGGGAATGTATTTGGATTTTCAACTCGAATGTAGGAAGAGTGCACATATGATTTATCATTTCGATACAAATCCGTTTGTGGATTTTTTGTCATTTGGATATTTAGCATCTCTTCCAATGTTAAATTGTATTGCGTATAGCGCAAAATCGGACCAACATGTATGTTGTTTTTAGGAACATATCCGATGCGTCCTGCGATATCGATCACAACCGCATTTGCTTCTTCTCGAATGATCGGATAGCTCTGTTTTTCTTTAATGGTAGCAAACTGCACCGGTTTACCGCTTGAGTAATCATAAACAGGTACATCAGCGAGCGTTAAAAAGTTTCGATTAGTCGGCTTATAAAGACCTTTATTTTCATTTTTTATATTTATTTTGAATGGCGGTCTTGTTGATTCTTTCCAGACATAACCAACACCTTGAGCGTACTTTACTTCATGCCAATTTCCGTAGTCACGCAATCTAGGGAAAACCTGTCCTTTCTCCAGATAAGCAACTGGCAATAATTTTCCTGTACTATTGTCATATATCGGAACACGGTTTTCAAGAACTTCAAAATAGCGAGTTTCTTTTGTGAACGGTAGTTTTACCCCGTTTTTATGTACATATCCTGTACGCCCAGACACATCTACGGCATACCAGTTTCCATTATCCTTTAGAATCGGATATTTTACCCCTTTTTTAATAGTAGCAAATTTTACTAGACTACCAGATGAATTATCATACACAGGTACATCGGTAATCGTTATAAAGTATTGCGAAGACGGGGTCAAAGAATTCAAGTTTCGGATCGTTAAACCGTTAGAAGGTTCTGTTGATGCTTTCCACACAAATCCATAGCTGTTGCCATACTTAATTTGATGCCAATTTCCGGAATCTTTAATTCTCGGAAATTCTTGTCCTTTTTCAAGAAAACCGACTTGGACCAGTTTCCCTGTACTATTATCATAAACAGCTAATTGATCGGTTATTACACGAAAGTAACGGTCACTGCTTTTAAAGTCAACTCTCACATTGCTTTTATGTATATAACCAACTCTTCCGGAAATGGAGATCTCATACCAATTCCCATAATCACGAATAATTGGATACGATTGTCCTTTTTGAATCGTTGCGATATGTACCAACGAGCCTGTAGAGTTATCATAAACTGGTACATCAACGGTAGCAGTAACAGTTGTATTTTGATTAGGTTGGTTGTTTACTTTCATGGCGCTACTTCCATCGGATGGTGCGGTAGAGCCTTTCCAAACATACGCATACTTATTACCGAATTGAATTTGATGCCAATTGCCGGAATCTTTGATTCTTAGAAACTCCTGCCCTTTTTCAAGAGAACCGACTTGAACGAGTTTGCCAGTGCTATTATCATAGATCGCTAATTTGTCTGTCGTTACTTTAAAATACTTTGTGCTTGTGGTAAACGCGGTAGCTTCTGTTTGCTCAATGGACGCAACCGATGCACTAGTCGTTGGTTGTGCCACTACTTGTGTCGATTTGCTTTTTTCTTCAGTGGTATTCGATTGTTGGCTTGATGTGGAATCAACCTTATTCGTTTCACTTGTTTGAGCACTGAGCTCGTCCACTGTACTTGTTTGGCTTGTCTCATCGCTTCCCACAACAGTAATAGCAGGGGATTTTTCTATATAAGCAAGCTGGTTTCCGATGATAATTTCGAAAGAATTTTCTAACTCACGGAAAATCGGATATTGATTTCCTGCCATTAAATACCCGATTGTTTCATTGTTTTGAGATTGAATAGCAGTTTTTTCTTTTATTTGTATATATGAAACTGTGGCATTATCTTTATCGTATGAGTAAACTTCAAATGGCTGAGAGGGGTCAATGGTTTGTGTATCGCTAGAATCTACATAAGCGAGTCCGTCTCCCCACTGAAAATAAATATGTCCTCCCTCGCTTTTTGTTGCCTTTAATACGAATCCTTTCCCTAATTCTCCTACTGTTTGCGATGTTTCACTGTTTTTGACAAGTGCTGTATCCTGCGAAATTTGAACGTAAAGACTGGTTTCATCCGTATTTTCGATCGCTTTCACAGCGTAAACGGGAGATAAAACATAGGAAACTAGTAGAAATAGAATCGTAAGAAACGTATAGATCTTCTTTGGTTTGGCAAACATCTCAATCCTCCTATGAAATATGTATCATTGTAGCTATACAAATTATATCATTTTTCCCAAGGAACTGACATAGTTCGATGACACTAAAATGATAGATATGTGCTTTTCATTGTATTGTTCATCGATGTTTATTGTATAATGAAGTAGCAAATCGGATATATAAGGGGAGTTTTACGATGAAAAGAGTAAGAAAGGCGATTATCCCTGCGGCTGGGTTAGGAACTCGCTTTCTACCAGCAACAAAAGCCATGCCAAAAGAAATGTTACCGATTGTTGATAAACCGACGATTCAATATATTGTAGAAGAAGCGATTGCTTCTGGAATTGAAGATATTATTATTGTTACAGGAAAAGGAAAAAGAGCGATCGAGGATCATTTCGATAACGCTCCGGAACTCGAACAAATTTTATTAGAAAAAAAGAAATATAAGCTATTAGAAGAAGTTCGCCATTCCGCGAATTTAGTTGATATTCATTACATTCGTCAAAAGTCGCCAAAAGGGTTAGGACATGCGGTTTGGTGCGCGCGGAAATTTATCGGTGACGAACCGTTTGCGGTATTGTTGGGCGATGATATCGTTCAAGCGGAAACACCGTGTTTAAGCCAATTGATTGAGCAATTTGAACGCACGAACTGTTCGGTGATTGGTGTTCAACCCGTACCAGAGGATGAAACAAATCGCTACGGTATTATTGATCCTCTTGGAAAAGTAGGCGATCTATATCAAGTCAAGCGATTTGTCGAAAAGCCACCGCTTGGAACCGCTCCATCCAACTTGGCGATTATGGGACGTTATGTGTTTACACCAGATATTTTCGAGTTTTTGGAAAAACAGGAAGTAGGAGCGGGCGGTGAAATTCAGCTTACGGATGCCATTCAAAAATTAAATGAAGTTCAGCCTGTTTATGCCTATAGTTTTACAGGAAAACGTTACGATGTTGGTGAAAAGCTTGGTTTTGTCAAAACGACCATTGAATTCGCCCTTCAAAAAGAAGATTTACGTGAAGAGCTAGTTGCATTCTTGAAGGATTTGTTAAAAAATGAGAAGATGTTATAATAAAATACTCCCTCATTGAACAGCAGATTCAACGAGGGAGTATTTATTTACCATACTAGAAAAATAGAACCGATGATAATGAAAACGACGCCGGCAATTTTTTTTTCTGTTATTTTTTCACCGAGAAAGAAATGCGATATGATTAATGTCCAAATATACGTAACGGATGTCAAAGGAAATACAATGGTATATGGAAGACGTTTTAACACCATGATATTGATAACCGCTCCGATGAAATAGAGGGTTCCACCGATGAAAAAAGGGAATAGAAAAGAAGTATGAAACCCTATGCGGTGACTAGTCGCTTTTTTAAAGTAATATCCTCCCAACGCTCCAGCCATAGTCATAAGGATGAGCAATAGAAACGAACTAATGATCACCACCTCCAATGAGAATGGCCCCACCGATAATCAAGAGAGTTCCGATTATATGCGTCATTGAAATGGATTCATCGAGAAACATCACTCCTAACAGAAGAGCAAATACATACCCCATGCTAAGAAGTGGATGCAATACGGACAGACTTCCAAAACGAAAGGCAATAATCATAAGTACAGCACCGATAAAGTAGAGGACAAATCCTAATAATAGATAGAAATTCAGCGCGCCATTTGATAACTTCCAAAACATTTGTCCACTTGCTGTACTGATTGAGGCAGCAAGGATGAAGAAAATCCCAACTTTATTTTTTTGAAACGATTGGACAAAATGATTCATACTTTCATCTCTCGCTTTTTGTAGGAAATGAACGCAAATAAAAACGCAATAAAGAACACTAACGTATTCGAGTATAAATAGCGGAAATCTTGCGCCGGCAAAGCGATTAACACGGTTCCGGTATTTAAAAGAACAGGAAGAGGCACTAACCAAGCTTTCCAATCATTGCGCAAAAATGCGACAAATGTAAACAAAATCATTAGGAATGTATAATTCGCTGGTCGCCAAATCAAAGGCTTTAAATAAGTATCAGATATGATTAAATATTTTTTTACGACTAGGGTTAAGGGTTCAAAAATTATTTTGTTCTTAAGTCCAAATTTATTTCCATAGAATACGTTTGTTACAAATGTCGATGTATAGCCATCAGCCGGTTGATTCATTTGCCAAACAAGAGACGTTTGTTTAACAAATGCTTCCACGACTAGTTTCGGATTTTGTAAGCAAATCTCCCACCATGTATGTAAATAGGTAGACAGGTGGTCAGGAAAAATTGCTTTCCGATTGTACTGTTTTGCAAACTTAATCGGATCGGATAAATATGGGTTATAATTTTTCTTCCATAAAGGCAGCGGTAAAATATTGTTTAAGTAAGCGGCTTGCTTATCTGTTATGTGTCCTTCGTGAGCGATGACATTGGCTAATTGTTGGGTTGGAATGCTTAACGCTTCATTCGGATCAGATGGCACGACATTGAGATAGTTAAAAATAGGTCCTGTTACTACATAGTGTATAGCTACGACGAAAGAAATGATAAATAGCCATCGCTTCCATGTCTGAGCGAATGCGATCAGCAAAACGAGAAGCACTGCCAAACAGACGACAAAGCCATTATGTCGGAAAAAAACGACCCCTAAAGCGGCTGTTATAAACATGATCAGATGTTTATTGCTTTTTATCCAATCTCCATTGGTGACAACAAGTTGAAAAATAATTGTGCTAAAAAGCAAGATGAATGTGCTGTATAAAACGTCCTTCCAAATGGTTACCGAATAAATACCGTTAATTGGACTTAAAGCGAATCCAAATGATACAAGCCAAATGATCCATTTGTTAGCTCCTGCTTTTTCAAACTGAAATAGGCAATAGCCAATGACAAGGGACATGATCATGATTTGGGATGCACCGATAGCGGCAGGTGAATCCCATATTTTTGTTATAAGCATCATAAACCATGTGTAAACAACTGGATGCCAATCATTGAACTGTCCAGTATGGGCTTGTTCCCATTGGAAGATCGAATCGGCTGTCATTCCCCCTGGAAAAAAAGCGATTAAATACAATAGCCAAGTAATAAGAGATGGCAAAGCGTATTTAATAATACTCCACCTATTTATGATGAATGGGCGTTTTGTTTCGACTGGTAACAAAGAGCAAATCGTTAGTAAAACAATCATACTTACTGTTACGTATGTTCCAATATAGATCAAAGCGATGACCAAAGGAGATACAGATTGTAAATGTAGCTGTTCTCCTTTTAGACTTATTACTCCTAATAATGAAAATAACAATGTAAATATGATCGTTAGTTGCTGTTTAGAACGGGAAAGAGACGATAGAACTTTTACAGTTGGTAAAAATTGATGATACATAGCGAATAATAAGAGAAATAGGACGATTGCCCCAAGCATTGCCGTTCTACTCATCGGCATAAAAAAAGTAACAAGAAACACTGTGCTAACGAAAGCAAAGATAACGCTTCGAATCAAATGGTTAAACATGATGATTACGCTCTTCCCTCCGCATTTGCTGATACATTCGATTAAGCTCTAACTCATACTGTTTTCGATGCGCCGATGCCACTGTGTCTAAAATAAGCCCGCATGTGAATGATAATAAAGAAAAAATCATAAGTCCGACCGCTAAAATCGCGGATGGAACACGGGTAATGAACTTTGTTTGGATAAATTCAACGATAACTGGAACTCCCACTGTCAACCCAAGAACGAAAAATAGCGCTGACCAAAGCGAAAAGAATAAGAACGGTTTGTAATCTTTAAATAAGGTAAAAATCATTTTTAACACTTTCCAGCCATCTGAAAACGTATTAAGTTTAGACTCGCTGCCTTCAGGACGGTCCCGATAATCAATAGGCACTTCTTTAATGAGAAATTTTTTATCAAGTGCATGGATGCTCATTTCTGTTTCAATTTCAAAACCTGGACTCATAACTGGCATCGATTTCACAAAAAGTTTATCGAATGCGCGATACCCTGTCATGATGTCTTTAATGTCGCTTTTATATAAAAAGTTAATTAAATTTTTCACTAAATTATTCCCAAAATTATGAAACGGGCGTTTATTTTCTTGAAAATACGTTCCATTGGATAATCGGTCACCAATGACCATATTTGCTTCTCCATTTTGAATCGGTTCAATTAATTGATGAACGAATTCGGCTGGATATGTATCGTCGCCGTCTACCATCACATAAATATCCGCTTCAATTTCACGAAACATCGAGCGAACGACATTTCCTTTTCCTTGACGCGTTTCTTTTCGAACGATCGCCCCATGCTGAGCGGCAATTTCGGATGTGCGGTCTTTTGAGTTATTGTCGTATACATAAATATCTGCGTTCGGTAATTCACGTTTAAAATCGCTTACTACTTTTCCTATCGTCTGTTCTTCATTGTAACAAGGAATTAATACAGCGATTTTCAAGATCTTCACTCCTTTGTCTAAGGTGTTATTACACTTATCTTGTCCAATTAAAGAGGTGAAAATCACAGACGTAAGCATATCACTTTTACTTTTTTTTTTCCACTGCTAGATTCATACAATTATTAAGGAGAGATTCTATCACTATTAGATAAGAAAATAGAATTTTATGTTGATATAATAGCGGTAGAAGGAGATGAGAAAATGAAGAGAGCTATATTCACCGTTTCAGTTGTACTAGCGTTTTTTCTTTTTTATCAACCACACGTACACGGACAGTCTTTATCGGAATGGTTAATTTATTTTGATGATAGGACTCATTACTCACAGTTTTTAGACGAGTACAAAGAAAGAGTTGAAGATACGGCCGATGGGTGGGTGGTGAAAGCCCTTTTCAGTTCGGACGAGATCGAAAAAATTAAACGTTTACCAATTGTTTCGAAAGTGGAGCCTAATTATAAAAAAACGTTAGCTTCTACCGTTTCTTTTAATGATCCTCTTTTTTTTCAGCAGTGGGGATTTCAAAAAATTGATGTTGAGCCAGTTGTTAACAAGTTCACTGAGCAAAATCTTCTGTACGGGAAGAGTTTTATTGTAAATGACCAGACGTTGACATATGAGGGCCAACCTTTATATGCATCTCGTTTTTTTATTTTGCCTGGCCAAGTAAAGTTATCAAGATTATCAGTTGAACTTAACCATGTCGAAGGGACGTGGATATTAGAAGTGTTAGACGAGGAGGGAAATAGAGTAGCCGTTAACGAGGGAGATTTAGCCAAATTAGATGTGTTGCTTCCAAAAAATAAGGTGTATACGAAACTACAAATCCTCATTAAAAACACAGATGAATGGGAACAGGCACCTGTTATTGAGAAAGTAGAAGGTGTGAATCATGTGTTAGTGGCCGTCATTGATACAGGTGTATCTTTACATGAAGATTTCTGCGGGAATGTTCTTCATAGTTTAGGCAAGAATTATATTAGTGGAGAAGGAATGGCAATCGATGACAATGGACATGGGACTCATGTGACGGGAATTATCGCGGCTTGTCCGAATAATGGGAAAGGTGTCGCGGGAGTAGCTGGGATTGCTGCGGATGTCCTTCCGCTAAAAGTATTAGATGAGCAAGGAACGGGAAGTGACTTTGAAATCGCTCAGGCAGTAGATGATGCGGTAGCTCTTGGCGCGGATGTGATTAATTTAAGTTTAGCTGGAAAAGGTGAAACTCTTATTTTATATCGAGCGATTCAAGATGCCTTACATCATCATACCATAGTCGTTGCTGCAGCGGGAAATTGGGGTACATTTTCCAAAGACGTATATCCAGCTTCATACCCTGGAGTCATCACAGTGGCTGCTATTGATGAAAATAGTAAAACTCTTCCTTTTTCCGACTATGGATGGGACATCGATATAAGTGCTCCTGGAGCAAATATTATGAGTACTTACTTAAATAATAGCTATAAGTCTTTAAGCGGAACTTCGATGGCAACACCGTTTGTGACAAGCGCCGTTGCTCTTTTAAAGACCGAGCATCCCGAACTAGATGCCATCCAAGTTCGGAAACGATTGTTTCAGTCGGCATTAGATATTGGAGAAAAAGGCTACGATATGTATTCGGGTTACGGTATTGTTCAAATGGCAAAAGCTCTTCGATTACCTTCTAGTGAAGCGGTTGATTGGCTAACAATTAAAGATGACCAACCGATTGACACATCTCAGCCGCAATTGCTTGGTTTATCTCACGGTTTAATAGGAAAAGATCTATATATTTTACTAGAAGATCAACTCATTTCAAAAATAAAAGGCGACAGTGAATGGGTTTCTGTTACTCTACCAGATACTCGATCTGGAAGAAGCGAAAAGAAGCTGACCGTCGTTTCTGTCGATGAAACAGGAAACGTATTAGCGATGGATGAGCGGTTGATAAAGACAACATCCAAGACATTATCATCTTTCTCTGATATTCCTACAACATTTTGGGCTTATCAAGAAATTCAACGAGCATATGCCCAAAAGTTGATTAATGGTTTTGCTGACGGTACGTTTCGCCCTAATAACTATGTAACACGGCGTCATGCTGTCATGATGATGAACAGGCTGTTTCATTGGCCATTGAAACAAATCCATTCTCCATTTACAGATACACCTTTCGAATTAGCGGGAGCATTATCGATTTATTCGGCGTATGATCAACAAGTTATCCAAGGCTATAACAATGGAAAATTTTATCCAGAAAACTTTCTTACCCGCGCGCAAATGGCTGTGATGTTAGCAAGAGCTTTAAAGTTGAGTGAGAACTCTTTCAGTGGAAAGCCTTATCCTTTTAAAGATCTTTCAAATCCTAACCAATTTGCTTATTATGCTGTTCAACAACTTGCGGCTAAAGGAATTATTACAAAACAAGATTATTTTCGACCAAATGAACTTCTGACCCGCGCGCAGTTTGCGGCAATGTTGATGAGAACGTATGATTATTTACAAAAATAAAGTGGCTCTGTATAGGGCCGCTTTTTTTACATTCATTACATTATGACAAATGATGATAAATTCTGGCGCATCGAAATGCGGTTAAAAGTATATATTGTCGAATAAGGGTTGAAGTTTGGAAAATAGTTTCATAGAATAAAATAGTAGTGCGTGGAAAAATGTAGTCAAACGGGTTAATTTTGGATAGGAAACTTTTGTCGCAGTACGAATGAGAAAGAAGGGAGAGAAAACCGTTGCGACTGTTGCTTTCATTCGTTGTTTCTATCATCCTTTTTTTTCCGTTTTCTATTTATGCTTATGCGGAAGAACAAGGAAATTTTTCGTCTCCTGACAAAAACATGTTATTAGAGATTCGTGATTTTGAGCAGCCTTCTCCTTTTGAAAAAACAGCAACCTCTGTTCCTTTTACTATTTCCTCCTCAAAGGGAGCTATTTTTTCAGATGTACCATTGGATCATTGGGCAAAAAAGGAGATTGAGTTTTTATATAATCGCTCTATTATTCAAGGATATGAACAAGAAGATGATTTGCAGTTTCATCCAAATGAGCATGTTACAAGAGCTCAAGCGGCTAAAATGTTGATGAAAGTGTTAGGAGAACAAGAGCAATCAATATCTTATTCGAGATTTAAAGATGTTCCTTCTGATCATTGGGCGGCCGGATGGATTGAACGCGCAGTAGAAAAGGGGATATTCGAAGGATATTCAGATGGCACTTTCCATCCAAATGATCCGTTGAAACGTTCACAGATGAGTAAAATTATTGCGCTCGCATTTCAATTGTCTGATTCTCCTTCAAACAAGAAGAATCGAGTATTTACGGATGTTAGTTCGGACTATTGGGCATCTCCATATATTCTAAAGTTATATTACAATGGAATCTCAAATGGAAACCAAAACAAATTTATGCCAGAAGCATACATATCAAGAGACCAATTTTCAGCTTTTTTAGCAAGAGCCATGAGTGATGATTTTCGCCTGCCTGTTGTGGACAGTTCGGTTATTGCTACAGGAAAGGTCACGGCGAAATCGTTAAATGTTCGTTCAGCCGGAAATGCCAACGCTTCTATTGTTGGGAAGCTCAGTTATGGAGCCGTTGTGAATGTATATGAAATCAACGGTTATTGGGCAAAAATCTCGTATGGGAATATGGCGGGATATGTAAATAAATCATATCTCAAATTGAAAAATGTGAACGGAAATCCAATAAAAGGACGTATTATTATAGTGGATGCGGGACACGGGGGAACTGACTCTGGCACCATTGGAAATGGAGTCTATGAAAAAAATATTGTCTTATCCGTAGCGAAAAAGTTACAGCAAAAGTTAGAAAAAGCAGGCGCCAAAGTCATTATGACGAGAGCGGATGATAAGTATAAAACATTAAAGCAAAGAGTAGAGATAGCGAAACAAAATTACGCAGAATTATTTGTTAGCATTCATGTGAACTCAGGAAGTCCATCAGCTAGTGGAACAGAAACGTATTATGATACATCGACGAATCCGAATGGATACGAAAGTTATTTACTGGCAAAAGAGATTCAGGAGCAAATCGTTACCAACGCTGATATGTTTGACCGTGGTGTAAAGGATAACAATTTTTACGTCATTCGTTATAATACAGTGCCTAGTGTTCTTGTTGAGCTTGGTTTTATTTCCAATAGTAAGGATGTTAAAAAACTAACTTCTGACGATTACCAAAATATTTTTGCTGAGTCCATTTATAATGGCATTCTCCAATATTATAGCGAGTAAAGAAACGAAGGGGCTCTCTATGATAAAAGGGTCCCTTTGTTTTTCATTATGTAAAAAAATTGCTATAATGTAGTGGGACAAAGTGCTTTTGCTGGTCAAGGAACAATAGTATAATGTAAAAGTTAAAGAAAAGAGCATTTGCAACAATATGACTCAAAGGTGTTTTTTATGAAAATAGGAATTATCGGAAATTATGGTCATGATAATAATGGAGACGAAGCTATTTTAATGGGGATTTTAAAACAGTTAACGG
This sequence comes from Anoxybacillaceae bacterium, assembly GCA_041920415.1. Taxonomy (GTDB): domain Bacteria; phylum Bacillota; class Bacilli; order Bacillales; family Anoxybacillaceae; genus JBHGYD01. Next base: position 38,228 of record JBHGYD010000014.1, read on the forward strand.
AAGAACTCTCTATACGTAAAAACGATATCGTTATTTTTAGTAATAATCCTAAAAATACGGAACAAAGATACGGCATTACATCTGTGCCTCTTTTTCATAAGAAAAAACATCTAGTTTCTTCTATTATTACAACATTAAAAACCAACTACTTACTGATGAGAAATTTAGATTTACTCATCATTGGCGGCGGTGGGCTGCTAATGGACCTATATAAGCGGGATGCTCCATTGTACGCCACTCTTGGTATTTTAGGACATTACGCGGGATGCAAAGTCATTATTTACGGGGTAGGAGCAGGACCTATCCAGACAAAAACAGGAGCCTTTTTTATTAAACAATTATTAAAGAAGGCATATAAAATTTCTGTAAGAGACGAAAATTCGAAAGCATTGCTTCAATCGCTCGGGATCACAAAAGACATTCGAGTAATAGGGGACCCAGCCTTATTTTTAACTGTTCCGAATAAAAAAGAGCATTCCGATTCGATTCGAAAAGTAGCTGTAACCGCTGTACCTTATTATAGTTCAAAATATTGGCCTACATCGGATCATGAAAAATATGCGCAATATATTTTAGGAATGGCCAAAAACTTAGACGAATTGATTCGAGAAAAAGGGGTAAAGATAACGTTTTTTTCTACAAAATATCCCCAAGATGTACAGGTGACAAAAGATATTGCTTCCTTAATGGTATATAAAGGTGATGTGACGATCATAGATCGAAATTTGTATCCTAATGAAATTCTTTCGCTTTGTGCGTCTCATGATCTTGTGATTGGGACAAGACTTCATTCACTCATCTTAGGGATTGTTGCGAAGACACCGGTGATTGGTGTCGGTTATCATCCAAAAGTTCAGCATTTTTTATCGACGATCCATCAACTTGATCGTTATGTTGAGATAGAACAATTGGCCAGAAATGAAAAGTCGATGGTACAAATCGTGAATGAAATGTTGAAACATTGGTCAGAAGTGAGGAAAGATATTGAAAATATATCAGAGTGCATGAAGCAAGAAGCTGCCAAAGGAATCGAATTGTTAAACATAATAGGTGAGGAAAATGTTCACTAAAAAAATTTTAGTATTAAGCAATATGTATCCGACAGAAAAAGCGAAATCGTTCGGTATTTTTGTAAAAAATCAGGTAACCGCTCTTCGAGAAAGAGGGCTAAAAGTAGATGTGATCGCCGTGACCAACCCAAGCATGAAAAAGCTTGATGTAATCATCAAGTATTTGGGCTGGTTATTAAAGACCCTTGTGCACTTATTGGTGAAAGGAAGAACGTATGATGTAGTACATGCTCATTATGTTTTTCCAACAGGTATGTTAGGGCTTTTATATAAGAAAATTTGGAAGACAAGACTCATCGTAACAGCGCATGGCGGGGATATTGATCGCATGGCATATAAAAGTGAGCGGATCGGTCAATGGACGAAGCGGATTCTTCACGAAGCGGACCATGTGATTGCGGTGGGTCAACAGCTCTATGAAAATATTCATGAAAACTTTGAGGTTCCGAAAGAAAAAATCTCCATCATTAATATGGGGGTAAACCGGAAAATTTTCCAACCGATGGAGAAATCAATAGCAAGAAAGAAGTGCGGAATCAGCGAGCAAACGATTCCGATTTTATATGTTGGTAATATGATCCGACAAAAAGGATTATTGGAACTGATTGAAGCATTTGCGATGCTAAAAAAGGAAAATCCAATGGTTTGTCTCTATCTTATTGGAGCGAAAAAAGATGCTTCTTTTTACCAACAGTTATTACAGAAAATCGAAGAGAATCGTGTACAAGATGTTTTTATTTATGATGCAATGAACCAAGAAGAAGTGGCCGTGTGGATGTCTGCAGCCGAGGTATTTGTTTTACCTTCCCACCTAGAAGGATTCGGACTTGTCGCTTTAGAAGCGATGTCTTGCCATACCCCTGTTGTCGGTAGCGATGTGGGTGGATTATCATATTTATTAAGAGATGGTGCGGGGATATTAGTTGAGCCTCATAATGCTCAGTCGTTATATGAGGGGATTAAGAAAGCTATACATGATTCTGAGATTAGAAAACAACTTATACAAAAAGGTGAGCTTCGAGCGCAAGAAAACGATCAACAGTACTTAGTCGAAAAAGTGATTCAACTTTATTCGCCTCCGGAGGGTGTGAGGAATGCGTAGAAAAAAGAAAGACAGAAAAAAAGTGTTATTTATTTCCTCCCTAGGAGGGCACTTGACTCAATTGTTACAATTAAAACCGCTCTTTTCTGAGTATGACTATCATATTGTTACGGAAAAATCGATTATTACAAAAGAATTAAGTAAGCAATATAAGATGTCTTTTCTTATGTATGGAGCCCGAAATTATCCATTTCGGTATATTTTTAAATTTTCGTATAATGTCATGATGTCATTTTACTATTTTCTTCGAGAAAAACCCGATGTGATTGTGACAACGGGTGCACATACAGCTGTACCGATGTGTTATATTGCTAAATTATTTCGGAAAAAAGTAATTTTTATTGAGAGTTTTGCGAAGACGACAACGCCCACGATTTCTGGGAGATTAGTGTATCCTATTGCTGATTTATTTATTGTTCAATGGGAGTCGATGAAAAAACATTATCCAAAAGCTGTTTATGGAGGTTCGATCTATTGATTTTCGTTGTATTAGGAACTCATGAGCTACCTTTTACAAGGCTGTTAAGGGAAGTTGAAAAACAAATCGTAAACGGCAATATTGACGATGAGGTGATTGTTCAACAAGGACACACTCCTTATCAGTCACCGTACATGAAAATGATTACGTTCACAAGTTATGAGGAAATGGAACGGTTGTATCGTGAAGCAGATTTAATTATTACTCATGGTGGAACGGGATCCATTACGACTGGGGTGAAAATGGGGAAAAAAATAATTGCTGCCCCTCGTCTCATTAAATATGGAGAACATAATGATGACCATCAGTTGGAAATTGTGCAACAATTTGAAAAAACAGGACATATTTTAGCGTGGTATGATGGAGAAGATTTTGGAAAGGTGTTAAAAAAGGTGGAGAGTTTTGAACCGGTACCATTTGTAAGCGGTAAAAACGAAATCATCTCCATTATTCGTACGTTTATCAATGAACATGTGTAATATCGATTTGAACAAAATGGTGATATAGCAGGTGAGGCTGTGAATAAGAAGCGTCTTTTTCAGTTGATTGGCGTTGTAACAATAGTGAATGTGTTGTCGCGGTTGCTAGGTTTTATTCGGGAAGTAGTCATTGGTTATCATTTTGGAACTTCTTCACTCGCTGACAGTGTCATCCTAGCGTATACCATTCCGAATTTTTTATATTTGGTGCTAGGGGGAGCTGTGGCCACGGCTTATATTAGCGTGTATAGCAAAATAAATGATGAAACTCACAAACAGCGGTTTCATGACATGGTGTTTACCTATTTGCTGATTTTTTCTTCTTTGTTAACGGTTTTATTAATGGTTTTATCTAAAGACGTGGTTCGTTTCTTTTTTTATGGACTGAATCATTCAGAGCTAGCGACAACTTCACGATTATTTTTCATTATGGCTCCCTCTATTATTTTTCTCATTTTTTCTATGTGGTTTTCCGGTGTTCTTAATGTGCGAGACCAATTTTATAGCTCTTCTCTTGCCACATTAGCGAACAATGCTTTTTTTATTGTGATCGCTGTTATTTTATATCCGTTATTCGGTGTTTATGCCTACGGATGGGGAGCTACCGTCAGTGCTATCATTATGATTGTTATTTTAGTCGTTTATGTAAAGAAAAACGACGATCTTCATTTTCGGTTTCGTCTTCGTGTTTCTGAAAAAGAATATGCAATTCGAATGTTGAAAATTGCTTTACCAGTTTTGCTGGGTGGAGCTACCTTGCAATTTTATTTCTTTATTCAGCGCATTTTTGCGGCACAGCTTGAAGATGGTTATGTGGCTGCATTGAACTATGCTTCTAAATTCGTTCAATTGCCGCAAACGATTTTAATGACAGCAGTGACAACCGTTATTTATCCTTTGCTGGCGAGAAAAACAGCGGAGAAAGATTATGACGGAATTTCGCAAATCTTTTTTAAAGGTCTGCGCTCATTAATCATGTTTATTGTTCCTGTTTCCATTTTTGTTTATTTTTACTCTGAAGAAATCGTAAAGGTAATATTCGAATATGGTTCGTTTACTTCGCAATCAACAAAGATGACGGCCGCGATGCTGAAAATATTTGTAATTGGAATGTTTGCTCATGCGGCTAATCTTTTTGTCACACGCTTTTTTTATGCAATGGAAAAATCATTTACACCCGTAGTGACAGGAATTTTTGCTGTTTTTGGTATAAATATTTGGATTATTAAGTTGTTTATCAATAAATACGGGGCTGCTTCGATTGCATGGGGAACAACAATTAGTGCGCTTTTTCAATTTTTTGTATTATTGGTGATTGGTTTATTTTATTTACATTTGAAGGTGGAAAAACGAGAAACATGGTGGAAGCTGATAGGGGCTATTAGCATTGTAGCGGTTATAGCGTGGTTGATACGCTCATTGATTCATATCGATTATGATATTATTGATTTAGGTGTCGGTTTTTCCTTATTTGCCGCGGTTACATTTTTTATTTTCAGGTTGTTCGGGTTCGTGACTATAAAATGATGATCACAAGGTTGCCTTTTTAGGCAACCTTATTTTAATGGTGAAATACGCATTTTTTTGCATAAAGATACAATTGTGTTAAAAAGTCGACATAAGGAAAATCTTTAAGTTAGGGGAAAGAGTGATTATTCTTTTCTATAAAAATTCATGTCAGATTGCTAGATTTTAAGAAAAATTCACTTCCCACATGTTTTTTCTATTTATGTCATAGATTTAATATGCTATAATCGACGCTGTGGGCTTTAACAACGCTAATGAGAAAAATGGAAAAGATTTGGAAACAACAGTTGCGGTTTGAACATTGAATCAATGGTTATCCTAGAGCTTAAGGGAGGGTTCCCATGTTATATTTATATTTCACTTTGTTTATATGTTTTATCTTATCGGTTCTTTTTACTCCTTTTGTGAAAAAATTGGCTTTTGCTGTCGGAGCAACAGATAAGCCGAATCAACGAAAAGTGCATCAAAAAATTATGCCACGTTTAGGTGGATTAGCTATATATGCCAGCTTTATAATTGGGTATTTGATTTTACGGCCTTGGAGCGAGGATTCGCTATATATTTTACTTGGCAGCTTCATCATTGTGGCAGTAGGTGTATTAGACGATATTTACGAGCTTCCGGCAAAAGTGAAATTTTTAGGTCAGCTTGTTGCTGCTTTTATCGTTGTTGTTATTGCAGGGGTTCAAGTTACCTTTATTAATTTGCCGTTCGGGGGCCAACTACATTTTGGTTTTCTAAGCATCCCTATCTCCATTATCTGGATTGTTGGAATTACGAATGCGATTAATTTAATTGATGGTTTAGATGGTTTAGCGGCGGGTGTTTCCGCTATTGCGCTTATTACGATTTCTGGAATGGCTCTTATTATGGGCGATTGGTTTGTTTCTTCAATGGGATTTATTATTTTAGGGAGTACATTAGGATTTTTATTATACAATTTTCACCCTGCGAAAATTTTCATGGGTGATACAGGAGCCTTATTTTTAGGATATATGATTTCTGTATTGGCGCTTTTAGGATTTAAAAACGTTACCTTTATTTCCTTTGTTGTACCTGTACTTATTTTAGGAGTGCCGATTTCAGATACATTTTTTGCGATTATTCGTCGCATTGTCAAAAAACAACCTTTATCTGCTCCTGATAAATCACATTTGCATCATTGTTTGCTTCGACTTGGATATAGTCATCGCCAAACTGTGTTGATTATATACGGAATGAGCGCTGTATTCGGATTAGTGGCCATCATTTTATCACAAGCGGCGGTCTGGGTATCGATGATTGTTTTAGCTATAGTGTTGCTCGCTCTTGAAATCATTGCAGAAAAAATTGGATTAGTCGACGTAAATTATCGCCCGATTTTAAAAATTGTGCGTGTGATTCGGTACGCTAACGGAAAGCAAAACTAAAAGGCAAAAAGGTCATCTTGTCTATTTTCAAGATGACCTTTTTGCATACTTCATGGTATTGAAATTAACACGGATATACGAAAGGGAAATCACCTTTTTGTTTATTGTTCGCTGGCGCTTTCTTGATTTGTTTCTGTATCACTTGAATGACCCGATGAGTGTAAATGGTTTTGTAATGCTTCGGACACTTCTTGCACAGACTGTTCGTCTAACACGTAATAATATACCCCATCATTTTCATCCGTCCCTTTTAATTGAAGAGATTGGATGTTTAGTTTTGAGCCAGTTGTCGCATAATGAATAAGGGATTTCATTTCATCAAATGTTAAGTTTGTTTTCATGTTGTTCCCGATTGCCTCTAGTACATCATCGTATTTTGTAATGGAGCCAACACTACTTGCTTTTTTAATAATTGCTTTTAAAATTTCTTGTTGACGTTTACCGCGTTCAATATCATTGTCTTTTTTTCGCGTTCTTGCGAGTGCTAACGCTTCTTCACCATTCAGTGTTTGACGACCTTTTTTAAGAACAATGGCGTTATGATGGTCTTCCGAATCTTTTTCCTTGAGGTCATACGGCACGTCAACTTCAATGCCGCCTAGGGCATCGACAATATCCATAAATGCATAGAAATTCATTTTGACGTAGTAATCAACTTTTATGTTGAACAGATGTTCAACGGTTTCCACTGTACATTTTGTGCCTCCAAAAGCATGGGCGTGCGTAATTTTATCATGTTTTCCTTTGCACGGAATATATACATAAGAATCGCGCGGGATGCTTACCATTTTTACTGATTTGTTTTTTGCATTAAATGTAGCAAGCATTAGCGCATCTGATCGGGTATCACTTTTAAAATTTCGCGAATGGCTGTCATCTATCCCGATGAACAAAATCGAAAAATTCTCCATTTTTGGGTCTGGCCGTTTTGTTTTCTTATCTCTAATTTCTTCATATGACTTATTCATGACTGACTCGGCTTTATGCATTAAAAAGGAAGCATAACCAGTAGCGCCTAACAGCAATAATAAAACAGGGACCAACATCCACAGTAATATACGTCTTTTTCGCTTTTTCTTTTTTTGTTTTTTACGGTATTTTCTTTCATTTATCATAGTTGTTCTCCTTTTCCTTATCTAGTTTTTTAATATTTGTTAAAATCAGGAAATTGTTATTTCTCGATATGTCGTTTCTCCTTCGTTCATCTCCGCTCTGCCGTTTGTTAATTCGGTCATCCAATCGATGAATTGTTGTTTGTCTGTTTCTTCGACGAATACTTCGATTTCGACGTTGTCGAGGTAGTGGATCGTCTTGATTGGATAAATGGATGAACGCAATTCATTTTCGACTTTGCCAAGCCACGTGTAATCAATGTTGACGTGTATGACGCGCGTGAGGCGACGTTCGACAATTCCAGCTGCTTTTAATCCTTCTGATACGGATTTGCTGTATGCACGGACAAGGCCACCAGCTCCGAGTTTAATCCCACCGAAATAGCGGGTCACGACAACGACGGTATCTTTCAAGCCTTTTTTCTTTAATACTTCGAGCATCGGAACGCCTGCTGTGCCACTCGGTTCTCCGTCATCATTTGCCTTTTGGATTTGGTCGTGTTCGCCAATGACATAGGCGGAACAGTTATGCGTCGCATCCCAATGCTTTTTTTTAATATCTTGAATAAATTGTACCGCTTCTTCTTCTGTTGTCGCCCGATTGACATAACAAATGAATCGAGATTTTTCGATGATAATTTCGTTTTCTCCATATCCCTTTACGGTATAATATTTTTGTAGCAAAGTAAAAAACACCTCACTATAACGTGAACATGCTGTTGTTTTGGAAGAACATGCTTTTTTAATATATACTTAACAAATTTGTTATTATCAGCTCTTAAAAACATGTTATACTATTGAGTGTGAAATAACGCACCGTTCAGGAATAAGTGGACGAAAAAAACAATCGCAGCTTTTTCTATTATAAATCGACAACTTTTTTCCTTCAAATAAAACTTTTTAGTATAAAGTAGAAGATGAAAAATCAGAAAAATTAATCTGTTTGTACGAATGGTCACATACGTATGGAGGATGTTTATGTCTTCTCATAAAAAATTGGATGCAAATAAACAATTGGATGCAAAAGAATTGGATAAAATTGTCGAAAAAATGATCGACACCGTTCATCATAGCAAAGATGAAATTTTTCATATTGGAGAGCAGTCGCGTCAAGAACATGACCGCTTACTCAACGAGTTAGTAGAAACAAAAATGTTAGTGAATCAAATCATTCGTGAAGCGGATAAATTCGAAGCGCATGCTCGGCTTGCTCGACAGCGATTATCAGAAGTTAATCGCCATTTTTCACGTTATTCGGAAACGGAGATTCGCGAGGCGTATGAAAAAGCGCATGATTTGCAAATGAAAGCAACGATGGTTCGTGAGCAGGAGAAGCAGTTGCGACTTCGACGCGATGAATTAGAACGGCGTTTAGCTGGGCTGAAAGAAACGATTAAACGGGCAGACCATTTAATTGGACAAATTACGGTTGTTCTAAACTACTTAAATAGCGATTTTCGTCAAGTCAGTGAATTTATTGAAGGGGCAAGGAAAAAACAAGAATTTGGCTTAAAAATTATTGAAGCACAAGAAGAAGAGCGTAAGCGGTTATCGAGGGAAATTCATGATGGTCCTGCACAAATGCTTGCTCACGTGATGATGCGATCTGATTTAATTGAACGCATTTTTAAAGAGCGCGGTGTGGATGAGTCGATTCAAGAAATTCGCGATTTCAAAAAGATGGTCCGTTCTGCTCTTTACGAGGTGCGACGAATTATTTATGATTTAAGACCAATGGCTCTTGACGATTTAGGATTAATTCCTACCCTTAGAAAATACTTACAGACGGTCGAAGAATATAACAAGAAGACAAGCATTTCTTTTATACATATTGGAGAAGAAAAACGATTGCCCGCTCGGTTTGAGGTTGCTATTTTTCGTCTTGTTCAAGAGTCGGTGCAAAACGCCTTAAAACATGCAGAAGCGTCAGAAATTCAAGTTAAAATGGAAATAAAGAATTGTCGGCTTTTTTTAATGGTAAAAGATAATGGAAAGGGATTTGACATAACCGAAAAAAAAGAAAACGCATTTGGGCTAATTGGCATGAAAGAGCGCGTCGAATTGTTGGAAGGAAAAATGAATATTCAATCGCAAATCGGTGTTGGTACAACGATTTTTATTCAAATTCCGTTAAACGAGTAGGTATAAAGAGAAAAGAGGAAAGGGAGGAGTTATTAATGAAAACGCGCATCGTCATTATTGATGATCATCAGTTGTTTCGTGAGGGGATAAAACGAATTTTGCAGTTTGAGGAAAATTTCGAAGTCGTCGCTGAAGGTGCCGATGGAAGCGAAGCGATTGCACTAGTAGAAAAGTATCGGCCAGATATCGTTATTATGGATATTAATATGCCGAATACGAATGGGGTGGAGGCGACGCGACAGCTCATTGAAACATATCCTGATACGAAAGTCGTTGTTCTCTCGATTCATGATGATGAAAATTATGTGATGCATGCATTACGGACAGGAGCAATCGGTTATTTGTTGAAAGAAATGGATGCAGATACATTAGTCGAGGCGGTCAAAGTTGTTGCAGAGGGCGGTTCGTATTTGCATCCGAAGGTGACACATAATTTAATTAAGGAGTACCGTCGTTTAGCCGCAGGGAAAAACGAACAGGAGGAAACGAAGAGCGAAATTTGTTTACCGCTTCATTTATTAACGCGGCGCGAATGTGAAGTATTGCAGCTTCTTGCTGACGGAAAAAGCAACCGCGGAATCAGCGAAGCGTTATTTATTAGTGAAAAAACGGTGAAAAATCATGTTAGCAACATACTGCAAAAACTAAATGTGAACGACCGTACACAGGCGGTTGTTGTTGCGATTAAAAACGGATGGGTAGAAGTCCGGTAAAAAAGGTTGTCGAATGATTCGACAACCTTTTATAATGCAACTTGTTCCATTTTTGGCTAAAATAAATTAATAAAGACTAATGGACGAGGAAGGTATCAATGATGAAAACGGCAATTTTAACGGATAGTACGGCATATATTCCGAAAGAAATACGTAAATCATTACATATACATATGATTCCATTGAGCGTGACATTCGGCAATGAAACATATCGGGAAGAGATTGATATCAATGCCGAACAATTTTTTATCGAAGTCAAGCAACATAAACATCTTCAAACGACGTCACAACCTCCGATTGGTTTGTTTGTGGAGACGTTTGAAACGCTTGCGAAAGAGTACGATGCCGTCATCAGCATTCATCTTTCCAGCGGCATTAGCGGCACGTATCAAGGCGCGGTAACGGCTGGAAACATGGTAAGTGGCATTCAAGTCTATCCATATGACTCAGAAATTAGTTGTATGGCGCAAGGATTTTACGCAATCGAAGCCGCTCAAATGGCGCTTGAAGGAAAAAGTCCTGAGGATATTATTGCTCGCCTTGATGAAATGAAACAATCGCTACGCGCGTATTTCATGGTCGATGATTTAGCTCATTTACAGCGCGGCGGGCGGTTGAGCGGCGCACAAGCATTCATCGGCAGCCTTCTTCAAGTCAAACCGCTTCTTCATTTTGAAAATAAAGTCATCGTTCCGTTTGAAAAAATTCGCACGCGCAAAAAAGCGGTGAAACGCATTGAAGAATTATTTGCTGAAGACGCAAAAACAGGCGTTCCGTTGAAAGCGGCGATCATTCATGCGAACCGCTTGGAAGAAGCCGAAGCGTGGAAACAAGAACTATCCGAGGTCTATCCACATGTTGATTTTGTCATTAGCTATTTCGGTCCTGTCATTGGCACTCATTTAGGTGAAGGAGCGCTGGGACTGACGTGGTATAAACCATAAAACATTAGCGTCGCAAACATTTTTGCGGCGCTGATGCATATTACCGAATGGAGGGATGGGATGCGCTTTATTTATGATGGAATGAAACTGCTTCCTCAACCATTGGCTAAGGAATATCAGGGTGAGGCCACCCCGATTAGCCGCATACAAGAGATTCCCTCTCGCATGAAAAATCCTCATTTTTCTTTCTCCGCTGAACTTCTTTCGTTTCTTGAAGGAAAGCATCTCCTTCTTGATGAACTTCCTTTTCCTCTCGATTTGATTCACACGCATTACGAACACGGGTATGTATCGTATGAAAAAGGGATTGTTCAAACGAAACATGGCTATCGTTGCGGGCGGTGCGGCAACGAGAAAGAGCATTTATTTGCTTCGTTTTTCTGTGCCCGCTGCGAAACGACATGTACGTATTGCCGCCAATGTATTACGATGGGTCGGGTAAGCGAATGTACGCCGTTTCTTATTTCTCATTTTCGTTCCGAACCTGTTATGTATGAGCAGCCGCTAGTATGGAACGGTACGCTTTCTCAAGGACAACAACAGGCGGCCCAAGCGGTTGTCACTGCGATTGAACAAGATAGAGAACTCCTTGTCTGGGCCGTATGTGGCGCTGGAAAAACGGAGGTGCTGTTTCCAGGCATCAATCGGGCCTTGCAGCTCGGAAAGCGCGTTTGCATTGCGACACCGCGCACGGATGTTGTATTAGAGCTAGCCCCTCGTCTGAAACAGGCATTTCCGACTGTTCCTGTGATTGCCCTATACGGGGGAAGTGAAGATCGCGGAAAGCTGACCCCTCTTGTCATTGCGACGACGCATCAATTGTTGCGGTTTTATCGTGCGTTTGATGTGATGGTTATCGATGAAGTGGATGCGTTTCCGTATTCGGTTGAGCCGATGTTACAGTATGCGGTGGAAAAATCTCGAAATGAAACGTCTTCTCTTATTTATTTGACGGCAACTCCTCATGAAATGTGGCAGCAAGAAATCAAGCGCGGAAAGCGAAACGCTGTCACAATCCCTGCGCGTTATCACGGATTTCCCCTTCCTGTTCCTTCGTTTGAATGGTGTGGCAATTGGCGAAAAGCGGTGAAAAAACAGTTTCTTCCCCGCAATGTGTATGCGTGGGTTGAAAAACGACTACAGGAAGGAAAGCAAGCATTTTTATTTGTTCCCCATATTGAGCTACTAGAACGCGTTGTCTTTATCCTGAAGAAACTCGACGGTCGAATCGAAGGGGTTCATGCGGAAGATTACGAGCGGAAAGAAAAAGTTCGTGCATTTCGAGAAGGAAAGATTCCGCTTTTAGTAACAACGACGATTTTAGAGCGAGGTGTTACCGTTCCGAATATTGATGTCGCTGTGCTTGGGGCCGAAGATGAGATTTTTACAGAAGGTGCGCTCGTGCAAATTGCCGGAAGAGTCGGGCGGAGCGCGCAATATCCGAGTGGAGACGTTCGCTTTTTTCACTATGGAAAAACAAAGGCCATGCTTGCAGCAAGATGGCAAATTATTAAAATGAACAAAGAAGCAGAAGAAAGGGGAATGTTGAAGCGAAGATGAACGGATATTGTCTCATTTGTCATCGTCGTTATCAACTGAATGTCAGCTGGAGTTATTTACTTACATTACAGAAAAATGATTGTCTTTGTACAGCATGTCGTCATGCATTTTCCCTCATTGGTCGAGAGATATGTCGTGATTGCGGCAGACCATTAGAAGGGTTAGACCCATCGTATCGTCAAGGCGACATATGTATCGACTGTGTCCGCTGGCAAAACGATGATGAGTGGAAAGGGGTGTTAACGAAAAATCGTTCCGTATATGTGTACGATGATTTTATGAAAGAGGTCATCGCGCTTTGGAAATTTCGCGGTGATTACGCCATCATCGAAGCGTTTCGCGATGATGTTTGCCGTGAATTTTACCGTCACTTTTCCCTTGAGTCTTTCCTCGTCCCGATTCCTTTAAGTCCCGAGCGTCTTTATGAACGCGGGTTTAATCAAGCAAAAGCACTGGCAGAGCTGCTGCCTCTCCCTATTCTTGATATTCTCGAGCGCGATCATCTAGAAAAGCAATCGAAAAAATCGCGCGGCGAGCGCCTACAGGCCGAAAATGTATTTCGTTTGCGTGCATGTCCTTCCTTACGAGAAAAACCCCTCATAGTAATCGACGATATTTACACAACCGGAACGACCGTCAGGCATGCCGCAAAAGTATTGCGCCAAGCCGGAGCGACCGACATTTCCTCCTTCACCCTCGCCCGTTCGTAATGGGGAATATTTACTCGTAAACATCGGTCGATCGTATGCCGATATAAAAAATAGCAAGGATAAGAGAGCGGAGTGTGAAATCAATGCAAATTCGCAATGATTGGATCGTCAATCTGTCAATGAACAATGATGTATCTGCTTCATTGAAAGAGGGAGAAACCGTTTTTGTGACAATCAAAGAAAAAGTAAGCAATAATGAAGCGATTGTAACGATAAAAGGTCAGGATATGCATGTCCGTTTCGAAGGTGAAATACCGGACAAGGATAAAATGGTTATACAAATTACGAACGTACACCAAGATATGCTCGAAGTACAAGTTGTACCGCAAAAGAAATTAGTCGAAGGAATTGAGGGAAGCGAATTAGCAAAAATAGAACAAATGCTAATCAAACAAGGAATTCGTCTCACTAATGAAGATAAAACCGTATTAAAATATTTTTTAGAAAAAGCAAAAGGAACGATGAGCGAAAAGCTAGAAACGATACAAGCACTTGTCAATAAGAAACTTCCGATCACTGATCTACATTTGCAATCGATTCATGAAGCGCTGCATGGTGAGCCATTCGGTGAGATCTTAACACAGTTAGCTGAGACGATTCATCTAACGTTTCATGACGAGGGGTCTGAGGGCGGTAATCAGAGTGAGTCCAATCAACAACATGTCCTTCATCGCTCTAGTGAGGAACCCACCTTCCCTCAAGAGAAAATAGATTCTCGAAATACCGACGAGAAAATGGATTCTCCAAATACCGAAGAGTCATCTGTACAACTAAGTACATGGCTGTATGGGAATGAAGACTGGCTCAATGGCATGCCTGCTCAAACAAAGGATGTCATCGTTAAAACAGTGACAGCAAAGTTGTCTCAAGTAACCATTGATTTTAAAAAGTTGCAGATGGAAATGAATCGGAAATTAGAAAACGCAACATTTTTGTTATCTAGCGGTCAGCCACAGGCGCGCCAGCAAGGAAAGCATTTTATTGAGGCAGCCATTCATACGTTGGATCGCGCGATTTTGCAAGGAGAATTTATGCTGTTTACGGACATGGGGACAGAAAAACAGTTGCTTCAAGCAAGTTCGAAGTTGACGGAAGCCAAGCAGTTACTTGCTGCTGGAAAGCAAAATGAAGCGTTGAAAATAGTGAATGAGGTAAAAGGCTTTATAGAAACATTGCGATTTCAACCGGCTGATGTAAAAGTAAAACATTTTGTTTCAGAACTGAATGGTAATCAATCGACAGAAACAACTGAAACGCAACTCGCTTCACAAATCGCACGAATCCTCAAGTTTCCCATTAGCGAAGAAGTTTCAGCGCGAAATACGTTTGAGCAATTTCGCCAATTTGGTTTTCACCATGAAAAGGATGTTTCGCAGGCAGTATTATTAAAAAAATCAACGATAGAAACAGAAAATGTAAAGTCGCTGTTAATGAGATTAACTCAAGATGGACAAGGAATGATCGCCCAACAAGCTGAACAAGCTGTCGCAAATATAACGGGTCAGCAACTGTTAAGCAAGTTTGATACAACGAGTCATATGCAAACGATGTTTTATCAATTGCCACTATTGATGCAAGATAAAATCGAAACAGTGAACGTTTATTTAAATTCTCGCAATGACGATGGGAAGCTTGATTGGCAAAATTGTAGTTTGTACTTTTTATTCGATACACAAAAATACGGCAAGGTAGGAATATTGCTTCAATCGGTAGAACGGAATTTAACTGTCACGATTAAAGCGGATGACCCGCATCTACCAGAAGTATTGAAGCCGTTAACCGAGATGATGAAAGGAAGTTTAGAGACAATCGGTTACAATGTAAAAGGAATTGCTTTTACGAAAATGAGCGAACAACAAGAACAAAAGGCGGTTATGGAACCAGCACAAACAACAGAAATCAATAGCGAGAAAGGTTATGATATGACGGTATGAAAAATAAGTACCAAAATTATTTTTCGGCATTAACAAGTTATGAGGAAGAAGCGAATCGGTTGTTACAAATATCCCAATCGAAAGTAAACGAAGCGGAAGAAATCATCAAGCGGGCCCAACAACAAAACATTTCCCTGCACCAAGATACATCCCTTGTGGAGAACTTGGCTGATCCGGAACACCGCGTTCCTTCACAGCTCTATGCAGTCATTGGAGAAATTTTAAAATTAATTAAGAGTATTGAATAACAATAGGGGAGATTGATGTGGAAATTCAAAAAATCACAAAAGCAAATACGATGAACGTAAGTAGAAAGGAAGCAACCGCATCAGCGTCTGTATCGTTTGCAGAAGTCGTGGCAAAGCGGAGTGAAGAGCTTGCACTTGAACGGTTTCAGCAACTTGCGAAAGAAATCGAAGAACAAGGAAATATTTTAGCGGAATCGCGTTCGGTAGAAGATTTGCGAAAATATAAAAAGCTTGTTAAAAATTTGCTTGATGATGTTGTAAAAAACGGCTTGCAATTATCAGAGCAGCGCGGTTTTAACTGGAGCGGGCGTCCGCGGTTATACAAAGTCGTGAAAGAAATCGATCAAAAATTAATTGATTTAACAAATGCAGTTTTACAAAAAGAGCAACAAAGCATCGATCTTTTAAGTACGATTGGGGAAATTCAAGGATTAATTATCAATATTTATACGTAAAATCGATTATAATGGAGGAAAAGAGAAGTAGATCGGGGGGGGGGAGGAAACTATGAATTTAGAAAATTGCCCAAATTGCGGTGGTTTATTTGTTAAAAATCGGTTTCGTGATATTTGTGAGAAATGCTATCGAGAAGAAGAAAAGCAGTTTGAAAAAGTGTATACATATATACGAAAGCGAGAAAATCGGATGGCAACTATATCTCAAATTGTACAAGCAACAGGAGTAGAAGAGCGGCTTATTTTTAAATTTATTAAAACAGGACGCTTGCAACTTGCGCAATTCCCTAACTTAGGCTATCCTTGCGACCGCTGCGGCACACTCATTCGTGAGGGAAAGTTATGTATCCATTGCAAAGAAGATTTAAGTCAGCAACTAGAAGAGCTAAAAAAGGAAGAGGACATGAACAAACATCGTCAGCAGACAACCGTTTACTACACAAGAAAAGACGAAACGAAAGATTTTTGATTTTTGTATAAATACTCTTTTTTATTTGCCGATAATATAGATAGGAGATACGGAAGCGGGAAAAAAGGAGGGGATGTTTGTGCGAATTAACCATATTGGTTCAATGGGTGTAAATCCGTATAAGCGTTATGCTGATAAAGGGATTCAGACCAATAAACTGACAGCTAAGCAAGATCAGGTGGAAATTTCTGAAGCGGCAAAAGAATTACAGCAAGGTTCTCAATGGGCGATTGAACGCCAACAGAAAGTACGTGCGTTAAAAGAACAAGTGCAAAACGGTACCTACAAAATTGACGCGGATGCCATCGCCAAAAGCATATATGAGTTTTACTTTAAAAATTGAATCAGTATTTCCATCATACTGATTTAATTTTTATGCGATTTTAAGGAGAGATTAGATTGTCTGCCAAACAATTAATAGAGTTGCTAGAAAAGCATGTGAAACTGCATAAAGGCTTGTTGGAGTTAGCTAAAAAGAAAACCGAAGCGTTAAAGAAAGGCGATATGGAAGTCCTCACCGAAATAATGAAAGAGGAACAAACGTATATTGCGGCAGTTAATCAGGTTGAACGGGAACGAGTTCGCGTTGTTGAAGCGATGGTAAACAGTGAGGATGAGCGGACATTAACAGCATGCATTTCGCAAACAGAAGGAACGGAACGGACCATGCTTGAGAAACTGCGGGATGATTTAACAGCAGTTATTTCTGAGTTGAAAAATATAAATCTATTAAACCAGCAACTTACTCAGCAATCATTGCAATTTGTCAATGTAATGTTAGATATGTTTATGCCGCAGCCGCAGAATATAAATTATGCAGCACCGAACAGAGTGTCGAATCCGTACGAAGTTGGGCGTTCGTTATTCGATTCAAAAGCTTAGTTTAAAGCATTGGAGGAACATGTGATGCAATCAACGTTTCATGGTTTGGAAACAGCAAGAAGAGGGATGTTTACGCAACAATTAGCTTTAGAAACTACAGGGCATAACATTGCCAATGCGAATACACCAGGTTATTCGCGCCAGCGAGTGAATTTTGTTCAGTCAGAGCCATATCCGCCCGCTTCCATGAACCGTCCGCAGATTCCTGGGCAAATGGGGACAGGAGTTAAAGCTGGAACAGTTGAGCGTGTTCGAGAAAAATTTTTAGATTTACAGTACCGTGACGAAAATAACGAACTTGGTTATTGGACCGCTAAAGCGGAAGCACTAGAGAAAATGGAAGAAATTATGAATGAACCGTCTGAAGAAGGGCTATCGAAGACACTTGACCGTTTTTGGCAATCCTTGCAAGACCTTGCGGTGAATCCACAAGATGCTGGGGCGCGTTCGGTTGTTCGGCAACGGGGATTGGCTGTAGCGGAAACATTTAACTATCTCTTTGACTCTTTGAAGGCTATTCAAGGCGATTTTAAAAGTCAAATTGATGTGACGATTAATGAAATTAATTCGATCGCGAGACAAATTAATAATATTAACAAACAAATCGGTGACACAGAACCGCATGGCTATTTACCAAACGATTTATATGATGAACGGGATCGCCTGCTTGATGAACTTTCCCACCTTGTCAATATAGACATAGCAGTGGTGAATAGTGGAACGAAGGTTTCTCAAGGCGGAAATACGCTCGACGTTGCAGAAGGGAAATTTACAGTCTATTTACTAGATAACGCAGGAAACCGAATAAATCCACCGTTAGTAGACGCTTCGAATTATACGACAAGTACACTCTCTGTTACATACGGTGGAGCCAATAGTGCTGTAAGTCAGTTTGAACTTACAGACTCACTTGGTGCGGTGACATCTTACTCTTATCCAAATTTCCAAGTTAACGGTAAGCTTAAGGGTCTAGTAGATTCTTATGGGTATGATAATGGTGGCGGTGACAAAGGTGTATTCCCAGACATGATACATGATTTAGATGCAATGGCCCAAGCGTTTGTTCAATATTTTAATGATGTACATCGTCAAGGATTTGATTTAGATGGTGATACTAACAATAATTTCTTTACGTATGCTGCCGGTAAAATGGGACTCGATCCTTTGATTACAACCTCGCTCAATAACATTTCTGCTGGATTAACGAAAAGCCCAGGTGACGGTAATAATGCGCTTGAGTTAGGAAAAGTTTTAAAAGACTCACAAGTCTCTATCGGTGGGGCACCAACTAATATTATAATTGCTGGAAATAATTCAGATATTCCGAGCTTCTATGAAGGCATGATTGGCGGTATGGCAGTTGATGCGCAAGAAGCAGAACGGATTAAAAGTAATCGTGAAACCCTTCGTCAGTCTGTTGATGAACGACGTCAGAGTGTGAGCGGTGTGTCGTTAGATGAAGAAATGGCAAATATGATTCAATTCCAGCATGCATACAATGCTTCTGCGAGAATGATTACAACGATTGATGAAATGCTTGATCGTATCATTAATCAAATGGGACTAGTAGGAAGATAAAGGATAGGTGATAGGATGTGCGCGTAACACAATTAATGTTGTCCAGTAATATGCAGCTTCATCTTAGCCGCAGTTATGAACGATTAGGAGATATTCAAGATAAACTGATGACCGGAAAGAAAATTACTAGACCGTCTGATGATCCAGTTGTTGCGATGAAAGGAATGGCGTATCGTTCTAATTTAACAGAGATTGAACAATATCAACGCAATTTATCAGAAGCATTCACATGGACTGAGAATTCAGATAGTGCGCTTGAACATGCGACATCTGTTCTACAACGCGCGCGAGAATTAATCGTTCAAATCAAGAACGGTACGTACGGTGCAGCAGATCGTCAGGCTGTAGAAAAAGAGATTGAACAATTAAAGGAAGATTTGGTTTCGGCAGCTAATACACAGATTGCTGGTAAGTATATTTTTAACGGTACTGATATATTGTCTCAACCTGTTAATCCAGCGACAGCAACACCAACAGCTACGCCAGGTCGAAATGCTTCTTTTACTGTGGAAGTCGCAAAAGGGGTGCGCTTACCAGTCAACGTTGATCCCGACAATGTGTTTAGCGCAGCATTATTTAATACTTTTAAAAATATTGAAGCTGATTTACAAGCAAACAATGATACAAACTTAGATCAATATTTGAGTGAATTAGATCAGCATTTAGGAAATATTGTTGATGAACGTGCTGAACTTGGCGCGCGTACCAATCGTTTAGAGTTAGTTCAGGATCGTATGTCTCAACAAGAGGTCATTGCGAATAAAAATATTAACGATAACGAAGATGCTGACATGGAGCAGATTATTACTGATTTAAAAACACAAGAAAGTGTGCATCGCGCTGCGCTTGGCGTTGGGGCCCGCATTATTCAGCCAACGCTTCTTGACTTTTTACGTTAAGCTATCTTGTGAGACCAAGATAGCTTTTCCTCTAGGAGGGAGAAAGATATGCAACTGCCGCAAATTCGTTTACAATCTACATTTGCGAAAATCGCGATCGAGACGACTCCGCCTGTGCAGGAAATCGAACAGCCACCAGCAGAGCTTGATCTGCAGCAACCTCCGGCGGAAATGAAGATTGAAACAACACCATCCAAACTAACCATTGACCAAACGAAAGCATGGGAAGATATGGATTTGAAGCATATTTTCCGCCGCATTGAAGAGTTTGCGCAAAAAGGGTATGAAGATTGGTTGGAAGGCATTGCCCGCGTGTCTCGACAAGGGGATGAGCTGATGAGAATTGAAGATGGCGGCAACCCTATTGCCGATCAAGCAAAAGAAAACAGCGAAGATCCGATATATGACTTCAATATTGGCTGGGTTCCTTCTCTCTTCAGTGTAAAAACGAATTTTGAACCATCGAAAGTGCACATTGATGTAAATGTCAATAAACCGATGAATAATACAAAAATAAACAAGCCGATTATCAACTATACACCGGGGAAAGT
This sequence comes from Anoxybacillaceae bacterium, assembly GCA_041920415.1. Classification (GTDB taxonomy): domain Bacteria; phylum Bacillota; class Bacilli; order Bacillales; family Anoxybacillaceae; genus JBHGYD01. Next base: position 58,490 of record JBHGYD010000014.1, read on the forward strand.
GACGACAGAGATTGCGCAGCGCAATTCATTAAAAATCGATTTCGTCAACTTACGGTTTGTTGGTACTAATTTTGAAATTTCGATTTAAAGGTGTGAAACGATGAAACTTCGTACAAAATATCATGGTGAAGTTGAAATTAACGAAAAGGATATTTTTCATTTCGAGTACGGTATTCCGGGTTTTTTAGACGAAAAACAATTCGTTTTATTGCCGCTCGAAGATACGCCGTTTGTTATTTTACAATCGGTCAAAACGCCAGCGATTGGGTTTGCGATGATTGATCCGTTTATTTACTTTAAAGATTATGATTTTGAACTTGATGAACATTCGGTTGAACAGCTTCAACTGTCTTCGGAAAAAGAAGTATCGGTGTATGTCATTCTCACTGTCGCCGATCCGTTTGACAATACAACCGCGAACTTGCAAGCACCGATTGTGTTGAACTATGAAAAGAAACTCGGCAAACAAATAATTTTAACGAATACACCGTACAAAACGAAACATCGGCTATTCCCGAACAAAGTCGAAACGAGATAAAGGAGGCGAGAAAGATGCTTGTTTTAACGCGCAAACTCAATGAAGCGATTCAAATCGGAGATAACATAGAAATTACCGTTCTCGCCATTAGCGGCGACCAAGTAAAGCTTGGCATTAACGCGCCGAAACATGTTGAAATTCATCGGAAAGAAGTATATCTCGCCATCCAAAAAGAAAATAGCGAAGCGTCTCTCGCCTCTAAAGATTTATTACAAAAATTAAATGAACAAATGAAACGATCCCTCTAAACAAGACTAGAGGGACTTTTACTTTTGTTTAGAAATCGACAATTTTTTTATAAAAAATTCTATAAAAGTATTAAACAAGGACAGCTTACTGACGATAATAAAAATGAAAGCAGGATAGAAGCGAAAGGCGGCCGACTTTCTATCTATCTGCGAATCCAAAAAATTACTTCCACAAGGACGTGGAATAAAAAATTTCAAGGAGGAAAAAGAAATGAGAATTAACCACAACATTTCTGCGTTAAACACTTATCGTCAACTTAGCATGAACAACTTAAACGCTTCTAAATCTATGGAGAAACTTTCTTCTGGTCTTCGCATCAACCGTGCGGGCGACGACGCAGCAGGTTTAGCAATCTCTGAAAAAATGCGCGGACAAATTCGCGGCCTTGAGCAAGCTTCCCGTAACGCTCAAGATGGTATTTCAATGCTTCAAACTGTTGAGGGCGCTTTAAATGAAACACATGATATTTTACAACGTATGCGTGAATTAGCTGTACAAGCAGCTAACGATACAAACGTAACTGTAGACCGTCAAGCAATCAAAGAAGAGTTAAAGGCTCTTCACTCTGAAATTGACCGAATTGCGAAAAACACTGAGTTCAACACTCAAAAACTAATTGGTACAGCTGCTCCTTCTGCAGTTAAAATCCATGTAGGTGCTAACACTGGACAGTTTATTTCAGTTGCTTTCACTTACATGGGTGCAACTGGTGCACAAATTAATATCTCTACAGCAGACTTAAACGTAACGGCTCAATCTATTGCTGACGCGCTTATTGGTATTGTAAATACTGCGATTGTAAATGTTTCTACTCAACGTTCTAAATTAGGTGCGATTCAAAACCGCTTAGAGCATACAATCAAAAACCTTGATACAGCAGCTGAAAACTTACAAGCTTCTGAATCTCGTATCCGTGACGTAGATATGGCGAAAGAAATGATGGAATTCACGAAAAATAATATTCTTACTCAAGCTGCTCAAGCTATGCTTGCTCAAGCAAACCAACAACCTCAAGGTGTTCTTCAATTATTACGATAATCTATTATCGACATATAAAAACAAGGAAAGCCAGCTTATGCTGGCTTTCCTTGTTTAAAGACGATACATAAGTTTTTATTATAATGATTAATCTTTACTTTTCTGTATTAAATGATAGGATTTTCTTGGGTTATATGATTAAAAAATGTAATAAAAACACTTCTCGCATTTTATTTGTTGGAGGATTTTCGTATGGATGCTTATATTTACAATCAGAATCTTCAGGCTTTAAGGCAAACAGGGCATATAGAGTTAGTGAATCAACTAGAATCTGTAGAATTAAATGAAAACGAAGAATTTTTAGTATCAAAAGGTTCGACAGGGACATATGTGTTAAAGGTGAAAAACAGTTCTGGACGCTATATTTCTTGGAATAGTGCCTATAATCCATTTAAAGAAGCAAAGGAAATAACCTCACATTTAGACTATGAGGTAAATAGAAGCATTTTTGCTGTAATTGGTGTAGGAATGGGCTACCATTTATTAGAAATGGTTAAATATACCAATGAAAAATCAGTTATTTTCGCGATAGAAGAGAATGTAAAAATATTAAAAAATTTGTTATATTATGTCGATTTTTCTAAAGAAATAAGAGATAGAAAGATCGTTTTTGTTTGCGGAAAATATGAAGAAAATAGCCCTTTATTACGACAGTTGTCAAATTGGATGAAATTGTATTTATTTAATATACTTTCTATCCAAGCTGTTGTGCTTCCTGTAAAGGATTTACTTTATATCCGTTATTGTAAAAATGTATTAAAATACATGGATGATTTGCGGGATACAATTAGATTTACAATGGGAAATGATTTGGATGATACGATCATTGGAATTGAAAACAACATTCAAAATTTACCTCATGTTATTAAAAATCCCGGTTTCAAACAATTGCTAGAGAAATATAAAAGTATTTATAAAGGTAAACCTGCTATTATTATTGCTTCTGGTCCTTCGTTAGATAAAAATATTCATTTATTAAAAGAAGCTGAAGGGAAAGCGCTATTATTAGCATGTGACGGTTCGATGGAATCGTTAAAAAAGCATAATATTATTCCTGACGCTGTGGGTTCTGTAGAGAGAATTATGCTAACTTATGAGGCTTTTTATAAGGACAAGGAGTTTCCAGACGATACGGTACTTGTTGCTCCAGCCGTTGTTAGACCTGAAATTTTCAAAACGTTTAAAACGAAAACACTCGGTCTATTTAAAAATGAACCGATTGGACAATATTTTAATAAAATGGCTTTAGATAAAGGAGTAGTATTTTCTGGAGCCTCTGTAGCTCATCAATTAATGGGAATTGCGGTTGCGCTTGAAGCGGATCCGATTATTCTTGTCGGGCAGGATTTGGCATACTCAAAAGAAGGAGTGTCTCATGTTAATGAGGCTGCTGTGAAAGAAAAAGTGGATGTCAGCAAGGTAAATCTTTATGTGAAAGACATATACGGAGATGAAATTCCAACTACATTTGTATGGAAACAGTTTAAACAAATTTATGAAGAGTTTATAAGAGCAATGAATATTAACGTAATAGATGCAACAGAAGGTGGCGCATATATTGAAGGAACAAAAATAATGACGCTACGAGAGGTTATCGATACTTATTGTACGGAAAGTCTACCTAAGTTTCGCGGATTAGTAGATTCGTTACCTGTAGATGATGAATATATCACCAAAGCATATCGTAACTCCTTAAAATTACTCATTAAGTTAGCTAAAAAATATTACTTATTATATGAGAAATGCAATAAGGCTAAAAAACTAAATGAGCAAGCACAAAAACTGTTAAGTAGAGGGATCGATACAGACGAAGAACTGGATCAAGTATATGATGCCTTGGATTATACAGAATATAAAATTGTTAAATATATCAAAAGGCATCCAGAGTTAGTGATGTTTTTCCAATATCCTATTATGGTAGCAGTTTCAAAAGTAAATGAATTAGGAACGGAAATTACGTTTGATGTTTTAGAGAAGAATTTAAACATTCATGTCGAGCTCATGGATACGATTCAATTATATTCTCAACGTGTAATTTCCGTATTAAAGGAAGGGTTTTTCTATATAAAAAATAACGCAATTGCCGATATAAAAGATGAGGATAGATGGATGTTCGAAAGTATTCACTTCCCTGCATATTTAGAAAAATTCGGAGGTAACTATGACAATTAATATTTTTGATATTTACCAAGAATTTTATAACTACAATAATAAATTAATTCCGGCTCTTGAACAGGTAGTAGAGCATTTACAGCAACAAGCAGAAGACCAAGCTTTATCATTGTTTATTAATTGTTTGGAAGGAATTCAATGGAGCTTAGATGTTATGGTCTTATCACGACCATATAATGAAAATATGTCGTTTGATTTAGATACACAAAAAGTTAATGATGTTTTAGAAGGTCTTACTGAATCATTGGAAAATCAGGATTACGTTTTAATGGCAGACATACTAGAATATGAGTTAATTCCGTTATTGAAACGATTCCATGCCGAGACGGAGAAAAATATCGAAGAAAATAAGCCAATTGGGTGATCATGTGTCATTATTTGATAATAATTTAAAGCTGTTAAAAAAATATTATCCATCTATTTATCATCAAGTTTTCAAAATTCATTTCAATGAAAATGAAATAAAAAGAGACTGGGAAATTGTTTGCACTCGTTCAGGTTTTCCTACATTAATATATAAGGGTGAAGGTCAAAATTGCTTACTTCATAGTAAGTATGATCCTGTTAAAGAAGCGAAAAATTTTATTAAGAATAACTTAGAGGGATCGGCAAATGGATATATCGTTTATGGGTTGGGATTAGGCTATCATATTAAAGAGTTATTAGAAAATACCACAGCCGAAGAGTTAGTCATTTTCGAAACAAGACCAGCTGTTTTCTATTTTGCTCTTAAGTATATTGATTTGGCAGGGATTTTAGATAACCAAAATATAAAAATTTACTTAGAAGATGATATTACATCGTTTGCACGGAAATTTAATAGAATAGAGTCAAAAGACTACCAACTAATCATACATGGCCCTTCACTAAAAATTATGTCAAAGGATTTTACAGAGATTAAACTCCTTTTTGAAAATTATAAAGTTCATCAAAACTCCTTTAATAGACATAAATTATTGCTGTGGTCAAATTTTCAAGAGAATATAAAAAGGTATCATCAGAGTATTGATGTGCTTTTTGGGAAATGGACTAATCAACCCATCATTATTGTGTCTGCCGGTCCGTCTCTTGATAAAAACAAGTATCTATTAAGAGATATACAAAATCGCGCGCTAATTATGAGCGTTGGTACAGCTTTAAAGCCACTGCTTCAGATAGGTGTTATTCCAGACTTCATAATAATAACGGATCCACAGGACATTGTTTATAACCAAATAGATGGCTTGGAGGATTTAGAGATCCCGTTAATCGCTCTGTCAACTTGCAATAAACATGTGCTTCAAAACTATAAAGGATATAAATTTATTGCCTTTCAAGAAGGATTTGATCTTGCAGAGCGGTACGCACGAGAAAATAATATTAAATTGGTAAAAACAGGTGGTTCTGTAACAACAACAGCATTGGATATTTCGATTCAATTTGGCTGCAACCCAATCATTTTTATTGGATTGGATCTTGCCTATACAAATAATAAAACGCATGTGCAAGGCACATATTTTTATCAGGAAAATGTGGGGAGTAAATTCCTCAGACCTATCAAATCGATAAATGGTGAAACTGTTTATACCACTAAAAATTTGTATATTTATTTAAAGTGGATTGAAAAAAGGATTAGCATGGAAAATAATATTACGTTTATTGATGCTACTGAGGGTGGTGCCTATATACAAGGAACTGAAATTGTAGATCTAGAAACGGTAATTCGGCATAGAGTAAATAATTCGACTATAAATAAAGACTTGCTCCAGAAAATAATAACTGAAAGGTGAAAAGTATGCTTAAAGGTAAGACAATTCTTGTTACTGGCGGTACTGGTTCATTTGGTAAAAAATTCGTCAAAAAAGTTTTAGAATACGATATAAAAAAAGTTATTGTATTTAGTCGTGATGAATTAAAACAATATGAGATGGCACAAGAGTATAATGACCCGAGACTTCGTTTTTTTATTGGTGATGTTAGAGACAAAGAGAGATTATATAGAGCTTTCGATGGGGTAGATATTGTTATACATGCGGCAGCTATGAAGCAAGTTCCAGCTTGTGAATATAATCCATTTGAAGCAGTGAAAACAAATATACATGGTGCGCAAAATGTCATTGAAGCTGCTATTGATCGCGGGGTAAAGCAAGTGATTGCTTTAAGTACTGATAAAGCGTGCAGTCCAGTAAATCTTTACGGAGCGACGAAATTAGCATCAGACAAGCTATTTGTTGCGGCTAATTCATATGTTGGTGATAAGGAAACGAAATTTTCCGTAGTTCGTTATGGAAATGTAGTTGGTAGCCGTGGAAGTGTTGTTCCTTTCTTTAAGAAAATCCGTCATACAGGTAAATTACCGATTACAGATGAACGAATGACACGTTTTTGGATTACACTTGATCAAGGTGTTCAATTCGTTTTAGATAGTTTGCAACGGATGTGTGGTGGAGAAATTTTTGTTCCGAAAATTCCAAGTATGAGGGTCGTAGACTTAGCAAAAGCGATTGCTCCGGAATGCGAAATCGAGATTGTTGGAATTCGACCAGGAGAAAAACTCCATGAGGCGATGATTACAGAGGATGACGCAAGACATACTGTTGAGTTTGATACATACTATGTTATTCAACCGGAATTTCCTTGGTGGTCAAGAGAATCAGTGAAAGGCGGAAAGCCCCTTCCAGAAGGTTTTAAATATACAAGTGATACAAACACTCAATGGTTATCGGTAGAAGAGCTACGAGCATTAGTAGAAGAAATGTAAAACATTTCTTCTACTAGTTTTTTAGGAGATGATTGAATGGAGAAAAAAATGGTTTTTGAGCCAATTCGAAATTCATATTTGCCTTATGGAAGGCAATGGATTGATCATGATGATATTGAAGCGGTTGTCGGAGTATTAAAAGGAGATTATTTAACAACTGGTCCGTATGTTTCTAAATTTGAACAAGCAGTTGCCCAATATGTTGGTGTTAAGTATGCCGTCGCTTTTTCAAATGGCACGGCAGCCCTCCATGGAGCTTGTTTTGCAGCGGGAATTGGTCAGGGGGATGAAGTGATTACAACTCCAATGACCTTTGCCGCGAGTGCGAATTGTGTATTTTACCAAGGCGGAACTCCTGTTTTTGCTGATATTGATGAAAAAACGTATAATATCGACCCAAATAAAATTGAGGAAAAAATAACGGAGAAAACAAAAGCGATTATTCCAGTTGATTTTACAGGTCAACCGGTTGAGTTAGACCGAATTTTAGAAATTGCTAAAAAGTATAACCTTGTTGTTATTGAAGATGCAGCTCATGCTTTAGGGGCAACATATAAAGGAAGAAAAATCGGCTCTATTAGCGATATGACTATGTTTAGTTTTCATCCGGTAAAACATATTACATCGGGTGAAGGTGGCATTATTACAACAAACAATAAAGAATACTATGAAAAATTATTGCAATTCCGCTCTCACGGAATTACGCGTGAGAAAGAAAAACTGAATGAATATCACGGACCTTGGTATTATGAAATGCAGTTTCTTGGGTATAACTACCGTATGACCGATATTCAAGCTGCTTTAGGCACAAGCCAGTTAAAGAAAATCGACAAATTTGTTCAACTACGTCGAAAATATGTTGAAATGTATAATGAAGCGTTTAAAGATATAGAGGAAATTACAATCCCATTTCAACATGAAGATGGAGAGTCTAGTTGGCATCTATATATTATTCGACTAAATTTAGACAAATTAACAGTCTCAAGACGAGAAATTTTTGAAGCACTGCAACAACAAAATATCGGTGTCAATGTTCATTATATCCCAGTTCATTTACAACCTTATTATCAACAATTAGGTTATAAAAAGGGGATTTGTCCGAAGGCGGAAAAGCTTTATGAAGAAATGATTACATTACCTCTATTCCCTGCTATGAGTGAAGAAGATGTTCATGATGTAATCAAAGCAGTTAAGAGAACAATAGACTATTATAAGAAGTAAGAAGGTGAAAGAGTGAAAGTTGCAGCAATTATTCAAGCTCGTATGGGGTCAACAAGACTCCCAGGCAAAATATTAAAAAAAGTCCTCGATAAGACATTACTTGAATATCAAATTGAAAGGGTAAAAAGGGCAAAAACAATTGATGAAATTATCATTGCAACAACTACGAAAGAAAGTGATGATCAAATTGTTCAACTTTGTCAGCAACTTTCAATACCTTATTACCGAGGTTCCGAAGAAGATGTGTTATCTCGCTATTACGAAGCTGCAACAGAGTTTAATGTAGATGTAATTGTTCGTTTAACATCTGATTGTCCTATTATTGATCCTGTTGTTATTGATTGTGTTATTAATGAATATCTTTCACGCTATCCCGATGTTGACTATGTATCAAATACGTTAGAAAGAACGTATCCTCGCGGTATGGATACGGAAGTTTTTTCTTATCAAGCTTTAAAAATAGCGCATTTGAACGCAACAGAACATGCTTGTCGAGAGCATGTTACACCTTATATTTATTGGAATCCTGAACTGTTTAAGTTAGGAAATGTTGTTTATCATCAAAATCTAAGCAACCATCGATGGACGGTTGATACACCAGAAGACTTTGAATTAATTAAAAGAATCATCGGGAATTTATATCTTAATAAACCTTTGTTTGGGATGGCAGATATAGTTGAATTATTAAATCATCATCCCGATTGGAAATATATCAATGCACATGTTGAGCAGAAGAAGATAGAAATTAAGGAGCAATATCACAAATGAATATTGTCTTTCGAGTTGATGCATCTGTTCAAATGGGAACAGGCCATGTCATGAGATGTTTAACATTAGCAAGTGAATTAAAAGCCCATGGCGCAAACGTATCATTCATATGTCGCACACTTGAAGGGCACTTATGTGAATTAATAGAAAGTGAAGGGTATCAAGTTTTTCGTTTGCCACAGGTGCAAAACAATGAATATATTGAAAAATTAACATCTCACTCTCATTGGTTAGGGGTAAACTGGAAAACGGATGTTGAACAAACTATACAAATTATTAAGGATGTCCAAACGGTTGATTGGCTTGTTATTGATCATTATGCGATTGAGAAGCGTTGGGAAGAAGCTATCCGTCCTTATGTAAAAAAAATTATGGTAATTGACGATTTAGCCGATCGTGAACATGATTGCGATCTAATTTTGGATCAAAACTTTTATTCAGACATGAAAACAAGATATAAACATCTTGTACCGAATAAATGTAGGCAATTATTAGGACCAAAATATGTATTATTACGTCCGGCATTTAATCAAGCTCGTAAGAAGATAAAAAAGCGGGATGGGAAAGTTAGAAGGATCTTGGTCTTTTTTGGAGGATCTGATCCGTACAATGTAACAGAAAAAGCATTAAGAGCACTTTCCTCATTAAAGGAATTTAAAATAGAGGTTGATGTAATTGTTGGAAGTAATAACAAAAATAAAGAAATTATAAAAAGAATTTGTAAAGAAAAAGAAAATTTTCACTATCATTGTCAAGTACAAAATATTGAAGAATTGATGTTAAAGGCTGATTTGTCAATTGGCGCTGGAGGAACAACTTCTTGGGAAAGATGTTATTTAGGTTTACCAAGTATTGTATTGACTATTGCTAGTAATCAGGAGGCAATATCGCATCATTTAGCCAAGAAACAATGTATTATTTACTTGGGCAAGGCATCCGAAGTAACAGAAAAGGAATTAATCCTTAAGTTGAAAGAGCTTATACATAACGATGAATTATTATTAAATATATCGAAAAATGCAATGAAGATGGTTGACGGTCTAGGTAGAGAAAGGGTTCGAAAAATCATGTATAAAGAAATGAAAAAATTTAATATAACAATTATGTCTGATATGAATAGTTGGATAAATAAGTATATACCGGAATTAATATCAAAAATTGAAAAGAAACATAATGTGAACTGGGTGCATGATATTAATGATATTCCAAATGGGGACTTTGTATTCTATTTAGGATGTGGAAGGATAGTACCTCCCGAAATTTTAGCAAGAAATAAGCATAATTTGGTTGTCCATGAGAGTGACTTACCAAAAGGTAAAGGATGGTCACCGTTAACTTGGCAAATATTAGAAGGGAAAAATGAGATACCAATAGTTTTATTTGAGGCTGTGGAAAAAGTAGATAGTGGAAAAATATACGCAAAAGATGTAATGAAATTTAATGGATTAGAGTTAGTAGAGGAATTAAGAAAGGAGCAAGCGGAAAAGACCATACAATTATGTTTAAAATTCATTCATGAGTACCCTGAAATTCTTGATAAAGGAGAAGAACAAATAGGTGAAGCAACTTACTACCCTCGGCGTACGCCCAAAGATAGTAGACTTGATCCCGATAAAACAGTTAGAGAACAGTTTAATTTACTAAGAGTTGTTGATAACGAACGTTATCCTGCTTTTTTTGAGATAGACGGTGAAAAATATATATTAAAAATTGAAAAAGAAAAAAAGCAAAGAATTTAGAAATAAGAAGATTAAGTATGTGAATTGATAGTTAATCTCATAAATTTCAATCCTTATTTTATAAGATAAGGTGGATGTTATGGCATATATCATAGCAACTAGTCGTCCTTGGTATAAATGGATTGCAGAAAGCTTGGCTAAAAAGTTACAAGTTAAAATTCATTGCATATCGAAGAAAGAAGAATTAAATTTTGATGATATTCAGAAAATTAATCCTAAGTATATTTTTTTTCCGCATTGGTCATATATAATTCCTTCTAATATCTATGAAAACTTTGAATGTGTAATTTTTCATATGACGGATGTTCCGTTTGGAAGAGGAGGTAGTCCCCTGCAAAATTTAATCTCAAGAGGAATTTATGAGACGAAGATCACAGCATTGAGATGTGAAAAAGAATTAGATGCTGGTCCCGTTTATCTAAAGCGCCCATTCTCACTATATGGTGCAGCGGAAGAAATATATATAAGAGCTTCAAAAGTTATTGAAGAAATGATTGAGTATATTATACAAAATCAACCCGAACCTAAAGCACAGGAAGGAGATGTTGTTTACTTCAAAAGACGAACCCCTAAGGAAGGGGATCTAAGCCAATTAGATACACTTGAACAGGTTTTTGATTATATTAGAATGTTAGATGCAGATGGATATCCACGAGCATTTATAGAAACGGATCACTTCATCTTTGAATTTGAGAGAGCTTCTTTGAAAAACAACTATATTCATGCTGATGTCAAAATTCGATTAAAAAGAGGGATTGAACGTGAAAAATAAAGTACTTGTGGTAGCTGCTCACCCTGATGATGAGATATTAGGCTGTGGAGGTACCATGGCAAAACATATTAAAAATGGGGATTCAGTTCATGTTGCCATTTTAGCTGAAGGAATTACAAGTAGAGATAAACAACGGAACCGAGAGGCCCATTTAGGAGAGTTGTCCTATTTAGCTAAAACAGCCCATAAAGCAAATGAAATCATCGGTGTAACATCATTAAAACTACTAGATTTTCCAGATAATCGAATGGATTCAGTTGATCGATTAGACGTAATAAAAGTGGTGGAAGAGTTAATAAACGAATATAAACCAAATATTGTATATACTCATCATATCGGTGATGTCAATATTGATCATCGTCGAATTCATGAAGCTGTAATTACAGCGTGCCGTCCGATCCCGGGGAATCATTTTGTGGAACAGGTACTATTTTTTGAAACGGCATCCAGTACGGAGTGGCAAACGCCAGGATCTGCCCCTGCGTTTGTGCCAAACTGGTATGTTGATATATCAGACACTTTAGAACTTAAATTAAAGGCTTTGGAGGCTTATATGTACGAAATGCGTGATTGGCCTCATGCTCGTTCGGTTAAAGCGTTAGAACATTTAGCACGATGGCGAGGAGCCAATGTTGGAGTCGATGCAGCTGAAGCATTTATTTTAGGAAGAAAAATTGAAAAGTCATAATGGAGTGAAAAAAGTATGCGGGAAATCAATTTAGGCGGCAGAATGATTGGAAGGCAACATCCGCCATTTATCATTGCAGAAATGTCAGGAAATCATAATCAGTCATTAGAACGTGCCCTAGAAATTGTGGAGGCAGCAGCCAAAGCAGGAGTCCATGCTTTAAAAATTCAAACGTATACCGCGGATACGATGACGTTAAATTTAGATAATAAAGATTTTAAAATTGAAGATCCTGAAAGTTTATGGAAAGGGAATACCCTTTATCAACTTTATCAACAAGCATACACCCCATGGGAGTGGCATGAACCGATTTTTAATCGTGCTCGAGAATTGGGGATGATTCCATTCAGTACACCATTTGATGAAACAGCGGTCGATTTTCTTGAGGAATTAGATGTTCCGTTTTATAAAATCGCTTCGTTTGAAAATAATGACATTCCGTTAATTAAAAAAGTGGCTTCTACTGGAAAACCAATAATTATTTCAACAGGTATGGCAACCGTAGCGGAACTTGATGAAACAGTGCGAGTTGCACGAGAAGCTGGTTGCAAAGACATTATTTTGTTGAAGTGTACAAGCACATATCCAGCTACACCTGAAAATTCAAATATTTTAACGATTCCACATATGAAGGAATTGTTTAACTGCCAAGTTGGTTTATCTGATCATACGCTAGGTATTGGTGTGGCTGTAGCGAGTGTAGCGCTTGGTGCAACAGTCATTGAAAAACATTTCACTCTTTCTCGAGCAGATGGGGGAGTAGACGCGGCATTTTCTTTAGAGCCCCATGAAATGAAATTGTTAGTTGAGGAGACTAAGCGTGCTTGGGAATCTCTAGGAGAAATATATTACGGACCAACTGAAAAAGAGAAAGCATCAATAAAGTTTAGAAGATCGATTTATGTTGCGCAAGACATCAAAGAAGGAGAACCATTTACAAAAGAGAATATAAAGGTCATTCGTCCAGGATTTGGACTTGAGCCTAAATATTACGAGGTAATTATTGGGAAAACAGCCAAGAAAGATTTGAAACAAGGAACCGCCTTAACATGGGAACATATTCTATAGCATTCGGATTACTTGAAATAGAATTTTTTAAGAGGGATTTGCGCTGAAGTTTGTTTTATTTAGTGGTACCCCGATTCGTGATACATTTATCTCTTACGGACAACAATTGGGTTGATGATAATGATATTCAAAGAGTTATTGAAGTCCTAAAAAGTTCTTATCTTACTCAAGGACCATTATTAGAAGAGTTTGAAAAAGCAGTTGCTCATTATGTAGGTGAGAAGTATGCTGGCCCCCTTATTTCCGAAAAATGACAAACGAGGATATTGAGAGTGTAAATCGGGGAGTGAAAAAATTATTAAGTATTATAAAAATTTATAAACGCCTATATAGTCTGTTCAGTATTATTTCCTATTTGTCATTTTATTTTGATAATAACATAAATATCGATTTGTGTTTTATTAGACTTTAGAAAATGGCTCATCTGTATATGAATTGATACTTTCTACAATAAACTACTGTTTTTAGGGCAGTACGTTTTTAGATGATACACGATGTTTAAGAAGTAATAACAGTAAATTATTTATGAGTATTTCTTGCTACAAATTCGATTTACTCGGTATTGTAAATGATGTGTATGGAGCGATTAAACAAATTACCCAATTAATTCTGTTTCACTAGCTATCTTGTTTATTTAGGGATTCTATAAAATCGTTTGCAACACTCTTTAAACATTAACCAAATTTCATTAAAAAACTTACACTAGCTGAATGGCGCATTCATGATGTCAATATGGCTGAAAAAGTAATGATTTAAACTAAAAACCCTACTCTTGAATACAGTAGCTCAAGTAATGTTTGCTCAAGCTAATCAGCAGCCCCAAGGTATATTTTGATTATTGCATCAGATAGTTACAAGGTACTGAGGGGCTGTCTAAAAAGTCCATTTAAGTTGAAAATCCGCCAAAATTAAAACCCAAAGAATGTTGATTTTACAGCATTCTTTGGGTTTGCTTTTTTTAGATTTCGGGATTAAATACTACTTTTCGGACAGCCCCTTTTGTTAAGGGTAGGTTTTGAATAATATCCCCTTTTTATCTATTATTGTTTTCCTTTAATATATTTTTCTATAGGTAATGACTTCATATTTTCTTTTCTTCAACCGATATTAATAGTAGATAACGTTCATTGGCGCAAAGGGGCGAAAAACAATGGCGATAGAGCGTATTTCTTCCCAGTCTTCTCCATCTTTTTACGAAAATGCTCGCAACCAGCAGGCTGCTATTGTTACGGATTCTAAACAAACGGATGAAGCATCTAAAGTGAACATGCAAAAAGAAACGCAAGGAATATCAAAAAAACAGCTTGAAAAATTGGTAAAAGGACTAAACGAGTTTCTTCAACCAAGCCAAACTTCATTAAAATTCGAGTTACACGATGAACTAAAGGAATATTACGTGCAAATTATTGACGAGCGGACGAAAGAAGTGATTCGGGAAATTCCGCCAAAGAAGCTGTTGGATGTGTACGCGGCGATGATGGAATTTGTCGGTTTAATTGTCGATAACAAAATTTAATGGTGGTGAGTGAAAGTGGCAAGTACGATGCACATTAGTGGGCTTGCGAGCGGAATGGACATTGACAAAATGGTCAGTGATTTAATGAAAGCAGAGCGTATGCCGCTTGATAAACTGTACCAGAAAAAACAACTGCTTGAGTGGCAGCGCGATGATTACCGAGAAATGAATAAGTTGCTAAGTGATCTAGATACATTTATTTTCGATGGTATTTATCGTCAATCAACATTTATAAAACAAACAGTTACAAGTTCTAATGAAGCAGCTGTTTCGGTGAAAAATATTAGTTCTACTTCTAACTTGACATCAACGATTAAAGTTACGCAACTTGCAGAGAATGCTTATATGTTTGGATCGGATGCAGTTGGTAATGCGAGTTTTGACCCGACTCAAACGTTATTAAGTCAAGATAGTAAAATAACTAAAAACAATGGTTATATATTGTCTAGCGGGACAAAGGAGATTAGAATTAAAGCGATTAAGAGCGATGGCACAATGCCAACGGATTGGACAAGAATTGAATTTGATCCGAATGTTGACTCCTTAAACTCGCTAATCGATAAAATAAATAAATCTCAAGCTGGAGTAGTAGCTTTTTATGACAGTCAAACTGGCAGAGTATCATTGACAGCCAAAAATACGGGTGACGCAGCAGAAGGTGCTGAGATTGTTATTGATGCTGCAGCTGATACCTTTTTAATCGATGTGTTAAAGCTATCCGAAGATAGTGATACTGCTGCTGATAGTACTACGACTGATCCAACCGACATTAATAAAACTGTTAATCTAGGAAAGAAAGGAAAGAATGCAAAGTTTACAATTAACGGTCTACCAACGGAGCGCTCGACTAATGTTTTCCAAATTAACGGATATGAATATACATTAAAGGAGACAACAGCAAGTGAAGTAACAGTTACTTCATCTACTGATGTTGACACAATTTTTAATTCAATTAAAGCATTTGTTGATAAATACAATGAAGTCATTGGTAAAATTAATGCTGAACTTAAAGAAGCACGCTACCGCGATTATCCGCCATTGACCGACGAACAAAAACAATCGATGACGGAAAAACAAGTGGAGCTTTGGGAAGAAAAAGCGCGGAGCGGAATGTTGCGAAACGATTTGATTTTATCGAGTAGTTTAAACAAGATGCGGATGGACCTTTACACGAAAGTAGAGGGTTCTAATATTACGAGCGGCTTTTCCCAGCTCGCAGAAATTGGCATTACGACTTCTTCAAATTATTTAGATGGTGGTAAACTCATTATTAACGAAACGAAGCTTCGCCAAAAAATTCAAGAAAATCCGGATGCGATTTATCGCTTGTTTAATAACGACAGCACGAATTACTCAGAGAAAGGTATTGTCAGTAGATTAAGAGATACAATTAAAAACACCATCGGCCAAATCGAACAAAAAGCAGGTAAAACGATTTGGTCAAATCAACAGTTTTCCATTGGTCGCAGTTTAAATGATGTTAACGATCAAATTAACCGTTTTGAAGACCGTCTCAAACAAATCGAAGATCGCTATTGGCGTCAGTTTACGGCGATGGAGGAAGCAATTAATCAGGCGAACCAACAAGGTGCGTATTTGATGAACGCCTTTGGCGGAGGCGGACGATAATTTTTTTAAGGGGTGTTGTACATGGCAATTAACAATCCGTATCAATCTTATCAAGAGAATGCTGTACAGACGGCGTCTCCTGGCGAGTTGACATTAATGTTATATAACGGATGCTTAAAATTTATTAAGCTCGCGCGTAAAGCAATTGAAGAAAAAAATATTGAGGAAAAAAATACAAATTTGTTAAAAGCGCAAAAAATTATTCAAGAATTGATGGTTACGCTCAATATGGACTATGAAGTGGCAAAAAACATGATGGCAATGTACGACTATATTCATCGTCGTCTTATTGAGACAAATATTACAAACGATTTAGCCATTTTAGATGAAGTCGAAGGCTATGTGACCGAGTTTCGCGATACGTGGAAACAAGTGATTCAGATCAATCGTCAACGTCAATATGCGCAAGGTGGGCAAGCGTAAGTGAGCGTTGTGTCTGAGTTGTTTAGCGTGACGAAGGAGTTATATGAATTATTAGAGCAACCTATTCGCAAAGAGAAGCGTGACGAAACGATTGAAGCAATTCAGCGGTTGCTTTCTCAAAGAGATATGCTTATTCAGCAACTACGGCCGCCGTATAACGAAGAGGAGCAGGAGCTTGGGATGCAAATGGTTTCTTTGAATGAAGCCATCGATGAAAAGTTGCAGCAATTGAAGCAACAAATTCAGCAAGATTTAAAAGCGATGAAACAAAAAAAGATGGCGAATCAAAATTATATGAATCCCTATCAGCCGTTAGCGATTGACGGCATGTTTTACGATAAAAAACGATAGATTGTGATGTAAATGGTTCCATTAACAAACGCACAATTTGAGATGGTACAAAAGTACGCAGCGCTGCTTGACACGATTGAGGAAGGGTTTGAATATATTGAAGAAAGTTTTACCAATTACGAACGGACGCAAGGAGATGTCGTGCTGGCCGATATTTTCGCGGCGTTTGTGCGCATTAGCGAAATGAACGTTCAGCTAGAACGGTTATTTGCCGCTGAAGAGGAAATCGTTCGTAGTCTTCAGCTATTTGCCGATGTTTTGGACGAAGCGTTGAAGCTCGATGGTAAGCTCGATGACCCGAATTTTAAACAACAAGTCATTGAACAAAAACTTTCCCCTGCGTTTCAAGCATGGAAATTAGTGATGCAGCAGGCGTTAAAAAAATATATTGAAACCCTTGGTGCTAGTTGAACTCTACTGTTCAACTAGCTCAAGAGAAACAAGCGTGTAAGCCAATAAAATACCGTCTAATGCCGTTTCAAACCCTTCGACGCTGTTAGCACGGATCGAAGTGAGACGAAACACATCCACAAG
>JBHGYD010000018.1:0-32626 GCA_041920415.1 Anoxybacillaceae bacterium
TCGAATGGGGAAACTCCAGAAAGAAATAGTGGAGAATTGCCTGTAGTCCCATCTTACACAAAACCCTTGGGAACTCGTATTGGAGCTCCCAAGGGCTCAAACGTTTATATCAACGATCCGAATTTCTACGTCAAACTTAATTGAACCGCCGTATACCGCACGGTACGTACGGTGGTGTGAGAGGTCGGGGGTTAGTCGCCCCCTCCTACTCGATTATTCATAAAAACAGGCGCAGCGTTTGGATCACGCTGCGCCTTCAAATGTTATTTGATTGGTTTATGTTCTTTAATGACACGTAATGTTTGTAACGTATCATCTTCCGGTCCTTGTACTGGTAAGCCGACTTCCAAATTCTTTTTAATGTAATTTAAATTATCTTGTGTAATGATTTCACCAGGAATAAAAATTGGAATGCCCGGTGGATATACCATAATAAATTCTGCAATGATTCGTCCGGCAGATTCGTCAAACGGTACGACTTCTGTTTCGGCATAAAACGCATCTCGCGGTGTTAAGGCGAGGACAGGAATGTCTGGCAACAATACTTTCGGCTTTACTCCGATATTTGCCTGGTGACGAAACTCTTCGGATAAATGGCGAAGAGCGGTCACTAAAGTATTCGTTTCTTTTTCTGTATCTCCCGGTGTAATGATACATAAAATGTTGTACAAGTCGGATAACTCCACTTCGATATTATACATTTCGCGTAACCATTTCTCGACATCGTACCCGGTTAAGCCAAGTTCTTTCACCGAGATAATTAATTTTGTCGGGTCATAATCGTACGTAGCTTTTGTTCCTAAAATTTCTTTCCCGACGCAATATAGATGTGGAATTTGGTTGATTTGTTTGCGAGTTTCCTCAGCGAGGCGAATCGCTTTTTCTGCTAACGCACGTCCTTCGGTTGCAAGACGTTTGCGAGCGACGTCTAATGAGGCTAACAACAAATACGAAGTCGACGTCGTCGTTAACATACTTAAAATCGCTTGAACGCGTTTTGCGGAAACAAGACCTTCACGAACGTTTAAAATCGAGCTTTGTGTCATCGAACCGCCCAGCTTATGGACGCTTGTTGCTGCCATATCTGCTCCTGCTTGCATCGCTGAAAGCGGCAAGTCTTCATGAAAGTGAATATGCACTCCATGCGCTTCATCGACAAGGACAGGAACGTGATAAGAGTGGGCGATTTCAACGATTTTTTTCAAATCTCCGGCAATGCCGAAGTAAGTTGGATTAATGACGAGAACCCCTTTTGCATCGGGATGTTGCTTTAACGCCTTTTCCACAGATTCCGGTGTAATTCCATGAGAAATACCAAGTTCTTTATCAACTTCTGGATGAATAAAAATAGGCGTCGCTCCTGAAAAAACGATGGCTGACATAACGGATTTATGAACGTTGCGTGGCACGATAATTTTATCGCCAGGACCCGCAACAGACATCACCATCGTCATGATCGCTCCGCTTGTTCCTTGCACAGAAAAAAATGTATAATCGGCACCAAAAGCTTCCGCAGCTAGCTCTTGAGCGCGCTTAATCATGCCTTTCGGTTGATGTAAATCATCTAATGGACCGATGTTAATTAAATCAATGGCCAAAGCGTTTTCACCGATAAAATCGCGAAATTGCGGATCCATTCCCGCCCCCTTTTTATGGCCAGGAATATGAAATTGAATGGGGTTTTTTTTCATATGTTCTAATAGTCCGGTAAATAACGGTGTTTCAAACTGTGACAATGCTTCCTCACACCTCTTTTTGCATAAAAATAAAACAAATGCATTATAGCACTTATTTTTTCTTTTGCAAAGAATCATTTTTTGTAATAAACGATGGGAAACAGGAAAATAGGCAAGCAGACGCGAAACATATTATACTGATACAAGGGAGGGATAAAATATGAATTGGAAAACAAGAGTAACAGAATTGCTTGGTATTGAATATCCAATTATTCAAGGAGGGCTTGCTTATTTAGCATATGCGGACTTGGCAGCTGCTGTTTCAAACGCAGGAGGGTTAGGACAAATTACGGCCATGTCATTAGCAACACCGGAACAATTGCGTGAGGAAATAAAAAAAGTGAAAGAGAAAACCGACCGCCCGTTTGGCGTGAACTTTGCGATTGGACAGCACGACCGACCATTTGCTCATATGCTTGAAGTGGCGATCGAAGAAAATGTTCCTGTTGTATCGGTAACAGGAGGGAATCCTGCTCCGTTTTTTGAACAGCTAAAAGGGGTGAAGGTGAAAAAGCTAGTGCTTGTCGCTGCTGTTCGCCAAGCCGTGAAAGCGGAGGAATTAGGGGCCGATGCGGTGATGGTCGTCGGTCAAGAAGGGGGCGGACATTTAGGAAAATATGATATCGGAACATTTGTGTTAATTCCGAAAGTCGTCGATTCCGTGTCAATTCCGGTCATTGCTTCTGGAGGAATTGGAGATGGACGCGGCTTAATGGCAGCATTAGCGCTCGGGGCCGAAGGAATTGAAATGGGCACGCGGTTTATTGCAACGAAAGAATGTGTTCATGCCCACCCATTGTATAAAGAAATGTTAGTAAAAGGCTCAGAATATGATACGGTCGTCATTAAGCGAAGTTTAGGTGCACCAGGAAGGGCGATTGCAAATGAGTGGACGGAGAAAATTTTACAAATCGAAGAGCAAGGTGGCACGTATGAGCAATTAAAAGAATACATAAGTGGGGAGGCGAATCGCCGGTTTATTTATGAAGGGAAAACAAATGAAGGATTCGCGTGGGCAGGACAAGTGATGGGACTCATTCATGATGTTCCGACGGTAGAAGAATTATTTGCGCGAATGATTAAGGAAGCGGAACAAATTCGAAACCGATGGGCAAACTAACGATGCCTATTTCCAATAAGCGAGGTGTCATTGATGAATTATTCGTACCCAATTTCTTACGATTGGACAACGCAAGAAATTATTGACGTCATTAAATTTTTTGAAGCGGTTGAAATCGTATACGAAAAAGGAATGGAACGCGAACAACTGATGAACGTTTACCGGCGTTTTAAAGAAATTGTCCCAAGCAAAAGTGAGGAAAAAAAATTATGTGACGAATTTGAAAAAACGAGCGGCTATTCCTCTTATGGTGTTGTTAAAAAAGCGAAAGAAGCCCAAAATGGAGATTTTATTAAAATGGAATAAGAAATGTTCATTATGCGTAAATACCAATAGACGAACACACAAATTTGTTGCATAGTCCCCTTTCCTGACATAATATATATAAACAAAAAATATCAGAAAATTTCGCGATTTAGTTCGGTGGCTTCGAGAACGATATGGAAAGGGGACCTGTGCTGATGAAAAAAACGGTGAATTCGCTAAAGCGGATGGATGGAGAGAAACGGATGGCAGTATTGCGACTTGAGGTCGATTATGAATTGTCGACTCTTTATGAGGCGATGATGGAAAACGATGAAGAAAAGAAAAAAGAATGTAAACGGAAATTAGAGAAACTACGCCAAGAGTTAATGCGTCTTCAAGTATAATGGAACATTCATGGCGAACCAAACCAAACGGTTCGTTTTTTCTTGCTAGACATTGCGAATATCCCTATTCTATTTTATATTTGTACATATCTTTTCTATCGTTTATTTTTTGACAAATGGTAGATGGTTGACAAAGAACTTGTGAGGAAAAATACGAGATGGAAAACGTTACGATTCCATCGTAGGAGGTATAAAAATGGATGAGAAATGGAAGAAAATTGATCAATATGCACAAAAATGGATAAAAGAAGCAGGAACACGTATTAAAGCGACGTTTGAGAAAGAGCTAACGATTCAAACGAAAACGGACCGAAAAGATTTAGTAACGAATGTCGACCGTGAAACAGAACAGTTTTTTATTGAGAGGATTAAAGAAACGTTTCCTGACCATCATGTGCTTGGGGAAGAAGGATTTGGTGATGAATTATCGGCGTTAGATGGCGTTGTATGGATTATTGATCCGATTGATGGGACGATGAATTTTATTCATCAACAGCGAAATTTCGCGATTTCGATTGGAATTTTTGAAGATGGAGTCGGAATGCTCGGCTATGTGTATGATGTTGTTCATGATGAATTATATTACGCACAGAAAGGAGAAGGAGCTTTTCTTAACGATAAGCCGCTTCCACGCTTGCAACCTGTGCCGATTTCAGAAGCGATTATTTCTCTTAATGCGACATGGGTGACGGAAAATAAGCGAATCGACCCAAATGTGTTAGCTCCGCTCATTAAAGAAGTGCGCGGAACACGTTCATACGGTTCGGCTGCCCTTGAAATGGCTTATATAGCTGCTGGTCGCTTAGATGCGTACATAACGATGAGATTGTCTCCATGGGATTTTGCCGGTGGACTTGTGATTGTGGAGGAAGTTGGTGGTATTGTAACCAATTTATATGGCGAATCGCTTGATTTACTTGGACAAAATTCTGTGTTTGTGTCTAAACCAGGATTACATGAGGAAATTTTAAATAAATACATACGCAGATGAAATCGGGACAAGCTTTTTGTTTGTCCCGATTATAATGACCCTTTTTCGCGCATTCGTTTTTTCGTCGCAAATCCCATTCCCATAATAATTGTTAGAGCAATAATGGAACCGATGATGCCAAGAACACTTTGTTCAGCGATAAAAATGCCAATGGCCATAATCGAAGATGCGGCTAATATAGCAAACAACAAAAATACCGGTTGAAACGATTTCATTGGAATCCCCTTTCTGCGTTACACTTGCTTCTTCTTTAAGTCTACACGAAAACATTCCGCTTTTCTATTCTCTTTATGATATAATAAACGAGCTATTATAAACATAGGAGTGGACGATAGTGAAAAGGCGAAATGATCTTCGAAACATCGCGATTATCGCCCATGTTGACCATGGGAAAACGACATTAGTCGATCAATTGTTACGCCAATCTGGAACGTTTCGCGTCAATGAACATGTACAAGAGCGAGCGTTAGACCGTAACGATTTAGAGAGAGAACGTGGTATTACGATTTTAGCAAAAAATACAGCGATTCATTATAAAGATACGCGCATTAATATTTTAGATACGCCAGGGCATGCTGATTTCGGTGGAGAAGTCGAGCGAATTATGCGTATGGTCGATGGCGTTTTGCTTGTCGTTGACGCGTATGAAGGATGTATGCCGCAAACGCGTTTTGTATTGAAAAAAGCGCTCGAGCAACAGTTAACCCCGATTGTCGTCGTTAATAAAATTGACCGCGAGTTTGCTCGTCCAGAGGAAGTTGTTGACGAGGTTATTGATTTATTTATTGAATTAGGAGCGTCAGAGGAACAACTTGATTTTCCTGTCGTGTATACATCGGCGTTACATGGGACGGCGAGTTTAAATCCACACGAGCAAGATCGCGATATGACGGCATTATTCGAGACAATTATTGAGCATATTCCTGCTCCGGTTGATAACCGGACAGAGCCATTGCAGTTTCAAGTAGCCCTTCTTGATTATAACGACTATGTAGGACGAATTGGCATTGGTCGCGTCTTTCGGGGCACGATGAAAGTCGGGCAACAAGTGGCATTAATGAAATTAGACGGTTCGGTTAAGACATTTCGTGTGACAAAACTGTTTGGCTTTATTGGCTTAAAACGAATCGAAATTACAGAGGCAGAAGCGGGCGATATTGTTGCTGTATCTGGGATGGAAGACATAAATGTCGGAGAAACGGTTTGTCCGATTGATCATCAAGAGGCATTGCCGGCGTTGCGTATTGATGAACCGACGTTAAAAATGACGTTTTTAGTGAACAATAGCCCATTTGCCGGACGCGAAGGAAAATATGTAACGGCACGAAAAATTGAGGAACGTCTTCGCACTCAGTTAGAGACAGACGTCAGCTTGCGTGTGGAAAATACGGATTCGCCAGATGCATGGATTGTCTCTGGACGCGGGGAGTTGCATTTATCGATTTTAATTGAAAATATGCGTCGTGAAGGATTTGAATTACAAGTATCGAAACCGGAAGTGATTATGAAAGAAATCGATGGTGTGCTTTGCGAACCGATTGAACGTGTGCAAATTGATATTCCGGAAGAGTATACGGGGGCGATTATGGAATCGCTTGGCGTACGTAAAGGAGAAATGGTCGATATGGTTCATAACGAAAATGGGCAAGTTCGGCTCATTTTCATGGTACCAGCACGCGGATTAATCGGTTATCGTACCGAATTTATGTCGCTCACTCGCGGATATGGAATTTTGAATCATTCATTTGATCATTACGCACCCGCGCAGGCAGGTCAAGTCGGAGGTCGCCGTCAAGGGGTTTTAATTTCGATGGAGACAGGTAAAGCAACGACATATGGGATTATGCAAGTCGAAGATCGTGGTACGATTTTTGTTGAGCCGGGAACCGAAGTATATGAAGGAATGATTGTTGGGGAACACACTCGCGAAAATGACTTAGTTGTTAATATTTGCAAAGTCAAGCATGCGACAAACATTCGTTCCGCTACGAAAGAACAAACCGTAGGTATGAAAAAACCACGTTTGATGACATTAGAAGAAGCTCTTGAATATTTAAATGATGATGAATATTGTGAAGTGACACCGCAATCGATTCGTTTGCGCAAGAAAATTTTAGATAAAAATGAACGAGAAAAACTTGCGAAGAAAAAGAAAGCAGCGGAGCAAGCGAAATAAAAGGGGGGAGAACGATGAATGTGGTTGAGCGACTTTCCTTTTTTGCCTCATTATATAAGGTCCATACGCAGCCGGAACAAGGAATGTGGCTTCTTTATTTTACCGTTCTTATTCTTTCTGCGATTGTTTACCGACTTGGGTTTGCGAAGAAGCTACCGTTATTAAAAAATATCATTATTTATGTGTTGCTTGCATTAGGATGTACAATTTTAACATTTTTTGCCGTGTTTTTACCGATCGCTGAAGGATTAGTTGTCGCTGCGATTATTTTAATCATTTATAAAGTTCGCTTGCACCAGTCGAAAAAACAAGAAGCCAGTGCAGACAAATAAGGCGGTGAAACAATGAAATCTTTGCAAGATGCTCTTTACAACTGGCTAACGATACAAGTCGTTGCCGATGCTCGCCCTGACGATCAAGCCGCTCAAGAAACTGCTGCTTTTTTTGCGGAAATTTTAAAAAACGATTTTCACGTAACGAATATTCAAGTGAAAAAAGATGAAGCAATGTACATCGTTCATTATCAAAGGGAACAAGAGCAAAAAACATCCCGTTTTCCGGTTGAACTCATCGAAGTAATGTTAGAGCAAATGAAGAGCGAGCCAGAGAAATATACGAACTATCCAACATGAAAAGAAAGCACCAAGCTACGTTAGCTCGGTGCTTCTTTCATAGACATAAGTTCGTTGCATGTCACGTTTTTTCTTACAATCAATTCGGAGACGCTTCTATTTTTTTAATTCCTACCATTCATCCTCAGACGTTTTTGAACGATAAATGCGAAATTTTCCTGTCGCAAGGCGCGCTTTTGTTTTTTCGGCAATGCGTTCATAACATTGCTCACACATATACGTGTGAATCGGGCGGTTGCGCAACCGTTTTGCAAGTAGTGATTCATCATCAATAACATTGATTTGATCGCAAAGAACACATTTTACTCTCATCGTACACCTCATCATTTCAAATCCATCAGCTTCTTTACGTTATTATATCATGCTTTGTTTATTTTTCCTTTCAATTTTTGAACAAAATAGGTATGATAAAACATATAAACATCGTTTTGGGGGGGTTTTTCATGGCAAACGAAGTAGAGCCAAAATTAATTGATCCGCTATTTCAAGCGTTGCAAAAAGAGAGGTTTGTCACGATTGCAACGATCGATTATGAAACAGGCGGACCGAATGTAAGCGCAATCTCTTGGATTTATGCGCCAAGCGAGGAACGGATTTATTTTGCAGTCGATAACCGTTCGCGTATCGTGCAAAATATTAAACATAATCCGCTTGTTGTTGTGAATGTCATTGCAAATGAATCGACGTATTCCATTAACGGAAAAGCGAACATCAAAGTCGAACGAATCGAGGGAATTCCGCTTAAGCTTGCGTTAGTTGAAATCGCCATTACTGAAGTGCGCGATGTGATGTTTTACGGTTCGAAAATTTCCGTAGAACCAAAATACGAAAAAACATACGATGCCCAAGCTGCAGCGAAATTAGATCATCAAGTGATGACAGCTTTGCGAAACGCATAAATCGAAAAGAGCTTAGCCAAATCGGCTAGGCTCTTTTATTTATTTAAATAGTGATTCGATTGTTTCTCTTGGCGTTTGTTTAACTGCTGCTCTTCTTGTTTATTGAGTTGTGAATCACTTTCTTCGGTTGGGGAAGGGTTTTTTGTTTCAAATAAATCACTAGGAACTTCTGGCATCACGCGACCGACAATCGCAGCAATCTCATTCATAAATCCACGCACAGGTCGACCGTTATTTACTTCTTGAGCAATTTTCTTTAATCGCGTGTATAAATCAGGGTCAGCGATCACAATGGCATTCGCACCGTATGGATCTTTTTGTAAACTTTCTGTCACTGAATATTTAATCGTTCCCACTCGAGAAGGATCAATATTGGCATTCACATCAATGCCGACAAGGGCGTATTTTCCAACTACGACTGCTGTAGCGTCATTGACATTTGGGACGCTGCTGGCTAGTTTCGCAAGATGTTGGGCGATGTCTTGACCTGATTGGTTGACCATTTTTTCTTTGGTCGTATTTTTCATTTGAACGAGTGAACGGTCGTTAACGTTTCTTTGCTCATTGGCACCGCATCCGGTCATGAGAAAGAAGGCGAAGAAAAGAGCAGTAAATCGCTTCATCATCATTATGGTTTGCACCTCTATTATATTTTTAACTTTATTTTGCAAACATTCTTCTATCTTTATACATTACCTCATACTATATAACAACAGTCCCGTCCAAAAGTTATAAATAACAAAATAAAAGAAATAGGGGGCGTGGAAATTTGGGCAAAAAAATATATGTTTTAGATACAAATGTACTTCTGCAAGACCCTTATTCGATTTTCACGTTTGAGGATAATGAGGTTGTCATTCCTGCTGTTGTATTAGAAGAGGTCGATTCGAAAAAACGATATATGGACGAAGTTGGGAGAAATGCACGTCAAGTGTCAAAGCTGATTGACCGTTTGCGTGAAAATGGAAAATTGCATGAAAAAATTCCGTTAGATAATGGTGGAGTGCTGCGTATTGAATTAAATCATCGTTCGTTTCAACAACTGCAAGAAATTTTTGTGGAAAAAACAAACGATAATCGTATTTTAGCCGTAGCAAAAAATTTATCGCTCGAAGAACAAACGAAAGAAAATGGTCGATCTGTTATTTTGGTGAGCAAAGACGCGCTCGTTCGTGTAAAAGCGGATGCGATTGGGCTACAAGCCGAAGATTTTTTAAGTGACCGTGTTGTCGATATTGAACGTATTTACACAGGATTTCTTGAGCTGTACATAAACACTGAACATTTAGGTCGTTTTTATGAAAAAGGAGAACTTGTTCTTTCAGAAATTGCGAATCATCCGTTTTATCCTAATCAATTTATTATTATGAAAGACGCGCTTGGCGGCTCTGCATCAGCACTTGGAATTGTTGATCATACCGGAAAAAAGGTAAAAAAACTAATCTTTCATCATGAACATGTATGGGGAATTCGACCGAGAAACGTTCAGCAAACGATGGCGTTTGAGCTATTAATGCGCAAGGACATTTCACTTGTTACGCTAATTGGAAAAGCTGGAACAGGCAAAACGCTACTCACATTAGCAGCAGGGTTAATGCAGACGGAAGATCTTGGAACATACAAAAAAATGCTCGTCGCAAGACCCATTGTGCCGGTCGGTAAAGACATTGGATTTTTGCCTGGAGAAAAACAAGAAAAGCTGCGACCGTGGATGCAACCAATTTTTGATAATCTCGAATATTTATTTAACACGAAAAAGCCGGGAGAATTAGATGCAATTTTAGCAGGGATGAGTTCGATTGAAGTAGAGGCACTCACATATATACGTGGGCGTAGCTTACCAGAGCAGTTTATTATTATTGATGAGGCACAAAATTTAACGAAACATGAAGTAAAAACGATTTTAACGCGTGTCGGTGAAAAAAGTAAAATTATTTTAATGGGCGATCCGGAACAAATTGATCATCCATACCTTGATGAGTATAATAATGGACTCACGTATGTCGTCGAGAAATTTAAAGAACAAAAAATCGCTGGTCACGTTCGTCTCATAAAAGGAGAGCGCTCTGGATTAGCGCAGCTTGCCGCTGATTTATTATAAGAGAAAAGGATGTCTCATCACAGATGAGACATCCGCACTTTACCCAATGATAAAACGACGAACGTGCGTAATTGGCTTATGTCGGTTCGAACCGTTTCCAAAATAGAAATGAACCGGACCGTCCTCTTTTAAAGGTTTTCCGTCTTTTGAAAAACCGAGAATTGCTTCATATGCTTGTTCAAGTGGAATCGTAACTTCACCATTCTCAGTTACAATTGTTAGCGTCGTTGCTTCAGGAAGCGCTTCCGCATTGCGTAAAAATGGTGCAAGCGGCATTGCGAATGTTCCAGTGATGATTTTCTCTTTCGCAAATGTTTTTTCTGTTTTTAACGTTGGCGGTAGCACAGCCCCTTCTTGAATTTCGCGATCCCAATAAGCAGAAATTTTTTTGATCTCATCCTCTTCCTGTGGCTGTTCCTCTTTTTGGCCAGAAAAATATGTATGCAAATCCACTTTACGGTCGTCAAAAATCCATACACCTGGGTCAAGTGTAATCGAGAATTTCACTTTTCCTGTAATCGGAATAATGTTATCCATCATAACGCTCTCCTCCACATCCTTTGTTGTTTTTAGTATAATAACAATTTAAAGATTTGTCATGTCCGAGCATTTGTGACAAGTCTTTCATCTTGCAAAATTCTTCAATTCACGTTAAGATTTATAGAAGGATTAGGGGAGAACGGAGGGATCGATGTGACGGAGGATACGATTAACTATCGCGAAAAAGCGTACGCGCTTCTGAAAACAGATGCGGATAAGATTGTCAAGCTCATTCAAGTACAAATGGATAACTTAACAATGCCCCAATGCCCTCTTTATGAAGAAGTGCTTGATACACAAATGTTTGGTTTGTCGCGCGAAATTGATTTCGCGATTCGCTTAGGTCTTGTCGATGAAAAGGATGGAAAAGCGCTTCTTGATACATTAGAACGGGAGCTTTCAGCGCTTCATGAAGCTTCTACGAAAAAACGCGTACGATAACGATAAAAGTTAACTCAAACGGTTGAAGTCGCAACAATCGTTTGAGTTTTTGTGTTTTTGGAAGGAAAAACGAATCTTGTTACGAATTTAATTATAGTACAATAGCGGTAAGGAAGAGGAAAGATGGATAAGCAATTAATCAAAAAAATTATCAAATCATATGACTATCCTTTAATGATTGCGATCTGGATGCTTGCGTTGTTTGGGCTCATTATGGTGTATAGCTCCAGCATGGTGTCTGCTGTGATTCGGTTTGGAGTGCCAAGCGATTATTTTTACCAAAAGCAAAAAATGTGGCTTATTGCTGCAGCAGTTTGTTTTTTATGCATGCTTATTGTTCCGTACAAACTGTTAGCGAATAAAAAGTTTGTTCAGGCGATTTTTTGCATTTCTCCATTGCTGTTGATTGCTGTTGCTTTTGTTGGTCATACAGCGAATAATGCGACAAGTTGGTTTAAATTTGGTTTTTTTAGTGTGCAGCCGGCTGAGCTAGTAAAGCTAGGTTTAATTATTTATTTAGCTGCTGTATTTGCCAATAAACAAAAAAAATTATCACAGTCGGTAAAAGGAAAAGTATTTCCTATTTATTATACATTATTTATTTGTTTCCTCATTGCGATTCAACCAGACTTCGGTACAGCGATGATCGTTTTTCTCATCGCTTCATGTTTGATTTTTTCATCTGGGTTGAGTTTTCGTTTATTATTTAAGCAACTATTGTTTTTTATGATGATTATGGCTGTAATCTCTCCACTTATTTTTTCGTTTATGGGAGAAGAAATTTTTTCAAAAGAGCGAATGTCACGTATTTACGGATTTCTTCATCCGTTTAAATACGCCGATGACGCGGGGTTTCAATTAGTGAATTCTTACTTAGCGATCGGGCTGGGGGGATTAAAAGGGCTTGGATTAGGAAAAAGCATCCAAAAATACGGGTATTTGCCGGAGTCGCATACGGACTTTATTATGTCAGTTATTGCTGAAGAACTAGGCTTATTTGGAGTAGCTTTTGTACTGTTCTTATTAGCCTTTATTGTCTTGCGTGGATTGTTCATCGCAAGAAAATGCAACGATGCGTTTGGCAGCTTGCTTGCGATTGGCATTTCCGCTATGATTGGCATTCAAACATTCATTAATGTAGGTGGTGTAGTAGGACTGATTCCAATTACTGGTGTTCCTCTCCCGTTAGTGAGCTACGGTGGTTCCTCTCTCGTTCTTTTTATGACTTCGCTTGGTGTGTTAGTGAATATATCTATGTTCACAAAATACGAAGCGAACTATAAAGAAAAGGCGAAAACGGTAGATGCGGCAAAAAAACCGCAAAAAAAAGGTCTGACTTTTTAGAAAATGTATTTACAAATATAAAAAACCGTTATAGTTTTATTAGAAAGAGGGGAGAGGAGTAAGACATGAAAAATCGTCGAATTAACAAAGTACTTGTCGCAAACCGCGGTGAAATTGCGATTCGCGTATTTCGCGCATGCAATGAGCTCGGCATTCGTACCGTTGCTATTTATTCAAAAGAGGATGCCGGCTCTTACCATCGTTATAAAGCGGATGAAGCGTATTTAGTTGGCGAAGGAAAAAAGCCGATTGAAGCTTACTTAGATATCGAAGGGATTATTAAGATTGCGAAAGCTCATGATGTCGATGCGATTCATCCAGGCTATGGATTTCTTTCGGAAAACATTCAGTTTGCGAAACGCTGCGCGGAAGAAGGAATGATTTTTATTGGACCAAACGAAGAGCATTTAGATATGTTTGGTGATAAAGTGAAAGCTCGCCATCAAGCGGAATTGGCGGGAATTCCTGTCATTCCAGGCAGCGATGGTCCGGTACATAGCCTAGAAGAAGTGATTCGTTTCGGGGAAACATATGGTTATCCGATCATTATCAAAGCCGCTTTAGGTGGCGGCGGACGCGGTATGCGGATCGTTCGCTCGAAAGCAGAAGTAAAAGAATCGTATGAGCGTGCGAAATCGGAAGCCAAAGCCGCTTTTGGTAGCGATGACGTCTATGTCGAAAAGCTCATTGAAAAACCAAAACATATTGAAGTTCAAATTCTTGGAGACTATGAAGGAAATATCGTTCACTTATATGAACGTGATTGTTCGGTGCAACGACGCCACCAAAAAGTTGTGGAGATCGCGCCAAGCGTTTCGCTGTCAGAAAAGCTTCGTCATGACATTTGCGAAGCGGCGGTCAAATTAATGAGAAATGTCGGTTACGTGAATGCGGGGACGGTGGAGTTTCTCGTTTCTGGCGATCAATTTTATTTCATTGAAGTGAATCCGCGCATTCAAGTGGAACATACGATTACCGAAATGATTACCGGAATTGATATTGTACAATCGCAAATTTTAATTGCAGAAGGACATTCTCTTCATAGCGAAAAGGTCGGTATTCCGAAACAAGAAGATATTCGCGTTAACGGCTATGCGATTCAATCACGCGTAACAACAGAAGATCCGTTAAATAACTTTATGCCTGATACCGGTAAAATTATGGCGTACCGTTCCGGTGGCGGTTTCGGTGTTCGATTAGATGCCGGAAACGGATTCCAAGGAGCGGTCATTACACCGCATTATGATTCGTTACTTGTGAAATTGTCCACATGGGCCTTAACATTTGAGCAAGCTGCGCGAAAAATGTTACGTAATTTGCGTGAGTTCCGCATTCGTGGCATTAAAACGAATATCCCGTTTTTGGAAAATGTTGTACAACATCCAAAGTTTTTATCAGGGGAGTACGATACATCATTCATTGATTCATCACCGGAACTATTTATATTTCCAAAACGAAAAGATCGCGGTACGAAAATGCTCACTTATATCGGGAATGTGACAGTGAACGGGTTCCCAGGCATCGGTAAGAAAAAGAAACCGGTTTTTGAAAAGCCGCGCATTCCAAAAATCGATTACTCTCAGTCAATTCCACACGGAACAAAACAAATTCTTGATGAACGCGGAGCAGAAGGGCTTGTCGCATGGATTAAAGAGCAAAAACAAGTGCTGTTAACGGATACGACGTTTCGCGATGCCCATCAATCGCTGTTAGCAACGCGCGTTCGGACAACCGATTTAGTTCATATTGCGGAGCCAACCGCACGATTGTTACCAAACTTATTTTCTCTTGAAATGTGGGGCGGTGCAACGTTCGATGTCGCTTATCGTTTTCTAAAAGAGGACCCATGGGATCGGTTATTGAAGCTGCGGGAACGAATCCCGAATGTATTGTTCCAAATGTTATTGCGTTCGGCCAATGCGGTTGGCTATAAGAACTATCCGGACAATGTCATTCGCGAGTTTGTTGAGAAATCGGCTTACGCTGGCATTGATGTATTCCGCATTTTTGATAGTTTGAACTGGGTTAAAGGGATGACAATCGCGATTGATGCGGTCAGACAAACGGGAAAAATTGCGGAAGCAGCGATTTGTTATACAGGAGATATTTTAGACCCAACGCGTCCAAAGTATAATCTTGATTACTATAAAGCGTTGGCCAAGGAATTGGAACAAGCGGGCGCGCATATTTTAGCAATTAAAGATATGGCTGGACTATTAAAACCGCAAGCGGCCTATGTGCTCATTTCCGCTTTAAAAGAAACTGTCAACATCCCGATTCATCTTCATACGCACGATACAAGCGGAAACGGTATTTATATGTACGCAAAAGCGATTGAAGCCGGAGTCGATATCGTCGATGTGGCCATTAGCTCCATGGCCGGCTTAACGTCACAGCCGAGCGTGAATACATTGTATTACGCATTGGAAGGAACAGAGCGTGCTCCACATGTTGATATTAACGGATTAGAACAACTTTCTCGTTACTGGGAAGATGTGCGCAAGTTTTATCAAGAATTTGAAAGTGGAATGAATGCGCCGCATACGGAAGTATATATGCATGAAATGCCTGGGGGACAATACAGTAACCTTCAACAACAAGCAAAGGCGGTTGGACTTGGTGACCGATGGGATGAAGTGAAAGAAATGTATCGACGCGTCAATGACATGTTCGGTGATATTGTCAAAGTTACTCCTTCATCTAAAGTGGTTGGCGATATGGCACTTTATATGGTGCAAAATAATTTGACGGAAAAGGATATTTACGAACGTGGAGAAACGCTTGATTTCCCAGATTCCGTTGTCGAAATGTTCGAAGGGTATTTAGGACAACCGCACGGCGGCTTTCCAGAAGAGTTACAGCGCATTATTTTAAAAGGGCGCGAACCGATTACGGTTAGACCGGGCGAACTGTTAGAGCCAGTCGATTTTGATAAAATAAAAGAAGAATTGTTCCATGCGTTAGACCGACAAGCAACCGATTTTGATGCCATTGCCTATGCTCTTTATCCAAAAGTGTTTCTTGAATATACACAGGCCGTCGAAAAATTTGGTGATATCTCTGTCCTTGATACACCGACATTCTTATATGGTATGCGGCTTGGAGAAGAAATTGAGGTTGAAATTGAAAAAGGAAAAACGTTAATTGTGAAATTGGTCGCGATTGGTCAGCCGCAAGCAGATGGTACGCGCGTCGTGTATTTTGAATTAAATGGTCAACCGCGCGAGGTCATTATTCGAGATGAAAGCATTAAATCAGCAGTTGTTGAGCGGATAAAAGCGGATAAAAACAACTCGAACCATATCGCGGCAACGATGCCTGGAACGGTCGTAAAAGTGCTGGTGGAAAAGGGAGAGAAAGTGAATAAAGGTGACCATCTCATGATTACAGAAGCGATGAAAATGGAGACAACGGTACAAGCACCGTTTTCTGGAATTATTAAAGATATTTACGTGAAAAATGGAGATGCCATTCAAACAGGGGATTTGCTTATTGAATTAACGAAATAATCAAAAGGCGCTGGAAACATCCAGCGCCTATTTTATTTTACGATCATTGATGGGATAGTTTGTACCTTACGCTTCAATTGTGCTAATTGTTGTTCATTTCGCTTGCTGCGTACGGCCAATAATAATAAATAACTGAGCACCCCAAATAAACATGAAATAAAAAATGCATGAGCTAAAGCGATGTACAAATTTAATTGGGTGAAGATAATAAGCGCCCCGGTTGTCATTTGAAGCAATACGAGAATAAGTGCAGCGATCCATCCCCAATAAATGACACGTTGATGTTTATGATATTTTATAGCGCGAATGGTCGCGGCGAAAATCCAAATGACAATCAATCCAGCCGCAAGACGATGGCCCATTTGAATCCATTCGTGAAGTTGAACAGGAATGATGCGCGTATTCGAACAAAGCGGCCAACTAGGACACGCTAAACTCGCATGTTTATGACGCACTAGCGCACCCGTATAGACGACGATATAACAATAACTGATAATTCCATAAATATGAAATTTCATTTTTGAATCGATGACTAACGAGTCAGCATCAAATTTTTTATCAACTTCAAAAATTAACAACGTCAATAAGAAAACAGAAGCAAAGGAAATGAGCGAAATTCCGAAATGTAAGGCGAGCACAAAATCGGATTGTCCCCACACGACGGCTGCTGCTCCAATTAATGCTTGTAACACGAGAAAAAGAAAGGAAACGATCGCCAAAAACTTTGTCTCGCGAACGTGTCCAATCGCTCGCCATGCCCAAATCGATAATACGAGTACCATGATTCCTGATAAACCAGACACGACGCGGTGGCTAAGCTCGATCACTAATTCAGGGGTAATGTTAGAAGGAATGAGTTTGCCATGGCAAAGTGGCCAAGATCGTCCACATCCCATTCCTGAGCCTGTTTTTGTTACTAATGCGCCTCCAATGAGCACAAACAACATCGCGATCGTTGTCAACAAAGAAAACCATTTTAATGCACGTTGCAAAATTCTTCACCTTCTTGTATCGAAAAGTCTCTATCTTGTCAATAATCTAGTAAAGTATATGTTTATCTTACATGAAACAAACGACAAGAGCAATTTCAACAATAAGCAATATCATTTTACAATATAGATAAGATGAAAAACAAACAAATATTTATTATAGTAAAAAATATTGAATATTGTTAATGAGTTTGCTAGAAATATTAATGGAAAGTATTATAAAAGCAATTTCATTTCTTGTAATGAAAGCGCATGATGACAATTAAGTCAAAAATTTGACACAAATTATTCAAAAAAAGTTCACAATTCACCAAAAAAATGTGATTTAATATATAGAGACAGGGACTTTAAAGCTTATATTAACCATAAGAAATGTGTTAAAATACATTAAGATATTATTCGATTGTTGAAAACGTATTCATTTTTTAGTTTATGAAAAAAATTCCGGAAAGATATATCGTCTCGATTGATAGGACTCAATCGAGACATTAAGGAGGAATAAACGATGGCAAACTCGAGGACATTAAACGAAGCCACCACACAAGCTGGTGAAGGACCTCAAGATATACATGTAACAACGATTTGGAAAGATTTCCTCGCTATCATAAAAATCGGTATTGTTAATTCTAACTTAATTACGACGTTTACCGGATTATGGCTAGCGTTTTATTTTATGGGAGAAGGTTTTCTTGAAAATCTCCAAACCGTCTTTTTTACTCTATTCGGTTCTGCGCTTATCATTGCAGGGGCTTGTAGTTTAAATAATTTTATTGACCGCGATATTGATCCTTTAATGGAGCGGACGAAAACAAGACCAACTGTAAAAGGAACAATGGAGCCGAAGCGCGTCTTATGGCTAGGCATTTTACTTACGGTCGTGGGCACGCTTAGCCTATTAATGACAACGGTAACAGCCGCAATTGTCGGTCTTATTGGTTTTATCACATATGTGTTTTTATATACGATGTGGTCAAAACGGAACAATACGTTGAATACGGTTATCGGCAGCATCTCTGGTGCGGTGCCGCCTGTGATTGGTTGGACAGCTGTTGATCCGCATTTTCACATTGTTCCAATCATTTTATTCTTGTTAATGTTTTTATGGCAGCCACCGCATTTTTTAGCGTTAGCGATGAAGCGTTGTGAGGAATATCGCGCGGCGGGAATTCCAATGTTGCCAGTTGTTCATGGATTTGCGATGACAAAACGACAAATCGTCGTATGGGTCGCTTGTTTATTACCACTTCCGTTTTATTTGTTTTCGTTAGGAATCCCGTTTCTTATCATTGCTACGTTATTAAACATTGGCTGGCTCGCATTAGGGCTTTATGGATTTAAAATGAAAGATGATATCAAATGGGCAAAATGGATGTTTGTGTACTCATTAAACTATTTAACGATTTTATTCGTAACGATGGTCATTGCATCCATTGACTAATCACGGTTTATAATTCTTTCTACATTTCCTAGAGAAAGAATTTATATATTATTTTTAAATTGAAAGAGGGGTTTGATTAGGCTATGAAGAAATGGCTACTCAATTGGCGCTTATTTTCTCTTTTTAGTGTAATGGCGCTTCTATTAGCTGGCTGTGGTAAGCCGTTTTTATCGACGCTTCAGCCAGCCGGTGAAGTAGCACATATGCAGTATTCACTCATGCTACTCAGTACGGCCATTATGGTTCTCGTTATTATCGTTGTAACGATTATCTTCGTGTATGTTGTCATTCGCTTCCGGCAACGTAAAGGCGAAGAAACGAAAATTCCAAAGCAAGTGGAAGGAAACCATAAGCTTGAAATTATTTGGACTGTCATTCCAATTTTGCTGTTAATTATTTTGGCGGTTCCAACGGTTTCTGAGACGTTTAAACTTGCTGATGTGAAGCCAATGAATAAGGAAAAGCGCGACAAACATACAGTCGTTGTCAATGTTCGTGCTAGTCTTTATTGGTGGGAATTCGAATATCCTGACTACGGCATTATTACAAGCCAAGAGTTAGTGGTTCCAACAAATGAGCGAGTGTATTTTAACTTGAAAGCTTCTGATGTAAAGCACTCATTCTGGATTCCTGCTGTCGGTGGAAAAATGGATACAAACATCGACAACAAAAACCAATTTTGGTTAGAATTTGACCAAAAGGCGGCAGACAAAGCAGGTGGTATTTTCTACGGAAAATGTGCGGAACTTTGCGGTCCATCCCATGCATTAATGGACTTCAAAGTAAAAGCATTGCCTAGAAATGAGTTCGATCAATGGGTTGAAAAAATGAAACATGCGAAACCAGTCGTAACAGACCCAGTAGCAAAAGAAGGGGAAGCGATCTTTAATAAAAGCTGTATTGGTTGCCACGCAGTCACTCCATTAGATAAACGTCCAGAACAAGCTCGTACGGCACCAAACTTAGCAAACTTTGGTGATCGCACGCGTATTGCTGGTATTTTAGAACATAATGAAGAGAACTTGAAAAAATGGTTAAAAGATCCGAATAGTGTGAAACCTGGAAATAAAATGGCAGGTACATATGGAAAATTAACAGATGAACAAATTAATGCTCTGACGAAATATTTAATGAGTCTAAAAGTCGAGTAATGAAGGGGATTTATCAAAAAGGGAGGTTAAATCGTGAGTACGTTAGCTCGTAAAAAGGGTGTCGGCGCTGTTATTTGGGACTACCTTACAACGGTTGACCATAAGAAAATCGCCATCCTTTACTTAATTGCAGGTGGTATTTTCTTCCTCATGGGTGGTCTTGAAGCACTATTTATTCGTATTCAGCTTGCTGTGCCGAACAACGACTTTTTAGTTGGTGGACTATATAACCAAGTAATGACGATGCACGGTACAACCATGATTTTCTTGGCAGCGATGCCTTTAGTATTCGCAATGATGAACGCTGTTGTACCGATTCAAATTGGCGCACGCGACGTTGCATTCCCATTTTTAAATGCATTAGGTTTCTGGTTATTTTTCTTTGGAGGTCTTTTCCTAAACTGTTCTTGGTTTTTAGGAGGAGCTCCTGATGCAGGTTGGACATCTTACGCTTCTTTATCATTAGAATCTCCGGGACACGGAATTGACTTTTACGTATTAGGTTTACAGATTTCAGGTTTTGGTACATTAATTGGTGGTATTAACTTCCTAGTAACAATCGTTACGATGCGTGCTCCAGGTATGACATATATGCGTATGCCAATGTTTACTTGGACAACATTCGTTACTTCTGCGTTAATCTTATTTGCGTTCCCGCCATTAACAGTTGGCTTAATCTTAATGATGATGGACCGTTTATTCGGTGGAAACTTCTATCATCCAGCTGCGGGAGGAAACACAATTATTTGGGAGCACTTATTCTGGATTTTCGGTCACCCAGAAGTATATATCTTAGTATTACCGGCATTCGGTATTTTCTCTGAAATTATCGCGACGTTCTCGAAAAAACGTTTATTTGGATACTCTTCAATGGTGTTCGCAGTTGTATTAATCGGCTTTTTAGGATTCATGGTGTGGGCACACCACATGTTTGTAGTTGGTATGGGACCAATTGCAAACGCTATTTTCGCGGTTGCTACAATGGCGATTGCAGTTCCTACCGGTATTAAAATCTTTAACTGGTTATTTACGATGTGGGGCGGAAACATCCGCTTTACAACGCCAATGTTATATGCGGTTGCGTTTATTCCTTCTTTCGTTATCGGTGGAGTAACGGGGGTTATGAACGCGGCAGCACCGGCTGACTATCAATATCATGACAGCTACTTCATCGTTGCTCACTTCCACTACGTAATCGTTGGCGGGGTAGTGTTTGGACTCTTAGCAGGCGCTCATTACTGGTGGCCAAAAATGTTTGGTAAAATGTTAAACGAGACACTTGGAAAAATTACTTTCTGGCTATTCTTTATCGGATTCCATTTAACATTCTTTATTCAACATTTTCTTGGCTTAATGGGTATGCCACGCCGCGTATTTACGTACTTACCTGGACAAGGATTGGAAACCGGTAACTTAGTTAGTACGATCGGTGCGTTCTTTATGGCAACAGCAACGCTTATTCTTTTACTAAACATTATTATTACAACAGTAAAAGGAAAAAAAGCAGATGCCGATGCTTGGGGAGATGGACGTACGCTTGAGTGGGCAGTCGCTTCTCCGCCACCAGAATATAACTTTGCACAAACTCCACTTGTACGTGGTTTAGATGCTTACTGGCTAGAGAAAATGGAAGGTAAAAAAGGTTTAACACCAGCAGAACCGCTTGGTGATATTCATATGCCTAACCCTTCATTCTTACCGTTTGTGATTTCATTAGGCTTATTTATCGCAGCATTCGGAGCTACGTATCATAAGGAGAATTCTTGGGGATTATTAGTTGTAATTGTTGGTTTGGCAATTACGCTAGGTGCGATGTTCTTGCGTTCTGTAATTGATGACCACGGTTATCACATTCATAAAGAAGACATTATTGAAACGGAGAAAAAGGGGGTTAAGGCATAATGCACGTTGAAGAAAAATTAACAGCTGAAACATTCCCTGCATCGCCTGAAAAAGCAACCCTCGAAGGGAAAAATAAGTTTATCGGATTTTGGGCTTTCTTGGGTGGCGAAACAGTAATGTTCGCCTCCCTCTTCGCAACATTCTTAGCGTTGCGAGATAAAACGGCTGGCGGTCCGACTTCAGAGGAATTATTCAAAATGCCGATGGTATTTATTGCGACAATGCTGTTATTAACAAGTAGCTTAACGAGCGTTTACGCGATGTATCACATGAAAAACTTTGACTTTAAGAAAATGCAGCTCTGGCTTGGTATTACGGTGTTGTTAGGCGCAGGCTTCTTAGGGTTAGAGATTTTCGAGTTCAATGAGTATGTGCATGAAGGATTCAAATTTTCAACAAGCGCCTTTTCTTCTTCCTTCTATACGCTAGTTGGTACACACGGAGCTCACGTAACTTTTGGTTTATTGTGGATTTTGACGCTCATGATCCGCAACGCAAAGCGCGGTTTAAATTTGTACAACGCACCGAAGTTTTACGTAGCAAGCTTATACTGGCACTTTATTGACGTTGTATGGGTGTTCATTTTCACAGTTGTATACTTAATGGGAATGGTGGGGTGATTGTATGGCGCAGCATACAAATTCAGGAAACCCAAATGTGGATTTAGAGTACCGCCGCAAGAAAAATGCGGAAGAAATGAAACATCAAGTCATTTCATTTGTGTTAATGATTTTGTTAACATTAATCGCGTTCTTTGCGGTGGGGTATAACGAGTTTTCGCATTGGTTTTCTGTTCCATTTATTGTCCTTCTTGCTGTTGTGCAAGTTGCTTTCCAACTATACTATTTTATGCATATGAACCATAAAGGTCATGAAATGCCATCGATCTTCCTTTATGGTGGCGTGGCTGTAGCGTTCCTAACAATTTGGGCGTTTATGACTGTTGTTTGGTGGTAATAAGTAAAAGGAAATCAGCAGATGGCTGATTTCCTTTTTTATTCATTTTTTTAGGAAACAAGCGGCAACAATGGACAAAACGTATATGTGTAGTATAATGAAAATGGAAAGAATTGAGGTGAAAGTGATGGCATCATTACAAATGTTTGGTTTTAGGGCGTTATGGAGTCCTTTTTTCCTTATATCACTATTGTTCATTACATGGCTTTATTTTATGATCGTGGGACCTTGGCGCACTCGTTTTACAAACGAAGAACCACCAACGAACAAACAGAAAGCATATTTTGTTGCAGGAATTGTGCTGCTTTATATTTGTGAAGGCTCGCCGATTGATTTGCTAGGGCATTTGATGTTTAGTGCCCATATGACACAAATGGCGGTGCTAAACTTAATTGTTCCGCAGTTACTAATTTTAGGGATTCCAAATTGGATGTTTGAACGTATGTTTCGTATAAAAGCGGTAAAGAGAACGGTCAAGTTTTTTACAAAACCGCTTATCTCACTTATTTTATTTAATGCGCTTTTCTCTTTTTATCACGTTCCATTCATTTTCGATATTGTTAAGACAAATATATTTTTACACGCTGCTGTTACAACAATCATTTTCTTTACGGCGCTCGTGATGTGGTGGCCTTTAGTCAATAAATTATCTGATTGGCAGACGCTTACGGGAATTAAAAAGGTTGTATATATTTTCGCAAATGGTATTTTGATAACTCCAGCATGCGCATTAATTATTTTCGCTGATAAGCCGCTATATGCGACTTACTACGATCCGCAAGCATGGCTGAACTCGCTTCATCTTTGCGTTCCGGCTGGAACATTAGCTTCACTCAAATTAACGGGACCGCAGATGTTCTTTTCAATGTCGCTTATTCATGATCAGCAACTTGGCGGAGTGCTTATGAAAATTATTCAAGAAATTGTTTATGGTACGATGCTCTTTTTCATTTTTGCGGAATGGTATCAAAAAGAGCGCGAGAAGGAACAGATGGAAACGACCGTATCGCCATATCCTTCCGAATCATAAGCATCGTTTGTTTCTCACCCATCTAATATAACAGGATTTTTATTGAAAAAATATACAATGTTTACTAAAATAAGATACGTTAATAGCATGACAGAGTAAAGAGAGGAAAGGGTATGCAGTATTCATTACCGATTTTACCGACGATTAGCACAAGTTGTATTGTGATTAGCGCAGTGTTAGTAGCGTATGGATGGTATTTAATACGTCAAAAGAAAGTAGAAGCGCATAAAAAAGTAATGCTATGGGCAGCATTGTTTGCGTTATTGTTCTTTTTGATTTATTTATCAAGAACGGTGTTTATTGGAAATACAAGCTTTGGTGGTCCAGATAGTGTCAAGATTTATTATACGATTTTCTTAGTTTTCCATATTTGCTTAGCAACAATAGGAGGGGTTTTTGGAATCGTTACGCTATTAACAGGTCTAAAAAACAATCTTATCAAACATAAAAAATTAGGACCGATTACAAGCATTATTTGGTTTTTTACAGCTATTACCGGTGTAGTCGTGTATTTGCTCCTTTATGTGTTTTATCACGGCGGAGAAACGACATCGATGATTAAAGCGATTTTAGGATTTTAATGACCCGACAGAAACATGTCGGGTTTTTTCTTATCTTTTACTAAGGAACAAAGGCAGACTAGGGACATATAAATATAAAAACGCTGTTCGTGTTCATGTAAAGGATTGGGGGAGGATGAGTGAAAGGATCAGTTCGATTGCGGCGACCTAGTGTAGCGTATTCCACATTACTTACGATTGTCATGATGTGTTTAAGCGAACATAAGGAAATTGTTGCTGAGGAAACGGTAGTGGAGATTTTTTTCACTACAAATCGTTGTTGTACGGTAGTCGTTACGTTAGTAATGGGGTATAACACTTCGATTATTTCAATATGTAAGGAGTTACAAAAACAAATTGCAAGCGAAATTGAAACGATGACACCGTTTACAGTGGAGCATGTACATCTTTCGGTGAAACGTCTTGTATGTTAAGCCAACTGATAATAAACGCATGAGAACAAATCTCATGCGTTTTCATATTTTTTAGCCTTGAATTTTTGTTAATCCTTCTTTTACTTGTGCTAAAATCGTTTGACATTGGTTTACTAATGAAGAAGGAAAATTCTCTCCTTCACCATATTCTACGCCATGTGGATAGTAGTGTTTTCCGAGAATCGGAGTAAGGAGCTTAATGAGTGCGTAGCGTGAATCGACATCCCCTTCGATTGCATAGCCTTGCACGCGAAGATAATAGACATCATTTTTGATTTCAAATTTTCGATCGTATGTAACGCGCTCATAATCCCATTGGCTTGCTCGTACAAACCCTAAGTCTTTCATTAAATCATCTAAGCGAGACAATTCGGCGGTTTGATTTTCAATTCCGGTATTTTCAAATTTCATTATACATTCCCTCCTATGAAACAATATTCCGGCAAATGGCAAAAAAAGAAATACTCCTTCATCTATAATAGTATGAAAGCGGTCAACTTTCAATCAATACTTCGTTTGCTAGTTGACGACAACGAAAAATTTTTTACTTACTCGTCATTTTTTTTATATTTTGGTGAAACTAAAAGGCGAAAGGAGGAAGTAAAATAATGAAAAAAGTTTTTATTTCATTACTGTTTAGTGCGATGTTATTGAGTGTCAGTGTACCACAAAAGGCTCATGGTCAAGGGACAACCACCTATATTGTTCAACCAGGAGATAGTTTGTGGAAAATTGCGGTTCGCTATCAAGTAGGATTATCGGAAATTATTGAAGCGAATCCACAATTTTCTAACCCTCATTTAATTTATCCAGGACAAAAAGTATATGTTCCGATTTTAGACAATGTGAAGCAAATTGAAAACGAAGTAGCGCGTTTAACGAATCAAGAGCGGGCAAAATATGGATTGCCGCCGTTACAAATCGATTGGCAATTGGCGCGAGTAGCTCGCTATAAATCTGTTGATATGCGTGATAAAAATTATTTCCAACATGATTCACCGACATATGGTTCACCATTTACGATGATGAAAAACTTCGGGATTAGTTACCGCACGGCAGGGGAGAATATTGCGGCTGGTCAACGTACACCGCAAGAAGTTGTCAATGCGTGGATGAATAGTCCAGGACATCGGGCGAATATTTTGAATAAAAACTTTACACATATCGGTGTTGGTTATGCTAAAGGTGGCTCGTATGGTCATTATTGGACGCAAATGTTTATCGGAAAATAAACATAGAAGGAGAGAAATGGAAAATGACAACAGTACGTGATGTCATGACAACGAATGTGGATTATTGCACACCACTTGATAACGTGTATGAAGTAGCGGTAAAGATGCGTGATTTAAATGTAGGTGCCATTCCGATTGTAGAAGATGGGCGCTTAATAGGAATGATTACCGACCGCGATTTAGTTGTTCGCGGAATCGCTGAAAAACGTTCCGGCTCCAATCAAGTCACGAATGTAATGACTGAAGACTTAATCACCATATCACCAGATGCATCAGTGCAAGAAGCAACGGAGCTGATGGCAAGGCATCAAATTCGTCGCCTGCCTGTTGTTGAAAACAACAAACTAGTTGGTATTGTTGCACTTGGTGATTTAGCGACGAACCAATACTCAGACGAAAGCGCTGGACACGCATTAAGTGCCATTTCAGAACAGAATCAACTTCATTAAAAAGGTAAAGCGGCACGATTTGAACGAAATCCCTCTTTCAATATAAGGGGATTTCGTTTTTTTACGTTTTTTCAATTGAAAAAACGGGCTATAATGACAGTAAGAGATTTTGTAAAGGTGGGGTTTGCTTAATGAAATGGTTTTTTCTGTTTTTTTTCTTATTGATTGGGTTTTTATATTTTTTCCCTAATAGTACGCCACCTTTAAGTCCTCCTCAAGAGCAAACGTTACATGAGCGTTCTGAAAAAGAACCAATAGTAACAACCGGAGTGATTTCTTTAATTGGAAAGAATGAGGAAGAAGTGAAAAAACAGTTTGGACAGCCAACACGTATCGATGACTCTGCTTATGATTATAAGTGGTGGATTTACAATCAGAATGCGAGTACATATTTGCAAATTGGGATGATGAACGGTCGGGCCGTTACCGCTTTTATATGTGGAGAACGAGTGAATGTAACACCGTTTCAGGTTGGGCAAACACTTCAAAAGTTGTTTCACACCGTTCCATTATCTTCAAGTGTTGAAGTATCATTACGCACCGGCACATATCGCTTTGAATTATCAGAACAAGATATGACGTTTCAACCGATTGTTAAAGTTAATGGTGTGTAC
The DNA here is from genome assembly GCA_041920415.1 of Anoxybacillaceae bacterium. Lineage (GTDB taxonomy): Bacteria > Bacillota > Bacilli > Bacillales > Anoxybacillaceae > JBHGYD01. Next base: position 26,896 of record JBHGYD010000018.1, read on the forward strand.
GTGCAACTTTATATTGATCATTTCACTGGAAAAATCTCAAGCATTCGTTTAATGGATGGAGAAACGTTAGTCAAACTACGCCCTTATGAATTAGTTTATCGTGGCATTTTACCGTCTACAAAACCTTTGTCTTTAGAAGAACAAAAGAGAGTAGAAATGGCGAATGCACGGCAAATTTTTGAGATTACGAATGTCATTCGCCAACGTTATAACGTTACACCGTTATATTGGCACGAGAAAGCCGCTCAAGTTGCTTACGAGCATAGTGAAGATATGAAGGAAAATGGCTATTTTTCTCACGAATCCCCTACTCATGGTGATTTAAAAGATCGATTGTTGTCAGCAGGGGTTAAATTTCAAATAGCGGGTGAAAATATCGCGGCACAATATACTGACGGAATTGCTGCTGTTGAAGGTTGGTTAAATAGTAAAAGCCATCGTGAAACATTATTAAGTCAACAATTTACTTATCTTGGCGTTGGCGTTACTGATAAGTATTATACACAAGATTTTCTTAAACCATGGTAGTGGAACGAACGAGATGATAAGTAGCAAACAAAAAGACTCCATTTTTCCACTCTCCATAACAAATTATCGTTTCACCAATACGGAAGGATGGCTTTTGTAACGAATCAATAGCCGGAAATTGAATTCGTGCTGTGATTTTCTCATTTTCATGCTGTAACAACAGATCGATTACGTAAATTTTATAATTGTAGTAGTAATGCTCTGTTTTTTCTTGAATGCCAGTAATCGTTCCTTTAACCCATGCTTCTTCGGTTACTTTTCCGATTTGAAGCCATTGGTTGTAAAATTGCTTCCGCTCCTTACGTGTTATGTAATAAAAATAAAGAAATAACACGGGAATTACAATGGCCGTTACCAAAATGGTTGCCCCCTTTTCATTACCATTGTATCAAAAAATGGGCGCACACCATATCCATTTCTTCGATAATATATGGTAGATAAGTGTTGATGAATGAAGAGGGGGTAGAGGAGGATTATGACAAAAAATCTACATCCTTCAGTGGAGAAGTTCAAACGTTTTGTGAAGAAACATCCAAAAATCATTCAAGAAGTGCGTAAAGGTCATAAAACATGGAAGGAGTTTTATGAAGATTGGTATTTATTTGGCGAAGAAGATGAAATTTGGAATCAATACAAAGAAGAAAAAAGAGAGCAAAAAACAGAAAGCAGTAATTTTATGAACAAAATTGTGTCAACATTAAAAAATATGGATGTAAACGAAATGCAGCAACATATTGCCAGTGTTCAAGAAGCGATTTCTGCGATTCAAAATGTCATTGGGCAGTTTCAAGGGATGAAACAATCCCAATCTTCGTCAGCTGTTCCTCACGAGCATCATCCGTTTTCATTCCGGAAAGATTAGAGGTATAACTTGATGAGAAAAGAAGTAGTGCAGTATATAAAATCAAAGACGTTGCTGCAAAAATTTATTCGCGAACAACCAAATTGGTATCGTACCTTGTCTCGTCATCCGAACGAGCTACAAGGATTCGAGCTTGCCGCACTTCATTATTATGAACAAACGCTTCCGCATAAAGTAGAAAAAATAGCGAATTCGTTAGAAATGGCTTCATTAATGCTTCATATGTTTCAAGCGATGCGGGATTAATTTTTTAAAAAAAGCAAAGACTACTCCGTAAAGGAGTGATGTCTTTGCGAAAACGAATGATGGTGTTCGCCCTTTTTACGTCTGTTTTAGTTGCATGTGGAAATAATAAAACAGAAACACATAAAAATATGTATGACGCGATTCCGGTCATTTCCTCACATTCGGAACGAACGTTACATGTAAAACATCAAGTACGAGGAAAAGATGTATTCATTGAATGCATTGTTAACGAGTTTACATTTAAAAAAGGAAAACGAAATAAAGTAGAGGGTGAAGGACATATTGATTTATACTTGAATGGTCAAAAAATGAACGAGATTTTTACTGCCGCTTTTGTTGTAAAAGGATTGCCAACAGGGAAGCATACCATTCATCTCGAACTCGTTCATAACGATTCGAGTAAATACGGTTTATCGCATGAATTTGAAGTGAATATTCCTTAAACAATGGTCTGACGAATAAGTCAGACTTTTTTTATGAATCGTTGTGATGCCAGCGCTTCCGCTTTTCTTATTTGCTGTTGTCGTGATATCATTACATTGGAGGTGCAAATGTAAAGTGATGATTGCAACGCTCGAGCGGCTCGAGATTTTAAATAAAGCCGAGTTGTTGGGAAAGATGATCGTGAAGTCAGAATTAGCGGAGCAATATCGATTTTGTTTACAACGATTGAAGAACGATCGCGTTGCCCAAGAGATTATCGCCCGCTTTACAAAAGCGAAAGAGCGATATGAGGAAGTGCAACGCTTTGGTAAATATCACCCAGATTATCAAACCATTATGAAAGAAATACGTGAGGTCAAAAGGGAGCTTGATTTGCACGAAAGTATTGCTGCTTTTAAAAAAGCAGAAAATGAATTGCAATCATTGTTAGATGAAATTAGTGTATTACTTGGAAACGCTGTATCCGAGCAAATTAAAGTGCCGACAGGAAATCCGTATTTTACTTCCTTATCTAGCTGTTCAGGCGGCTGTGGAGCGGGAGGAAGTTGTGGTTGTCGCGCGTAAAACATTGTGTACATTCGTAAAAGGGGAATCGGTTTATGTTTCCGAAGCGTCAAGGAATTATTGTTTGGTTACATTCACTAAAACAGAGTAAACATTTACGGAAATTTGGCAATATTCATTACATTTCCAAGCGGCTTAAATATGTTGTTTTATATTGCAATATGGAAGAAGTCGATGTAATCATGAAAAAAATTGCCGCATTGCCGTTTGTAAAACAAGTCCAGCCTTCTTATCGTCCGTTTTTAAAAATGGAGTTTGAATCAAAAGGCGATAAAGAAAAAGAGCAGCATTACAAGTTAGGCTATTCAGCAGAGTAAAGGCTGATTTTCCTCGGAAAGTCAGCCTAATTTTGTGTTGCCACAGCGATGTAAGCAACTCGCCTCCGCTTTTCTTGATGTCTAGCTCGGCTCGCAACGCTTTGCGGAAAATAACCTTCCTCCGTCGAAATGCAAGCATTTCTCGTCGGAAGAACATTTTCCTTCAGCGTTAGGCGCTCGCCTCCGCTTTTCTTATTGTCTAGCTTCAGCGGCCAGCCGCTCGGGGTCAAATAACCTTCTCCCTTGAGGTGGCAAGCACCTCTTCGGGCGAAGAACATTTGCCCATCGCGGGAGCCAGGATGGCGACATTTCGCCGTTGCCCACAGGACGTGGGCGGTATTTAGGCGAAATTGCCGGCGCTTTCGCTTTTCTTATTGAAGTGGTGGGATGAATCGATTCATTCGCATAATGCCGATTAAATGTTGGTAATATAGCTCGACTTCCGCAAAAAATGTCGATGGTTTTACTTCTAAATGAATAATTTCGCGTTCAAGTTCTTTTGCTAATTGGGCAAACAATTCATACCGCTTGTTCGGTTTGACATAAGGATTTGGAATACCTTCCCGGCAAATATATAAAGGTTGAAATTCTCCTGGGTCGGTCGGATGAAGAACAACGACACAAGAAGTTACTGCTTGTCCATTTTTTACTGTATGGAGAGCAAAAAGTCCAGATAATCGATGGCGATTCGCTTTTGCAAGCTCAATTAGCTCGTAAATGTCCGAATATCCTTCCCCTAGCTCAATAAATCGCTGAATCATGAGCGATTCCCCCTTTCTGTTTCTCTCCAACTCATTACTTTACCATTGTTTATGAAAAATGAAAATGTTTATAAACAAATTTCGACATTTTTGTACAAACCATGTATATTTTCTGATATCTTAATAATAAGAAATGAATTAAACGAGGGATTGCATCATGGTAAGAACGACCATTATAATGATGATTCTTCTTCTAGGAATAAGTGGTGGGGTCGCGTATATGCAATGGCGTGATTATGAAAAGGTAAACAGGGGAAACGATGCAACGCCACTAGTCCACCATATCGATATTCGCGATATTGGCAAACAGCTTGAAATAAAGCAAGAAGTGAAAGGACTAGCAAACCCATCATATGAAATCATTCTTCCAAACGGGGTCAAACATGTTACGTGTACAATCGGAAACGGAAAAACATGCACAATCAATCAACGGAATGGAAAATCGTATATTCAAGTTAATGGACAGGATCGTATCGAATTTCATTATGTGATTTCATTGCCATCATCGAAAACGCTTTGGCTTGAGCATTGGTCAGTGATGATTCTTTCCAAACAACCTCAACATTTCGATGTTCAGCTTGTTGACTTTACAAAGAAAAACGGAATGTGGTTGGCTGGAGCTCCGTTTGAAGGTCGTGTGAAGAAAGAGTCGTTCATCCTTTATTCATGGTCACAGACAAAACTGCTCTCATTTCCGCTTTATTTCCAACCGATGGAAGTAAAGAAAAAAGTATATGGAAATGTGGAAGTGTATGCGCGAAATGAAATGAGTGAAAACGAATGGAAGAACATGAAAGTAAGCGAATTAGTTGACATTCCTTCATTAACGATTGTATTTTCCCCATTTAAGGATAAACATGTTTCACCGACGTTCATTGTCGTTCCTGAAACCGAATCGCTTCCGTCTATTCAAGCAGAATATATGCGTGCGTACTATGCTTCTTATTTTTTACAAAATGGGACGATGGATAAATGGGTAGCGGATTTATTAACTGCATTAGCGCTTAAACAACAGGCTATAACACCACAAGCGAAAGCCGTATTGCAACAGTTCAATCAGCAACTGACTGAAGACGAAAAGAACGCTTTTGTTGCTTACGTTTTAAAACATAAAGGGGAGCCGTTGACTCCTAAAGTACTTGATACAGCGTTAACGAAATCACATTTAGGAGCGACTACATATTTTACCGATCTGTCCAATAAAGGAAATTCTATTTCTCTTGTTTTTACGAAAGAGGGTCATATCTATGTTAACAGTGCCTCTCTTCAAGGAGAAAAAGCTGTTTGGCAAAATGGGGAGCTTCTATTGCCGTTTACGGAGGTTATGGGACGGTTAGGATATAAAGTAAAGAGGTCTGGTGCAGCGGTTTTTATTGAAAAAGAATATAATCGCTGGCGTTTTTTCGTGAATTCCCCTATTTATATGCAAGGTAATGATAAGTTTGGAACTGATTCGATTATTATCCACGATATCAATGGGAAGTTATACATGAGTAAGAATATGATGCAAGAATGGTTTTTCGTTCAGGTTTGGGAAACAGGTCGTGATGTTTATATTAGTGGAACTCGATAATGGAACGTAAGTGTGTTATTTGTTGTCGTATCATAGATTTATGATGTTTGGGTAAACCGCTAAAAAAAATCCCTGCAGCTTTCTGCAGGGGTCCTTTACGCTTACTTGTTCCCGCGCATCGAAAGGAACGTGTAAGCCAAAGGAAAAAGGGAGAGGAGAAACCGGAGGAAGAACTTATGGGGAAACGTAAGTCTTCTCCGTGGTTGGTAACAACATCCACATGGATGTTGCCATTACTCATTATGACCAATGAATGGATTTGTATACATCTAATATACGATTTTTTAGATATGGAATATCAGGCGTGTTGATTATCCAATAAAATCCAAAGAGCATAGAAAAAAGAGCGCCTTTCCTATAGAATGTAAGTAACCACACCAACAAACCCAGGAAAGAGGTGCTCTCTATGAACAAGCATACCACACTCCCGAATTTG
>JBHGYD010000048.1:0-112141 GCA_041920415.1 Anoxybacillaceae bacterium
TTCTCTTTTCCAAACTTTGGCTGAAGCTAAGGTTTATTTGAGTATGGACATTTTTCAGTGTCAACTGTCCAATTGGATTACTTCTTTACCTCGTTATATCAAGGACTGTCTGCATATTTCTGTGTGCGAAAGTTGAGTTAATTAAATAATATGAACTATAAATCGTACAACTGCCAGTGTTAAAAGTAAATATACGAACCATTTCAATACGTTTCTATTTGTATTTTTTTCTGTTTTACTTTTGTTCATTCAATCATCCTCTCTTTACAAAAAAAGTAAATCGTAAAATCATTATAACCTAATTTCTTACTGTTGTAAGAAATTTCTTCTTATTAATAGCAACAAACTTTTAAAAAAGAGCCTTTTATTTTTATCTCCCTCTTTCTATATTTCCGTTTCACCTTAAATGTCGATATGAAATTTATGTCTAATCTCTCTCATGATTTTTTATCTAACAAGTCTTTAAGTTCCTTTAAAGATTCTTTCGGAAGAGCATCTATCAAGAACTCTAAACCAAAATTTGTGATATACACCAACAACAAAGCCTTCTTTTCGCTTTCTGTAAACCCAAAGTCTCCGTTGAACACCTCTATCTTTTCTGGGAACTGTTCCAAATCTTTATACGTTATTTTCTGCCCCTCAGTTTTTGGAATTAAGTTTGACATGTTTCTTTCTCCTCGATTTACTTATTTTATCCTGCCTTTACCTCTCCATTAGGTAGTCCGATATTTCGTTTTGATTTGCAAAAAATGCTTCCTCTCTATCCATTTCATCCAAAAGTAATTCGCATAATGTAGAATGTACAGATGATATTCTTAGCCATTCGGATATTTCACCATAAAAAACATTTTGGTCAATTGTACCTTCTTCATTAGTTTTAATTGCGAAAGTACCTTCTTCACGCTCGAATAGTTTGTTCATTTTCTTTTCCTCCTTATTCCTCTCCACTTTCCCTCTCCTCATCTATCAAGTAATAATCCACTCGATAAACAATATCGACAAAGCTCATCTCCTCTGTATTCAAGGGTTCATAGATTTCATTTATCACTCCAGCTTTTTTAAGCTCAACAGAAACAACGTGTATCCATTTCTCATAAATATTAACTAACATTCTCGGCTCTGTACTCCTGAAATATTGCTCCATACCATATCTCCCATAAATATCACGAATAATTGCTCGAACAATGGATACAGCAAGTTTTTCATTCATGAATAACCTCTCCTTTTGAATTAGATTTTCATTTCTAAAGAAAGCTATAAGTTCAATACGGACTTTTCCAACAACTTTTGCTTAATCCCCCCTTTCAATACCGTTCTGAAACAAACACAATTAAAAACGCCCAGTCGTATGACTGAGCGTTTACTCTATACAATATGGACTTTTGTTATGAACACAAAAAGTTTTCATGTCGTTTCCCATCCTTGTTTCCAATAAATGTTGTTAACTTACATTCATCTTAAACGTTTTTCTGACTGATATCAAGGAAAAATACACAAAGCTCTTCCCCCTATAACCTTATCCCTAAAAAGAGAAACAGAGGTCATTTTCTGTTTCTCTTTTTGTCCTGTAACTATGTTCAGTAATAATAAACCCTTGCTACTCTCCACCCCTTCAACCCTTATTCCTACGCCACCTATATTTTTCCATTCATAATAAAGTCATTCATGAATCGCTCATTTTCTCGATTTTTGATTCGATTTTTTCTACCAGAACTTTATTATGATTAAGAATAAAGTTGTGACAGGGAATGAGGGGAAAGGCTTGAGGATGAAGGGTTTCCCCTTTTCCCTCTTTCCTTTCCCCTGCCTTGCTCCTGCCCTTTTGCACAACTTTATTTTGATTTTGGCGGAAGTTTATTGTGAATGGCAAGAGTTTATTTTGGCTTTACAATTTTTAACACTAGCCGTGAAACACACTCCACATGCGCCGTATGCGGAAACATGTCAACAGGTTGAATATAATCGACTTGATAAAGCTTAGATAATACATCTACATCTCTCGCTAAGCTCGATGGATTGCAGGAAACGTAAACGACTTTTTGCGGTTTTACTTGAAGAATCGTTTTTAATAATTGTTCATCACAGCCTGTCCGCGGCGGATCGACAATGATGACATCCGGCTTCCATCCTTCTTTTACCCATTTTGGAAGCAGGACTTCGGCTTTTCCTGTCACGTACATCGTATTAGTGAAACCATGTCTTGCCGCGTTTTTTTTCGCATCTTCAATCGCTTCCGGAATAATATCCATCCCGCGAATTTCTCCCGCTTCTTTCGCTAGCCAAAGTCCGATTGTTCCAACGCCGCAATAGGCATCGACGACTTTTTCTTTGCAAGTTAGCGCCGCTGCTTTTTTCACTTCGTCATACAATTTCACCGTTTGCACCGGATTTAATTGAAAAAATGCTCGGGCTGACAGTTCAAACGACAAATCTCCTAATACTTCTTGAATATATTCTTCTCCCTCAAGCAACAACGTTTCTTCACCGAAAATGAGCGATGTTTTCTGCCCGTTTATATTTTGCACAATCGATTTGACTTCCGGAAGGCGGCGCTTAATTTCTGCTATCAATAATTCTTTTCGTGGAAGTTCTTTTTTGGCTGTGATAAGGACAAGTTGCACATCTCCGGTATGGAAGCCGACTCGTGCGACAATTGTCCGCACAAGCCCCGTTCGTTTCCGCTCATCATAAATCGGAATGCGTAAATCTTCTAAAATCATTTTGACGATGTTTGTTACTCGATTTGTTGCTTGGTGTTGAATGAAACATTCCGATATATCAATTAATTGATGAGAATTCAGCCCATAAAGACCCGCAATCACTTTTTCTTTTCGTTTTCCAACTTGGAACTGACTTTTATTTCGATAGTTCCATGGGTTGTCCATTCCGATGGTTGGCTTGATATGTAAATCTTCTACAGGAATTCGGCAATGGCGTTCAAATGCTTGAATGACAATGTCACGTTTTTCGCGAAGCTGAGCTTCGTAATCTAAATGCTGCAACTGACAACCGCCGCATTGTTCATAAACCGGACAAGGAGGTTGAACGCGATAAGGTGATTTTTTGCGGATTTTTTTTATTTTCGCTTCGGCGTATTTCAGATGAATGTTCGTGGCTTCAACGACTACTTCTTCTCCTGGAAGCGCTCCTGGAACAAACACGACTTGCTTTTTAAAATAACCAACTCCCTCTCCATTAATGCCAAGGCGCTTAATCGTCAGTGGAAACTCTTGCCCTTTCTTTATTTTAATCGCTGTTTTTTCCATATCTACAACTCCTATTCAATACTTCTCCACAAATATAAAGAGGCATAACTTAAATACGGCTCCCATCTCTTACTTAACATATCCATTTGTTCATATGATGGTTTTTCCTCTAAATTTAATAACTTTTTAATCGCTTTTTGCAACCCAATATCCGCTTTTGGAAACAGATTTGGTCTTCCGAGCCCAAATAAAAGAAAATTTTGCACCGTCCACGGACCGATGCCGCGGATCGGCAGCAATATGTTTGCGACTTCTTCATCTGTCGCATCCGCTAATGGCTCTAAATTTAATGTTCCTTCAGCGATTAACCTCGATGTATCAATCACATATTCCGCTTTTCGTCCACTGAACTGCAGTTTTTTCAACTGGTCGTAACTGAGCGAGGCAATGTCCTCAGGACGCGGATAAAACCAGACACCATCGATTTCTCTGCCAAATGTTTTTACAAAACGCTCTGTAAGCTGATACGCGAATTTTAAATTTAGCTGTTGGTGAATAAGACATTTCATTAAACAAAAATAAAGGTCAAACTCTAAAATGAGCGGTGTTCCTTCATGCTCAATAAAAAGATCTCGTAACTCCGTTTCTAAAAAATGATGATGAATCGGCGCGAGCGGCGTTTTCCATTGAAAAATGTGCGAAATCCGCTCGAGAATTTCTTCTTTTAGTTCATCGCATTCTGACATCACGATAAAACTCGGTCTTTCCTTCGAACCAACGCTTTGCACCGAAACGGTAACAGGAACATGATGAATATAGAGTGGTACGACTATTTTCTGTTTCTCCAAATCAATATGCGATAGCGGATCGAGTGACAGCCGCTCGAGTACACGCGAAAAATCATAAGGAGCTTGTACGTCTATTCGTTCTTGCCACATTTATCTTCATTCCTTTTTTCCTTTATTATAAGCTAAATAAAACCCTTTGAACAAAGCGCTCAAAGGGTAAATAGCCATGGATGAAGCATCGTTTTTTCTAACATTAAATCATCAAGACTCTTAAATGTATAACCTTGTTTTCGCAAATCGTCAATCACTTTTGCTAAGGCATCGGCGTTATCTTTAGAAACGGTATGAAGCAAAATAATTGCCCCCGGGTGAATTTGCTTCACGATATTATTATAAGCGTATTGCCACCCTTTTTGTTGATCCGTATGCCAGTCAACAAATGCAAGCGACCAAAACACATGGTAATATCCAAGTTCTCGAGCGATCGCCATTGTGCGTTCGCTAAAAATACCTCGCGGCGGGCGGAGATAAAGCATTGATTTTTGCCCCGTTAATTCAATGGTTTTCTTACGTACCGATTCTAATTCGTTACGCAACTTCTCATCACTCACTTGTGTTAAATCCGGATGATGCCACGAGTGATTGCCGACAATATGACCTTCTTTCACCATCCGTTTCACTAAATCAGGGGCGGTTTTTAAATAATGTCCTGTTACAAAAAACGTCGCCGGCACGTGCTTTTCTTTTAACACGTCTAATATTTTTGCGGTATATCCATTTTCATATCCATTATCAAATGTTAAATAAATTTCTTTTTTATTCGGATTTCCTAAATAAAACGCATCATATTTTGCCAGCAAATCATCGAGTTCCTTCCCCGCAGAAGGAGGCTCATGATTTTCGCTTCGCTTAAATCCCCAGTGAATCGCTTTGTTGGACATGGCGCTTGCTTGATAAGGGACGATCATATAGGCCATCATAATACATAATGATAAAAAGATGATGAGTTTCTTCATTGTTCTCCCCCTTAAATTAGTTGCTAAAAATAGGTTTTTCTTTTATTCTCACTTTAACCAATCCATTTTTTTACACAAAAACCCGCTAGCATCCAAGCTAGCGGGTTTCACGATTAATTATTTAAACACTGCTCTTTGAATTGCGCTAATTTCTCTAATGATGATTTTTCAACATCTTCATGAAGGCTGTTTCCATGTGAATCCATTGTGACAACGGCCGTGAAGTTTTCTACTTTTAAATGCCACATCGCTTCTGGAATACCGAATTCTAAGAAGTCTACTCCTTCGACTGATTTAATACAGTCCGCATAATATTGCGCTGCTCCACCGATTGCATTTAAGTACACGCCACCATGTTCTTTTAACGCAGCGAGCGTTTTTGCACCCATGCCACCTTTACCGATGACCGCACGGATGCCAAATTTTTTCATAATTTCTCCTTGATAAGGCTCCTCTCGAATACTTGTCGTTGGACCTGCTGCTTTGACATGCCACTTACCGTTCTCATCTTTTAACATCACAGGTCCGCAATGGTAAATGATCTGTCCATTTAAATCAACTGGAGCGTCATGGTCCATTAAATATTTGTGAATCGCGTCGCGACCTGTATACATCATGCCGTTAATGCGGACAACATCACCGACTTTAAGCTTTCGTACTTGCTCTTCCGTAAGCGGTGCTTCTAAAACGATTTCGCGCGTTTCTTCGATTTGTGCCGCTGCCGATTGTTCTGCCTTTTCTAACTCGTTAGCGAAATCGACATCGTCGCCTTCTTGGTAGAGCCATTCTTGAATTTCGCCTGTTTGCGGGTCGATTTTCACGCCGAGACGACGGAACGCCCAACAGTTATACGCAACAGAGACAAAGAAGCTTGCCGGGATGCGATGCATCGCACCGATTTTACAGCCAAGCAGCGTCGTTTCACCACCAAATCCCATCGTTCCAATACCAAGCTTGTTCGCATTTTCCATAATATATTCTTCAAGCTGGCGAAGTTCTTCATTTGGATTCACATCATCAACGGAACGGAATAACTGTTCTTTTGCTAGTTCGTAACCGGAAGAACGGTCGCCGCCGATGCCAACACCGATGAAACCGGCACTGCAGCCTTGCCCTTGCGCTTGATATACCGCATGTAAAATACATTTACGAATACCATCTAAATCGCGACCAGCTCGTCCCAATCCTTCTAATTCACAAGGAAGACTGTATTGAATGTTTTTATTTTCACAGCCCCCGCCTTTTAAAATAAGGCGAACATCAATGTAATCGTTTTCCCATTGTTCAAATTTAATGACCGGAACACCGTCACCAAGGTTGTCGCCGCTGTTTTCGCCTGTTAACGAATCGACGGAATTTGGACGAAGTTTCCCGTCTTTTGTTGCCTGCGCGATGGCGTTGCGAATCGCTTCTTTCATTTTGATTTGATTGACGCTGACCGGCACTTTAATTTTAAATGTTGGAAGCCCTGTATCTTGGCAAATTGGCGATACATTTTCGTCTGCCATTTTAATGTTTCCAGCAATCGTCGTCAGCGCCATTGCTGCTCGTGTACCGGCATTTTCTCTTGCTTTAGCGCGAGCAATCGCACGACGGACGTCTTTCGGCAGTTTTGTTGATGTTTCCACAATCAGCTTGTACATACTTTCTTGAAACTTTTCCACGCTAAACGCCCCTTCCCCTTTGTTCCATCATATGTATTAATATTTAGAATTCTTTCCTTGTTTATTATACTCCTTTTCTGTTTTCAATGAAAACTGATTGCGCTGGAAAAAAATAAAAAGCCAGCATTAAAAGCGGCTTTTTACCAATTTTTCTTAAACTGTTCGTACTTTAACTCCAAAGCATGAACGATTTCAATCAGTCTTTCGATATCTTCCAAATCCGTTGATTCCGGATCGAGTGAATCAATGACGTGAAGAAGCATATTTAGTCGATCTTTTAAATATTTTAGTTGTAGGTCTTTTTCGTATACAGCATTCCCCATGACTTTGTCCTCCTTTTTCACCATCGTACATGATTGCTAAAGAATTGACAATTATCTATGTCGTTTTTCATAATTAACGTTGATTGATGAATCTATTACAGTAAAGGAGAATTATATGAATCATCTTACACTCCAACCGATTACACCGTCTTTTGACCCGTGGGAAGCATATTTGGATATTCAAGAATATGGATCATTGCAGCTAACAAATATCGAATTTACAACAACCACATTGTGTAATATGCGCTGTGAGCATTGCGCAGTCGGTTATACATTGCAAACAAAAGACCCAGAAGCGTTACCAATTGAGTTGTTAATTCAGCGACTTGAGGAAATTCCGCATTTGCGCTCACTAAGCATTACGGGCGGAGAGCCGATGCTTTCATTAAAGTCGGTGAACGAATACGTCGTTCCGTTATTAAAATACGCCCATGAACGCGGCGTACGTACACAAATTAACTCAAATTTAACGCTAGAGCTAGAGCGCTATGAAAAAATCATCCCTTATTTAGATGTCCTTCATATTTCTCACAACTGGGGAACGATTGACGATTTCGTCGAAGGCGGATTTGCGATGATGGAACGCAAGCCAAGTATCGCTCAACGCGAAAAATATTTTGAACGTATGATTGAAAATGCCAAAGCGCTTGCCAAAATGGGAGTCATTGTATCCGCAGAAACAATGTTAAATAAACGGACATTACCGCACTTAGAAAAAATTCACCGACAAATCGTCGATGAAATGATGTGTAAACGACATGAAGTGCATCCGATGTATCCGAGCGATTTTGCAAGTGCTCTGGAAACGTTAAGTCTTGATGAATTGCGGGCAGCCATTCATCACCTTCTTGATATTCGTGATGAAAATGTATGGATGCTGTTTGGAACGCTTCCGTTTTATCCTTGTAGTGATAATGAAGAAGACCTTGCCTTATTGAAACGGTTATATTCAAGCAAAAATGTAACGGTTCGTAACGATCCGGATGGTCGTTCCCGCTTAAACGTTAATATTTTCACAGGAGATATCATCGTTACCGATTTTGGCGATGAACCAACACTCGGTAACATTCAGCACGACACATTGCTAGAGGCATATGAGAAATGGATGAATTCTGGACTGGCTAAACAGTTAAACTGCCATTGTCCATCCGTTCAATGTCTCGGTCCGAACGTGCTTGTAAAAAATCGCTATTATCGAGACATCGACTTTACAGTAAGAAAGGCACGTATTACGAAATAAAAACGTCAAGGTGATTACCTTGACGTTTTATCTAGGTTTATCGCTAACAAAAAATGAAAAAGAAAGGCGATCTTGTACAGGAATCCATGCCCCAATTCCTTGTGTCGTGACATTTTCCACTACAATTTTCTTTTTGTTACCTTTTAAAACAACATATACTTCCCCATATGTGACTTTTCCTTTCTCATTGACCGCTGGAGCATAAGCATATAAATAGCCAAGCTTTTTCATCGGAATTTGATATGGTTGATCTTTTTTCGTTCCGATGCCAATCACTGTACTAAAGGCTAATGGCAAATTCGTTTTTTTCATCGCGGTTAATAACATCATTTTCTTCACCGCTTCTTCGTTCGGAATTTGTGCGGTTAATCCGCCGCGAACGTGTTTTTGTGTTTCTTGCCTATAGTAGAGCTTTTGTGGAACATTGCCACCACGGTTGTCCAAAAAGTTTACATTCACTTTTTGATATTCCCAATTCGTTGATGTTTCTAGTGATTGATAATTAAGCGGCCATTGTCCTAAATAAATTGTAGCTCGATAACCAATCGCAAATGGGGTGCTTGAAACTGATGATTCGTTTAACAAACGAATTAATTCTGGATTTTCAATTTTGACGTTAGCTGAGTCAATCAGTTGTTTGGCAAACTTACTTGGTTGTAAGTAAGGCAAGTCTTGCGTTGGATTTGGGTACGTATTTTCCTTCGATATATCGACAATAGAGTTTGGCAGCTCTTGTTTGGACGCGGCCTCGACGGTGAAAGCGGATGAATACGCAATAAATACACTAATAAGACAGTAAAGGCTCCATTTTTTCATCGTTTTTACTCCTTTCCATTGCTACTTTCATCGTTATTTTTTTCAAAAAGTGGCTGTTTATCCATCCAATAAAGAAAAAACCACTAGAATTTCTAGTGGCTTTTGCTAACTTTTCGAAATAAACGTTCAAATTTCGGAAAGAAAAACTGAATGAATGGACCAATCAAAATCGTGATCACAATCGTACCTATCCCGATTGGACCATGAAAGAAAAACGCTAAAATAAGCGCAAGTAATTCTCCCATTGTTTTTGCTGTCATTAACGTAATTCGCAGTTTTTCTTTAAGTGCCATCATAAATTGATCAATTGGAATTAATGGGAATTTTGCCTGTAAATAAATAGCGATACCAACTGAAATAATCATCAACCCTAGCAATAATAAAAAAAAGCGTAAACCCAAACCAGACGGACTCCAATGTTTAAAAATGAATTCTAACCAGAAATCGATAAAAAATCCGGTAATTGTAATCGTGACAATGGCTAAAAACTCTGGGAATCGTTTAAGTAACAAAGCGTTTATGACAATTAACACAAGACCGACAATAATCACCCACGTGCCAACCGTAAAACCGATTGTTTTGTACAGCCCAACATTTAACGCATCCCATGCTCCTGTACCTAAATCCGCTTTAATGGTTAACGTAACACCGAATGAAATAAAAAATAAACCAACAATATAAAATAAAAAACGATAAATCATGTTTATCTCCTTATAATTTTATTCAGAATATTCATAAATAAAAGATATTATGATATAGTATTAGTAAGTCATCTTTTTCATGGTGAACTGCATATGTTTTTCCTCCTAATTTGATACCATCCACACAGAAAATGACTCTGTGTTTTTTCGCACAGAGTCTTCTTTATTGTTACAACAAGTAAAATCCTATCCCCATAATAATATAAGCTGCCAATAGCGTTGCCCCTTCAAACCAGTTTGTATCACCATCGTTTGAAAGCACAATGGTTAATAACACAGAAGTAGCCATAGCAATTAATTCTGGCAAAGAAAATACTAAAGGCATTTTTTCCGGAAAGAGCAACGAAACGAGAACAAGTACAGGAGCAACGAACATCGCAATTTGCAGTGTTGAGCCAATCGCAATTTCAACCGCCACACCCATTTTATTTTTGTATGCCATCATCACTGCAGAAGCATGTTCCGCGGCATTACCGACAATGGCTACGATGATAACCCCGATAAACAATTCGCTCCATCCGAATGATTGAGCCACTGTTTCAAATGTATGTACAAGCTTTTCTGATATATAAGCAACCGCAATCGTCGCCAATGCTAAAATGATCATGGACTTTCCTTTCGTCCATTCCGGCTCCTCATGCCCTTCTACTTCATCAGATTTATGTTGATATACCCCGCGATGGGTAACAAGTTTAAAATATAAAGCGGCTAAATAAAGGACGATCATAGTAATAGAAATGCCGATGCTGAGCGATAATGTTGCTGGTTCGGACATATGGAGAGAAAACACTTCTGGAATGACGAAAGCCACTAAAATCGCAAATGTCAATAAGCCGGCATTATGGCGAGCATCATACACATTGAATTCTTGCCGTTTATACTTTAGACCACCAACGAAAAAAGACAATCCTGCAACCAATAATAAGTTTCCTAACACTGAACCTGTTAATGACGCCAACACAACTTCTACTAGCCCCGCTTTTAAAGCAAAAATCGAAATAATAAGCTCAACAGCATTGCCAAACGTCGCATTTAATAACCCCCCGATGCGGGGACCTGCGATAATTGCTAAACTTTCTGTCGCTCTTCCCATATAGCTAGCTAATGCAATAATCGTTAGACAGTAGATGACAAACATCATCAACGAAGACCAATGAAAAAAGCTTCCAATAAGAGATAGTGGTACACCGATGCAAACCATAAGTGTAAATAATCGATTCATCATACACCCAACCTTCCTCGCTCGTTACCTTATTAGTTCAAACGTTTCTGTTATCTCAATACTCCCTTCTACCGACCGAACCATCGGGCAGTTCTTTCTTGCAACCTCAAGTGATTTGGCCACTTTTTCTTGATTTAAGTTTTCTCCTTTAATGATAAAATGAAGATGAATTTTTTCAATACGATTTGCCTCATTTTCATTTCTTGTAACATCGGCACGAATGGTCATATCTTCTACATGTAATCGCTTTTTCTCTAACACTTTTCGTAGTACTCCGCCGCTGCAAACTGCAATCGAGGAAACAAGTAACTGATAAGGGCGAAAGCCGTACGCTTCGTCTCCAGCTATATGTAATTCTCCATACTCAAATTCTGTTTTAAAACCTACTTCTTTCATTTTAAATTCCATAACTGTTCACCTCTTTTTTCTTGTCATGAAACATAAAAATATGTAGTATCTTATTCAGTGTTATTTCTTGTTAAAACGAGGTATTGGTTATGCGCTTTTGGATTTTAGTAAGCATCGTTACCATTTCCGGCTTATCGCAAGGAATGTTACTTCCTTTAATTTCTATTTTGTTAGAGAAAAGCGGTTTTTCATCTTCAGTAAATGGAGCACATGCAACCGCCTTATATATTGGGGTGTTGCTCATCTCGCCTTTTATGGAAAAACCACTACGAAAATATGGGTATCGTCCCATTATTATACTAGGTGGTTTTATTGTACTACTATCGCTCGCTTTATTCCCACTTTGGTCTTCATTTTGGTTCTGGTTCGTTTTACGGCTATTAATCGGAATCGGTGACCATATGCTTCATTTTGCCACACAAACATGGATTACCGATTTTTCTCCTAACAATCGTCGCGGTCGTAATTTATCGCTATATGGCCTGTTTTTCGGGATTGGCTTTTCCATCGGACCGTTATTCGCATCATTAGTAGAAATCAACGAGCCGCTGCCATTTTTATTATCATCTTTGCTTAGTTTGTTAGGATGGCTTACCGTGTTTTTATTAAAAAATGAACATCCGGAAACGGGCGATTACTCGAGCTTTTTTGATACATTTCGTCGTTTTTCACATGCATGGAAATACGCATGGGCAGCATTGTTGCTTCCGTTTACGTACGGATTTTTAGAAGCTTCTATTCACGGGATTTTTCCCATTTACGCCGTGCGTGAACACATTTCTTTTCAGCATGTTACCATAATTTTACCAGCTTTTTCAATAGGAAGTATTATTTTTCAGTTACCGCTTGGCTTGTTAAGCGATCGATTTCAACGAAAGCTCGTTCTTGGTTTTTCTTTATTCATCGGCAGTGTTAGCTTTATGAGTGCACTATTTTTTGTCCATTCATTTATTGGGCTTTTCGTTTGCTTTTTTGTTGCTGGTATGTTTGTCGGATCTTTGTTTTCCCTTGGGATTACGTATATGGCTGATTTATTGCCCAAACAGTTACTCCCAACCGGAAATTTGTTATCCGGTATTCTCTATAGCGTCGGAAGCATGAGCGGCCCATTTATCATCGGGCTTATCATTCAATATAAACAAAACGGAAGCTTTTTCATCACCATAAGTTCCCTGCTTTTATTTGTTTTTATAGCTCTGTTATACAACAAAACAGTTGAGGTCGCTACAAAGTGACCTTTATTTTTTTAGCCTATTTTCCAAAATATATATTGACCGTTCCTCTTACTCTGTTATATAATACAAATAACAAAATGATAAACTGTTTTAAAACAGCGTAAAGGAGCGAGAAGCAATGAGTAGAGCGGAACGGAAAAATATGATTGAATTTATTGAAAAAGTGAAAGGGATTGCAAGAGAACAACTCGTGTACATGACCGATGCCGAAATCGAACATATTTATAATCAAACGTACTATCATTACGAAGAAATTGCCGAATAAGCTTGCAGATGACCTATTAAAGTAAGAAAGGGCTGCCTTCACACAGGCGGCCCTTTTTCTTTTTTTTTAATGATACCCGTTTTGCCCGTTCGCACTACCACTTGTTTTATGTTTCGGTTTATTTTTCCCTTTTTGTTTCGTTCCGCCATCTTTTTTTGTATGTTTCGTCATAAAAAATCCTCCTCATCTTTCCATCAATGGACGGCTTACAGTTGTTACTATCCCCCGTTTTCTTTCGCTTATGAAAGGAAGTTTATAGCTGCTAACGCTCTCGTTTCCTTCCTTCACGTTGACAATCAAAAATGGCGTTCATTTCTCCTCCTAAAACGATAATCATGCCCGATAAATAAAACCAAACCATTAATATAATAATTCCTCCAATGCTTCCGTACATGGCCGTATAATTCGCAAAATTTCCTACATAATAAGAAAAAGCAAGAGAAGTCACAATCCAACCGATCGTTGCAAACAACGCCCCAGCCATCACATCTTTATATCGTAACCGTTTATTAGGAGCAAAATAATATAAAGCCGTAAATACGATAAAAAGAATCAGTGAACTCACTGCCCATCTAAGCGTATTCCAAATCGTCAAAAACGTACTGGAAAAACCAAACACGGAAAATAAAAAAAGACCGATCGCTTTTCCGAAAACAGGTAACAAAAGCGCGACAATAATCACAAACATCATTCCGATCGTCAGTACAATGGATACACCTCTCGCGACGATAAATGAGCGACTCTCTTGAACATCGTATGCACGATTAAAAGCGCGGACAATCGCATTAATGCCATTAGAAGCAGACCAAATCGTTCCGATAATTCCAAACGATAAAAGTTTTCCATTTTGGTGATTCATAATATGATGTATATTCGTTTCGATGAGATAAATCGCTTCTTTTGGAGCATACTGACGTACTACAGATAACACATCTTCATGTGGAATCGGTAGATAAGCAAGCAGTGTAAATAAGAAAATTAAAAATGGAAAGAGGGAAAGAAGAAAAAAATACGCTAATTCCGCTGATAGCCGAGACACTTCATCTTCTTGAAACCGTTTGACCATTTCACGCATAAACGTGAGATTAATCATCATTCGTTATTCCCCCTTCACTTTTTCATTTGGGGACTATCATCCTTTTTCCAATTGTACGACTCCTTCAAAAACTCAATTACTTCTGGTGTTTTTTCCGCTATTTCTTTTATCTTTTCTGCGATAAAGATCACGTCTTCTGTCAACGTCTCAATCGATTGACGGTATTGGCGCACTCGTTGTTGCAATTGACGAACACATTCCGCCCGTTGTTGCCAAATGGTTTTAACATGTAACGATTTCCTTGTTTCCCGATCAAGTAGCGAAATCAATGTCCCGACTGCTGCTCCAATCATCATGTTTCTCCATAATTTCGCTCTCTTTTTCACACTCTCCTCTCTCCTTTCTTTACTTAAAGTCCCTTCTCTTTTTTGATCGTTTCAAGTAAATGTTGACACCCTTTTTGAATCAATTCGTATACTTCCATAAAATTACCTGTATAATAAGGATCAGGTACATCAGCAACATCGCTATCTGGCACAAAATCAAGAAGTCGGCCAATGAACCCTGTTTTCGTATATCCCGCTAAACGCCGCAAATTTCCTACATTCTCGACATCCATCGCGATAATATAATCAAATGTTTGCAAATCTTCTTCACTTATTTGTCTTGCCCGAATCCCTGTAAAATCAATATCATTCTTCTTTAAAATCTGCTGGGTTCCTTCATGCGGCGGTTTACCAACATGCCAATTCCCTGTTCCTGCGGAATCGATGATAATTTTATCCTCAAGCCCCTCTTTTTTCACCAAATCACGAAAAATTGCCTCTGCCATCGGTGAACGACAAATATTTCCTAAACAAACAAATAATACTTTCACCATTTTTCAACATCTCCCTTCATCCCCCATTATAAACAAAATCAAAACAGCGATGCATACCTTTCACTACTTTTATTGTCTAAAATGTATGTTACAATAATCATAATAATTAAGTAGAAAGGAATGAATAAGAGTGGATTTATCAAAAAAATCTCCCGAAAATGTAGAGTATATGATTGAAAAAATCAAAGAGAAATTAAAAGTGTTAAATTTTGATGCGATTAAGCCTTCCCACTTCGCTGAAGATTTGTATGATGATTTAAAAGACATCTATGAAATGGTTATGAAAAAAACAACATTTAGCCCTAGCGAAATGCAAGCGATCGCTGAAGAACTTGGCAATTTACGCAAAAAATAAAAAGGATGAACCCGTCCATCCTTTTTATTTTTTGTCATGAATAATCCCCATAATGAGCAGCGCGTTATGGTCGGCAAGTGAAATTTCCTTATTCGTTGATAAATAACGAACATACGGTCGTTGCATATTATGATTAATAATTTTTGTGACAATCGCTTCTTCGCCATCACTCATTTTCACCTTTGTACCCGGCGGATAAGAGGGAATCGTATCAAAGAAGAGACGGACAAGTTCCCGATCAAAACTGATATTGCTTTTCGCCATTAAAGCTTCCATCGCTTCATGAGGCGGAATTCCTTCTTCAGAAATTAAGTTTTCAAAATAGTTAGCTACCGCGCAAATTTGCGCATATTGATGAATCTCCTTATGACTAATTCCTCTTGGAGTTCCTTGTCCGTCGAATGTTTCATGATGCTGGTAAGCAACGTGAGCGGACAATAAGCTGATTTCTCTATTTTTCCTTAAATACTCAAAACCTTTAATCGTATGATCTTCAGCGCCTTCCACCGCTTTTCCAATATCGTGCAACAATGCCCCGATAGCCAAATCTCGCATCTGCAAACTGTTTAAATTCATTTTTTTGCCGAGCTGCAATGCTAAAAGCGCAACATTCACCGCATGTGCATAAGGGCGAAGTTCGGACGTCAACGACGTGGAAGGAATAATGACAAGCAATTTTCTTCTGCTTACCTCATCAATCAATTTAACGGCGAGCTTTTGAATGGCTCGAACGTCTAACTCTCGTTTGTTTTCCACTTCCTCATACGCCTTTTGCACAATTTCCGTTGCATCCATCCATGTCGGCATATCAACTAATTCTTCCATCGTAATTCCTTCAGAAATTAAATCGTCCACGAATAAATATTTAATATCCATCTGCTGCAAGCGTTCCAAATATTTCGGATGAATGGTGCGGCCGGCAGTCAGTAAAATACGGCGATGCCGATCATAAATCGGTCTTGCCAACTGCATTGTCGCAGGGTTATATTCATCTATCATAATTAGCCTCATAGAATATTGCTCCCTTGCTTAATCTCTATCTTTTCGCCTTTCTTCTCTCAAAATACAAAAATAAAAGTTTAACCAATATGCAGTTTATGTATACAGGAACTCCTTCTTCCCGCCATAAAGGAACGTTGACTTTCTTTTAGAAAATCCGATAACTTTTAAAACCTTCAAAGCGATTATATAAGAGAAAAACAAGTATATAAAATCCCCTATTTTCCTATTTTTCATTATATATCAACATTTCTTTAGCTCAACATATGATAGCGCTAAGAAAGGAGGACACGATCTTGTACGAGATTATAAGAGACTTTATAAATCTAGGAAATGCTCGCTCTGGTGAGAAGCTTGAAAGCGTAAAGTTTATTGTAAGCCACTCTACCGGAAATCCTGGGTCCACAGCTTACGCCAATCGCAATTATTTTAACAGCCGCCAACCGTCATCGTCTGCTCACACGTTTATTGATGACAAATATATTCTTGAAATCATCCCCTTAGACGAAAAGGCTTGGCACGTATTGTATAACAAACCTATTGATAATCAAATGTTTGGATCAGACGCCAATGATGCAGCCATCGGGGTAGAACTCTGTTACGGTGGAAACATCGATTTTCATGAGGCATACAAACGATATGTTTGGTATCATGCATACCTTTGCGAAACGTTCCATCTTAACCCTGCTCAACATATCGTGGCCCATCACACTCTAGATCCAGAAAGAAGGTCCGACCCACTTGACGCTTTTCGTCCCTACGGTGTGACATGGAATGGATTTATCAACGATGTAAAAGAAACCCTCCAACAAAACAATAAACAAAAAAATCGGGAAGCGATAAAGCAATCTCCAGTAAAAGGCATATCTGTACGTTTGCCATTAAAAATTGGTGACCGTGGCGCTTTTGTCAAAGAGATTCAAGAAGATTTAATTCGCGTTGGGTTTCCTCTCCCTAAATACGGAGCGGACGGAATTTTGGGTGAAGAAACAGAAAATGCGGTTATGGCATTCCAAAAACGATATGGTCTCCATGTCGATGGACTCGTTGGAACAGAAACATTAACTAAACTTTCAGAAGTAGTTAAACAAAAACTTCACCACGAAGAGTTTCCATTACCAGAGAAAACATTAAAAAGAGGCGACAAAGGAGAAGAAGTAAAAATGTTGCAGCGAGCGCTTCAACATCTTGGCTTTGATCCAAAGTATATTGATGGGTTTTATGGAAAGCGAACGGAAGATGCAGTGAAACGGTTTCAGTCATTGTATGCAGCCTTAAAAGATGATGGCATTTATGATCCCAACACACGCAAATTTATGAGAATAGAATTGCAACATAAATAACCCCACCGCTCTTAATGCAGTGGGGTTTTCTTATGCTTTATTTGTTAACGTATAATCTCTCAAATTCACTTATTGATAACGGTTTGTTAAAATAATAACCTTGTCCAATTCGGCAGCTATGATTCAATAGAAAATTCACTTGATCGCGCGTTTCAATTCCTTCGGCAACGACCTCAAATCGAAGGCGATGTCCCATGTCAATAATCGTTTGCAAAATCGCCACTTTTTCTTCGCTGATATTAATACCGTCTACGAACGCTTTGTCAATTTTAATCGTATTAATTGGCAAATGACATAGATAATGCAAGGACGAATACCCTGTACCGAAATCGTCAATTGCCACTTTTACACCGATTTGTTTAAGATTTTTCAAAATGATACAGGATTGTCTCACATCTTGCATAATGCTTTCTGTTATTTCTAACTCTAAACAATGTGGCGAGAGCCCCGTTTCTTCAAGGATTTCTATAACAGTATCGGTAAAGGCCGGGTCTTTAAATTGTCTCGGTGAAATGTTTACTGCCACGCTTAAATTTTTAAAACCAAGCTGTTGCCACTTTATGCATTGCGCGCAAGCTTCTTTCAAAACCCACTTACCGATTGGCACGATCAATCCAAGTTCCTCGGCAAGTGGGATAAAATCTGCCGGGGACACAAAGCCTAACTCTTTATTGTCCCAGCGAATCAATGCCTCAATGCCGACTAAACGATTTGTTCTTAATTCAATTTTCGGTTGGTAATGAAGAACAAATTCGTTATTTTCCAGCGCTTTTCGCAATTTGCTTTCAATTTTCATCTTTTTTTCGTTTCTTTCATGGAGAGACGAATCATAAAACTGGTAGTTGTTTTTTCCCTTTTCTTTCGCAAGATACATCGCAGTATCCGCGTTTTTAATAAGCACTTCAATGTCGTTTCCGTCTTTCGGATACATGCTGATTCCGATACTTGGTGTTGTGAAAATCTCCATATGATTAACAAAAAAACTTTCATTAAATTTTTGTAGAATAAGTTCAGCCTTTTCGCTAACTTTTTCTTTCGTTATATTTTGTAATACAATAACAAATTCGTCTCCCCCATACCTGACAATAAAATCCTCCTTAGTGAGACAACTTTTTAACCGTTCCGCCACATTTCTCAATAACACATCTCCAAATGAATGACCTTGCGTGTCGTTAATCATTTTAAATCGGTCTAAATCAATAAATAAAATCGCCAATTGTTTGTCGGTTTGATCAAGAAACAGTTCCTTTAGATGCTCATTCAAGTAATAACGGTTAGGCAAACCAGTCAGCGAATCATGATGCGCCATATGATAAATTTTTTCTTCATAGCGTTTACTCTGGGTAATATCAACAAAGACGCCATTTACTTTTCGAAGATTCCCATTTTGATCAAATACCGGCGTTCCTTCAACGCGTAGCCAACGGATTTCGCTGTTTGGGTGAATAATTCGAAATTCGGCTGTTTTCGGTTCTCCCTGCAAAAGCTTTTTCTCAAAAGTGTTTACAATCTCAACATCCTTTGGGTGAATCGCTTCACGCCAAGCATTGACGTTATATGATAAATAATCGCCGCTATATCCGAAAATTCGATTGACACCGCTGGAAAATAAAATGGAGGAAGTTTCAACGTCAAATGACCATAAAGCGGCGTTCACATTATGGAAAATTTGTTCGATTTCCTCCCTTCTTCCCTTCAATTTCCAAAACTCCTCATTCAATCTATGAAAAATTCGAATAATAAAAACTAAGAGGAATATAAAAAACATCAAAATTACCAATTCACGGCGGCTACCGCCGTTCGACGCAAAAATGTCGAAACAGACAAGAATAATCGTGCCGAGCAACACAATAGAAAGCATTTGTTTAAATTGTTTTATTTTCATCGTTACCACCACAACTCTACAGCAACCAACAAACTATCCGTAACTTAAATATAACATCTCTCATCGCTATGAAAGGTAAAATGTATGTAAAAATTAATAGACTAGTAAACGACAAAAAAAACAATTCCTATCGAAAAACTCGGGTTGACATTTATCAGAATTATGTTAAAATTTAATTCAATTATATACTTATCAAGAGCGGCGGAGGGATCTGGCCCAATGAACCCCGGCAACCTACTTCTTATGAAGCAAGGTGCTAAATCCAGCCAAATGGGAACCATTTTGGGAGATAAGGTAAAATACGTTACCTCTTCAGTCTTTCCGAAATGGAAAGTTTTTTTATTATCAAGAAAAGCGGTGGCGGCTTGCCGAAGCTATACATCACCGAAAAGAGGTGCCAAAGGCTAGGGGCTGAAGCTAGACAACCAAAAAAGGAGGGACTGTTGTGGGCAACGATCAGCAACAACTGGAAGGAGTTTTTGCGAAATTGAAAGAAATGTTAGAGTCAATGAAGTTTGGCTCGATTACGATTGTTGTTCAAGACGGTAAAATCATTCAATTAGAAAAAAGTGAGAAAATAAGATTAAAATAACAGGACACGCTGACTAGACAAACTAGAGGCGGTTCCCCTTTTCAAACCAAGTGGGAAACCGCCTTTTTATTCAGTTGCACAATCTACATTTAGGGGGAGACACACGTGCTTACTTACCATACTTGGAACGAAGAAAAACCTTTATTTCCAAGCGACAACGAAACAAAAGGCGCATTAGATGTCCTTGCTTGGGCGTACGCCCATTATAAAGACGATATTGTCTATGCCTGTAGTTTTGGCATTGAAGGCATTGTTTTAATTGACCTTATTACAAAAGTCAAGCCGGATGCAGAAATTGTTTTTCTTGATACAGGTCTTCATTTCCACGAAACATATGAAACGATTGAAAACGTAAAAAAGAAATATCCTTCGCTCCGCATCATCATGAAACGACCAAACGTATCGCTTGAAGAGCAGGCAAAACAATTCGGAGACGAATTATGGAAACATAATCCAAACAAATGCTGTGAACTGCGAAAAATCGTACCATTACGTGAAATATTAACCGGTGTATCCGCCTGGATTTCAGGTTTGCGGCGTGAACAATCATCAACACGACGTCATGTGGAATATCTTAATAAAGATGAAAAATTTCAATCTATTAAAATATGTCCATTAATTCATTGGACATGGAAAGATGTTTGGAATTATGTTCATAAACATGACTTACCATATAACGTACTCCATGACAAAGGATATCCGAGCATCGGCTGCGAACCATGTACTTCCCCTGCTTATGATTTAGAAAACTTGCGCTCGGGAAGATGGGCTGGGCAAGGAAAAATTGAATGCGGTCTTCACGAATCGTAGGAAGGAGAATCTATATGTTAGTCACAATCGCTTTCATCGTCTCCTTCTTTTTTGCGATGAACATTGGCGCAAGCGGTGCGGCCGCAGCGATGGGAGTTGCTTACGGGTCGGGAGCGATTAAACAAAAATATATTGCACTTCTTCTTTGCGGCCTTGGTGTATTTTTAGGAAGTCTTGGCGGAGGTGAAGTCGTTAAAACCATCGGTTCTGGCATTATTCCTTCGTCTGTCTTATCGGTTAAAATCGTCATTATTATTTTAACAGCTGCGGCGATTTCCTTGTTTGCAGCAAATATAATGGGCATTCCTTTATCAACAAGCGAAATTACCGTCGGCTCTGTCGTCGGTGTCGGGATTGCTTATCAAGTTTTATACGTTCCAAAACTTCTTTTCATTGTGTCCATTTGGGTGATCATTCCCATTATTGCGTTTGCGTTCACCTTTGTCATAGGCAAATGGTTTTTAAAACTCAAGAAAAAGTACCCACAAGTCGAGCGAGGAACGTGGCAAAAAAGTTTTATGGCTCTACTCATTATTACCGGCTTTTTCGAGGCCTTTTCAGCCGGAATGAACAACGTTGCCAATGCAGTGGGGCCGCTCGTTGGTGCCGGGTTAATCTCCGTTACAAACGGAACGATTCTCGGTGGATTGTTCGTGGCTCTCGGCGCAATTTTACTAGGAAGACGTGTGCTTGAAACAAACGGAAAAAAAATTACAAACTTTTCTCCATTTGAAGGATGTGCGATTTCCGGTACAGGTGCACTTCTCGTTATCATCTCGTCTATTTTTGGGTTACCAGTACCGTTAACGCAAATCACGACATCCGCCATCATTGGCATCGGTACCGCAAAAACAGGATTTTACATTTGGCAAAAACAAATTGTCATTCAATTGCTAAAAGTTTGGTTTGTTTCACCGATTTTTTCTCTTGTCATCTCTTACAGCCTTGTGAAATGGTTGCTAGATAGTGACCTTTACACAGTCGTAGCGATTTTTAGCGTCTGCCTAGCGACCCTTGGAATCATTAGTCTCAAAAAAACAATGACGGAAGAAACACGGTCTTTACATGAAAATGGTGATGGCATTTAATCGCAAATCATAGTTATCCAATATGAATATATATAAATCCAGGAGGAATCAATCATGAGTGTTAGCGTACCACACGGGGGAACATTAGTAAATCGTTGGAACCCTGATTATCCGATTTCATCCATCAGCAAAGAAATTCAACTAAGCAACGCTGAGCTAAGTGACCTTGAACTCATCGGAATCGGGGGCTACAGCCCGTTAATAGGATTTTTAGGAAAAGAAGATTACGAGGCAGTCGTTGAAACGATGCGCCTTGCTGACGGTACCGTTTGGAGCATTCCGATTACGCTTGCCATCAGCGAAGAAAAAGCAAAAGAGCTTTCCGTTGGCGAAACAGTTACGCTTGTTTACGATGGCGAAGTGTATGGCGTTATTGACGTTCAGGAAATTTACCAACCAAATAAACAAAAGGAAGCATTGCTTGTCTATCAAACAGATGATTTAAATCATCCAGGTGTCAGAAAGTTGTTTGAAAAACCAGACGTATATGTTGGTGGACCGATTACTCTCGTCAAACGTACGAATAAAGGGAAATTCGCTCCATTCTACTTCGATCCAGCGGAAACGCGAAAACAATTTGCTGAACTCGGTTGGAAAACAGTCGTTGGTTTTCAAACAAGAAATCCTGTCCACCGCGCCCATGAATATATTCAAAAGTGCGCTCTTGAAATTGTTGACGGTTTATTTTTAAATCCGCTCGTTGGTGAAACGAAAGATGACGATATTCCAGCCGATATTCGCATGGAGAGCTATCAAGTTTTGTTAGAAAACTATTATCCGAGAGATCGCGTATTTCTTGGCGTCTTCCAAGCAGCAATGCGCTATGCGGGTCCTCGTGAAGCGATTTTTCATGCGATGGTGCGTAAAAATTTCGGTTGCACTCATTTCATTGTCGGACGCGATCATGCCGGTGTCGGTAACTATTACGGCACGTATGATGCGCAAAAGATTTTCTTGAATTTTACACAAGAGGAGCTTGGCATTACCCCACTATTTTTTGAACATAGCTTTTATTGCACGAAATGCGAAGGGATGGCATCAACGAAAACATGCCCTCATGACCGCCAATACCATGTCGTTTTATCTGGAACAAAAGTGCGTGAAATGTTACGCAACGGTCAAGTACCACCAAGCACATTTAGCCGTCCTGAAGTCGTACAAGTGCTAATAAAAGGATTACAGCAACGCGAAACAGTTTCCACATCAACGAAATAAAGGAGGTGACCACTTTGGTCAACATTGTCTGGCATCATACGACGATTACAAAAGAAGACCGTCGAAACCGAAACGGTCACCATAGCTGTGTTTTATGGTTCACCGGACTTTCTGGTTCCGGCAAATCAACACTTGCAAATGCCGTTTCCAAAAAACTATTTGAATTAGGCGTGCAAAACTACGTATTAGATGGTGACAATATTCGCCACGGTCTCAACAAAGATTTAGGCTTTTCTGCCGAAGACCGTACCGAAAACATTCGCCGTATCGGTGAAGTAGCCAAATTATTTGTCGACAGCGGCCAATTTGTATTAACAGCGTTTATCTCTCCTTTCGAGCAAGATCGGCAATTAGTTCGCAACTTATTAGAAACAGATGAGTTTATTGAGATTTACGTCAAATGTCCGCTTGAAGAATGTGAAAAACGCGATCCAAAAGGATTGTATAAAAAAGCACGAAACGGCGAAATTCGCGAGTTTACCGGCATCGACTCACCTTACGAGGAACCGTCTTCGCCAGAACTAATCGTTGAAACACACCTCTACTCCATTGAGGAATGTGTCGATCAAGTCGTCGCTTATTTGCGCCATCATCAATTGATTAAGGGGGAAGCTTAAATGGCATATGAAAAAATATGGGCGAACAATCCGAATTTAAACAAAACAGAATTAAAAAAATTACAAAAAGATGGGTTGAAAATTTTTGAGGACATCCCGTATTACGCAAAACATGGATTTTCCTCTATTCCGCAAGAAGAATGGGATTTGTTCAAGTGGGCAGGACTTTATTTACAGAAGCCAAAAGAAGCTGGGTATTTTATGATGCGTGTATGCGTTCCTTCGGGGATTTTAAACAATGAACAGTTAGAAACATTAGCAGGGATTGCGCGCGATTACGGTCGTGGAGTGTTTGACATTACAACTCGTCAAGCGGTACAGTTTCACTGGCTTCAAGTAGAGCAACTCCCTGACATTTTTGACCGTTTAAAACGAGTGGGATTATCAACAGCCGGAGCCTGTGGTGATATTACTCGCAACATTGTTGGAAACCCGATTGCTGGTATCGATCCAAATGAATTGATTGATACGACAGAAATCGTTCGAGAAGTATATGAGTTTTTCCAACATAACGAAGATTTCTCGAACTTGCCGCGCAAATATAAAATGTCCATTAGCGCAAACGTCTATAACACCGTAAACGCGGAAATTCATTGCCTCTCCTTCACTCCAGCGAAAAAAATCATTGACGGTAAAGAAACGCTTGGATTTCATGTGAAAGTTGGTGGCGGTTTGTCCTCCGCTCCATATCTCGCACAAACGTTAGATGTATTCGTCAAACCGGAACAAGTCAAAGATGTCGCGATTGCCGTAACAACGATTTTCCGCGACTGCGGTTATCGCGAAAAACGCCATCGCGCTCGTCTCAAATTCCTTGTCGCTGACTGGGGCGTTGAGAAATTTAAAGAAAAACTCCTTGAACTCACAGGTCCACTTCCATCAAAAGGAGAAGACGTGCAAAAAGGTTGGAATGCTGGATACTTTTACGGTGTTCATCCGCAAAAACAACAAGGACTAAACTACATCGGCTTTAACGTGCCAGTTGGACGTTTAAGCGCTGATGAAGTGTTTGAGATTGCGCGAATCGCCCGACAATACGGAAACGGGGAAGTGCGTTCATGTAACTCCCAAAACTTAATTATTCCAAACATTCCTAATGAACATATTGACGCTGTCTTGCAAGAAAAAGTATTTGAGCGAATTACCGTTAAACCAAAATCATTTATCGGCTATTCGGTTTCCTGCACGGGCATCGAATATTGCAACTTGGCGCTTGTTGAGACAAAAGAACGGATGCGTCGTATCGCTGAATACCTTGATGACCATCTCGAACTTGATGTTCCAGTACGCATCCATATGGTCGGCTGTCCAAACTCTTGCGGTCAGCGGCAAATCGCTGATATCGGCTTGCAAGGAATTAAAATGAAAACGAAAGACAAAAGCATGGTCGAAGCATTTGAAATTTATGTTGGCGGCACTTTGCAAAACGGTGGCAAATTCAATGAAAAACTAAAAGGAAAAATCGAAGCCGAACAACTCCCAGAGGTGTTAGGACAACTATTAACGTACTTCAAAGAAACAAAATTACTAGGCGAAACGTTTTTAGACTACCTCCACCGCGTTGGTTTAGACCCTCTGCAAGCGGAATTAGACCGCATTTTACAACAGCTAAATACCCTTGTATAAGGTGACAACAATGAATCTTTATCGGTTTGAGGTCACAACAAAAAATGACATCATCCATGTCGTGATTGTCGCCCACGATGATGAGCAAGCGTTTCGTCTCGTTGAAGTAGAGTTAGAGAAACATTTTTTAAAAATACCTGAGTTTATTGATATTTCTCTTCATGAAAAAAAACCGATTCGCCGCGGCGGTGGGTTCGTTATTGATCGCGAACCCCACCGCTAATTTAAATGAGGAAAGGGCTGAAAAAAGATGGGAAAAGTATATTTAGTCGGAGCTGGTCCTGGCGATCCGGAACTCATTACCGTGAAAGGACTTAAATGTATCCAACAAGCGGATGTCATTTTATACGATCGCCTCATTAATGAAGAATTGTTAACATATGCGAAACAAGATGCGGAACTCATTTTTTGCGGAAAGCTGCCCGGCTACCATACAATGCAACAAGAGACGATTAATCACTTTCTCATCCGTCATGCGAAAAAAGGAAAAATGGTTGTTCGCTTAAAAGGTGGTGACCCGTTCGTATTCGGCAGAGGCGGCGAAGAAGCAGAAACGCTCGCTAAACACGGCATCGATTTTGAAATCGTTCCTGGCATTACATCTGGGATTGCAGCTGCCGCTTACGCCGGAATTCCTGTTACCCATCGCGATTTCAGCTCAAGCGTTGCCTTTATTACCGGCCATAGACGAGAAGGAAGTAAAGAAGACATAAAATGGGAAAGCCTCGCCAAAGGAATTGATACGTTGGCCATTTATATGGGAATCAGCAACCTTCCATATATTCGTGACCAATTGCTGACACATGGAAAAGCGCCAACAACTCCTGTGGCGGTTGTACAGTGGGGAACCTTATTAGGGCAAAGAACGGTGACTGCCACTCTCGAAACAGTTGTCGAAGTTGTACACCAACATCGAATCGAAAACCCAAGCATGATTATTATCGGAGAAGTCGTCGCGTTGCGTGAAAAAATTCAATGGTTTGAACGGATGATGCTGCAGCAACAGCCGCTCGTCAATGAAGCGTTTTAAGAGGTGAATCATGCAAGCTGTTTTATATGTTTGCCATGGAAGTCGCATCGCAAAAGCATGCGAAGAAGCGATCGCGTTTGTGGAACGATGCAAATCAACCATCGACGTCCCTATCCAAGAAGTTTGCTTTATTGAGCTAGCGGAACCGGATATTGCGACCGGAATTGATGTATGCATCCAAAAAGGAGCAACGAGCATCGCCATCATCCCTATCTTGCTTTTAGCAGCGGGACACGCAAAGCACGATATTCCGGAAGAAATAACAAAAGCGAAACAGCGCTATCCTCATATTGATATGGTTATAGGTAAGCCATTCGGCGTACATGAAAAAATGATACAAATTGTAACGGAACGAATCGCTGAACAATCCATGCCGCTCGATGATGACGCGATGGTTCTTCTCATCGGGCGCGGCAGCAGCGATCCGGATACGAAACGGGACATGACTGCTATTGCCGATCGACTGCGAGAAAAAACAAACGTATCCCACGTCGATGTCTGCTTTTTAGCGGCGATTCGTCCAACATTAGAAGACGGCTTGTACGAAGCAAGCCGCTCTTCGTACAAAAACATTTTCGTCATTCCTTATTTATTATTTACGGGTGTATTAATGAAAACGATTGAAAAAAAGCTCCGTTCCCTTTCTTTGTCCAATAAACAGTGGATTTTATGCCACTATCTAGGGTACCATCCCCTCCTTGAAGAAATCGTGAAAGAGAAAGTGAGCGAACTACTCCTGAAAAACAAGGATGTTTGAGAACATCGACGTTGATATTCAGACATCCTTAATCTTTTTCATATCCTACTTTCGTTCAAGAAAATTTGCACCATCATATGTATTACTTCATGGACAACGAGGACGATTGATCTGCCGTCCTCGTTTCCACCTATTCTTCGATTAACAATGCTGTTATTTCCGGCGCTCCCTTCATTACCCCCGTTGCCGCAATCGTGTACGATTGATTCGTACCAAATCGCACATTTGGTACGGTTAATACAACTTCATTTGTTCCTGCCAAACGCACCTCTAAGCCTAATCGTTCATTAGCTGGTATTTTTTTATAATCGGTTACTTGTTTGTAACGCACGTTGGCGAACAATACATCTCCCCCTTTGACCGCGATATCGACAGCCGGGGCATTCGGAGATAAATGAGCGAACCTTGCTTTTGATTCTCCGAACGATACGTATGGATGATCAAAAAACGGCAATAACTGCAACTGATCTACTGTACCAATGGCAGTGAGTGTGTACCGTAAGCTTGGTAAAATATAGACAATTTGACTTAATACAGGGCGACCCGTTTGTCCAGATGGATAAATCTCAATTCGGTATTCTCCAGTTGGAATTTTAATATATTTACCTATTTGTTTATACTTGAGCCCTTGCAAGATTTTTTGTCCATTCATATACACATCGACTGCTGAGGCAGTTGGTGATGCGTGAAACATGCGAACCATCGCCATCTTTACCGATTCGTCTTGCTCACGTCCATCGTATGCCTCTACTAGCTTCTTCATGTATTCGTAATGCTTTCGGTAATACATAATATGTTTGTTCGGATCTATATATTTGTAGTAGCAGGCCAATAAATCATACATCGCGGCCTTTTGCGCGTACATATCGGCTCCTTCATGATGCTGCATCGTCTTCCCTCCGTAAAAATCAATATCGTTTTATGTATTCAACGTATGCAAAATAGCTTGGGCTGTTGTATGATTTTTGTAAGGAAAATACGAGGAGGAAAACAAACGATGAAACGATTGCATGCCATTGTTCACGGCCGTGTTCAAGGAGTCGGCTTTCGCTACTATGCACAGCATGAAGCTTTAAAATGGCAATTAACAGGATGGATTAAAAACAACGACGATGGAACTGTAGAATTAGAAGTACAAGGAAACGAAGAAAGGGTTCAGTCTTTTATGGAAAAAATAAATGAAGGATCTCCGTTTGCGAAAGTAACAAAATTAGAAACAGAAGAAATCGCACCAATCCCTAACGAAAAAACATATAGAATTATCTATTAAACGGAGCGACTGTCGAAATAAATCGGCAATTCATTACTCGGAAAGAGAAAAAGAAATATACGGTGCATTTGAGTGAGCATGCCGATTTAAACACATTGTTTAAAAAACGTCCTAACCCCAAAACGTTGTACGAATGGACACCGTTTGTTGTCATTGTTGATGACAATAAAAAACTTATCATCTACGACCCGCGCTTTTACCGTAACGGACAATCGTTCTTATTCGAGTATATTGAAAAATAAGCCCGACTTTCTCCTAAAAGAAAGCCGGGCTCATTTTATGCGACATAGGCGAAATAAGCAATAAACGTGACAAATAACACATACATAATCGGATGAACCTCTTTCGGTTTATTTAAGGCAATCATCGTAATTGGATAAAGGATAAATCCAAGCGCAATACCTGTCGCCACACTGAACGTCAGCGGCATCATAATAATCGTCACAAATGCCGGAATAACGACATCTAGCTTGCGCCAATTAATTTTGCTAATTTCTGTTGCCATCATCGCACCAACGATGATTAACGCAGGTGCGGTTACTTCCGGAGTGACGATCGATAAAAGCGGCGAGAAAAATAATGCAAGCACAAAACAGGCAGAAATCACTACCGATGTAAATCCTGTTCTTCCCCCCGCAGCAATTCCCGCGGAAGACTCAATAAACGAAGCTGTCGTCGATGTTCCGAGAATCGCACCGATGACAGACGCAGATGAATCTGCCAACAGCGCACGTCCGGCATTTGGAATCTCATTTTCTTTCATAATTCCTGCTTGGCTTGCTACCGCAATTAGCGTTCCTGCTGTGTCAAAAAAAGCAACGAATAAAAATGTAAAGATAACCGCTAATAAATCAGGTGAAAAAACATCAGATAAATGAATAAAAGCAGCGCCAAACGTCGGTTTTAAACTCGGAATACTACCGATGATGCTAGTCGGCTTGTCAATAATTCCAAACAAAATACCGACAACTGTCGAAACAACCATTCCGTAAAAAATGCCACCGCGAATGCCGCGAATGAGAAATACGACCGTCACGATAAAACCGAAAATCGCCAACAACGTCGGCGCAGATTTTAAATTACCGATGGAAACGAATGTCGCTTTGTTCGCGTGAACAATTCCCGCATTTTTTAAGCCAATAAAGGCAACGAAAAAGCCAATACCGCCGGCAATAGCGTATTTTAAATCTTGAGGAATGACGTTAATAATTTTTTCGCGAATTTTTAACAAGCTTAGAAGAATGAAAAGCACGCCGGATACAAGCACACCAGTTAAAGCCGTTTGCCATGGAATACCCATGCCGATGACAACAGAATAAGTAAAGAATGAGTTCAATCCCATACTCGGAGCAATCCCAATTGGGTAGTTCGCTAAAAGCCCGATGAGTAGCGACCCGATGATCGCAGAAATGGCAGTTGCCGTAAATACCGCTCCTTTGTCCATTCCCGACTGGCTTAAAACGATGGGATTCACAACTAAGATGTACGCCATCGATAAAAACGTCGTAATCCCCGCCAACGTTTCTTGCTTAAATGACGTATTCCGCTCATAAAATTGAAAAAATGTTTTCATCATTATGCCCTCCGCTTCAATGAAAAATAAAAAAGCTCCAGCAAGGTTTCCACCGATTGCTGAAGCTTTTAAACAAAGGAAAAAACGCATAGACATATACACCTATATATACACCTATGCCCTCATTCCCTTGTAGTCAAGCTATTTACGGTAGCTCGGTAGAAACGTTCAAGCCATATTCTTGAACTTATACAAGGAACATTATTGCAATATAAAATTTTATATTCACAAATTGTAATCATCTCTTATTGTTTCGTCAATGTTTCTAGCAAAAATAGAACTAGTGAAAAAATTCTATTTTTTATTAAGCAAGACGAGGATGATGCGTAAACCGAGTTCCTTTTTGTAAACAAGTTTCTAAAATACGTTTATTCGCATATTCATTTTTGCGATTCGCTTCGCGACAAATCGGATGAAAAATGTCGACGGACGCTCGCGGATACTCCCCGCACACATCGACGCCAACGACTTTTTTGTGGGACAATATATAATCTAAACATTCAAGAAGAAAAGATAATTTCATAGTGCCTTGATCCCAATTGGTCACCGCATCGTCGCGGCAAAGTACATCTTTGTCAATGCTAATATAAACAGAATCAGTTGGAATATTGGACAAAAGAAGTTTCGGAGAAATAGAATGATAATCATCGGAAAAAATCGTTACGTTTGAAGACAAAAGAGGATCTTGCTGCAAAGTTGATGGACCGATTATAACAACTTTTTTTAAAAATGGAACGTTTTTGAGAGCATAAGATACCCAAGAGCCGCAAGAAATTAAAGAATCTTGCTCGTTACCCATATCGGTATGATGATCAAACAATAATAAGGTAAACGGCTCTTTTATTTCTTTTAATAGTAGATAAGATACATAATGATAGTTTCCGTTACCGATAAAAACGACTCCTTTATTAGTGCGTGAACTTATGCGCGTTTCGAGCTCATGTAAAGAATCAGGTTCACAATACAAATTCGTATGAGCGAC
Organism: Anoxybacillaceae bacterium; assembly: GCA_041920415.1. Lineage (GTDB taxonomy): Bacteria > Bacillota > Bacilli > Bacillales > Anoxybacillaceae > JBHGYD01. The sequence continues at coordinate 30,943 of JBHGYD010000048.1, forward strand.
ATCCGTCAAATCGATCCATTCATGTGGCATACAAAGAAGTTGTTTTTGCGAAACATAAGTGCCATCTACGTTTAAAAACGTTACACCTTCTCCTTGAAAACTCATCAAAACCACCTCTTCATCATGTTTCGGTGTAAGTTTCTAAACAAGTAAAGCTACTTTTTCGCATTTTCTCCTATTTTTCATTATAAACGAAATCATTGGCGTAGGCGAAATGTTTCCTTTTACGTGCTCTTTTCATGTAAAATAGTAAAAAATGAAGGATCAGGAGGGATTTTTTTGCAGCCGATTAACGTTCAAGAAGTACAGACGGCACTCCATCGTTTTGCGAACCAAGATGTGTATTTACACTTAGAAACAACAAACGGAGCGTATGCGTCGCACCATAACGAAGGATTTTTCTCAGCGGGGGCTTATATTCGTAACGGCCGCATTCGTTTTAGCCACGGGAAAATTGTAGGAGAAGGGCCTTATCGCGTCGGGTTGAAGCTTGATTTTGGCTGGGTGTATGCAGAAGGCTTAACCGACTGGGAAGTCACGGAAAAAGGACAATTGCTGTTGGCAGGACATGATTATGAAGGAAAATTAGCCGTGGCTTTACAGTTAAGCCATGAACCATTTTAAAACGAGAGGATGTTGAAGATGGAAAGACATATATTAGTCGTTTTCCCTCATCCTGATGATGAAGCGTTCGGTGTTTCCGGAACATTAGCGTTACACGCGGAAAACGGAACACCAATCACATACGCTTGCCTAACGCTCGGGGAAATGGGACGAAACATGGGAAGACCGCCGTTTGCCAATCGGGAAACGCTGCCGCTCATCCGCAAAAAAGAACTGGAAGAAGCGTGCAAAGTCATTGGCATTAAAGATTTGCGCCTATTAGGCTTCCGTGACAAAACGATTGAATTTGAAGACGAGGAAATGCTTGTCGACCGCATTGGTGCGATCATCGCCGAAACAAATCCGTCTCTTATCATTACGTTTTATCCCGGCTACAGCGTTCATCCTGACCATAACGCGTGCGGCGCCGCTGTCATTCGTGCTGTTGAACGCTTACCGCTTGAAAAACGCCCGACTGTTCACTGTGTTGCCTTCGCTAAAAACTGTGAACAAGAAATCGGTCAACCAGATGTGATCCGCGATGTAAGTTCCGTCATTGATAAAAAAATCGCGGCTATTAAAGCGCATCGCTCACAAACAGAAGGACTCATGCAAGGTGCTGCCAAACGGGGTGGAGATGCGCTAACATGGCTAAAAACTGAGCGGTTTTGGACGTATAAATGGAAGGAGATTCATTAAAAGTACGCACTTTATTATCATGTAGTAATAAACATATACTTATGGTTATAATGAGTATGGAGATACGATGAATGGAACGTATTCATGAAAAGCTTTTTTGGCAATTATTATTGAAAATGAAACGTTCAAACATGTATAACATTTATTTGTAAACACGTACTTTATGATAATAGGCGATAGAGGTGGAATAAATGGGGCGTGTTTGTGGCAAGACGTATAACTGTGAAAAAGAATTAACACTCGCTGTAATTGGTGGTAAATGGAAAATGCTTATTTTATGGCATCTAGGAAAAGGGGGCACGAAGCGATTTAGTGAACTTAAGACCCTCATGCCGGGTATTACCCAAAGAATGCTTGTCAACCAGTTGCGAGAGTTGGAGGAAGACCTTATTGTTCATCGCAAAGTCTATCCCGTTGTTCCGCCAAAAGTAGAATATTCACTGACCGAACTTGGAAAAAGTCTGATACCGATTCTTGATGCTATGTATGAATGGGGCAAAAACTATATGGAGACTGTCGTGAAAGACCAAGTAAAAATCAATGATTCCTTCAAATAAAAGAACGCTCTCTCCTTTAAAGGTTCGAAACCGATCTTCTCTTCTTTCTTTATTATGTGCTTTTATTGGCTCACAAAATCTTGTAGAGATACACGCCCATCAAGATAGTATAGCAACAAAAATGAAACACTAAAACCAACGGTCAGCGAGCTGACCGTTGGTTTTTACGCATTTACGTTGACGGCTGTCCATATGTGAGGATGGTCTGACTAAAACTCTCTTGGAGTTTCTTGATTGCCCCTCACTTGGAGATTCATTTATGGGTGGCTGTAGATAACAAAAAGCATGATTTCCCCTTCGCCACCCATCATCATTTCGTTTCAACGTAGCTCCTACAGATTCTCCTTTTTCGTTTATTCCCTTTAGTATACTTTTTAACACTATGTGACATAAAAGTGTGTACTTGTTAAAACTAATGATGTGTCTAATAATATCAATATCACCCCCATTAACAACATGAATAGGGTGAAATTTTTCCAGATTGATGACAAGAGAGGAGGAAACTTATGAAACTAAGAGTTTCAGCCGTTCAATATCATCTCCATACGATAAATTCTTTTGAAGAATTTGCTAATCAGGTTGAGCATTATATTAAAACAGCTCAAGAATTTGATGCAGATTTTGTTTTATTCCCAGAATTTTTTACAACTCAGCTCATGTCCATTGGCAATGAACAAGGGCAACCTTTGACCATTCAAGATCTTCCTGATTTTACAGAACAGTATCGGTCTTTATTTATCAATTTGGCTAAACAAACAAAGATGCATATTATTGGGGGAACCCATGTCATCCGTAAAGGTGACCGATTATACAACGTTGCCCATTTGTTCTATCCAGATGGAAGAGTGGCCGAACAGCCGAAACTTCATATCACTCCAACGGAAGTAAAGGAATGGAACATGTCTCCTGGTGAAAGCCTGCAGGTGTTCGAGACGGACAAAGGAACTATCGCAATGTTAACTTGCTATGACATTGAATTTCCAGAAATCGTTCGTATGGCTAAAGCGAAAGGTGCTGATGTCATTTTCTGTCCTTCTTGCACCGATGATCGTCATGGATTCCATCGTGTCCGCTACACAAGCCATGCGAGAGCAGTCGAAAATCAAGTCTATGTCGTTACCACTGGTACAGTTGGTTCCCTTCCTACGGTTGATTTTATGCGGGCGAATTTTGGGCAAGCGGCGGTGATTACACCGAACGATATTCCATTTCCTCCGCGCGGCATCTTGGTAGAAGGCGAAATCAATCACGATATGATTGTGACCGCTGATCTTGATTTAGACCTGTTATACCAGGTTCGCGAAAGCGGTTCCGTCACCACATGGCGTGATCGCCGCACAGATCTCTATCCGGATTGGAAATAAAGAGCGACTTAGCTTCTTTACAAGGAGGGAGAATGATGTATCGCAAGGAATTTTACGTCTTTGACCAAGATCGGCCTGTTCCAGCAGTGATCCGAAATTATGAAGAAAAGGACTTTCCTGGCTTAATCCGCATCCAGCAGGAAAGTTTCCCTCCACCATTCCCGTCTGAATTATGGTGGAACACGGAACAGTTGAAAAACCATGTTACGCTATTTCCGGAAGGTGCTTTATGTGTGGAGGTCGATGGTGAAATCGCGGGATCAATGACAGGGTTGATCGTTGATTTTAACCCTAGCCATCCGGAACATACATGGGAAGAAATCACCGATAATGGATATATTCGTAACCATAATCCAAATGGCAATACGCTCTATGTCGTTGATATTGGCGTGCGCCCTGCCTACCGCAAATTAGGGTTAGGAAAATGGCTGATGTTATCCATGTATGAAGTTGTTGTTCAATCGGGATTAGAACGGTTGTTAGGCGGAGGAAGAATGCCTGGCTATCATAAAAAAGCTCATGAAATGACGGCCGAACAATACCTCGAAGCTGTCGTCAAAGGTGAATTAAAGGACCCTGTTATTACCTTCCTCCTTCGCTGCGGTCGTACCCCTGTTAAAGTGGTGGCTAACTATTTAGAAGATGAAGAATCATGCAATTATGCAGCACTGATGGAATGGAAAAATCCTTTTTATGCATCAAAATCTTGACAAGGAGAATGATGAAGATGGAATATCGGAGAATTACGAGTATTGAAGATCCTTTATTTAAAAAAATGCACGAATTGATGCAAGAGGTATTTCCTCCTGAAGAAGTATTAGCATTCGATCTTTGGAAAGAGCCTCTGGAAGATCCGGGAATTCGTGTGTGCGTTGCCGTTCACGAAGGAAATGTCGTAGGTGCGACCGAGTATCGCTATTACGAGGATTTAAATGTCGCAATGACCGATTTCACGATCATCGGCCAAGCAGGACTTGGTATCGGGCGATTTTTAGCACAAAAAAGATTAGAGGATTTAAACGCTTGGGCCGCAGCAAGCGGAAAACAGTTATTTGGAATGTTTGCGGAAATTTATGATCCTTATCGCGTAGAACATTATGAATTTGGCGGAATTAAGCCGATGGATCCATATGTCCGTCGTGAAGTATTGTCTCATCTTGGTTATAAGCGGCTTGACTTCCCTTATGTCCATCCATCTTGGAACAATGATGGAGAAGCCGTAACCGGACTCGACCTTTGTTTCCTTCCGATGGACGATAACGTAAATGAACTTCCAGCGGATCTTGTTGTAAAGTTTTTGAAGCGTTATTACTCTGTCTTATCGAACAAGCCGCAGTCTTGGTATGAAATGGTTGAAAATCTGGAAACCAAGGATACTGTATCGCTTTTAAATATTTAATGTAACGCCTCCAGTACAGTTTCTCAGAAAGACACAAGATAAAAGGAGTTAAAAAGTCGATTCTTCCTCAGCGTAGGAAAAATCGACTTTTTATTTAAGTCACTCTCCCATAACTCTCTCAAACAGCTTGCGAAACTCCTTTTCCCAATTCGTACTCTTTCGAAATTCCTCACCGGTGATGGCTTGAAGGAGCTGCTGCTTTTTGTCTGAGTCACTGACATTCCGCAAAATATACTGCCGGCACTCGTAAAGAAAATCAATATAGTTTCCATAATCTTCGTCATACATTTCATCAATTTCTTGGCATATTTTTTTGGCCAGTGTCGGACTTGCCCCTTCCGTTGAAACAGCGATCGTCAACTTGCCACGTCTCACGATCGATGGCACGTAAAAGTTAGATTGTGTCGGGGCATCGACGACATTGATTAACTGATATGGCTGGGCTGCTTGAGCCACCGCTTCGTTTACTTCTCGATTATTCGTTGCAGCAATAATTAAAAACGCATCCTCTAGATCACCGGGGGAAAAATATTTTTTCCGCCAAACGAGCGCTCCTCCATTAGCAAGCTGTTGAATGTACTCTGTTACCTCTGGAGCAACGACAATAACGTTCGCATTTGCTTCTTGTAAGCCGCGTATTTTTCGTTCCGCCACTTTCCCGCCACCGACGACAACGACTTGTTTGTTCGTTATATCTACCATAATTGGGTAGCTCATCGCTTATCCCCCCTTGCTTGTTCGACGGGTAGCTGTACATAAAAGGATACTCCTTCCTTCTCATTAACGGCCCACACGTTTCCGTTATGCAGCTCGGCAATTCGCTGCACAATCGCCAATCCCAAACCAAATTTTCCCTTTTCCCCAGTTTGAAACTTTTCAAACAAATGGTTAAGCAAATGCTCCTCAATTGGAGGACCATCATTCCAAAAATGCACGACCGCACCCTCCGGTGTTGTCTTCACGCTCACTTGTAGTTTCGTGCGTGCATACCGCATTTGATTGTCTAAAAGATTTTCAAACGCAATCTTCCATTGTTCTTGGTCTCCTATTGCCGTTACGTCTTGTAAATCGACTGCTGCATGTAAATCAGGGCGGTGTGGCTTCATTCGTTCGATGACTTCCTCTAGCAAAGGGGCGACGTGAAATGTTTCATATTTCGGTTGTTGTGTCGCATAATAATCAAGCTTCGTTAAATAAAGCAAATCTTTCACCCGCTTTTCTAAGCGAACGGCTTCCTCTTTTATCACGCTGATGGAACCTTCTAAACTCCCTTTTGGAAACACGCCATCTTCAATCGATTCAGCGTAACTACGAATGACCATAACAGGCGTTTTTAACTCATGGGAAATGTGTTGCAACATCGATTTTTGCGCTTCATCTTGTTGAATCAGCTTAATTCTCATTTTTTCAATTGAGCGGGCAAGACCTCCAATTTCGTCTTGTCGGTCTTGGATGAGCGGCTCGTGCCAATCTTTTTCCGCAATTCGTTTTACATGGTGATCCATTTCACGCAATGGTTTTGTTAAATACTTCGCCAGCCAAGCAGCAGGAAGTGAAATAACAAGCAATGCAATGATGATGACAAACACAAGTCTGCGAAACAATGTGCGTACTAAATCATTCAAATAAGAATCCCACATATAAGAAACAAGCGCCACTTCTCTTCCGAGAATCGTACCTTTGCGAATAACATAATAAATTCTATCCCCTTGAATCTCTTTCGTATACCGTTTGGATGTTTCTCGTTGCGACATCGCCTCTTTATATAATGTTTTCAAAAAATGCGGCGGTAACGTACTATCATCAATCACTCCGACATCTGGTAAAAATACTAGATGATTGACACTTCGAATCGACTGCTGGCTTCGGTCTTGTTCGATTGGTGTTTGTTCAAACATCTGATCTGTAAACCGATTCATTTGCGCACTTTCAATAATGCGATACGTTTCCTCCATAAAAAAACTTCGTAACGTCACAAAAATAAAAATGGCAATAAGCAAGGAAAACACTAACGTAATTCCCGCAAACACAGTCCATATTTGAATGGCTAACGGCTTGTTTTTCATGGTCCCATCATCCTATAACCAAATCCATAAATCGTTTCAATGCGCAACTGCGGAAGCTTTTTTCGTAACCTACGCACAAGATCATCAACAGCCCGATCGCTTCCGAAATAATCGTCTCCCCACACTTTCTGAAGGAGCTGTTCTCTGGAAAACGCACAAGCCGGATTACGGGCAAACACAAGCAATAAGTCAAACTCCTTCGATGTTAATTCAATGACTTTTTCAGCTTCCTTGACCATCCTTCTTTGCACATCGATGAGGTAAGGTGGGAGCTTAATCAACTCCGTTTCTGACGGCGAAAGGCTTAGCGATTTTTCATACACACGTGCCAGTAATTTTTTCGTCCGAATAACAAGCTCCCGCGGCAAAAATGGCTTTGCCAAATAATCATCACTGCCAAGCTCCAGCCCAAGAATCCGGTCTAAATCCGCATCACGCGCGGAAATAAAAATCACTGGTAAATCAGGATGAGCCGCTTTAATTTCACGTAACAATTCAAACCCGTCGATATCCGGCAACATAATATCTAAAATCCATATATGCGGTGGCTCAGTCTTTTTCAACGCTTCATAAGCCTCCACACCTGTTAAAAAGGAAGTTACTTTCCATCCTTCCTTCTCAAGATACGATGTAAGCAGTTCATTCAAGTTTTTTTCATCTTCGACTAGATAAATACGATACATCATCTATCACCATTTCTTTCATTTGACTAAAAAAGGTCGTGTTGCTTCACACGACCTTTTTTCATTATTATAAATCATTTATTTGTTTCAATAAATTGCTTTAACTGATTGTTTCCATTTTGTAATTGGGTAAGGGACTTACTAAGTATATCCGTGATTGTTTCTTTATCACTGGACTTTACTGCTTGACGAAGTTGTTGTTGCCATTGTTGGTCATTTTTGGCTAGCGCTTTTAACGTTGAAAACATCTGATTTTTCCACTGTTTGAACTGCTCTCTTTCGCTATCGGTCATTTGTTTCAATTGCTGTTTAAACTGATCTTTCGATATCTTTCCATCCACTAATTGATCGAGAAGCTCATCTATTTTTTTGTTTTTTTCATTCATCATCACTTGTCGTTCTTTACGACCTATATCACGAAGCTGTTTCATCAGTTCTTGTCGTTCATCAATTACATTTTGCCACGCTTTTTCGCTTTCGGGGGCATATCGGTTCACAACGGATAAAACATTTTTTTCTTCACGTTCATTAATATTCAAGATTCCTAATAGACGTAATGAGGGGTTTCCTTGGAATTTTTCTATTGGCGCTGTTTCAAAAAAATGTTCTACCTTTTTCGAGAGTGGGCTCTCTTGTTTCACCTCCTTTTCTGACGCAAATGTGACTGTGGGAATCGTAATTAGCGTTGCTAGAACGATAGGAACGAATTTGTTCCCCATCGATACACACACTCCTTTTACGCAAAGCATTTTGCTTGCATGATGATTGTATAAAGAAAGTACGGAAACATTATCAAAAAAATGTGGGAAATTGTGAAAAGCAATAGTAACAACGATACCAACTCAGTACTTTCACTTTTTAAAACTTGAAGAACGCGAAATTCTTCCCGCTTCATTTCAAATTTTTCGACCCTTGCCATACGTAATAGCCACTTCTCACCCCCGTAAACGAAGGCATTTCATTTACAAGCTTCACCCATATATTCCCCATTTTTTCACATTCCTTTCATGAAAATTGATAAAAAAAGCCTACCGTTTGAAACAGTAGGCTTTAGTATATACGAATCTGTCAATTTAGAATATAATTATCTGAATTTATCATCAATTCTCTGTTGATACTCCCTCAATGCAACCGAATTACTTTTATTTCGCTTCTTCATCAACGCATTCCAACGCACTAATTTTTCATTTAGTTTGCGCGTTAGTTGTTCTTTTTCTTTTTCATCTTCACAACAGCGAAGCAAATCCTCTATTGTCATCAGCTCTTTTTTCAAATCGACTTCTTCGGAAACATAGCCTGCGTTTTTTAACATGAGATAGCCGATACGCAATTCTTCTGGAATATGTGATAAATCTTCTAATTCCAGCGGTTTTCCAAAACCAGGCAATTGATCGAATTCACCATTTTTCATCGCCTCACGAATTTTTTCTTCAGCAATTTTCCAAATAATATCCATTGTTTCACCTTCAAAAGCTTCTTTTTCCATTTCTTAAAAAGGAGATTTCGCACGATCATATTGTTCAAGAAACTTCACAAACTCATTGTAAGGAAGCGGCTTCGCATAATAGTATCCTTGGGCTTCATCACAATGCTTTTCTTTTAAATAGGCAATCTCTTGTGCCGTTTCTACCCCTTCGGCAAGCACCTTTACACCGATATTATGCCCGAGCGAGATAATCGCGGGAAGAATCGCTTCCTTTTCCTCTTGAATATTTCGAACAAATGAACGATCAATTTTTAAACGGTCAATCGGAAGATGTTTTAAATAGCTTAACGAGCTATATCCTGTCCCAAAATCATCCATACTAATCATCACACCAACCGATTTTAAACGTTTCAAAATAGCGATCGCTTTTTCCGTATCCATCGCCATCCGCTCGGTAATTTCTACATCTAAGCAATGGGGCGGCATCCCTGTTTCTTCTAGTATTTTCACTAGTTTATAAACGAATCGTTTACTTTCAAATTCATACGGCGATAAATTAACGGAAACCGATAAAAATGGATATTCCTTTAAAAGTTGCTTCATTTGTCGGCACGCGATTTTGATCACCCATTCGTTAATCGGAATTACCAAACCCGTTTCCTCTGCGATTGGAATAAATTTATTCGGAGAAATGATTCCCTTTTCTGGATGGTTCCAACGAATTAATGCCTCCATTCCGGTGATCACTTCTGTCTCTAAATCAATTTGAGGCTGATAATAAAGTTCAAATTCATTTTCTTGCAACGCTCGACGCAACTCTCGTTCAATCGTCATTTTTTCCTGAATAGTACGGTTCATCTGTTCCTTAAAGAAAAGAAAGTGACTTGTCATTTTCTTCATCAATTCATATCTCGCTATATCGGCTTTCTTGATTAACGTTTTTGTATCAGTGCCATCTTTCGGATATAGGCTTATTCCTACTCTTGCTGTCACAAAAAATTCTTGCCCATTGACTGTGACCGGCTCTTCCATCACTTCAATCAGCTGTTGAGCAAACGCTTTTACTCGCTCCTCGTTCATATCCGGTAAAATTAAAATAAATTCATTGCCACCCCATCTTCCCAAAATCATATCTTCATTTGTTACTTTCTTTATTTGTGCCACTGACCGCAACAAAAGCTGATCTCCAATGGAGTAGCCATAGAGATCGTTTACCCTTTTAACCCCGTTCATCTCAATAAACATGACTGCTACGATCGTTTGTTGGCTAGAAGCCTTATTGATTTGCTCTGTTAGTATTCGATATAATGCTTCTTTATTTGGCAGCCCTGTCAAATCATCGTGATAAGTAATATACTGCATTTTTTTCTCATTTTGCTTTCTCTCTGTAATATCACGTATTGCCGTTACACTTACTTTCTTAGAATCATATTTGTAATCACGTTGAAGAATTTCGGCCGGAAAAATCATACCATCTTTTTTCCGCAAATAAATTTCATGCATACCTTTCTTGCAAAAATGATGGTTATGTTCCTCTAATGATCCGGGAACGATTAGTTCGTCTATCGGTATATCGATTAATTCATCAGATGTATAACCAAATAAGTGGCATGCGGCTTCATTCACTTCTAATATTTTCCCTTCAGAATGAATCACAATTCCTTCCATTGTAACTTCTGATAATCGTTTAAACCGATTTTGGCTCATTTCCAACTCTTTTTTATGTTTGAGAAACAACAACTTTTCCAATCGAATATATACAAGTAATAAGTAAAGAACATAATGAGCTAAAAATACTACAAAAATCATCTCGATTCCTTTTTCTCTCTCTCGATTGATCCTTGTTATATATTCTTTTGCATTATAATTAACCACGAGTATCGCATCTACGTTTCCTTTTTCGTCTAATATCGGGGAAAAAGCGCTTAAACTTTCCCCCCAATCATTAGCAGTCGGCTCTTTTTGAATGCTGAACTTCCCTTGAAATGCTTGTTCTAGTTCAGGAATTTGCTCGTTATAAATCGTGCCAACTGGTACTCTTTGCTCTTTTTTCCCACGAATAACACCATCACGGTTATAATCTGTCCCTGGTGCTACCACAAAATAATGTTTTCCATTTTTATTCTTCTTCAATGTATAAAGACTAAGAATGTCCGGATGATCTTTTTGCCATCGGGCCATGGTCTGTAAAATATGAACGTACGTTGGATCCGTTTCTGGTGTAGAATCGTTTAAACGCTGGTGATGCAGCTGAAATAACTCCGTAGAAAACTCTTTTGTAAAATGTTTCGAGAATTCTTCGTATTCTTTATGCTCCATACGTTCCAAGTGATTGACGTATGCAAAACCGCTCGCTAATAGAATAAAAGTAAATATAAAGAATACAATCGTTAATCGATTCGCAATTTGAAAGATTGACAATGCTAATTTCCCTTGAATGAGCCGATTCATTTGATACTGCACAATACATATGAGCAACAAAACGAAAAGCACAAACAATGTATAATCCACTATGTTCAATACCATAAATAATCACCATGTTTGGTTAAATTCATCTTCTTACGACCATTATAGATGGATTCTCTATCACCTTCTCCCCCTCATAATTCCTATTTTTTCGACATTTCCCGACACAATTCTAGTTTCTCTCATTTTCCTATTATTTTTTTTGATGCAGCACTACTATGAAAACTCTTTCAAAATAAGAATTACCTTCGTTGGCTTTCCATATTTTCGCACATTGTCAATCATTGATAACATTTAACCAACTCTTTTGCAAAACGTCGTTTTCCCTCTTGGAGAAAACTTACTAACTTTATTTAAAAGGAACCAGCCTTTAGTACTAGGTCATATATTTGTAACTTTCCTGTAATATTATTTAATTCAACTGTAATAAAATTTCGACAACATTTTTGTTATACTAAACCTAGCAGATGGGAAACGGGAATTCGGTGTTGGAGGTTTACGGGGAATGAAAAAAGTAGTCACAGCCACTCTACTATCATTTACACTTGTATTTAGCTCTTTTTTTGTTAACGTTTTCAAAGCGGAAGCTGCTGTCAATCCACAACAAATCATTACTGAAGCAAAAAAATTCATCGGTACCCCTTATAAATTTGGAGGAACCACTCCAAAAGGATTTGATTGTTCCGGTTTTGTATACTACACGCATAAAAGAGTAGGCAAAACGCTCCCCCGTTCTTCGTCTCTGATGTATCAAAAAGGACGAAGCATACATAAGTCAAACTTACGCCCAGGCGATTTAGTATTTTTTAGTACATACAAAAAAGGTGCTTCGCACGTTGCTATTTATATCGGTAATAATTTAATCATTCACGCTACATCTAAAGGTGTGAAAATCGATAACTTAAACAGCACTTATTGGAGGTCAAAGTTTATTGGTGCAAGACGAATCGTATAATCTTCATAAAACGCTCTCTCTGTTTTGAGTACAGCTCATTGTCGCTGATTGCTCAAAATGTAGAGAGTTTTTTTATTTATGAAGTAGATAAAATGAAGGCAACCTAACCTACGGCTAAAACCATAAGTGTGCGGTTTCTTCATCATCAAAAAAATTACCCTCCTAGTTTCGGAGGGCTTTGCCATATATTCATAGGGGGATCGGGGGAATACTTGGAAAATTCTACGTTACCATTCTGCCCTTAACCACCAATTTTTATACACGCCCCCGAAGAAATTTTTCTTTCAATTAGCAGAAAGTGAATCAAGCTTTACATTTTCACTTTGAAACAATCGCCGCTCTTCTTAATTAATTATCTCACCACTTACCCTTTTCTCCCAAAACAGAAACATTCTCTCATTTTAGCACCAAATTATATATGCTTATCCTTAAATCCTGTAAACCTCTTGTAACACTATTGAATTCAATTGTTAACACTATTTAATTCAACTGTAACAAAAGTTCGACAATAATTTTGTTATACTTAACCTGTCAGCAACCAAGAAATATGCGGAGGTTTTGCCATGAAAAAAAGCAATGGCCACGGTGTTGCTATCATTGGCACTAATCGTCAATTGTAGCGTAGTGACCCCTACCAAAACAGAAGCTGCTTCTGTTCCCCAATTAATTATGGAAGCAAAAAGGCTCATCGGCACTCCTTACAAATGGGATGACACGATACCAAAAGGATTTGATTGCTCCGGTTTCGTTTACTATACACATAAAAAATTGGAAAAGCTCTTCCACGCACAGCTACACAAATGTATCAAAAAGGTATATAAATGGAATTTACGTATTGGTGATTTGCTCTTCTTTAGTACCTATAAAAAAGGAGCTTCTCACGTTGCCATTTATATTGGAAACAATCAATTCATCCATGCCACATCAAAAGGCGTAAAAATTGATAAAATGAGCAATCCATATTGGGAAGAGAAATTTATCGGCGCAAAACGGTTGTGATTTATTAAACAGGCAGGAAGATAGATTCGCTTCCTGCTTCATTTTATAATAATGGTTGACTCTTTCAATCAATGAATTCATTTTTCTGCAATTCTTGCTGCAAAAAGACAGGCAAATAATCGAATGTAAATACGTCATCAGGATAGTCAAAGTCCAATTCTTCACCGTTGTAAAGAAGCTCTTGAATTAGTTCATTGAGCGCTTGCATGTAATACTCATAGAAAAATTCATAGCTGAACGGTTCGTCTGGAATGTAAGAATCAGCGCAAACGCGCGGATTGCCATAATTTAAATACGTACGGCAAGGAATTGGGCGCACCTCGTACACCTTACACGTGTTTGTCTTTAAATCAAGGAACGGACATGCCACCTGTTCAGAAATATATTTCTCTTTAAAGTGAACATCTTCCGTAAAATCGATGGAACATACTTTTTGCAACTTCTCTTGATTGGTCTGAAAGTACGTCGTCAAATGCTCGAGAACATCCTCGCGCTCTTTCGTAGGCAAGCGATGAATATATTCCATCATTAATTTCGCTTCCAGTTTTGTAGTAATAATTGGAAAATAACAACAATGAGCACAGCCTTTTGCACATGTCGGACGAATGTCGACCTTTTGTTCAATTTGATGAATTTCCGAGTCAACAAGTTTTAAAAGCTCTCGAAAAGCTTTAAGTATAAATTGTAAAGGTGTTTCTTCATCATATTGCTCTAATAGATTGTTCACTTTTTCAGCAAACGGTCCATCGTCAGGAAGATGCTTCTCGTTAATTTGTTTGCAAATTTTTACGATATCATTATATGTCAAATGTGATTTCAATGGATTTCACCCCTAGAAGCACAGTCATCTTTCACTTATTTTATCATAACGACAAATCAGCTATCATCTGTTCCAGTAAATCCCATAAAACGTACCCTCATAAATCACTAACGAAATAAGAAGAGTTATGAGGAGGTTTAGACTGAATAAGGTTGGTGAAAAATAATGTTCACAAATCCAGAAATCGGAATTGATCTAGGAACGACGAACGTTTTAGTATATAGCAAAAACAAAGGAATCATTATCAATGAGCCATCTGTTGTAGCAATTAATACAGAGACAAATGATATAGTAGCAGTCGGTTCCGAGGCGAAAATGATGATTGGAAAAACGCCAGAAAAAGTCGAGACGATTCGCCCGTTAAAACATGGAGTCATTGCTGATTTTGACAAAACAACGGATATGCTGAAACAAATGATGAAATTGGCAAGTAAAAAATTAGGTTTTTCCCTTAAAAAACCTAATGTAGTGATTAGTACTCCATTTCATTCTACTTCCGTGGAACGTCGCTCGATTCATGAAGCGATAAAAAGCTACGGTGCTAAAAACGTCTATTTGATCGAAGAACCAGTAGCTGCTGCGATTGGTGCAGATCTCCCTGTCGATGAGCCGGTGGCAAACGTGATTGTCAATATTGGCGGAGGCAAAACAGAAGCTGCAATTATTTCGCTCGGTGGCATTGTGGCATGTCATTCGATCCGCATTGGTGGCGACCAGCTAGATGAAGATATTATTCAATATGTGCGCAAAAAATATAACTTGCTCATCGGTGAACGCACCGCTGAACGAGTCAAAATTGAAATCGGTTATGCACCGATCACACATGAAGAAAGAACAATGGACGTTCATGGCCGTGATTTAGTCACCGGCTTTCTAAAAGCGATTAAATTAAGTTCCACAGAAGTACAAGAAGCGATGACGGAATCGCTTCAGCAAATTCTTGGCGTGGTACGCGCAGTTTTAGAAGATTGCCCAGCAGAATTAAGCGGTGACATCATTGAACGCGGCATTGTTTTAACTGGCGGAGGCGCCCTTCTAAACGGGATGCAAGAGTGGCTAAGCAAAGAAATATTTGTTCCTGTCCATTTAGCACCAAGCCCACTCGAATCGGTTGCGATCGGCACGGGGCGCTCGTTAAGCGTTATTCACAAGCTCATGAAAACAGCCCTGTAAAAAGAAGAAACTCATAAAAAGTAGGGAGCAACTACTGTTTGTAAGTGCTCCCTATTTTTTACGGACAAATTAAGAAGTTTTTCGAATATATTCAGTCATTTGCCATTGTTGATTGACGGTAAAACCAGTTGCTTCGGCCGCTTCAAGAAGGAGTTCAACAATATGAATAGCGCGAACGTGATCAGACAAACCTTCCCTTTCAATGCCAAGCCTCATTTGCAATAGACAGCCCGGATTGGCGGTAACAATGGTCGTCGCTTTTGTTTCCTTTGCTTTTTGCATTTTATAGTCAAGAATTTGCATCGACATTTCCGGCTCCACGATGTTATAAATACCCGCTGAACCGCAGCAACGATCGGCATCTTTCATCTCGCGAAATTCCACCCCCTCAATCGATTGTAGCAATATCCTTGGAGCTTCCGCTGTTTTCATCACATTACGCAAATGGCAAGAATCTTGATAGGTCACAACTTGCGGTTTCACTTTTAACCCTGCTTGATGAAAATTTAACTCTACTAAAATCTCAGAAATATCCTTAATCTTTGCAGTAAATGCTTTTGCTCGCTCCGTCCAGCTAGGGTCATCTTTTAGCAAATGATCATATTCGATCAAAAAAGCTCCGCAACCACCCGCGTTTGTAATAATATAATCAACGTTTAATTCTTCGAATACTTCGATGTTGCGTTTCGCTAATTCCTTTGCCTGATTTTTTTCGCCACCATGTCCATGCAGTGCTCCGCAGCATGTCTGCGCAGGAGGAATGACAACTTCACATCCCGCTAATTGCAACAGCTTCATCGTTGCATTATTTGTTTCCATAAACATCGTATCCATTAAACAACCAGTGAAAAAGGCGACCCGTCGTTTAGCTGCCCCTTGTGGTACAAGATGTTTCGGACGATTTTTCATTTCTTTTAAAGTCGGCACGTCGGGCAAGACTTTTTCCATGTCTTTTAACTGAGGTGGTAAAATGTTTAATAGCCCTGTTCGGCGAACAAGCGATTGCAAACCAGAACGTTGGTAAAAACCGATGAGCGCTGTCACTATGCGCATCCGATTCGGGTGTGGAAACAATTGCTCGAACACCAAATTCCGAATAAAGCGAATAAGAAGTGAATGTTTTTTATTTTGTTGAATAATGTCCCGTGCCTCCTCAAGTAAATGTCCGTAGTGAACACCAGAAGGACAAACAGGCTCACACGCACGGCAACCTAAACACATATTCAACGTGCGTTCTACGTCCTCATCCGGTTCGATTAAGCCATCAACAACGGCTTTCATGAGAGCGATACGTCCCCGTGGCGAATGAGACTCTTGAAACCCTGATTCGATATAAGTCGGGCATGTAGGCAAACAAAAGCCGCAACGCATACAATTCATCAGTTCATCTTCATTCATTCTTGTTTTGAATTGTTGCTGAATCACTTCCCGTTCTTTTGCCGTTGTCATCGCGTCACCACCACCCGTTTGCGCGTGCTTTTCGCGAACACCTTGCCAGGATTCATAATATGATTTGGGTCAAGTGCGTTTTTAATCGCTTTCATGACGGCAATTCCTTCTGGACCAAGTTTCCATTCTAAGTAAGGGGCTTTCATCATCCCGACTCCATGTTCACCCGTAATTGTGCCGCCAAGCTCAATTGCTTTTGCGAAAATTTCTTCAAACGCTTTTTCGACTCGCTCAATTTCCTCGCGATCGCGTGCATCGGTCGGACAAGTCGGATGAAGATTTCCATCACCAGCGTGGCCAAACGTACAGATTTTTACATTATATTTCTCAGCGATTTCATTAATCGCTTTTACCATTTTGGCGAGTTCCGAACGAGGGACTGTTGCATCTTCCAAAATCGTTGTCGGTTTCAGCCGAGCCAATGCGGAAAGCGCTGAACGTCTTGCTGTGCGAAGCGCATCTGCTTCTTCCTCGGAACGAGCCACTTGTACAGAAACAGCCTGTTCGTCTTTGCAGATTTGTTCTATCTTCTTTATATCGCGCTCCACCACTTCACTTGGCCCGTCTTGTTCAATAAGAAGAACGGCTTTTACGTCTGTTGGCAACCCAATTTGAGCATACGCTTCGACGACCTCAAGCGTTGGTTGGTCAAGAAATTCGAGTGTAGTCGGAATAATTTTGTTGGCGATAATTTTTGAAACAGAACGGGCAGCAGCTTCTAAATCCTGATAAAGGGCGAGCATCGTTTTTTTCGTTTCCGGCATCGGAATCAGCTTTAACGTTGCTTCCGTAATAATTCCAAGCGTGCCTTCAGAACCAACAAATAACCGGGTTAAATCATATCCCGCAACGTCTTTCGCTAATTTTCCACCTGTGCGAATAATATCCCCATTCGCTACTACCACTTCCAATGCCATTACATAATCACGAGTCACCCCGTACTTCAAGCCGCGCAAACCACCGGAATTTTCATTGATATTGCCGCCGATGGTCGAAATTTTCATGGAACTGGGATCAGGCGGGTAAAAAAGCCCTTTTGCCTCAACGGCTTTTATTAAGTCAAGCGTGATGACCCCAGGCTGAACCGTTACCGTCAAGTTTTCTTCATCTATTTCTAGAATTTTGTTCATATGTTTAAAAACCATTACGATTCCGCCTTCTGTCGGACACGTTCCAGCGCAAAGATTCGTTCCCGATCCTCGCGGAACAATGGGAATGCGGTGTTCATTACAAATTTTCACAATCTCTGAAACTTCTTTCGTATTTCTCGGAGCAATCACCGCATCAGGAAGCGACTGAAACTGCGGTGTTGCATCGTATGAATAAACAAGCCTTCCTGCTTTGGAGTCGTCATAGTTTTCTTTGCCTACAATATGAATGAATTTTTGTTTCATCTCTTGAGAAATCAATCATTCTCATCCTTTCTTTCTACAATCATCAAAACGGAAAA
The DNA here is from genome assembly GCA_041920415.1 of Anoxybacillaceae bacterium. GTDB lineage: Bacteria > Bacillota > Bacilli > Bacillales > Anoxybacillaceae > JBHGYD01. Next base: position 49,052 of record JBHGYD010000048.1, read on the forward strand.
GGGACTAAATCCGAAAAACAGAACGTTCTGTTTTTCAGACGGTCCCTTTCTAAAAAATTATGGAATCATCCATGATAAAATGCTAGATTGCAAGAACGTGATAATACCAATCAAAATAATTAAGAAAATACTATGCTTCACTGTGAAACGGAACAAGTCGGATTCTTTTCCAGCTAAACCTACAGCGGCACAAGCAACAGCAATTGACTGCGGAGAAATCATTTTCGCTGTTACGCCACCGGAGGAGTTCGCGGCAAGAGCAAGAACCGGATTCATTCCTACTGATGTTGCCGTAACTTTTTGCAAGTTGCCGAATAATAAATTCGACGATGTATCCGAACCTGTGATAAATACTCCCAACCAGCCAAGGAATGGTGAGAAGAATGGGAATAACGAACCTGTTTTCGCTAACGCCATACCAAGTGTTGTACTCATACCAGAAGCGTTCGTGACGTAAGCGAACCCGACAACCGCAGCAATGGTCATAATCGGAAATTTTAGTTCATTTAATGTTTCGCCGAATGTAGCCACCCATTCTTTCCAAGAAATTTTGACAATAAATTTTGTGACAACCGCCGCTAAGAGAATCGCTGTACCAGCCGCCCCCAACACTTCTAATTTATAAACGGCCTGGATTGGTTGACCGCTTGCACTGATAATTTTGTTACTTAACCCTGGCACTTCAGGCATAAACGTTAAGTGATAGCCGATTTCATTAATTGCTTTTAATAGACCATTTGTACCTTCGTAATGCCCCGTTAAAGCAGCCTTTACTTGTGGAACGCCCCATAGTGAAATAAAGGCTGTTAATATTAAAAACGGAGACCATGCTTTAAACACTTCACCGCTTGTATGGGCAACTTGTTTTGCTTGAGAAGTAGCAGCTACTTCAGAATATGCTTCTGATGAAAAACGGAAAATATTTTTTGGTTTCCAAAATTTTAAGAAAATTGTTAGCGCAAACAATGATACTAATGCCGACAAAATATCCGGCAATTCAGGTCCTAAAAAATTAGAACTCAAATATTGAGTTACCGCAAACGAAATACCCGTCACTAAAATAGCTGGTAAAACTTCCATTGTCTTCTTAAAACCAGCCATAATGATAATTAGGTAAAATGGGACAAATACCGATAAAAACGGTAATTGACGGCCAACCATTTTAGAAATTTCCATGGCCGGCACTCCCGTCGGTCCTTCCATGGCCGTAATCGGAATCCCAATTGCCCCGAACGCAACCGGTGCCGTATTGGCTAACAAACAAATTCCTGCCGCATACAACGGGTTAAACCCTAATCCTACAAGCAACGCAGCGGAAATGGCTACCGGCGCGCCGAACCCTGCCGCTCCTTCCAGAAATGCTCCAAATGAGAACGCTATCAATAAAGCTTGCAAACGACGATCTTCTGTAATAGATAGAACAGAGTTACGAATCACATCAAACTGACCTGTTTTCACGGTTAGTTTATACAAAAAGACCGAAGTGATAATAATCCAGCCGATTGGCAATAAGCCGTAAACCGCTCCTTGAGTTACGGACATGAGAGCCATTCCAACCGGCATTTTGTAAGCGATTACAGCAACTACCAGCGCAACGAGCAACGTAGTGAGACCAGCTACGTATCCTTTCATCCGCTTAATTGCTAATGCCCAAAAGAAATATAAAATTGGAATCAACGCAACCAATGCCGATAACGCTAGATTATCTGCAATCGGTGTAAAATTTTGTTTCCACTGCATTATCAAATCCTCCCTTTGTTTAACTCTTTAAAATTCCCCCATTCAAACAATCCCCAGCTCAATTCAAATCCTCATCCCTCCCAAAGGTGTTCATCATAAAATCAGTCACTAGGTCATCAGATGACCAGATAATAAAATCCTTTTTGAATCAAATTATATTGTTGATTGGTAAAAAAAACAATACAGAAAATTAAATTTTTCGAAATTTCTACTTCCCTCCCCCCTTATTGAAGATGAAAAGTTTTTGTTGTAGTTTTATTCCATGTATAATAAAAATATGAGTTTTTTACCGAGGTGAACGCGTTGGAATATAAACAAATCAAACCGAAAAAAATTTACGAAGAAGTCGCCGAAGCCATTTTTGAAATGATTAAAACAGGAGTCTTAAAACCAGGTGATAAATTAGATTCCGTACAACAACTCGCAGAAAATTTTAAAGTGGGACGAGCAGCGATTCGTGAAGCATTAACCGCCTTAAAAGCGATGGGGTTAATTGAATTAAAACAAGGCGAAGGGACATATGTTCGTGAATTTGATCCGACGATGCTTTCTTTTCCCATTTCCATTGCTGCTCTTATGAAAAAAGAAGATATTGCTCATTTATTGGAAGTACGCAAACTGCTAGAAGTAGGAGCAGCTGGTGTTGCCGCGCGGAAACGAACAGAAAAAGATTTGAAAGCAATGGAACATGCTCTTGACCAAATGCGCCAAGGAATCGGAGATAGAGATAAAGAACTCGGCGAAAAAGCGGATTTTTTATTTCATATTGCCGTTGCTGCCGCATCCCAAAACCCGATTTTAGTAAGCCTGATGAATAACGTATCAGGAATGATGATCGAAACAATGCGGGAAACGCGAAAAATTTGGCTTTTTTCCAAACAAACAACAAGCGAGCAGCTCCTCGAGGAACACATTCAAATTTTTGAAGCGATTAAAGAAAAAAATGCGGACGTCGCCCAAGAACGAATGTTACAACATTTATCAAATGTAGAAAGAGTGCTCGAAAAATATATTTACTGATCACAAGTGCTCGACGAAACAATCGAGCGCTTTCTTTTTTGCGAAAAAATTATACTTCCAAATTATCAAAATATTATATAATACGAATAAAGTCATCTGATGACCTGTTGACTTATAGTGAATTTAGCATTAAATTGGAAAAAAGAAAACGTTTTCTTTCGTAAGGAGGGAAAAGAAAGTGAAAGTCACTTTATTCGTTACGTGTTTAGTCGATTTATTTCATACCAATGTTGGAAAAGCAACGGTGGAGTTGTTAGAACGGCTAGGCTGTGAAATTGAATTTCCAGAAGCGCAAACATGTTGCGGACAACCGGCATACAACAGCGGGTATGTGAAAGAAGCAAAAGAAGCGATGAAACATATGATTCGCACGTTTGAGCATGCTGAATATATCGTGACTCCTTCCGGATCTTGTGCAACGATGTTCAAAGAATATCCGCATATTTTTAAAGGAGATCCTGAATGGGAACCGAAAGCGAAAGCGCTAGCATCCAAAACATATGAATTAACGCAATTTCTCGTGGAAGTGTTGAAAGTCGAAAATGTAGGAGCTAAATTGAAAGGTCGTGCGACTTATCATACCTCCTGTCATATGACCCGCTTACTCGGTGTAAAAGATGCTCCTATCAAACTACTAAAAAATGTAGAAGGTTTAGAATTTGTGCCGCTGCCAAATGCGCATAACTGTTGTGGTTTCGGTGGTACGTTCTCCGTCAAGATGGGACCGATTTCCGAACAGATGGTCGATGAAAAAATTCATCATATCGAAGAAGTAGAGGCAGACTATTTAATCGGAGCGGACTGCGGCTGTTTAATGAACATTGGCGGACGCATTGAACGGCAAGGAAAACCAATTAAGGTTATGCACATTGCTGAAGTACTAAACAGCCGTTAATAGAGAGGTGATCTTCAATGGCAATGAAAATCAGTACATATGAATTTAAAGAACGTGTTGAACAAGGAATTCATAACTCATTTATGCGCGGCGCAGTCGCTGGAGCCCAAGAACGGTTGCGAACAAGACGCTTAGAAGCCGCAGCTGAGCTTGGAAACTGGGAAGAATGGCGGGCGTTAGGAGAAGAAATCCGCAAGCATACGTTAGAGAATCTCGATTATTACTTAATGCAATTAAGCGAAAATGTCGCCAAACGTGGCGGACATGTTTTCTTTGCGCAAACAGCCGAAGAAGCAAATCAATATATTCGCGATGTTGTTGTAAAAAAGAATGCAAAGAAAATTGTTAAATCCAAATCAATGGTTACCGAAGAAATTAATTTGAATCCTGTTTTAGAAGCGGCAGGCTGCGAGGTCATCGAAACCGATCTTGGAGAATACATTTTGCAAGTCGATGACCATGATCCGCCATCGCATATCGTTGCACCAGCACTCCATAAAAATAAAGAACAAATTCGTGACGTCTTTAAGGAAAAGCTAGCTTATAACCAAACTGAAAAACCTGAAGAACTTGCGCTTCACGCACGTAAAATGTTGCGCGAACAATATTTAACTGCCGACGTCGGCATTACAGGTTGCAATTTTGCGATTGCTGAATCCGGCTCCATCACGCTCGTAACAAATGAAGGAAACGCGGACTTAGTCACCGCACTACCTAAAACGCAAATTACGGTAATGGGGATGGAGCGTATCGTTCCCACATTCGAAGAAATGGAAGTTCTCGTCAGTTTATTAACACGCAGCGCTGTTGGTCAAAAATTAACGAGCTATATTACCGTTCTTACCGGTCCGCGCGACGAAGGAGATGTAGATGGTCCAGAGGAATTTCATTTAGTCATTGTCGATAACGGTCGCTCAAACATTCTCGGCACGGAATTTCAACCAGTGTTACAATGCATTCGTTGTGCCGCTTGCGTCAACGTTTGTCCCGTGTATCGTCATATCGGCGGTCATTCCTATGGTTCCATTTATTCAGGACCTATCGGTGCGGTTCTCTCGCCGTTACTGGGAGGATATGATGATTACAAAGAGCTTCCATACGCCTCCACACTATGTGCGGCTTGTACGGAAGCATGTCCAGTCAAAATTCCGCTCCATGAATTGTTGCTGAAACATCGTCAAGTGATTGTTGAACGGGAAGGAAAAGCGCCCATTTCCGAAAAATTAGCAATGAAAGCATTCGGTTTAGGAGCCGCTTCATCATCACTTTACAAATTAGGGTCAAAAATTGCTCCAAGCGCGCTGAATCCATTTACTATTGATAACCGCATCACAAAAGGTCCCGGTCCGTTAAAAGCATGGACGGAAATTCGCGAATTTCCAGCTCCGGGCAAAGAGAGATTTCGAGATTGGTTTAACAATCACCAGAAAGGAGGTAAACAATCTTGACGATTGGTATCATTCATAACAGGGATGCGTTTTTACAAAATATCGCTAAAAGTCTTGGTCGCGAACAACGCACATCAGGCGTTACCCGTCCAGATTGGAAACACCGACCACAATGGACCGTATTCCAAGGCTATAGCCAAGATGAGCTTTTAGAAGCGTTGAAATTACAATGTCCACGCATCCATACTGATTTAGTTGAAACAACGGTCGATCATCTAGCAGCAACGCTAAAACAGGTCGTGGCCAACTATGGAGGCGGCTCTGTCGTTACATGGGATGATCCGCGTTTTACTGAATATGGATTATCCCCGCTTTTGCAGGAAGAATGGCCGAATGAGAAGATAGACGTCCATATATGGAACCCGGCAGTTGGTCAAAAAAATATCGAATATGCGGAAAAAGCGAATGTCGGCATTACATTTAGCGATATGACGCTTGCTGAATCCGGTACAGTCGTTTTATTTAGCAGCAACGGAAAAGGACGTACAGTCAGCTTTTTACCGCAAACATATGTCGCCATTATTCCAAAAAGTACAATCGTTCCACGCATGACGCAGGCGGCTGCTTTCATCCATGAACGAATCGAAAAAGGAGAGCAAATCCCGTCCTGCATCAACTTTATTACAGGGCCAAGCAACTCGGCAGATATTGAAATGAATTTAGTGGTTGGCGTCCATGGACCAGTGAAAGCTACCTATATTGTAGTAACCGACCGCTGATAAAAAATAGGCTAGTATCTTTTCAAAAAAAGACACTAGCCTATTTCTTTCACAAAAGAGATATATGATTCATGCCATTCTTTCTTTTTCACTTTCTGCTTCCGCCTTTTTATTCGTTATATACCCAGCCGCTAAGACGAAAATCGTTAATCCGGCGCTAATCGCATACGTAAGAGGTCCATGCGGAATATGAAGAATGCTTATGAATCCTTCGTCTTCCATCATCATTTCCCCGCCTGTCCACGCGAGAATTCCAGAACCGACATAAGCGATCCATGTATACCTTTCCATCATCTTCATAATAGCCTTAGAGCCAAGAATCATAATCGGGATACTAATCGCAACACCAAAGGCAATCATGCCGATATGCCCTTCTGACGCTCCAGCAACAGCTACGACATTGTCTAAACTCATCACCGCATCAGCAATCATAATGGTCCAAATGGCTTTCAAAAGACGGTCGGATGATTGAACATTCGCCTCTTCTTCGCGCTCGACAAGCACTTTGTACGCAATCCAAAGCAATAAAAGCCCACCAAGCAAATGTACGAACGGAATTTTCAATAGAAATACAATCATGGCAGCGAATAAAGTCCGTAAAATCACTGCACCGCCTGTTCCCCAAAAAATCGCCTGATTTTGCTGGTGCTTTGGTAGTCTCCTCGTCGCCATCGCAATCACAACCGCATTATCTCCCGACAAAATAATATCAATGACAATAATTTTTAATAGTGCAATGAACGCTCCCGAAGACAGCGCAAAACCTAACGAGTGAAAAACATCCATTTTTATTCTCCTTCTACACAATCTGCTGGTATTTTTGTCCCTATCATAAAATCATATTTATCTTAACTTAAATGATATATATCAGCAACCACATATGTTTATCCAGTTTTAACAATTCGTTAGTGCAAATCTCAAACTCTCTCTCGATGCTTCCATCAATTTTTTGTCCCCTAAATCATGACTGTATAACAGTAAAACAACTGAAGTATAGACTGCTCGAAATTGAGCAAGTTTTTTCGTTTCATCATCGACATGACCATAAATCTCATAAAACAACGCTCGACCTTCTGGCGGCAAGAAGCTATAAACGATGGCTAAATCAACAGCCGGATGACCGATATGAACATCTCCCCAATCGATAACTCCTGATAACATCCCCTCGTCATCCACTAGTAAATTGCGAAAATGAAGATCGCCGTGAACTAGCACCTCCCTATTTTTATAGTCAATATATCTGAGTGAAGAGACGTATGTATCTAAAGCTAAGAAATCATTCCATAGTCCCGTCAGCTTTAGCTGTTCGATATGCGTTTCAAGTTGCTGTTTTCTTCTCGATATATCTAAGCGATGCAATGGGTCATAAGACAAAGAAAATTCCTTCGCTTTTTGAATAGGGAAATGATGCAATTCTCGTAAAAACTCCGCTAGTGGCTTTATAGATTTTAATCTTGTTTGATTCGTTAGTGTTCCTGGTGTTTTACCACTTACCAATCGGTATCCAGTAAACGGCCAAGGATATATATTACTTGGCTTTCCGATGAAGATAGGCTCTGGAATTTCAACTGGCAAGTATGGCACTAATTGTGGAAGAATACGATTTTCCGTTTTGAGCAAATCAACAGCAATTGCACGACGAGGAAACCGAAACACATAACAGTCATTCACGGCAAAAACCGTATTATCAAACCCTTCCCCTAACTCATTCAAATGAATAACTTCAAGCTCTGGAAACTGTTCGTTAATTAACTGATACGCTAACTGTTGTGAAACTACTTGTTCAGCTGACCATGGTTGTACCATGAACATCCCCCCTTTCTTTTTCAACTGTCCTAGTATGTGCTTTGTTTTTTTCATTTTTCAATAACCTCAACATTTTTTCAAGGACATTTGTCCTTCTTCACAAAGTCGCCAAACAGTAGTAAAATTCTTATAATCCTATAAGAAAGGTAGGGATAAAAATGAAACAAACCTTTCGTTCGATCCCTCGTCCGCTTGTAAGAGCCAATCAATGGTTCATTGTTATAAGTGTTGTTGCGACATGGATGACAGGTCAAGAATGGTTGCTTGCTTTGCCACTAGTTGCTGGATTGCTTGGACTGTTCTTTGGCTTTAACCCTGTCATGCGCTTAGCGAAGTTGTTTTTAACGAAGCCCCCTTCTGAGTATGTTCCAGAAGATGCCGATCAGCAGCAGTTCAACCAAATTATTGCCGTTATATGTCTTTCTGTTGGATTGATTAGTTACTTAGCTCATTGGATGATCGTTGCCTACATCTTCACAGCAATGGTAGCATTGGCAGCATTTGTCGCTATCCTCGGGTTTTGTATTGGGTGTTTTATTCGCTATCAATGGCAACAATACCGTTATAGAAAAGCCTCTAACCCTTGATAGCATGCAAAAAGAGGGTGTTTCACTCATGGTGGTGACCCCCTCTTTATCACTTATATTAAAGCCATCCCGTCTTTTTCTTCCCTTTTAAAAATTGCAAAATGACCCACGCAGCCGTTCGGCTTGTCATATTACGAAAATCAATGGTTGGGTCAATTTCCACAATATCCATCGCTTGAACGATATCATACTCCGCTAATAAAGCAACTGCCTTCAGTAACGAATAGCTGTCCATTCCTCCAGGACCAATCGCTGGACATCCTGGGGCAAACGCTTGGTCAAGAACATCCATATCGACTGATACATACACGACATCTACTTCTTTTTCTAATGTTGCCATACTCTCCTTAATGATGGTTTCGATTGTACATCTGTGCACATCGTCCATCGTATACATCGTTACCCCATGTTGTCTGCCATACTCCGTATATACTTTACTATTCGCAAAATCGCGAAGGCCAATTTGAATGAGGTGACGTCCTTCGATTACGCCCGATTCTAACAAACTTCGAAATGGTGTTCCATTTGTCGGTCCTCCATCTTCTAAGTTGCGCAAATCGTGATGGGCATCAAATTGAATAATACCGATTTTCCCCCACTGTTTCTGAAATCCGCTCACAACAGGGAAACTAATCGAGTGATCTCCTCCAAGAACAATAAACAACGTATGAGGATTCATGGCCACAACTTGCTCCACCGTTTCCGCAATGCGTTTTTGCGACTCGATGATATCAGTCGGATGCATCACAATATCGCCATAATCGGTCACGATAACATTGGTCAAGTCAAGATCCTCTTCTATCGAATACGTGCTGTAAGAAGAAAGAATTTGGCGAATGACACTAGGGGCAAAAGCGGCACCAGAGTGACTGATCGATGATTTAGATAATGGCACACCGACGAGGCCGATACGTCCTCCTGTCTTTCCGTCCCATTGGCATAACAGTTCACTTGCTTTTGTCACATAGCGGTCTTTAAAAACTGCTTTCCCCACTTCTTTAAGAAAGAGAAATGGCTGCATGATTTTTTCTCCTCTCTACGACAACGTTTCCACCTTTTAAGACTATGTTGACATGGTTCACACCGTAATGGTACGGAATATACGCATAATTTGGGGCATCCCAAATGACGATATCAGCTTTTCTTCCGATCATGATGCGTCCCGCTTCCTCTCCACGGTTAATCGCGTAAGCGGCATTCACGGTCACTGCATGCCAAATTTCCTCTGGTGTCATTTTTAATTTCAATGCCGCGAGCGACATAATGAACTGCAAGTTTTCCGTTGGCGAGCTGCCCGGATTAAAATCAGTCGATAGAGCCACAGCGACACCTGCTTCAATCATTTCCCGCGCTCTTGCGTACTTTTCCTTTCCTAAATAAAACGAGGTGCCTGGAAGTAGGACAGCAATCGTATCCGAATTGGCAAGTTGCGCAATGCCAACGTCTGATGCGCCAACAAGATGATCGCCACTCACTGCGCCTAGTTCAACCGCCAGTTCCGTACCGCCAAGTGAATCAATTTCATCAGCGTGAATTTTCACAGCAAATCCTTTCGCTTTGGCCGCTTGTAAAAACGCGCGCGACTGTTCTATCGTAAATACGCCTGTTTCGCAAAAAATATCAACAAACTCAGCCAAGGTTTCTTGTTGAATCACATCAAGCAATCCTAACATCTTCTCTAGAAAGCCGTCTGAGTCGTTTTTGTACTCTGGCGGAATCGCATGTGTGCCTAAAAACGTCGAAACAAGGTCAACCGGGTGCTCTTGTTGCAACCGTTTGACGACACGTAGCTGTTTCAGCTCTGTCTCCTCATCCAATCCATATCCACTCTTCGCTTCAACTGTTGTCATCCCATAAGACAACATTCGATCAAGATGAAACTTTGCTTTTACGAACAACTCCTCTTCGCTCGCTTTTCTTGTTGCTTGTACCGTCGATAAAATACCGCCGCCTCGTTTTAAAATTTCTAAATATGGAACGCCTTGTTGCTTTAATGTTAATTCATGCTCTCTTGAACCGGCGAACACAAGGTGTGTATGCGGATCAACAAGTCCTGGTGTGACAAGTTTTCCATTCGCGTCAATTACGATATTAGCATGAAAGTTTTTCGCTTCCTCGTTATTGCCAATAAACGTAATTTTTCCATCCTTCACACCAATGGCGGCATGCTCTAGAATAGGGAGCGTTTTCATTTGCTCCCCTTTGGCTGGTCCATCCCCTTCCATTGTTAGAAGCTGACCGATGTTGACAATAAGCGTATCGAAATGAGACATAGCTATATCCCCCTTATAGTCGATGTCGCATCGGAATGACGATATTCATTTCATCCGCCACTTCAATGGCACGCTCATACCCGGCATCTGCGTGGCGAATAACACCCATGCCAGGGTCTGTCGTCAACACACGTTCCAAACGTTCTTTTGCTAAATCCGTACCATCGGCAACAATGACCATACCAGCATGCAACGAATATCCCATACCAACACCACCGCCATGATGGAAAGAAATCCACGAACCGCCAGCAGCTGTATTAATGAGTGCGTTCAATACCGCCCAATCGCCAATGGCGTCACTTCCATCCTTCATTGCTTCTGTTTCGCGGTTTGGTGAAGCGACCGAACCGCAATCCAAATGGTCTCTGCCAATGACAATCGGTGCTTTAATTTCGCCTTTGCGCACGAGTTCATTGATCGCAAGTCCCATTTTCACCCGTTCACCATACCCTAACCAACAAATCCGCGCAGGCAAGCCTTGGAACGCTACTTTCTTTTGCGCCATCTCAATCCAGCGAATCAATGCTTTGTTTTCTGGGAATAATTCTTTAATCAATTCGTCTGTCCGATAAATGTCCTCTGGGTCACCGGATAATGCCGCCCAGCGGAAAGGTCCTTTTCCTTCGCAAAAGAGCGGGCGGATATATGCTGGTACGAATCCTGGAAACGCAAATGCATTCTCGACTCCTTCATCTTTTGCGACTTGGCGAATGTTGTTACCGTAGTCGAATACGATTGCCCCACGCTTTTGAAACTCAAGCATCGCTTCCACATGTCTTGCCATACTTTGTTTCGAGCGGCGCATATATTCATTCGGATCTTTTCTTCTTAAATCGGCCGCTTCTTCTAGCGACATTCCTGTAGGAATATAACCGTTTAACGGATCATGCGCAGACGTTTGGTCGGTGACAATATCGATTTTCACGCCGCGTTTTAATAGCTCATGATGCACTTCCGCGGCATTACCGACAAGTCCAATGGAAAGAGGCTCTCCCTTTTCTTTTGCTGCGTATGCCCAAAGAAGCGCTTCATCCAACGAATCGGTCATGCGATCGCAATATTTCGTATCTAACCGCTTTTGAATGCGGCTTGGATCGACTTCAACAGCGATGACCACCCCTTCATTCATCGTGACCGCCAGAGGTTGCGCACCGCCCATGCCACCTAATCCAGCTGTAAGCGTTAATGTTCCTTTCAATGTTCCACCAAAGTGTTGTTTTGCCACGGCCGCAAACGTTTCATATGTTCCTTGTAAAATGCCTTGCGTACCAATGTAAATCCAGCTTCCTGCGGTCATCTGACCATACATAATTAGCCCCTTTTTATCCAACTCATGGAAATGTTCCCATGTCGCCCATTTTGGTACAAGAACAGAGTTCGAAAGAAGTACTCTCGGTGCGCGTTCATGCGTTTTAAACACCCCAACCGGTTTTCCTGATTGAATGAGAAGCGTTTCATCCTTTTCTAGTTCTCTTAACGCCCTCACAATCGCATCAAACGCTTCCCAGTTCCTTGCTGCTTTTCCGATACCTCCGTAGACAATGAGATCCTCCGGTTTTTCTGCTACTTCTGGATCTAAATTGTTATACAACATACGAAGGACGGCTTCCTGTTCCCAGCCTTTACATTCTAATTCAAGGCCTTTTTTTGCTTTTACATTACGTGAAGTTGCTTGACTCATCATAACTTCCCCTTTCATTAATATTGATTCGTTGTCGTCATTGTTTTTAGAAAAAAAATCCAATCAATGTCTTTCAACCATTTCGCTGCTGCTTCGATGTCTTTTGAGAAGATGCGGTCTTTTGTAATGGATGGAACGACATTTCTTGCTGCTTCATAAAACTTTCGCGTCTTTGGTGCCATGTTTTCCACACCGCGATACTCAACCGCTTGCATCGCACAAATAAGTTCAATCGCGAGCACCCGTCTTGTATTTTGCAAGATCGCATATGCGTGACGAGAAGCGATCGTCCCCATGCTGACATGGTCTTCTTGATTGGCCGATGATGGAATGGAATCCACGCTTGCCGGATGAGCAAGTGTTTTATTTTCAGACACAAGCGAAGCAGCGGCATACTGCATAATCATCGCTCCCGACTGAAGTCCAGGCGCCGGGCTTAAAAACGGCGGCAAATCGTTTAGTTGAGGATTCACAAGCCGTTCAATCCGCCGCTCCGAAATGTTTGCCAGCTCAGCAACGGCAATTTTCATAAAATCCATCGCCAGCGCAATTGGCTGTCCGTGAAAATTCCCCCCAGAAATGACCCTCGCACCTTCTTCGAAAATGAGCGGGTTATCCGTTGCGGCATTCATTTCGATTTCTAACTTTTCTTTTACATAATCAAGCGCTTGCCATGACGCCCCGTGTACTTGTGGGATGCAACGAAGAGAATAAGCGTCTTGCACACGCAGTTCTCCTTGTCGCGTCGTCAGCTTGCTGCCTGTTAAATAGTCGCGGAGTCTTGCCGCTACTTCCGATTGTTGTTTGTAACCACGGACAAGATGAATGCGCTCATCAAATGCATCAACAATCCCGCGTAATCCTTCTATTGTCATTGCTGCAATCGCTTCACTTTCATATGCCAATTGTTCTGCCTCTAAATATGCGACAACGCCCATGGCTGTCATGGCTTGTGTGCCATTAATGAGCGCTAATCCTTCTTTCGCCTTTAACGTAATCGGAGCAATCCCTTCCTTCGACAGCGCTTCCATCGTCTGCATCCGCTGTCCGTGATAAAATACTTCCCCTTCTCCCAAAAGCGCCAACGCTAAATGAGAAAGCGGGGCAAGATCACCGCTTGCTCCTAGCGAGCCTTGTTGCGGAATGATTGGATGAATTTTCGCATTTAATAAATCCAATAACCGTTCAATCACAACCGGACGAACGCCAGAATAACCTTTTAAAAGAGCATTGGCGCGAAGAAGGAGCATGGCCCGTGACACTACTTCTGGAAACGGCTCTCCAACACCACATGCATGCGAATGAATCAAATTCCACTGTAATTCTTCTACATCACCGGCATGAATTAACACATCACTAAACTTTCCAAAACCTGTGTTAATGCCGTAAACAACGTTTTGATTCGCGACAATTTCCTCGACTGCTTTTCTGCTTCTTTCCACTGCCTCCATGCTTTCTTGAGAAGCAATCACAAGTTCATCACGGTACAATACCCGCTTCACTTCCTCTAACGTTAATGTATGACCCGTTAAAATCACCATGAATCAAACACCCTCTCCATCGCTTTAGAGAAATAAAGAAAGAGGCTATATCCGCAACGCGTTTTTTGTTGCGATATATAGCCTCCTACTAAACTAAAAAACTATAGGCTTTATATATGATTAATTCCTAATCCGATTGTCTCATGTTCGAGTCCACGAATCGGTGCGCCAATCGTACCGTACAAGGCAACGGCGATCCATTCCCCTTCTTCGTCGTTTTCATACGGTTTTCCTCTCACAACAGCGAAACGAAGACCGACCGTCCTCATTAAATCTCCTAACTCCACTTGTCCTCTCGTTACGCCTTGCACCGCCTCAATGACGGCATGATACAACGCATGCATTTCCCGATATAACCCGCTGTTCACCACATTGTTACGTTTTGCCGCTGTTTCAATGGAAGCAACAATTTTTTGCAGTTCCATCGAGCCCACTTTTCCTTTGCAGTAGCACCACTCTAGCGCATCTAAATGGGCAATGATTTCTGCTTCTTCCTCTTCTTCCAACATAGCGAGCAATACCGCATTTCGTCCAATTCTTCCTTTTGCTTGTTTAAGCATGCCGTCCACACCTATTTTTGTAATTTTCTAAATAAACTACTAGCTTATTGTTATTGTATGGTTTGATTTTTTTATTGTCAATTATTTTTTACCATATTTTAACAAATTAATATAGTGATTTATTAATAAACTAAAGTAGCAATTAGCCATGTTGTTTACATATACAAGAACAATACTGCTTTTTTGACAACATAATGGTATAAGAAAAAAAGAAGAAGCTGAGAATGTTACCAACTTCCATCCGAGCAGGTCGCCTTCGTCTACAGTTTTTTTATCAAAAAACTCTTTAAAAAGATTCCTTCCCGCATGTCGTTATTATTTATAGGTATCAATCATTTCTGCAAAAATCGCAAAACAATCGTTTCATGACCGAGGGATAAGTTTCTCGGTTTTTTATTTTTCATATAATAGTTACTTTTCCTTTTAATGTATATTATTTACATATTTTTGAAAAAGTGATATCATTATGATATAAAATTAATATAAGGTGGGTATTCTTATGAAAGAAACAAAAGCGTGGTATATCAACGGTTTTGTTGGGATTGTCTTCGTTTTAGCTTTATTAGGAGGAGCTATACTGAGCATTCTTCATCAAGTAATTATCTCCGCAGCTTTATGTTTTGTATTAGCTATTGTATTAACAAGTGGCATTACGATTGTTCAGCCAAATCAAGCGAAAGTCGTCACCTTTTTCGGGCGTTATTTAGGCAGCATTCGCGACAGCGGTCTATTTCTTACGATTCCATTAACGATTCGCCCAACCGTTTCTCTTCGTGTTCGCAACTTTAACAGCAGCACGTTAAAAGTCAATGATGTCGAAGGAAATCCAATCGAAATTGCGGCGGTTATCGTATTTAAAGTCATTGATTCTGCCAAAGCTGTTTTTGATGTAGAAAATTATGAAAAGTTCGTTGAAATTCAAAGCGAAACAGCAATTCGCCACGTCGCGACAAAATACCCTTACGACACATTTGAAAATCATGAAATTACGTTAAGAGGAAACGCCGATGTAATCTCCGAAGTATTAGCGAAAGAATTGCAAGAACGGCTGACAGTTGCCGGTGTGGAAGTGATGGAAGCTCGTCTCAGCCATCTTGCCTACTCTCCTGAAATCGCAAGTGCCATGTTACAACGGCAACAAGCGGCAGCGATTTTGGCAGCACGCAAAAAAATCGTCGAAGGAGCCGTTTCCATGGCACAAATGGCGATTGAGCAGCTTGACAAAGAAGGAATCTTAGAGCTAGATGATGAAAGAAAAGCAAATATGGTCAATAACTTAATGGTCGCAATCGTTTCCGAACGGGCTACCCAACCAGTCATTAATACTGGAAGTTTGTATTGATGGTTGTGGAGTCACATGACAAAAAAGAAAAGTTTTCCGTTACGAATCGATCCTGCTTTATATGAAATTATCGAACGCTGGGCGCAAGAAGAATTTCGCAGCGTTAACGCACACATTGAATTTTTGCTGCGTGATGCCGCGCGGCGTGAAGGACGGCTGAAAAAAGAAAAAAAGAAAACAGAGGAATAAAGCAACGAATCCCCCGCTCTAGTTTAATGAGCTGGGGGGGTTTATATGTAATGATATGAAGTTTTAGTAAACGCTGCGACAAAAAAGCGATAAACAGAAGGATTTTTCTTATTTTAAATACTTTAAAATAACATCATAGCAACTCTTCTTATAAAACTCATGAAGATGATCTTCGTCACACATCAACCACTGAATGAGGCATCCATCGATGATTGATCGAATCATCTTTGAAGCTGTATCCGCCTGAATGTCCGCTGAAAAGGTTCCTTCCGTTTGTCCAAGCGCAACAATGTCGCGTCCGATTTTCCAACAGTTTTCGTAAAACTTAAGATTAATTTGTCGATAGTGCGGATTTCGGCTAGCTTGAGCGATAAAATCAAGATACACTTTGTAAAACTTTTTATTTTTTTCTGGATCAATAAAAACAGAATGAATGTATGCCTCTAATTTTTCGATCGCTGTTGCTTTTTTACTCACCGCTTTATATTCATGTTGATAAATCCGATCCGTCACCCATTCCAGCAAGCTTAAAAACACGTCTTCCTTATTTTCAAAGTAATAATTCGTAACTCCTTTACTTACACCTGCATAATCCGCGATATCTTGCAATGTCACCGCTTCGTATCCTTTATCTGAAACCGCTTGAAAAACAGCCCTTAAAATTTGTTCTCGCCTTTCTTCTGCTTTTTTCTTCATAAAGCCACCTCTCGAACTTCGATCATATACGATATTATACATAATTTTTGACGACCAAAATATTTTGACCGGTCAGAATAATTTTGTTATCGTTATAGACAAGAATATGAAAAAACTAAATGGGGGATGTCAAGTGAACGAATTCAAAGCGTTAGTAGTGAACAAAACGGAAACAGATTTTACAGTGAATGTACAAACCGTCTCCATAAATGACCTTCCAGAAGGAGATGTCGTCATTAAAGTTGCTTATTCTAGTGTCAACTATAAAGATGGACTAGCATGCATTCCGAATGGAAAAATTGTGAAATCATATCCGTTTATCCCAGGTATCGATCTCGCTGGTATTGTCGTTTCTTCGAATGACCCACGCTTTAAAGAAGGAGACGAAGTTATTGCAACGAGCTATGAAATCGGCGTATCTCATTACGGAGGCTATAGTGAATATGCCCGTATTCCTGGAGATTGGATTGTCCCTCTTCCAAAAGGATTGACACTAAAAGAAGCAATGGTTTTAGGAACTGCCGGGTTTACTGCAGCATTGTCGATCCATCGCTTAGAAGAAAACGGATTATCTCCTGAAAAAGGAAAAGTACTCGTTACAGGAGCCACTGGCGGGGTCGGAAGCATCGCTGTTTCCATGTTGGCCAAACGAAACTATCACGTTGTTGCAAGTACAGGGAAAGAAACCGAACATGAATATTTACGCGAGCTTGGTGCAAAAGAAATCATCTCTCGTGAAGATGTTTGTCTAGAACAGATCCGTCCGTTAGATAAACAATATTGGGCAGCAGCCGTTGACCCTGTTGGCGGGAGAACCCTTGCCACTATCCTTAGTAGAATCCAATATAACGGCTCAGTAGCTGTCAGTGGGCTAACGGGTGGTACAGACGTTCCAACAACCGTCTTCCCATTCATCCTTCGTGGTGTAAACTTACTTGGTATCGATTCTGTGTATTGTCCAATGGAATTACGAAAACAAATTTGGGAACGAATGGCCAATGATTTAAAACCTAATAATTTACTAGAATCTATTGCCCAAGAAGTAACTCTTGAACAACTTCCTGATGCATTATCAAATATTCTAAAAGGCAAACTGCGCGGCAGAACAGTTGTAAAGCTATCATAATACAGCGGAAAAAATTCATAAAATCAGGGGGCTGATGATGCCCCCTCTTTTCAATGATTTTTATGTGGAACTAGAATCTAACGTCCCAAACGCAATAACGGATTCGTAATATGTTTTACTAATTGCTCGGCGCTTTCTTGCAGCTGTTCGTCCGTTAAGTTTCTTACACCGTAAACGATAAATGATGGTAAGAAATGCATTCCCGTTAAATTTGCCATTGCTTGAAGCGGTCGAGTGATTTCGCTCATCGAATAGTGATTGTATCCACCTGCTTGGTATGATGCCTCTGGTCCTCCCGTTGAAATGGCAAGGACAAATTCTTTTCCATGAAGTTTATTTCCTTCTGAACCGTATGCCCAACCATATGTTAACACAACATCTTGCCACTGCTTTAATAACGCAGGTGTGCTATACCAATAGAGCGGGAATTGAAATACAATCCGATCATGCTCAAGTAATAATGCTTGCTCTTTTTCCACATCAATATTCCAATCTGGATATGCCGCATATAAATTATGAACGGTTATATTTTCTTCTTGAGCAAGGCGATTCATCCATGTTTTATTTACGCGAGATTGTTCTAAATTAGGATGGGCAACAATGACTAATACTTTCATCAATCATCTCTCCATTCACCGTTTTTATTTATTTGTATGTACAAACAAATATTATCATTTGTTTGTACATACAATCAATTGATTAAAAAAATTTTTTACTTTTCTAATTCATTACACGCTTCTTCAATTTCACTAGTTAATTTCATACCACGTTCTTCACCAAGAATTTCTGAATAACGGATATATAAATTTTTCCAGCATCTTTTTATTTCTTCCTGTATCGCCAATCCTTTTTCCGTCGGATAAATAAGTGTGAGCTTCCCCTCATTCTTTCTTTGTACAAGCCCCTTCATTTCTAATTTTTCCACAAACCGCGTACTTGTTGACGGAGCAATATGGAGAATTTCACTTAATTCTTTTTGCGTTATTCCCGGCTTATCTTTTACTGCCATTAATAAAAACGCATATGTCGGTGAAAGCCCAAGCGGCGCAAACTCTTCTTCTGCCATTTTATTCATGATTCTTGCAAGCCGGTTTGCCGTAAAATAAAGACATTGACAAAAATACTCATTCACAACAATCCACTCCATTATACAAATGATTGTACATACAAATTACAAATTACAAAAAAAAAGAAGCATTTGTCAACCCGGTGTAATACTGACTCTACAGTATACAGTTAAAACGACTCAAAGCCATCACCTAAAAATAGGCATATATCTAGGTGGACAATAGCGGAACATAGTATAGGACTGAGTATGAATTACATTTAGATAAACAAAATAAAAGAAGTTAAAACATGCATTATTACCCCACTCCTTATTATCAACCTCAACAAGTTAGTTAGTATCTACAATACATGCAATTTAATATGACACATCAACAAGTTAAACAACCTTTATATCCTCAATTAGAAGCACAAACATTAAGTATGATTGATCCTTTTGTTAAGTACGGATTGAAGAAAATGCAAGCTACTTCGTACAAGCTGCATAAAAAAAAGTCGCTGCCATGACATATTAATAGGTAAAGGATTTGATTCACAAACAGCTCATGCAACCGTCAAATCTTTTGAATTGAATGAACTGTTTTATTAAAGAACTTTATATTAATCTAAAAATTGAGGAAGGAATACTTAATCTCCTTCCTCTCCCCATTTTTTAATCACTTGCTGTCTACGAACGAAAGAAATTTTCTACTTCTTTTAATAGTCCCTCAAGATTATCGACTAAAGGCGAATGGCCGGCATTAGGCAAAATTGTAAACGTAGCGTTTTTTCCAATATCTTCGACGATTTCTTCCTGCATTTTTTTCGTTACGACTAAATCGTTTTCTCCCCAAATGACAAGCGTCGGAACATGGATGCAACCCGCCTCGCCCGTGCCTTCCACAAGCCCGTTATGCTGCAGGCTGATGTTAAAACGGTTAAGCGCATAATAGACGTCAAGCAAATTGCGCTGCGTCAGCACATCATCAATATAAGCATCATACCGTTCTTCAGACGGCTGTTTATGCGTGTACATCGTCAAATTAAACAACTGCCTTAAAAACTCTTTGTCCCTATTTTTATACGCGGTTAACACAGGCATCGTTCTTCTTGTATCTTTGGCGATTTCTTCTTTCGTCTTCAAGCGTTCCGTTAATATCGGCTGCCCATATTTATCCAGTTGATAAAACGGATAACCCCGTGTCGACACCGATGCAAGCAACACAAGTCTTTCCACATAATCAGGATAATTCGAGGCAAACTGCATGCTGACACCGCCGCCCATTGACCAACCGATGATAGAAAACCTTTGTAGACCGAGCTCGTCAACAAACATCTTCAAATCTTCGGAAAAATCTTTTAATGAGTCAATGCGCCGATTATACGTTGAAATCCCTTGACCGCGCAAATCGACCGCATACAACTTATACGATTCATCCATATTTTCAAAAACGAGATCCCAGTGCTTGGACGATATCATATTGCCATGAACAAGAAGTACAACTTTGTCACCGCCTTTCCGCTCCCGGTAGCCAAGCGTTTCTCCATTCGGCAAATGGACGGATTTCAATTCGATTTTTCCCATTCCTTTTCATCCTTTCACTTTTCCGTGGACGCTAAAAAATCTTTTATCTCAGAAACAAGCTGCGAATACTTTGACAAAATAATTGAATAATGGTTCGCATCTTCTATCGCCACAAAGCGGCTGTTCGGCAACGATGCCGCTAACTTTTCTCCTTTTTCTTTTGTGACCATAAACGTTTTTCCATCTTTAAAACTGTCCGGAGCCCATAAAAGCAACATCGGTGCCTGAATTTTTTCATGAAATGCATTAATCGATGTTTGCTCTAGTGCTTTTACCTCCTCGAGGATTGCCTGTTTGCTTGCTTTAGAACAAACAGTACCGTCAGGACGATGTTCAACGTCCGCATAAAAGTACTGTTCAATATACTCGTTCCATTCGGAAAAAAACGGATTTTTTTTCATTTCGTTTAAGTACGTCGCAAAATCAGGAAATACCGTGTCTAGCCGTTCAATCGCGGGGCGAATTTTATCATAAACTCGCGGATCGACATCTGCTCCCCCGTCAACGAGAATTAATCTGGACAAACGCTCCGGATAGACGGCCGCAAAACATACACCGATAAGTGCACCGAGAGAATGCCCCGTATAAATCACTTTTTCAAAAGCAAAATGCTCGATAATTCCTAAAATATCGTCCGCATGCTGGCGGATATTGTAGCCGGATAATGGCTTTTCGCTGTCACCGCGCCCCCTTAAATCAACGGCAAGTACATGGTAACGGTCTGTCAGCCTCTCCGCGACCGCATCCCAAAACCGGCTGTTCGCCGTTAAACCATGAACACAAATAATCGGTTCTCCCTGCCCGCCGAAATCCACGAGATGAAGATCAATTCCGTTCACCTTGATCTTCATGTCCTTCATTCCGTTCATCCCTTTCTTAATTAGAAATTTTTTACATAAATACTTATATCATCATATTCTCCTTCCTTTTGCTTCATTCTTACGTCTTTCGTGTTTTTTCGAGAATAGAAATTAGGCATAAGCGTTAACCACTCCTAACCTTCTTGTTGCCAAAAATTCGCTTATCTTTCACAATCCGTGAAAATTCGCAAACGAACAGAAAAACAAATCGCAGCACATATACACACAAACCGCTTAATACAATGAAATAGTAAAGTAGGAGGAGAAAAAAATGGATGATATTTACCGCATCCTCGATGTTATTAATGAATCAAACACGAAGAGCGTTTTGGCCACCATTATTCAAGTTGAGGGCTCCGCGTATCGCAAGGAGGGAGCTTGCATGTTGTTTCAAGATGATGGAACGCAAATTGGGGTGTTAAGCGGCGGATGTCTGGAGGAAGATTTAGCAGTTAAAGCTCAGGAAGTGTTGCGGGAAGGAACTGCAGAAACGTTTGTTTTTGATATGAAACATGAAGACGACCTTTCATGGGGACAAGGAACAGGATGTAACGGAATCATTCATGTTCTCTTACAACCGATTACCGAAACATTTCGTCATGATTTACTTACCGTAAAGAGTTACCTAGACCGCGGAGAACACATCCTATTTGCAAGAAAATTAACGGATGGGATGGACGAAGAAAAAAAGCTTTTATTTTTAACCGAAAGCGGGCACATATTCGGCGGCTTTGGCGAGGACATTCCTAAAGAGATTTATCATTTATCCCAAACAACACCTCCTTTCCAAACGAGAAGCGGAATCCAAACAATTTCCAACATTCCTTTTTACATTCACCATTACTGGCCGAAACCGCGCCTTGTGATTTTCGGTGCCACCCCAGATGCGAAACCGCTCGCCTCGTTCGCAAAGCAACTAGGGTTTTGCGTTACCGTTACCGATTGGCGGCCTGCTTTTTGTCACGCTGAACACTTTCCCGATGCCGACGAATGGATTCTCGGTTTTCCTAACGAAGTCATCCCAACACTCGCACTCAATGAACGTGATTTTGTGGTAGTAATGACCCATCACTTCCAACGCGACCAAGAAATTTTGTCCCTATTACTCCATCACCCGTTATACTATCTTGGCGTTTTAGGTCCGAAAAAACGAACCGCTCGCTTACTCTCAACCGATCAAGTGCCGCCATATATTCATTCGCCCATCGGCTTACCGATTGGTGCGCACGGTCCCGAAGAAATTGCGATTAGCGTGCTGGCTGAAATGATTCACGTATTGCGAAACGGTCGTACAAAAAAAGAGGTGTTTCCATGAATGCCCCTCGAATCATCGGCATTTATTTAGCAGCAGGCAAAAGCGCGCGGATGGGAATGGATAAATTAACGCTTCCCTTCGCAGGAACATGTCTTGGCAGTGTCGCATTAAAAGTCGCTCTCCGCTCCCATCTTCATCATGTCATTGTCGTTACAAAAGAAGGAGATCCACTTGATTGGGTTGCTCCTGAGTTATTCATGAGTAAAAAATGGAGTACCGTTTCTTGTCGACATTCCTCTTACGGGCAAGCACATTCGTTAATATGCGGCCTAAAACAAGCAATACAATTACAGGCAAAAGCGGTCATGGTTTTATTAGCCGACCAGCCATTTGTAACCGAAACAATGATGAATGAATTACTTTTCCATTATAAAGTTCACCCCACTCCTTATATTACTTTCACCAACCAAGGAATTCCGAGGCCACCTACATTATTTTCTGCAAAAACTTTTTCGGATTTACTTCAGCTAACCGGAAATGAAGGCGCGCGAAAACTGATTCGCGAGCGTTGGCAAGGAAAAGGGCGGATGCTTGAATACGAAGACACCGATATTTTTTTCGATATTGACACAAAAGAAGATTATTTGCTCGCCATCGATAAATGGGAAAGAAAGCGAGGGATTCGCTTATGATTGGAGAAAGCGTCATTCGCAAAGAATCATGGGATAAAGTAACCGGTGCGGCCAAATATACAAATGACTATATACAAAGAGGAACCTTGCATGCGAAACTTGTTACAAGCCGATACGCCCATGCCAAAATTAAAGAAATTGACACCCGGGCCGCTCAAATCGTTCCAGGTGTAAGAGCCATTTTGACTGGAGAAGGATTGCCGCTTACCGGGGAAGATTTGCGTGACCGTCCTCCGATTGCGTTTGAAAAAGTACGCTATCATGGTGAAGTTGTTGCTGTTGTTGTCGCTGACAGCCTCGTGCAAGCGGAAAAAGCCGCAAATCTTGTGCGTATTACGTATGAACCCCTTCCTGTCGTTCACTCTCCTCGCGAGGCATTGCAAGAGGGAGCTCCCCTCGTTCATGAAAAACTAGGAAGTTATCAAAAAGGAAGTCATACTTACCCTGAGCCCAATACGAACATTGCTCATCGCACGAAAATTCGCAAAGGGAATATGAAAAAAGGCTGGACCGAAAGCGATGTTGTCGTCGAAGCAACCTTCTCTTTTTCCCCATCAGACCACGCAGCAATGGAAACAAGATGCGCCACAGCCGAAATTCTCCCAGATGGATACATTATTATTTATGCTTCTTCTCAAGCACCTTTTATGATAAAAAAGCTGATTAGCTCGTACTTTGGCGAAGATGTCGGAAAAGTGATTGTCCACACTCCGCTCGTCGGTGGTGCTTATGGCGGGAAAACTCCTGTTCAATTAGAACTTCTAGCGTACTTAGCGTCAAAAGCCGTTGGTGGGAAAAAAGTGAGCGTCTGGAATACAAGAGAAGACGACATTATTACTTCGCCGGTTCATATTGGCTTGGAAGCTACCGTCAAACTCGGCTGTACAAATGACGGTTACTTAAAAGCAGCAGAAATTCTTTATTTATTCGATGGTGGCGCTTATTCCGATAAAGCGATTGACGTCAGCCGCGCTGGTGCTGTGGATTGCACAGGTCCTTATCATATTGAAAACGTCTGGTGCGATTCATTGTGTGTATATACCAATCATCCGTATGCATCCCCGTTCCGAGGATTCGGTCATGGGGAGCTTTCATTTGCGATCGAACGAACGATGGATTTATTAGCAGAAAAGTTACAGATGGACCGCCTAGAATTGCGGATGAAAAATGCCATACTCCCCGGCCACACGACACCGACACAAGTTCTTTTAAACAACAGCAACGTTGGCAATTTACCAAAATGCATCGAACGATTGCGCGAATTGATTCATTGGGACGATTGGCAACGCATCGAAATCGATTCACGCACCGTTCGTGCCAAAGGCGTTAGCTGCATATGGAAAACTTCAACCGTTGATACAGACGCTAGTTCCGGAGTTATTTTAACGTTTAATCCAGACGGGAGCATGAACCTCATCTCTGGTGTTGTCGAGATTGGCACCGGGACAAAAACGATTCTTGCACAAATACTTGCCGAAAAAATGAAAATGGACATAAAAGACATTCATGTGAAGATGGAAGTCGATACACAAACAACACCTGAACATTGGAAAACGGTCGCTAGCCGCGGAACATTTATGGCGGGAAGAGCAGTGCTGCAAGCAGCAGACGATGCGATTCGTCAGTTAAAAGAGATTGCTTCTGTCGTATTGCGTGCAACCGTCGAAGATTTAGAAGTCGGCTATGGAAAAGTATTTTTACGAGATGATCCGAAAATCAGTGTCAATATTAAAGATATCGCTTACGGCTACAAATATCCAAACGGAAATGCGATCGGCGGGCAAATCATCGGGCGTGGCCATTATATTTTAAGACATTTGACATACTTAGATAAAGAAACGGGCGCAGGAAAACCAGGCCCGGAATGGACGGTCGGAGCGCAAGCCGTCGAAATCGAATTCGATAAACGCGATTACACGTATAAAATCATCAGAGCTGTTTCCGTCATTGACATCGGAAAAGTGCTCAATTGGAAAGCAGCGATCGGGCAAGTGATGGGAGCAATGAGCATGGGGCTTAGCTGGGCAAGTCGCGAAACATTCCTCTTCGACCAATATGAAAGAGTGTTAAATCCACAGCTACGAACGTATCGACCGCTCCGTTTTGGCGAACACCCAGAGTATGTGGTCGAATTTGTTGAAACGCCACAAATCGATGCTCCCTATGGCGCTCGCGGTGCCGGTGAACACGGCTTAATCGGGATGCCCGCGGCATTAGCAAATGCACTATCCATTGCTGCGGAAGTGCCGCTTAACGAACTCCCTCTTGTTCCTGAGCTTATTTGGCGAAAAAAGAAGGGTGAATACCATGGTTCCATTTGATTTTACGTATCACCAACCGTCATCGATTCAAGAAGCGATTCAATTGTTTCAGACCCTACAACAACAAGGAAAAAAACCGATGTATTACGCGGGCGGAACAGAAATTATTACCCTATCGCGATTAAACCTTGTCTTTACCGAGGCAGTCATTGACATAAAAGGTATTCCTGAGTGCCGTACTCTCCGGCTCGATAACAACTATCTTGTACTCGGGGCAGCGTTATCTTTAACAACAATTGAAGAGGCAAACGTATTTCCTTTATTAAGTAAAACAGCAAGCGAAGTCGCAGACCGTACGGCGCGTAATCAAATTACATTAGGAGGAAATATTTGTGGACAAATTTTTTATCGAGAAGCCGTGTTGCCGCTATTGCTAACCGATAGTGATGTCATCATTGCAGGAAAAGATGGATTAAAACAACTACCAATCCAGCAAGTTTTTCAGAAACAAATGCAGCTACACCCTGGGGAATTTCTTGTCCAAATCATGACAGAACAAACATATCTCTCCCTTCCTTACCGAAGCATAAAAAAGCGAAAACAATGGGAAGTCGGATATCCACTTGTGACGGTGGCAGCATTAAAAACAAATGGACAAATCAGAGTTGCATTTAGTGGTGTCTGCCCATTTCCATTTCGCTCCCAAGCGGTAGAGGAGCGTCTAAATGATTGGCAACTTCCACTCGAAGCAAGAATCGACGAAGCTCTTCACCACCTTCCCCGTCCAATTTTAGATGATATTGAAGGATCGGCGGAATATCGTCTGTTCGTGTTAAAACATACGTTGTTTGACATCATCACTGAACTGGGAGGAGAGTGAATACATGGCACACACAACAAAATGCGAAATGCTTTTAACGGTGAACGGAGAACAGCACTCCGTCATCGCTCGACCAGCAGATACGTTGTTATTCGTTCTTCGCACCGTACTTGGGTTAACAGGAGCCAAACCCGGTTGCTTGAACGGAGATTGCGGAGCTTGCACCGTGTTAGTGAATGACGTTCCCATCAAATCGTGCATGATACTAGCGATTGAAACCGTCGGAAAAAAAATAACAACCATTGAAGGTCTGAAACATGCACCGATTCAACAAGCATTTGTCGAGCATTTCGCGTTTCAATGCGGCTATTGCACCCCCGGGTTTATTATGAACGCCCACGCGTTAATAAAAAAACATCCTCACGCAAGCGACGAAATCATTCAAGAATGGCTACAATCCAATATTTGTCGTTGTACGAGCTACAAAGAAATTGAAGAAGCAGTAAAAGCTGTTTTGGCAAACAATTCAGCTAGTCTTAATGACAACCATTTTTGACACAAAAAAGGTGAGAAGCCACAAAGCATCTCACCCTTTTCTATATCCAAAAATTAAAAAGTTAATAATACAAGCTTTCAACATAATGACATTTGACACACTTGCGCATGAAAGGTGTTTCAAAAAACACATGCTGGCATTTTCGTTGAATATCAGAAATTTGTTGTTCCAATTGCAAAATTCGTTCTTTTAGCTGAACAATTTCTTTTCGTAATGCCGCTACATCTTCGATTGGATGCGAATTATCGGTAAAGGGTTGACCCATTTTCTACGAACTCCTTCGCTTTTTGTTTCATGCCTTCTTGAATGAGTTCTTGTTCCGTTTTTTCTTCTTTGACGATTTTTTGCAGATCGTGAGAAATTTTCATTGAACAAAACTTCGGTCCACACATCGAACAAAAGTGAGCCATTTTCGCTCCTTCAGCAGGTAATGTTTCATCATGATATTCTCGTGCCCGTTCTGGATCAAGCGAGAGGTTAAATTGATCGTTCCAGCGAAATTCAAAGCGCGCTTTTGATAACGCATCATCGCGTATTTGTGCCCCCGGATGTCCTTTCGCTAAATCGGCAGCATGCGCCGCAATTTTATAGGAAACGACTCCTTGGCGTACATCTTCTTTGTTCGGCAATCCTAAATGCTCTTTCGGAGTCACATAGCAAAGCATGGCTGTCCCATACCAGCCAATCATCGCTGCACCGATCGCAGAAGTAATATGGTCATAGCCCGGAGCAATATCCGTTGTTAACGGACCTAACGTGTAAAAAGGAGCCCCTTTACAAATTTCGATTTGCTTATCAACATTTTCTTTAATTTTATGCATCGGAACGTGACCCGGACCTTCGATCATTACTTGGACATCATGCTTCCAGGCGATCTCCGTCAATTCCCCAAGCGTTTCTAGTTCGGCAAATTGCGCTTCGTCATTCGCATCAGCAATCGAACCAGGCCGCAAGCCATCACCTAAAGAAATGGCAATATCATATGCTTTTAAGATTTCGCAAATTTCTTCAAAATGTGTATAAAGGAAGTTTTCTTGATGATGGGCTAAACACCATTGTGCCATAATCGATCCACCGCGAGATACGATTCCTGTGGTACGGTTCACCGTCATTGGGATGTAACGAAGCAGCACGCCGGCATGGATCGTAAAATAGTCAACCCCTTGTTCTGCTTGTTCAATTAACGTATCACGGTATACTTCCCATGTTAAATCTTCAGCAATACCGTTTACTTTTTCAAGCGCTTGATAAATCGGAACGGTCCCGACTGGAACTGGAGAGTTGCGAATAATAAACTCCCTTGTTGCATGGATGTTTTTTCCTGTCGATAAATCCATAATCGTGTCCGCTCCCCAGCGGACCGCCCAAAGCATTTTCTCAACTTCTTCCTCGATCGAAGACGTCACAGCAGAATTGCCAATATTCGCATTAATTTTCACATGAAAATTACGTCCAATAATCATCGGCTCACTTTCAGGATGATTAATATTAGAAGGGATAATCGCACGCCCTGCCGCAACTTCTTGGCGAATGAATTCAGGGTCCATATTTTCACGAATTGCGATAAACTCCATCTCTGGAGTAATGATTCCTTTTTTCGCATAGTGCATTTGCGTGACCGTTCGACCTTTTTTTGCGCGAAGAGGTTTTCGTGTAAATGGAAGAACGATTTCTGATTGTTTTCCATTGCGAAGCCCATTGTCTTCCGGTTTCACTTGACGCCCCTCGTATTCTTCGACATCTCCCCGTTCTAAAATCCATTGTTTGCGCAGTTCTGGTAAGCCTTTATGAATATCAGGCTGAAAATGAGGGTCAGTATAAGGTCCACTTGTGTCATATACTCGGACAGGTTGGTTTTCAAACGTTCCTCTCTCTGTTTTCGTAGGGCTTAATTCAATTTCTCGCATCGGAACTCGAATATCCGATCGCGAACCTTCGACATATACCTTTTTGCTTGCGGGAAACTGCATGTAGGATAAAATGTTTTGCATGTAACTTCTTCCTCCTATTCTATTTTTTTGAGATCTGAAGTTACACCAAAACGTGTGGACGATAAGGAGGGAGAACAAGAGGAAATAAAAATCGGGTTCTCGAAAAAGAGAACCCGATGGAATGTGCAAATAGTGTAAGTATATGCAATAACAGTACTCCCACTATCTACTTCCCTACGCTGGTATAACCCAGATCAGGTTCAAAGGGTCAAAGAACTTAAGCGCGTTCTTCTCTCAGTCCAAGCTATTGGACTCCCCTAGTAGATTCATGTATAAATATTATTTTATTTTTCTAAATATTATCATACCCTATTGTCTTTGTAAACGGTTTTTTTAAAAGAATCACTTTATCACATTAACACAATGGGGGCAGACTTTCTTATGTGGAGACTACGAGCATGGAGCTTGGATTGGGCGAGGGCGATCATGCCTATTGGAATGAATCATTTCATGGTTAGAATAGCCGTCAGCAAACAATTAGATACATGCGTCAATTGACAAAATGTAACGTTAACGTTAATGTTATATTTATTAAGATGCTTATAAAATAAAGAAAGGAGCAAACATGAAGCGCTTAAAAATTGATGACGTCGCGAAAGAAACCGGACTTACAAAACGAACGATTCGTTATTATGAGCAAATTGGGCTCATTGAACCGCCCGAACGAAGCGAAAAAGGAACGAGGTTATACACAGAAAAAGATGTTGACCGTTTAAAAAAAGTCATTACAGCTAGAGAAGTGCTAGGGTTTTCTTTACAAGAACTGCAACAATTTTTAACGTTACATGAAACGATTGAAGCTCATCGCCGCGATTATCGGAACTCAACAGATAAAGAAAAAAAGCAACAAGAACTTAAAGAAATTGCCGCAGGAATTAACAAACAAGTGGAAATGTTACAGCGAAAAATTACAAAAATGACTGAATTCAAAATAGAGCTCGAACAGCTCCAACAAACAATACAATCCATTTTAGAAGAAGAAAAATAAGGGGAGGGAAGAACAATGGAAGATGGAAAACAGACGCGTGCCCGCTGGATTACAGTATTTGCGACGTTTTTAGCATTTATGGGAATCGGGATTGTCGATCCGATTTTGCCGATGATCGCTAAAAACATTGGTGCGACCCACTGGCAAGTAGAAATGTTGTTTACTGCCTATATTTTTACAATGGCAATTATGATGATTCCGTCCGGAATGTTCGTGAGCCGGATCGGGGACAAAAAGATGATGGTAACAGGATTAGCCGTCGTCACCGTTTTTTCATTATTATGCGGTTTATCCAACAGCATTCCGCAACTTTCTATCTTCCGAGCCGGATGGGGGCTTGGAAATTCGATGTTTTTCGCTACGGCAATGACATTATTAATCGCGCTCACACCTCATGTACAAACGGCGGTCGGTCTTTACGAAGCAGCGATTGGTCTTGGCATGGCGGGCGGGCCTCTTGTTGGCGGCATTCTCGGTCAACATTCATGGAGATACCCTTTTATTGCGACAAGTATATTAATGTTCATTGCTCTCTTACTCGTCGCTTTATTCGTATATGAGCCAAACAAAACAGGAAAACGAAAAGTAGCTCGCATAAGAGAAATGGCCAATCTTTTATCGTTTCCACCGTTTGTCAAAGGTGCTATCGGCGCAATGCTTTATTATTATGGTTTTTTTGTTGTCTTAGCTTATTCTCCATTAATTATGCAATTATCGACCATTCAAATTGGGTTTGTCTTTTTTGGATGGGGGCTTTGCCTTGCTTATGGCTCTGCCGTCTTATCACACCGACTAGAGAAAAAATATACACCAAAGCAACTTTTACCATATAGCCTTTTATCATTTGCCATCTTTTTATTCCTTTTATTTATCATTAACAGCACTTGGGGACTTGCTCTTTGTATTATCTTATCGGGATTAGTATCTGGTTTGAATAACGCTTTATTTACGAGCTATGTGATGAAAGTATCGCCATATGAAAGAGGAATTACTTCAGGAACATATAATTTTGTGCGCTGGATGGGGGCAGCCATTGCTCCAGTGCTATCAGGAGTGATCGGGCACCTTCTCTCAAGTAAGGTACCTTTTATGGTTGCTACGATTCTCGCGCTCATTGCGTTTCTTTTTCTACTGTTTGGAAAACAAGAAAATACACTCTCACAACCATTAAACAGCGAAAAGGTGTAGATGAACGTCATCTACACCTTTTTAAATGAACCTCATACATGGATTTTTTAGAAAACCTCCACTTCGACAATCACGGTATCACCTTGATGGTAAGTGGTGGTAGTGTTCAAACGGTGAACTTATTCAGTAAAGACCGCATTTCTTCGGCCATTTTGCTTAAAGAGGAAGCGGATGAAACGATTTCTTCCATCGATGCCATTTGCTCCTCTGTCGCCGCTGAAATATTGACCGATCCCGTTGACGATTGTTCTACAATCGCCGTGATACTATCAATCGATGCAGCAACACGTTGAGCGCTTGCCGTCATTTGCTGAATGGCAGCTGATACTTGTTCAATTTGCTCACTGACTCCGTTAATCGACTGGCGTATTTGCTCAAAGGAAAGACCAGCTGTTTGAACGACATGAAGACCTTGGGCAACTTCGTTCACTACCGTTTCCATCGACTTGATCGCTTTTTCTGTTTCTTCTTGAATATGGACAATTAATTGCGAGATTTGTTGAGCGGACTGTGCGGACTGTTCAGCTAGCTTGCGCACTTCGTCAGCGACAACAGCAAATCCTTTCCCCTGCTCGCCCGCTCTCGCTGCCTCAATCGCTGCGTTTAACGCAAGCAAATTTGTTTGTGAAGCGATCCCTGTAATGACTTGCGTAATTTGCCCGATTTCATTGGAACGCTCCCCTAATCCTCTCACCACTTGTCCAAGCGATTCGACATGCTGATGGATAAAGCGCATTTGCTCTTCCATTTTTTCAATTGATTGTCCCCCTGCTTTTGCTTTGACAAACGTTTCTCCCGCATTCATCGATACTTGTTGCGTATTCACGGCCACTTGCGTCAGCCCGCTCGAAATATCATTCATCGAAGCTGACGTTTCTTGAGCCGTCTTCACTTGTTGTTCGGAGTTTGATGCGATATCTTCCATTGTTGACGCAATTTGCTCCGTCGCTTTCGTTGTTTGCTCGGCAATATGTGTCAGCTGTTCGGAAAATAAGACCATTTCATCGGAATGGCGTTTGATGTTGGCTATGACAGCTCGCCACGTCTCTGCCATCTCATTCATACAAATAGCGATCGGTTTTAACTCCCTCACTTCATCAACAGGTATATGCGTTGATAAATCGCCCTCTGTCATCTTTTCCAAATGACCATTAATGACCGCAATCGGAGCAATAAATCGCCGATAATTTAAGGTGGATGACAAAACTCCTATGATCATGCCGCATAAAACAACACTCACAATCGTCCACCAAAATGCTGAACCAGTCACATCGTTCGCCGCACATACGCCAAAACCGATCAAAAACGTCCCCGGCACAACGACAAATAAGGTACGAATCACATAGCTATGTAATGACACATTCTCACTCCTTTTTCAGCAAATTTATAATTTACATATAATTATAGCACCTCATCTTTATAGATTGAAACGAAATTTTTTATAATAATATATTGAATAAATTGCTTTTAAAAACGATACTCTATGAATATTGTTTGACGATTTTTTCTCTTTTATTTTATAACTATAATAAATCACAACGAAAGAAGGGACCAAGTATGATCGGTTTTATCGGCTTAGGCATTATGGGAAGCCGCATGGCGGAGAATTTACTGGACAAAGGATATAAGCTTGTAGTCCATAATCGCACGAAGGAAAAAGCTGCTCGCCTGTTAGAGAAGGGAGCAAAGTGGGCAAATTCGCCAAAGGAAATTGCACAACAAGCCGATATCATATTTACGATGCTCGCCAACCCTCATGCAGTAGAAGTAGTTGCACTTGGAGAACACGGATTTTTACACGACTTTACAGAAGGAAAGCTTTGGGTGGACTGCAGTACGGTTGATCCGTCCTTTACGCGAAAAATGGCTGAGGAATCAGCGAAACGCGGTATTCGCTTTTTAGACGCTCCTGTCGCGGGATCGAAAATTCCAGCTGAAAAAGGGGAGCTTGTATTTTTCGTTGGCGGCAAAAAAGAAGATTTAGAAGAAGTTAGGCCAATGTTGAATGCGATGGGAAAAGCCATTCAGCATCAAGGGGAAAACGGAAAAGGAACTTCGATGAAACTCGTCGTTAATCTAATGCTTGCCCAGTCAATGGCTGCTTTCGCAGAAGCGATCACGCTTGGAGAGGCGCTCGGTCTGGACAAAGAAACCGTAGTAAACACGCTTCTTAATGGCCCGACAACCGCTCCGTTTTTAAACGGAAAAAAGGAAAAAATTCTCCGCAATGATTTTGCGACAGAGTTTCCGCTTGAACACATGCAAAAAGATTTGCAGCTTGTTTCACAATCAGCTTATGAAAACAACGTTTCTTTGCCAATTGCTAATGTCACAAAAGAAATATACAGCTTAGCGAAACAACATGGATTACATAAAGAAGATTTCTCCGCGATCTATCAATTTTTATCGGCAAAAAGGTAGTTTCCTAAATCAGTGCCTATCATCTGCCTGACGAATGGACAGTGATAGGCACTGTTAACTACTGATTCTTGCTGTTTCCATATAACAGTACTTGAGCAATGCCAACGAAGTACTCCGATTCACGAATAATATGGTTCAATACTACTTTGGCCGTTGGATTTTTACTGACCGCCGCGCTTTCCGTTTTAATTTGTCGGCATAGTTTAATAAAGTCTAAGCTTTGCTGCAAGCAATAAGAAGCTAATTGCAACACCTGCTGATACAGCTGTTCGGGGATATAATAAGCAGCGCGAATGACGGATTCAATATAGCGAACAACTTGCTGATGGGTTGCCGACAAAACCTCTTCCCATTTTTTCAATGCCTCAACGTACGGTGCCTCTAACCCGGTGACAAGTTCCCGAATCACAACGGTATGCTCTTCTTCCTGGTGCTTCCAAAACTCCGCCTCATCCAAAATCCGCAATGGCATTTGCTGACCATAATAAAACTGCATAATCCATCCTCCCCGTTTTCGCTTCTCATTTCAATGTATGGAGAGGATAGAAAAGATATGATTTCCTATAATTTTAAAAAATGACCTTTGGATGTCTTACAACCAATATT
Organism: Anoxybacillaceae bacterium; assembly: GCA_041920415.1. Classification (GTDB taxonomy): domain Bacteria; phylum Bacillota; class Bacilli; order Bacillales; family Anoxybacillaceae; genus JBHGYD01. The sequence continues at coordinate 82,942 of JBHGYD010000048.1, forward strand.
AGGTAAATAAAAAATTCTTTTAAATCATCCCGTATATCTATTTACAGATAACTCCATTATCATCCGTGAGTGAAAAATCATGGTTGTCATATTCCATAAACTATAGATTAAGAAATTGGAAAAATAATATCCACCGTAGTTCCTTGACCTACTTCACTTTCGATTTTAATCCTTCCGCGGTGAGCTTCGATAATTTTATAACTTACCATTAACCCTAAACCCGTTCCCTTTTCTTTCGTACTATAAAAAGGCTCTCCTAACTTGGCAATTCGGTCTTTAGGAATTCCACATCCTTGATCAATAAAACGAATGACAAGATTATTTTCTTGCATCTTCGCTTGAATCTTCATCTCTCCACCGTTTGGCATCGCCTCAATGGCATTTTTAATAACATTAATGAATACTTGTTTTAATTGATTTTCATCGCAATAAAGCAGCGGCAGGTCAGATTCAAATTCTGAAACGATTTGAACATTATTTAAAATCGCCTGTGCGTCAAACAGAGCCATCACATCTTTCAAAAGAACAGAAACATCTTTCCGCTGAAAATTCATCACCTGTGGTTTTCCTAGCATTAAAAATTCATTCACAATGAGACTAATTCGCTCCAATTCAGATTCGATGATTTCAAAATAGTGTTTATGTTTTTCGTTTCCTTCTTTTAGTAGATGAATAAACCCTTTGATAGAGGTCAATGGATTTCGAATCTCATGGGCCACCCCTGCAGCCAGTTCCCCTACAACCGCAAGCTTTTCCGATTTCCGCAATAACTCTTCCGCTTGTTTGCGCTCTGTGATATCAGTGGAAACAAATAGGATTTGATCGGCTCCCTCGTTTGAAGAGAAAATCGGTAGTCTCACTGTTTCTACCCACCTAATCTTCCCTTCTTGATCCTTGAACTCTTCTTCAAGAGCGCGTCGTTCCTTTACCTTGTCTATTTCTTCCCACACACTAACTAGATCAAACTCTATATGAAACGAAAAATCATCGATCTTTTTTCCAAGAAGATACTGCGTTTCTGTTCCTAAAAGCTTAGCAAATGATTCGTTTACAAGGGTAAATTTTCCTTCCCTGTCGATTGCATATATATAACTTGGATTCATATCGATAATTTTACGAAGAAATTCTTTCTGTTCTTTCAATTGTTCTTCTTTAAGCTGCAAATTCGCTTTTGACTGGCGAATATAATGAATCATTTCATTAAAACGACTGGATAATTTTCCGATTTCCGTATTGTCAATTTTCTCGATCCGTTGATTATAATCTCCCTTCGCAACTTGATCCACGGCAAAATATAATCTACGGATCGGATGAATAAGTTGCCTTGCGTATAAAGCGGTCAAAATAGATAAAACAATAAAAGTAACAAGCGAGATCGTCCACAATGATTTTTGAAATGCTAAATATGGTTGATAAATTTCATCAATAGGTATTTGCGCTACAATTCCCCACTCTAAAATTGGGATATATTCAAACGAAGCAAGCATAGTAATACCCTTTGTATTCGTAACTTCTTGATACCCCGATTGCTTTTTCAATAACTTTCTTACAACAGGGTTTTTACTTACATCCTCCCCAATTCGTTCTTTTGACGGATGGGAGATAATTTTTCCGTTTCGATCGACAATAAACGTGTACCCGTTCTCCCCGATTTTAAAACTTTGAAATATGGATTGAAAAATTTCGTTATTTTCAATACGTAACGATAAATTAACGACCCGTTCGACTTCTTTACGATCGTTTAAAACGGGGACTGAAACAACAATCAAATATCGTCCTGTATCCGCGGAAATGACATCACTTAAATAAATTTTTTTTGTTTTAAGTGCTTGCTGAAAATACTCACGCTTGCTTAAGTTATAATTTTTCAAATGTTTCAAATCATTTGGATAAAACCCTTGTACATATCCATTTGTATCTACAATCGTGCCACTATCAATATAAGGGGAAACGGCAACAATATTCTCAAGCCCCTTACAAAGTCGATGAAAATCATTCGACTTAAAATTTTCATTCGATTGAACATACCTCTCAAGATTTTGAAGGTCTTTCGCAATGAGAGAAATTTGGTCTTTCATGCGCAAAACCGTTTTATCGGTAATTTGCCGATATTGTTCCTTTGAAATTTCCGGCAATATGATACGTGATACAATAAACATTAAACCTAAAAGCGTACAGATAATCGCTAGATTAATCATATAGATTTTCCAAAAGATTTGCGATTTAAACCATTTCATCTTGTTACCCCTTAACTTATTCATAAATAACACACAGAAAAATGATATATAAAAGTTTGTGTAAAGAAAATTAGTAGACTAAAAGAAAAAGGCAGGGTATTCTCTGATTTGGCGAAAAATCTAAGAGAAAGGGGTACCCTACCTTATATAAGAGTATACCTAACTTCGACTTCACAAATCAACTTTTCAGTCCGCTGTCACTTCCTGAATTTTTTCAAGCTCAAGCGTGACAAGTATTTGTTAAATGATGATATCATCATTCATAAGGTCGATTTTGGTAAAAATAATTTGGCGTGACGATAGTATTGTCATAATTTTTATGGAAAATATGGGTGGTCGCTGGGGAAACAGGTGGTATCAGCCATGTCCAGTCACCTGTCACATGACGGCACGCTTCATGTTCTTTTTGCTCAAATAGTTTAAACTGCTGCGCCGCGGTGTGGTGATCGACAATGCTGACGCCCGCTTTTTTATAAGAATATAAAACAGCGATGTTTAACTCGATTAACGCTTTATCTTTCCAGAGCGTCGCGTTCATGCTCATGTCTAACCCCATACAAGAAGCGATTTTCGGAAGCACATTGTATCGGTAATCATCGGCGAAATTTCGAGCGCCAATTTCGGTTTCCATATACCATCCATTAAATGGCGCAGCCGTATAGCGAATGCCGCCGATTTCCAGACTCATATCCGAAATGATGGGAACAGCATACCACTTTAACTGTAAATCCTTAAACCAAGGGAATTCAGGATGTTCAATCGGAACTTCTAAAATAATATCCTTTGGGATGTGAAACCACTTAGGTTCCTTTCCTTTCACTTGAATGACCAAAGGCAGAATGTCAAAATGGGTCCCTTCTCCTTTCCATCCCATCCGTTCACACGCTTTCGTGAAAGAAATGGAAGAAGAATCGCCGATAATCCCATGCTCTGTTTCATATCCCGCATAACGAAGTAGTTGGTGATTCCAAATCCGCACATTCTCCACGCCATTTTCAGCCGCTCTAAACACGGTAATTGCAGGTCGAATTTTCCCATCGTTCGTGGCAAATTCGATATGATGAAATAAACGTTGTGCGATCTCTTCTTCTTTCTCTAAATGCCTGGCATCAAATACGTGTAACGTCTGCCAAAACAAGCGACCAATGCAACGGTTGCTGTTGCGCCATGCCATTCTCGCTCCGTGTTCTAATTCCTCATATGTATGTCGATAAACGCCTGTGCGGTCAATCTCTTGTTTGATTTCTCGCAAACGGATCTCCACTTCTGATTTACTTTTCTGAAGTTCTTGATAACACATTCGAATAAATCTCTCTGCTTCTTTCCACAACCGTTCCTTATTGCTCAACATAGGTCCCTCAATTTCATTGTAGTTTTGTATACATGGTCGTTTCCCACCTTATATATTTTAACAAAAAAACAGACTCCTTGTCCGAATGCCTATTTTGTGATTTGTTTTTATATAAATTTTAAAAAGTGTCCTGCTATCTCTGAAAAGGGCTCCAGTCTATTTTCATGTTGTGTTCATATTCATATGTCAAGAATTTAAGTTGAATTTATATATCTACGGACGTACTAGAAATGAAGAGTATTTCCTGCTATCGATGACTACGAATCAATCATTCAATGTTGAATACCTTTGTATTCAAAGAACCATCCGCTCAATGCTATCTGCTACTCCGACTAAAAAATATGCCCGCCACCCCCGAACTCTCACTCGGTTGATGACGGGCACTTATTAACTCGCCTTCTCCGTCGTCACGTACGTTCCTGCGATAAAATCGTGAATGGAACGTTTATCTTCACGCGCGGCTACCATAATCGCACTTATAATAAAGCCAAGACCAAGCGTAATTACGTAAATAATGGAAGCGACAATCGAGCGTAAAAACATCGCGCCAAATCCTAGTTTTTCCCCGTTTACTTTCACAATGCGAATGCCGATGATTTTTTTCCCGACTGTATAACCAGACCAGACAACAGGAACAAGCCAACAATATAAGATATTTACAAGAGATGTAAAAACGTCTGCTTCCCTCTCCCCCATAATCGAATAACTAATTATCCCTAAAGGAATACCGATAATGATGCCATCTAAAATAGACGCAAGAAACCGTTTCCAAAATCCTGCTGGTTTTGTCACCATGATGCATACCTCCACTTGAAGTCATTGAGCCCTTTCTATTAATGTATTTATTACCAATATCTCTGATTCATGGAAGAATCGTTTAATCCTATCATATCTGTTTTTTCCTATATTCACAATGGATCATTGTGGTCATCATACCTGTTCCTTCCGATATTAACAATGGACTCATCGTGGTTGGGCAACAATTCCATTGTGCACTTTAATAAAACCGTGCCGTAAAATCTCAAAACCACCTTCATAGACATACAATCCCATTTGCCGGATATCCATTAACTCACGGTAGGTGTGGTTCATAACATCAGCCATAATTTTGTAGAAAAGAAGCGATTTGAACTGATATCGAGGTGTGGTCATGATGGCGTAACCACCTGGTTTGAGGAATTTTCGGTGCCAGTCTAATACTTCGTGTTTATGTTCGTCAGGAAAATGTTCAAGCAACCCGACGCTAATGACAATATCAAACTCTTTACCAAATGATAAGTTGCGAATATCATCGACCATATAGTGGATGTTCATTTGATCCTTATACCATACTTTTGGTTGTCCTGTTGCCGGATTTGTCCCTAAAAATGGATAACTTTCTGGAAATTGACCAAAGCGGTAGGTACGGCAAAACTCGTCGTAGTCGACAAGAACAACCTCTCCACCTGGATACATCGCATATAGCTGCATCGCCTCATACCCTTCTGCCGCTCCTAAGAAAAGAATACGCGGTCGTTTCACATCGAGTCCTTCAAAAAGGGCGCGCTTTCCCCTTGGATCCCAAATCCCGTCCTCTATGCGGTGAGCATAGTTCCATAACGACAGACGTAACGTTTCCCCTAACGCCTTTTTCACTTCATGTAATTGAAAGCGAGATAAATAGCGCCATAACTGTTGTTTTGCTTCGGACATCTCTTTCGGGACATCTTTGACAAACCACTCATGAAACGAGCGATTGAAAAACTCCCACGACTTTTTCACGGACATGGGGCCGTGTTCTTGCTCCCATTCGCGTTTTACTTTCGCTACGGTTTTCACCTCATATGGCTTCCCAATTTCTTTCCACGTAAGTTGCGACCAATCGGATACAAGGTTAGCGTTAATAAACTTGTCTAAGTGCTCATTTATCGGATCGCGCAAATCGACGCGATAGCTCGGCATTAACTCTGTTTTCCCAAAATCGTGTTCAGAATAAAGATAATGATCAGTTGTCGATGGAAGCACTTCCATGATGTTGCCCCCTTATCATATCCAATTCTCTTTGCAATTGCCCAAACAACATCAGTCGATACATACGGAAATCAGCGCGGAGCGACCAAAGTGGATGACCAAACGTGGCCGGTTTGTTACCTTCGATGAAAAAGTGGCTAAACCATGCGAACGAGTAGGCAATAACTGGGGCCGCAAGCAACCACCAGAAGTTAAGCGTGACAACCGCTAATATAAGAAAAACAAATACAAAACTCGTCCCGATGAAGTGCCAAATCCTTGTTGCCGGTTTACTATGTTGTGATAGATAAAACGGCCAAAACTCCTCGTAATCTTTGAAATGCATTTATATCCCTCCAAAACTTCGAATTAAAGCGCTTTCATTTTATTATTCCATAATCAACCGCAAAACCCTTCCTTTCATTATATTTTCCTCTCCCATTTACAGTACAGTAAGCGATTCTTATGATGAACCTCTCCCACCTACACTTCGCTTAGAGGTGGGAGACTTCTCGGGGAACATGTTAAAAAGTTTATGACTTGCCATTTTCATCCCTCATTTTCATATAATGAAATACTGTTATTTCTAACATCACTGACGCTCTCCTCGTTCACTCAGTTTGAGAGACACATCAATTGTTTTTCCATCACGTAAAAGTTCTATTTTAATTTGCTCTCCGACCTTTGTTTCCGTGTACAGATATTTTCTCAACGTACTAATGCTATCGATTTTTGTACCATTGATTGCTATCATCACATCTTTCGCTTGAAGTCCGGCTTCTGCCGCAGGAGAAGAAGGCTCCACCGCTGTAATAACGACCCCTTTCGTTACATCTTCGGACAAGTTTAACTGTTCGAGTCGAGTCGTTGTTGGAAAATCGCTTACATCTTGCAGTTCCACTCCAAGATACGGGCGCTTCACTTTTCCATATTGTAATAACTCTTCGACAATCGGCTTGACGTCTTGGCTTGGAATCGCAAATCCCAATCCTTCTACACCTTCCTCTGAAATTTTAAGGCTATTAATGCCGACTACTTGTCCAGCACTATTGATAAGCGCTCCGCCACTGTTTCCCGGATTAATCGCCGCATCGGTTTGAATCACATTTAAATCCCACTCCCCTGCTGAAGTAGAAACAGAAATCGTTCGTTTTCCACTAACAATTCCTTCAGTAACCGTTCTTGATAAATCTAATCCTAATGGGTTTCCGATCGCTGCTACTTGTTCCCCAATCCGAAGTTTCGACGAATCTCCGAAGCTTGCTACTTTTTTTACATGTTGGCCGTTGATTTTTAATACCGCTAAATCGGTTAATGGATCAGCACCGACAATTTCTGCCGCCACTCTTTCTCCGTTCGCAAGGGATACTTCGACCTTATTAGCCCCTTCAATGACATGGTTATTTGTCACGATATAAGTATTTCTTCCATATTTTTCAAAAATAACCCCTGAACCTGTCCCCGCTTCTTGATCTTGAGAATGGCTTGAATAAGCATTTATTTGTTGCTGAATATTGACCACTCCCACGACTGCTTCTGTTACGCTCTCAATCGCATCGATCATACTGTTTGAAGTGCTTGAAGTTTGTTGAAGCGGTAACATGCTGGTAGTCGTGGCACTCTGTTCAACAATCGCCGCTTTCTTGTTTTCAACACTTTGAGTAGATGAAGTCATTCCATTAATCCCTAGAATAGGAGCTAAATAAAGGGTAGCGACACTTCCTAACATAGCTCCTGTGACCGATGCAGACAAAAATGAGAAAAATCCTCTCTTTTTCGGTGAATAGTTCGTATATTCATATTCCTGGACACTCATCTTATCACTCTCCTTTTTCCTTAGTTTCCCTTTCGCTGATTTCATTCTAAAAAAGAATGGTGAAAATATGATGAAAAGGAAATATAAATCAAAAAGCAGATTCCTTATACGGAATCTGCTTCTTTTTTCTGAACAATCTGTGCCACAAACTCCACATGTGATGTGTTGACAATACGGTACAGGAGTGACATTCGTTCAAATAAAAAAGAAGGGGAAAACACCTTCCTTATATGACGCTACACTCTTTTGTTAAATAGCTTTGTTGCACCAAAAGCAATTCCCCCTGCTAACAAAGCGATAATGAGAGGTAAAATAATACTTGGACTTACAAACTCAACTTTTGATGGTAAAGATGAAATTTCATTCCATTCTACACGAGGGGTGTAATACATTGTAAGAAGCATACCTGAAAATACTTGAAGTATTGCAAAAGCTAAGACAAAACTTACTGAAAACATAAAGTATTTTTTCAAACTTAATCCCTCCCTTCTGTTATTAAGTACTACGATTTTATCACCTTAAAGTTCCAGTACGTTCGTACTCTTCGATATTCAATTGCGACCTGATCCGTACGCTACTATGTATATGAAATAAATGTGAACATCATTGACAAAAATAATAACAACCTTTAATATACCGTATAGGGTATATGGTTAGGAGGGGAGCAATGCGAACAGATGGGACTATTTTCTTTCACACTTGCAATAATCGTCATTTATAGTTTGTACGTACGATATGTTCCTGTTTGCTGCATTCCCATGTTATCTTTGCAGCAAATAAAAAAGATGCAAGATGAAAAAGTTACAGTGATTGATTTACGTGATTATAATGACTCAAATGAGTTACCTATAGAAAATGCGATTTTGTTACCACTCGCCTATTTGAAGCGAAACTATCACAAACTTCCTTATAAAGAAGTTATCCTTATCGTTTCTGATCACATCACAAAAAATATGGGTGTTCGGAAGTTAAAACAATATGGCTTTAAAATAAAGGGAGTCTGCTATATAGGAAAACAAGAACAAGCGGCTCAAACCAAAATAAAAATGGCTTTAAAACTTTGCAATTCAAATAATGGAGGGGAATTGTAATGAGAAAAATTGTGATTGTTGGCGGAGTAGCAGGGGGAGCTACTGCAGCGGCTCGTTTACGCCGGTTAAGCGAAAAAGATCACATTATTATGTTTGAAAGAGGCGAATATATTTCGTTTGCTAACTGCGGCTTGCCATATTATATCGGTGAAGTCATTACAGATCGAAAGAAACTATTAGTTCAAACGGTTGAAGGAATGGCAAAGCGTTTTAACATTGATATCCGCAATTTAAGCGAGGTCACAGCGATTCATCGTGATCGAAAAACCGTTACGGTAAAAAATCTTCGTACAGGTGAGGAATACGAAGAAACATACGATACGTTAATTTTGTCACCTGGCGCAAAGCCAATTGTACCGCCAATTCCAGGAATTCATGAAGCTAACGCGTTATTTACGCTTCGTAATATATCTGATACAGACAAAATAAAAGCGTATGTCGATCACGAAAAACCAAAAAACGCCGTCGTCATTGGTGGTGGATTTATCGGTGTCGAAATGGCAGAAAACTTAGCCAAACGCGGAGTAAACGTAACACTTGTGGAAATGGCGAATCAAGTGATGGCTCCGATTGATTATGAAATGGCGGCTATCGTTCATACACATATGCAAGAACATGGCGTAAATCTGATTTTGGAAGATGGAGTGAAATCCTTTGAAAATAACGGTCGACGTATTATTTTAAATAGCGGTCGCGCGCTTGAAACCGATATGATTATTTTGGCCATCGGTGTACAACCAGAAAATCAATTAGCGAAAGAAGCCGGGCTTGAACTTGGTGTTCGCGGCACTATTAAAGTCAATGAATATTTGCAAACATCCGATCCGAACATTTACGCCATCGGTGACGCAATCGAAGTGAAAAACTACATTCACGGGTTTGAAACATTTGTCCCTCTTGCGTGGCCAGCTAACCGTCAAGGTCGTTTAGTAGCGGACCATATTCATGGACTCGATGTGAAATACAACGGCACACTAGGGACATCAATCGCGAAAATTTTCGAATTAACCGTTGCTGCAACAGGAAACAATGAAAAAACATTAAAACAACTTGGTATTCCATATGAAGTGGTCCATGTTCATCCGATGAGCCATGCAAGCTATTATCCAAATGCAACACAAATGACATTGAAACTGATTTTTGATAAAGAAACAGGCAACATTTATGGCGCGCAAGCCGTTGGAAAAGACGGGGTCGATAAACGAATTGACGTAATCGCAACAGCAATCAAAGGCGGATTAACGGTTCGTGATTTACCTGATTTAGAACTGGCGTATGCACCACCTTTTTCTTCTGCGAAAGATCCAGTGAATATGGCAGGTTATGTCGCTTCGAACATTCTCGATGGAATGGTGGAAACAGTACAATGGCATGAAATTGATGAAATCATCGCAAATGGAGGCACGCTCATTGACGTTCGTACACCAAAAGAATTCGAACGCGGAACAATTGATGGAGCTGTTAATATTCCACTTGATGAACTGCGCGAACGTCTAGCGGAACTTCCGAAAGACAAAACGATTTACGTAACATGTCAGGTAGGTTTGCACGGATATTTAGCGACACGAATTTTGCACGACAACGGTTTCCGCGCCAAAAATTTAGATGGTGGCTATAAATTGTATTCTTCTGTATTTGGTCCAAAAAACTAAGGAGGCGTTCATCATGTTTAAAGATATACTGCCTGAAGAAGTAGAAAAAGTAGTAAAAGAACAAAATCGAACGATCGAAGTATTAGACGTACGTGAATATCAGGAAGTAGTGCAAGGAAAAATTCCTGGGGCGCGTCACATCCCGCTTGGCGAGATTTTGCAACGCATCAATGAACTTGACAAAACGAAAGAGTATATTGTTGTTTGCCGTTCTGGAAATCGAAGCAGCCTTGCTTGCGAATGGCTAAGTGAACGCGGCTTTCAAGTGAAAAACATGACAGGTGGCATGATAAATTGGAAAGGTGAAGTCGAATAAAGAGCTGTTAAGACTAATGCCTGTCCCTCCCGATTCGGCCAAACTCGGGCAGCGACAGGCATTTCATCTTATTCGGTTCCCTAGTTCCCGTCATCCTCCCTCCATTTGTTTATTGCTTTTTTACTACCTCTTGCAGTACAGCTTCTGTTACGCTTTGCAAATCTTCCACACTAAGTTCAAATTGCACACCGATTTTGCCGCCGCTGACGACAATCTGCTCAAATTGAGAAGCACTAGCATCAATAAAAGTCGGATAAGATTTTATCATGCCGATCGGTGAACACCCTCCGCGAATATAGCCCGTCAACTTTTGTATATCTTTCACCGGCACTAGTGCGACATTTTTCTCCCCCGTTACTTTCGCGGCTTTTTTCAAATCCAGTTCCGCTTCCACGGGAACGACAAACACATAAATGTTCCCGCTGTTCCCCTGCGTTACTAACGTTTTATACACCAATTGAGGATCTTTCCCAATTTTATGGGCAACAGAAATTCCGTCGATTTTTCCATCCTGATTGTCGTAGGTAATGACATTGTAATGAATCTTTTTCTTATCAAGAATACGCATCGCGTTTGTCTTTACTTGTGCCATTTTTTTCTCCTCCATGTTCGTTTTAGATAAACCTAGTGTTATGTTAATCATACTTCATTCGGAGCCGTTATTTGAAAGTTTTGCTCCAACAGATTCGCATACACGTTGTTGGGGTGATTGCTGTTCGTAGTTGCCGTGTATTTATATGCCGTAATGATTTGAGCCTCTCTTATTTTCACCATTCTCGTATAATTTTTGAGCTACCATCAATCTTGCGAGACTTCATTTAGCTCCCTCAACTACAAGAGACTGTACTTGCGTAAAACAACCCTAAGACCGACAATTTCAATCTTAGGGTTATTCATGCGATTTTTCAACTTTTCGTGACTTTACGTATTGAGGTTGTCAATTCCTCCTACAATCCACGCTAATTTTAGCCTAAGTTTTCATCATGCACTGAAAGAGAAAACAGTTGTTGAATATCCTGTATGACCTTTCATACTCACGATACACCATTTTGTTCGTTAGTTAATGCTGGAAAGTGCGGAACAACTTCTTCTCCTAATTCTTCAATTACTTCTTCAACAGGACGATGGCCATATTTTAAGTTGATAATCACGTGATTGACACCCGCATTTTTAAGACTTTCAAGGAATTCAATGAGTATATTGCGTCCGACCCGGAACCCTAAATGAATAGGGACTGGCGGATGATTTGGGTCCTCCGTCAAATCTACATATAAGGATTGAGTGAACGGTTTAAACTGATCGGTATGAGAGCGCCAATTTTTAATGAGTTCCGCTTGGAATCTCAAGTTTCGAGGATAATACATCCAACCATCGCCGTTTTCAGCAATCCATTCGACGGACTGAGAACTATGACCGGTTACCAGTACCGGAATGTCCGACAGACGCGGTTTGGGCAAAAGGTCCCCGTTCGACATATGGACTCGTGGTGATTGAATAACCGGGAAGTTCTCTTTCCACACTTTTTTCATTACCGATACGGCTTCTTGAAACAAAACGCTACGCTGTTCAGGATCAACTGAGAAGGCAGGAAATTCGATAGGACGATCTCCAGTCGCCACCCCGAGAATCAAGCGTTCACCGGATAGTCTGTCGACGGAAGCAGCTGCTTTGGCAACATGCAAAGGATGACGCAAGGTGAGAATAATACTTGCGGTACCTAAAGCAATTTTTTCAGTGTGGGCGGCTATATATCCTAAATAGACCCAAGGATCATAAATTTGGCCTACATCCCCAAAATAAGGATCGTGTAACGGAACATCCCTGACGAACAATGCGGCAAAATTGAGCTCTTCTGCCCTTTTTGCCAATTTAATTTGCTTTTCAATGTCCATCTTTGGAATGCTGCCCTCGTATGATTCTATAGGAAAGAACAACCCAAGAGTAAGATGATTTTCTTTAAACATGCGTGAATATCCTCTATGCTTATCAAAACGGTTCATCATCGTTCCTCCATATCTACATTTTTTCTAGTTTAGTTCCTGCATGATTCCAAAGGAAAGAATAACCCGAGAGTCAGATGGTTTTCTTTGTATGTTTACCAAAACGGTTCATCGTCCTTTTAATCTATATTTATAAATATCTAGAATTATCGATATAATAATATAAAAATAAGAGAGATTCAAGACCAAAATTGTAAGGATGCTTACTAAACGGTAAGCGAGGATTTTGATCTATAAATCCCTAGATAACAATTCAATGATTTTTTTGATGTTCTCCTCATCCCTTTTATAATAAGTCCATTGCCCAATTCGTTTTGCTTTGATCAATCCGGCATTTTGCAATATGGATAGGTAAAGGGACACGGTGGATTGTGACAATCCAACTTTTTTATGAATATCGCTCACACAAACCCCGTCTTCGTGTATATCCCCGTTTTGCGGTTTTGGAAAGTGGACTTCAGGATTTTTTAACCACTGTACGATCTGCAGCCTCGTTTCATTGGACAAGGCTTTAAATACTTCCAAAAGTTCCATCGCTACCTCCAAGTTCATCAAATTCAATCGTATTTTTATATTACATGATTTAAGTTTTTTCAGGAACCCCTTGTTAGTATTATGTCAAAAAAAGCACAGAAATTGCGAAAATATCCCTATGATCAACCTGATTATTTAACAAAACCCCCGCTTGTTAACCCATTGTGGCAGATCTGCTTGTCTTTTACAACGCTCTCTTAGCACCGATAAAATTTTTATTCCAATATGAGTTTAACTCTGTGACGGTTACTTTTTTTCCTTGGCGATACGTATGAAGCATTTGATTATTTCCTATATAGATTCCAACATGCCCGATTTTAGCAATTCCAATTCTTTTCTTTCTTTTTTCTGTCGTAAAAAACAATAAGTCACCTTTTTGAATCCGATGTAAAGGAACAGAAGTACCTACTAAAAATTGTTGCCGGGAGTTTCTCGGAAGAGGAATGCCATTCACACTAAAAACGTACTGTGTAAACGAACTACAATCAAACATATCTGTACGATAGGATGGAGCATTAAATACATAAGGAGTTTCTAGATACTGCATACCAGTCAAAATAATTCGATCTGCCAACATATGAATCTCCCTTTTTAAACAGCTGTTATAATCCATAAAATTCCAAATTCCTGTTATTTGATTGGACAAGTGTTTGATAAAAAACACCTATTTTTAACAATATCGAAGAATAGGAATCGATAAAAAGGAGATATCATTGTTTTATGTACTATACAATGGTTTGTTTAGGTGCATGTGCCACCAAACGAATCGTATACTCGATCGGTGATAGATACTAGGTCAAGCAATTGGATAGAAAAAGAACCCGTATCATTGTATAATGAGCAATGATACAGGTTCTAAAGATCAAGAACAGATGTATTTTTTAATGAAAGAAAACTTAGTCGTTGGAAATAATGACTTTTAATGCTCTTTCTTTTGCTGCGTTGCCAAATACCTCATAAGCTTTCATAATATCTGAAAAGGCAAAGCGGTGAGTAATTAATTGTTCCGGCTGCAATTTTTTTGCCTGAACAGTTTTTAATAACATTGGTGTAGAAGTCGTATTGACAAGACCGGTTGTCAATGTAATGTTACGTATCCATAATTTTTCAATATGAAACTCCACACTTTTTCCATGAACACCTATGTTGGCTATATAACCACCTGGTTTTACAATTTCTTGGCAAATGTCAAATGTTGGTCGAATTCCGACGGCTTCCATCGCGACGTCTACACCTTTTCCGTCGGTTAATTCCATAATTTTTTCAATCGCCTTACCGTCGGAACTGTTGACCACTTGAGTTGCGCCAAATTTTTTCGCCACTTCTAAACGGTTATCGTCTAAATCAACCATAATGATCTCTGCAGGTGAATAAAATTGAGCAGTTAATAAAGCTGCCATGCCCACAGGGCCAGCACCTATAATGGCAACTGTTTCTCCTGGCTGAACCTTTCCGTTTAACACACCAATTTCAAAGCCTGTTGGAAGAATATCACTAAGCATAACAAGAGCCTCTTCATCTACACCTTCCGGGATCGGGTAAAGGCTTGTGTCTGCGTATGGGATTCTTACATACTCCGCTTGGGTTCCGTCAATTAAGTGCCCTAAGATCCAACCTCCATCTTCACAATGAGCATACAGACCTTTCTTACAATTTTCGCATTTTCCACAGGAAGTAATACAAGAAATCAGCACTCTGTCACCTTTTTTGAAATTTTTTACAGCTGAACCAACTTCTTCAACAATCCCTACACCTTCATGTCCTAAAATTCGACCTTCTTCTACAGCAGGAACATCTCCTTTAAGAATATGCAAATCCGTTCCGCAAATCGTTGTTTTTGTAACCTTAACGATTACGTCGGTCTCCTTTTCAATTTTCGGTTTTGGTTTTTCCATTACTTCTTTTTTTCCTGGTCCTAGATATGTAAGTGCTTTCATTTTTGGTTCCTCCTTGAAAAAGATTTTGGTCCTTCCAACCTCTATTTTACCTCATTTTTCAACATACTATAAGTATTTTTTTTAAAATTTTCACTAATTTTTCTTTCTATATACTTTCTTTACCTTTTTCGCTAAGAAGAGCAAAATCGTTCCGATACCGCGATACGCATTCATTTTTTCTGGTTGACCTTTTTATTTAGGATTTATCCTAATAGAAGAAAATAAGTCTTATCGATTTTTCGATAAGACCTATTGATAGAGTGCCAGGCACCATACAGACCAATAATTTAGGAATTTACCTGTACATTCATGTTTTTTCCTCTGCTATTTAATGAAACTTTTAATCTAATAGCAGAAATACAGAAATAAACAATAGATAATACCAATACATAGAGCCATACATGTGAAACGAAATCTGTTTTCCACACACCTGTTAGAGATAAGAGTGCTGGAATGGTAAGAGTGACCCATGATTGCACAAAGGCTACTTTTCCAATATAGGCATCAATTTTCTTATTAAGAGACATGGATAAAAAGAATAAGAACCATAAATAAGCCCACATTACCCATATTAAAGCATTGATTATGTCATGAAAATGTACGACAGATACAGCTGCATATACGATCGCTATGATGGACACCCAGAGAGAGTACCATCCCAATCCGTTGCCTTCAAGACCTTTTAGCGTAGTAACACCTACATATAAATAGGTAAAGCCAAATAAAAAGATACAAGCCAGATTAAAAATGGTCCAATGGTTTTGATCAGAAACAGCAATTAAATAAAATGGCGCAATGACTTGAAAAGCCCCTACAAACAAATTGAAGACTCCAACGCTTTTTTCATTCGCTTTTCCAAATAACATTAAACTGTTTAAAAATAATGTAGCTCCTGAAAGAAATAAACCGACATCACCCATATAAATTGCCGTGAAAAACTCATCTAGTTTCTCACAGCCATATCCTCCTTACTTTTTATTTTTTTGAAAAAGAAAAAGCAGTTCCTTTCCACGACCACTATACCAACCTAAAGAACAAATGTAAATATAGTATTGAAAAAATGTAAAAAACGTTTTTTTCCATTTCTCAAAAAAGACATAAAAAACAACGAAATTAGCTGAATAGTATTTTTTACACATGAGGGGATATTTTTATCGCTAAGAAAGGACAAACATTTAACTCATATTTGCTTTCAAGAAAAGTTTAACGACTTTTTCCCGATTGAATATCGGGAAAAAGTCGCAGCTTAATATACTCTTTTTTCACTGTCTACTTGACAAGGTTATGTGCCCCCTCTGTTATATACCCGTCTACATATACATTCATCTTGTAAATCTTTTCCGCGCATACACTAATAACAGCATTCTTAAATTTAAAAGACTTTATAAAATCCTTATCAAAAGAATTCCACTTATTCATATCTTCATCAATTCCCACGCCTAGATACTTTACATAAGCCTCTTTCCTTGTCCATATTTCAGAGAATCTCACCCCCTGTTTAATACGTTCTTTTTCCTCATCATGTAAAATCCAACCATACACCTCTTCTTGATAATCTATACCTAACGACTCAATATCCACACCAACAGACCCTTCTCTACTAACCGCCAATACCCAATAATCTTCATTATGAGACCAATTTACAAATCGTTCATCATTTACTAAAAAAGGTTTTCCTCTTTCATCTCTCCAAATTTCCACTTCTCCTAAAACAGACTTTACTAAAAGTAAAGAAAGTATGGATTCTCTACCATTTCCATACTTCTTTATATACATCTGTTCTTTATCAGTGATTATGCTCTCATTTATTTCTTTTTTGTAAAACTTCCAGTCTTGAAATATATATACATCCACCATCCCACACACCTCCATAAAAAAGAAGTATCAGCATTACACTGATACTTCTTCTAATAATTTATTAGCTTTAATAAATCCAACTTCAAAAGCATGATCTAATAACTTTTTTATATATTCTCTATTTATTTCAGGAATATTTTTTATTCCCAAAGAAGCCATCGTATCCCTACTATCAAAGATCGCTTCAGAATCTCTCGCACCGTCACCGTCTAATTGTGCAACCAATAAATTTCTAGCTTCCTCAGAAGTTTCTAGATTTAATACAAATTCTTCATATTCTATCGCATCCATCAATTCTACCTTATACCCCACTTCATTCAATAAATCTATAAATTTACGATAATGAATAGGTTCTGGATGATTTACATGATAGACCCGTCTATCATGTTGAGTTTTCAGTACAGAGGTCGTTACAACTTCACTAGCAAAATCAATAGGTGTGAAATCGACCATCCAATTTACATCAGGAGCTTTTTCAACTAATATCATTAATTTCATCATCCGATAAAATGCATTACTATCAATGTTCTCCTGGAATACTCCATCAGATGCTCTTCCCGTTAAATTTCCCATTCTATATATAAATGTTTGATAGCCTTCTTTGACTTTATCTAAAACTAATCTCTCAGCTTTTAATTTCGTGTCTGTATACACATTATTTAACTGCAAATCTTCCGGAATATTGGTTTTTTCTTCTAACTCCATCCACTTTCCTTCTAATAGTAAATCTTCCACAATTCCTACCGTTGAAATATGATGGAATACCAAATCAGGATTCACATCCAATAATTCTAACATATGTTTCGTACCTTCGACATTGATTTTCTCAAAATGCTCCCGCTCTCCAAAATGTCGAACATCCGCAGCACTATGTATAACAGCATCAATGTTGAAGGCTAACTCCTTAAACTTGTCTTCAGACAACCCTAAAAATCTCTGCGTTAAGTCTCCATTCACCACATGAATATACTCATTCATCCCCATGTTAAAATATTTATTCAACTTTTCTTTCAATCGCTCTTCCGGTTGGTTTCCTCGCACAATCACATATGTATGAATTTTCATATCGGTCAATCTTTTCAATAAGTGGCTACCTAGGAATCCAGTTGCCCCTGTTAATACTACACTCTTTACTTTTGGTAAGATCTTATCTACTTTCAACACAGGATATTCTTTTAATTGTACAAATTTTGTTTCTTTCACTTGAACCTCTTTTTTATGCTCTTCTAATGCTTTTGCGGCTAATTTTTCTACTGTGCGCAATTCAAAGAAATCTTTGATGGATAGTCCTCTATACTTTTTCTTAATTTCCGCTAATACTTCAATAATTTTTAAAGAATGGCCACCAACCTCAAAGAAATCTTCTTTTACCCCGATTCCTTCAATGTTTAATACCCTTTTCCATGCATTTAAAATGTCTTCCTCTACTTGATTTCTAGGATTTACAATGTCGTTGGTTACTAATACCACTCGATCCGCTTCAGTCATCGCTAATTTTTTTCTATCTACTTTTCCTGTAGGAGCAAAAGGCAACTCTCCAATTCTTTTCATTTTAGAAGGAATCATATAACTCGGAAGATTCTTTTTTAACTCGTTGATAATAAAAGCAGGATCCACCACATCCGTAGAAGTGTAAAAAGCTTTTAATATTTTCTCCCCGTCGTCTTCTTCTACGACTACTACAGCGTCATGAATTCCTTCAATCTGACACATCCGATTCTCAATTTCAGCAATCTCAATACGATGTCCTCTAATTTTTACTTGAGTATCTTTTCTATCGATAAACACCAAGTTCCCATCTTCTAATTCTTTTACGAGATCTCCAGATTTGTATACCATTCCTTCAAAAATATCCTCAAAAGGATTCTTAATAAACACTTCTGCTGTTTTCTCTGGTTTATTCAAATAACCCAAAGATATCCCTACAGATGCAATCCACAATTCACCAATCTCGCCTACTTTACATCTCTCTCCTTTTTCATTCACTACATATAACTTAGTACCATCAATCGCTTTTCCAATTGGAACACTATACATATTTTCATCAATTTCATCAGGTACCTCATAATACGAAGCGGCTACCGTCGTTTCCGTTGGACCATATAAATTAAGTAATGTCGTTTCATTTCCAAACTGCTTTTTAAAGTTTCTTACAACCTCACCCGTTAACAATTCTCCTGCTACTCCTACAACCCTTACCTTTCCAAATTTCCGCTCTCCATGTGTTTTAGCATATTTCGAAAACTGGTTAAAAAATACAGTCGGTAAAGCAGGAATAACAGTAATTCCTTCTCTATCGATGGTTTTAAGAAAATGTTCAGCAGACATTCTTTCCTCATCATCAATTAAATATAGAGTCGAACCATTGAATAAGGAAACAAATGTTTCGTATACAGAAGCATCAAAACTAAACGTCGCAAACTGTAATACTCGATCTTCCGGTCTTATATCGTACACTCTCTGTATCCAAGAAGCTAAATTTAATACCCCAACATGTCTCAATAAAGTACCTTTAGGATTGCCGGTCGTACCCGATGTATAAATCACATAAGCTAAATCATTCTCTTGAATGTCTACCGATACATCTTCATCATTGTCACCTAAACGATCCAGCAATATATTTTTCGATCTTACATTTAGTTTTTTAATTTTTTCTAACCAATCCGATTTCGTTATCAAAAATGGTGATTGAGTATCTTCGATAATATATCGGTTTCTTTCTTCAGGATGTGCTGGATCTAATGCTACATACACTCCACCAGCTTTTAAGATGCCTAAAATGGACACTACGGTATCAACGCTTCTTTTTAGAAAAATACTTACAAATTGTCCTTTTTTTAGTCCGTTTTTTACTAATTCCACAGCTACACGTGACGATTCTTTATCTAGTTCTTTATATGTTAAATATCGAGCCTTATCTTTAATCGCGATATGATCTGGGAATTTTTCTACAGATAATCGAAATCCTTCTACAATATTTTTCATTTGATGCCCTCCATCTTGTTGAATAAACAAAACCCCTATAGGAGATTTCAATTATATGTTAAATTGATCACTAAGTTTTTCTAATTCTTTTGATGTTTCTTTTAAGTAACTCACTGTCTCTTTTATATTCTCAAACGAAGCTTCTTGTTCCTGGATATTTTCTACAATATCATCATATCCTCTAGTAATATTTTCAGCGTTACTTGACAATTCAACTATCGTGGCAGTCGATTCTTCAACTCCTGCAGAAATTTGTTGAGAAGAAGAAGAGACTACTTGCAATTTATTAGCTACTTCCAATATAGATTCATAAATCTTCCCAAATACTTCATTTGTACTTTCTGTAATTTCAATACCTTCATTCACATTATTCTTTATGATTTCCATAGAATCTACTACTTTATTTACTTGTTCTTTTACTTTATCAATCAGTTTTTGTATGCCCTCTACTGAGTTTGCGGATTGCTCCGATAATTTTTTCACTTCATTTGCTACTACAGCAAATCCTTTCCCATGCTCACCTGCTCTAGCAGCCTCAATAGAAGCATTTAATGCCAATAAATTTGTATTATTTGCAATATTGGTTATTACTTGTAATATTTCTTGAATTTCATCCGACACGGTAACAAGCTCGTTTATTGCTTTATTGGAGTTTTCTACATTATGATTAATCTTCTCCATCTGTTCTACAACTGTACCAGTAGACTTTTTCCCTTTTTCAGAAAGCTTTGTTACCTCTTCAGAAAGCTCATAAACTTCATTTGTATAATTTGCAATGCTAGTTATTTCTTTAGAAATCTGCTCCATCGAAGCCGCAGATTCATTAATAGATTTAGCTTGTTGTTTTAATAATTCTTGTACCATTTCTACCGAATTTGTAATATTGTTAGCTGCTTTATAACTTGTTTCAAACGATGCATAAAGCCTTTCTGAATTCTCAGCAACCTCTTTCGAAGTATGTCGTATTCTACTTACCATACCTTTTAATACATTGATCATCCTATTAAACTTTTGATTAACTTGGCCTAACTCATCTTTTCCTTCTCTCACTGAAATATTCAAGTTCCCTTTACTTGCTTCTTCAATACCTTCCATTAAATTGGTTAACGGCTTTAATGAAACTTTTAATAATAAGTATTGCCCTACAATGAGTAACATTAAAATAACAATTAACGAGATTCCTGATTTGAACAATAAATCTTTTTGCCCTTTCGCTATGTTTGAAGCATCTATGTCAGCTCCAAAATAAGCAAATACCTCACCTTCGCTATTTGTAATCGGATATAA
Organism: Anoxybacillaceae bacterium; assembly: GCA_041920415.1. Classification (GTDB taxonomy): domain Bacteria; phylum Bacillota; class Bacilli; order Bacillales; family Anoxybacillaceae; genus JBHGYD01. Next base: position 103,994 of record JBHGYD010000048.1, read on the forward strand.
AATTGTCATCCAAGTACCTATATCATCTTTATAGACTTTAGTAAATTGAACTTTCTTTTCTTTCTTTAATTTCTTAATTGCTTCCACTACCACATCAGGCTGAGCATACATATCCCCTACTTTTAACCCTTCTTTTTGCAATATTTCCCATATTTTAGTAGGATACGCCACTAACGATGTTTCATTTCCATTCTTCCCCGACAATTCAGTACCAAATATGTACCCTTGAGCAATATTCGGATTATATTCACTTAACTGGTCAAATAAATTTGTTAACTCTTGATGTTCTTTACTTTTTATATCTTCCGTTTTAGAAGCTTTTTCTACTTTATCGGCATCTATCTTCTTCATCCAAGCTTTTGTAATTTCTTCCGATTGCTGTTTTAACTGATTTTCTAACAAATTACCTTGGATAATATAACCTATCCCAATAAGTGATACTCCTACAATCACAACACTCACGATCGAAAATAGCATGTTCTTGGTGAAAAATTTCATGTTTTTTAACACTTTTGTTTCCTCCTAAAAAGTAATATTTATTTATGTAAATGCTTGTCCGCTACTTGAAGTTAGTTCCTCTGCTACAGCTGTAATAGTTTCAATTTTTGAGGAAACAGCAGCAATGGCTTCAATAATCTCATAAAATGATTTGCCTGTATTATATAAATTCAGATTGAAAAACCGGCATAAGCAAAACCGTTTGAGTCGACTGAAAGAACGATCAAAACGGTTTGCATATGTCGAAAAATCAATCTGTATTTATATAGATAAAACACTGTACCGGAATTGACTGCTTCAATTGCACTTTCCATCTTCAAAAACTGCCTTCAATTTGGTTGCACAATGGTTTTCGCAGCTTGATTCGCTTGTTCTGCCATCTTTCGCACTTCTTCAGATACAACAGCAAATCCTTTTTCATGCGTTCCAGCTTTTGTAGCCTCGATGGCCACGTTTAATGCCAACAAGCTTGTTTGATCGGCAAATGGTGAGTTTCTCGTTTAGCTGTGTCTTGTGTATGATGTACCAAATGTTCTGCTGAATGCTGTAAATCGACGGAAGCGGTAGAAATTCCACTAATCATTGATTTTAATTCATGTACCATATACAAAGTATTTGTTAATTCACCGATTTCATCAGAACAATTGGTTTCTAAAACAATATCAAAAGTTTCCTTCACGAAGTTTATGAACAGTTTTAGTAAGTTTTTAAAGGTTTTGCTAAGTAACGTGCGAGTAAATAAACAAAAATAATAACTAACAGCAAAACTCCGACAGTTAGGAGATTTATTTTCTCCTGTTGCATCATCTTGTAGACGCCAGTAGCATCAAAGTCAGCTCCTATGATCCCTAGTAATTCCCCCCGAATCTCGATAATTAGTAGAAGAATTGATAAATAATACCACTTAAAAGAACACTGGAACATAGAAATAGAAATGAAAAATCTAAGATTATTTTTGTTTGTAAACTTTTCAACAATAATCCACCACAGATAGTTTATGCCAATTAATTATATTATTAAATTTGGTAGCATTTTTTAAAAAATGGAAAATTCATTGAAGCTATAGATGGTAAAAGTAACCACTCATCCTAGAACATTATAGAAAAGCACATATAAAAAACAACCAACTTGAGTACTATTCCTATTGTGTAGACAGTTGGAAAAAACACCAGAAATTTTACACCGTCTAATTGACCGAATCGAAGTAAACGAAGCTGAGATGCCCCATATTTATTATCGGTTCTCCACTACGACATTTTAATAGAAGCAGAAAACCTTTGATTGGTTCCTGCTTCTTCTTTTAAAACGATCTGCGCAACACACTACACACGCGTTGAGTTAACAGTACATATGGGAGTAACATTAGTTCTATGAATAAATAATGAATTACTTAGACTTGACTCGAGTTTGCCATAAAAAATAGTATGTGTAAGTTCTAATAAGTAAATAATTGAACAACGTAATAGAAATTTCGCTATAATATGTATAAATATGTGTAATGTGGAAAAGTGAGGTGTTTACATAATGACTAGTAATGATTTAGGAGTGATTATTTTCTTAGGGATTATGGGGTTCTTTTCCCTATTTTCAGCATTAAAGTACAATAAAAGTTTTCATTCGAAGTTTGTTGAGCAAAATTTTGGTTCAGGTGACCAAGGTGGAGGCCTTTTTCTTCTAAATGCATTAAGACTTCTCTTACCTTATTGGGTTTATAGAGTCATTTTAGCTTTAATAGGAATCAGTTTATTATTTGGAGATTTTATACTTATTATGAAGTTGAAAAGTTAAATCCGTTTTATATAGATGAGGAAGCGGTGAAATAACACCCCTCCTCTTTAAATTATAAACAAAGTTATATCTCAATTAACTTTCTTAAAATTAGTCTCACTACTATATAAATTTTTGCCTCATGAACAAACTCTCTTATCTCTTTAACAGTTTATTAACTTTCTATGCTGAGGGGGCTATTAACACAGAACAGTTGAACGAATAGCCCATCAACTTTAAGAGTTGGCAAAAATAAAGCCGAAATACAATCCACTTTAGAAACTAGAAAAGATACCACAGAACAACTACAAGCCTTTGGCTTTGCAAACCTTGAATTAGGGGAAGTATGTTCTTTTGGTCTTAGATAACGCTCGGGTTCACCATGCTAAACAAATGCAAAAATTTTTGAGTGAACATGAAGATTAAATCATGTTTTTCTTTTTACCACCCTATTCCCCTCAATTAAATCCGATTGAACGTCTTTGGAAATGGTTGAAGGAGTCTGTCATTGCCAACCGATTCCACAAGGATATTCATGCCATTGGGCAGTCGGTGAACAGCTTTTTAGAGTACATTGAACATCATACAGCGCTTAGGGTGTGCTGCTTGAGAAGTCAAAATGTTAAGTTACATTTATATACAAATTTCATCTTGCCATCAGTCGTGACGTAGTAACTCGCCAACTTATGGCTTTCCGCGCCATGCTACATTCCCCTTCGGATAAAACGGGTGATGATAGACATTAGTATGAATTTTGCCTACGCTGTTTCCATCCAGCGATTTCCTTATCTGTCCTTTATGGGCGCACAACATATGTGCTATAATGGTGATCAAACGAACGCCTTCGGAATGGAAGGTGAGCGTAAAAGGTGTCTTGTATGTTGCTGTCGTTCAGCAAAAACATACAAGTCGATTGAAGCCCCCACTTCAAACGAAGTAAAGTGGCGGATCGTTCACTAGGGGTGATAATATGGATCAATTTACCGTTTCTTCTATTATAAAAGTTATGAATGAATTATTTCCTAAAGAAGCGTCTTTCGTGATTTCTGATGATAAGCGCTATATTTATTACCAACCGAGCAAACAGATCGATTTAAAAATTCGCCCCGGAGACAAAATCAAACCGGAATCGGTCACTTACAAAGCCTTAACCGTTCAACGGAAAATTGCAGAGCAAAAAGACAGCCGTGTTTTTGGCGTACCTTATTTCGGGATATCCGTCCCGATTTTAGATGCTGGCAACTTGAGAGGCTGCGTTACTGCAATATTGCCAAGGAAGCCAATGCTTATAATGCCGTATTTAACAATCCGAGTGACGGATCGTTGGCTTCCTGTTCCCTTCGAGAATGTTATCTATTTAGAAGCCCAAAACCGGAAAACATTCGTAAAATCGAATTATGCGGAAGGCTACCATAAATATAACTTAACAGAACTGGAATTTTCCCTTCCTGATGATATATTTGTTCGGTGCCACAGGTCATATATCGTTAACATTCATCACATTGCGGAGATCCATCCAGATTCGCATTCGACTTTCTTATTGATGATGAAAGACGGCTCAAGAGTGCCTGTCAGCCAAACATATGCAAGCTATTTTCGGAAACTGCTCTGCTTTTAATGATATAAGCATCTTCCAAAGGGATTTATTCGCCTGCGCATCAAAACAGTTTCTTCCACTGTACACTCTTCTTTATTTTTCCAATAAATCCTTTATCTCTAAAGAGCTCTCGCAAAGTGAGCTCTTTATTTATTTTCCGCAACTATTTCACTGATGCTGTGCAATCTATGTATTTATTTTCGTTTATAGATAATGTTTTTTCTCCCTTATTCTCTTTCCACTAGAAGCGGTTTTATAATTTTTCTTCTTTATGTATCAAAAATTCTTTTTTAATGACAAAGAAAGCCCTTTTATTCCATTTTGAATGATTTTTTACAACTGAATAGATAGAATATTAAAAAAATAACAAAAGAGGTGAGGTCGCATTGGATAAACATATTTCAGAGTTAATCGGCAATCCCCGTTTAAGAGACCGAATTGTAACGGCAGAAACAGCTGCTTCATGGATAAAAGACGGTATGACGCTCGGTTTAAGCGGATTTACCCGTGCAGGAGATGCCAAGGCAGTCCCTTTTGCACTGATCGAGAAAGCGAAACAGCAACACTTAAAAGTAAACGTATATACAGGTGCTTCACTAGGCTCGGATGTTGATAAAATGATGGCAGAAGCAGGAATTATCAACAAACGTCTTCCGTTCCAAGCTGATTCTGTTATGCGCAAAAAAATTAATGAAGGGGAAATCTTGTTTATTGATCAACATTTATCACATACAGCGGAATTAGTGCGTTCAGACGTATTAAATCCTATCGATTTTGCAATTATGGAAGCGGTTTCGATAACCGAAGACGGAATGATCATCCCGTCTACTTCAGTAGGAAATTCTTCTATCTTTGCGAAAAAAGCCCGACATGTGATTGTCGAATTGAACACAGCCCAACCAAAAGAACTCAAAGGCCTCCATGACATTTACGAAGTCGGCAAACAGGGGGAACGAGAACCGATACCTCTGACAAAAGTAGACGATCGAATCGGAACTACTGGCATTCCAATTGATAATGATAAAATTATTGGAATTGTTTTGACAAACCAACTTGATTCACCATCCACGATTGTACCTCCAGATGCTGAAACAGCTGTTATGGCTAATCATTTAATCAATTTTCTTCGAAAGGAAGTGGCGGCAGGTCGACTTGATGAAAATTTAGCCCCTCTTCAAGCAGGCATTGGTTCGGTTGCAAATGCTGTCCTTCACGGCTTATTGAATTCGGAATTTTCAAACTTAGAAGTTTATTCAGAGGTTCTTCAAGATGCCGTGTTTGATCTCATTGATGCTGGAAAAGTCCGGTTCGCTTCCGGCTGCTCCATTACTTTGTCTCAAGACAAAATGAAACAAGTGTATTCCAATTTAGATGCTTACCGAGACAAGCTTATCCTTCGTCCTCAGGAAATTTCTAACCATCCAGAAATCGTTCGCCGTCTCGGGCTCATTTCCATTAACACAGCCTTGGAAGCAGACATATACGGAAATATTAATTCTACACATGTTCGCGGTACAAACATGATGAACGGCATCGGCGGTTCAGGCGACTTCGCACGCAATGCCCGCCTTACCATCTTCGTGACAAAATCCGTTGCCAAAAACGGAGCTATTTCAAGCATCGTTCCATTCGTATCACACGTTGACCATACCGAACATGACGTTGATGTTCTTGTAACTGAGTATGGTTATGCTGACCTTCGCGGATTGGCGCCAATTGAACGTGCACCCCTTATCATCGAAAATTGCGCACACCCGGATTACCGTCCGCAGTTGCGTGAATACTTCAAGGAAGCGCTTAAGCGCGGAGGTCAAACACCGCATGTCCTTGAAAAAGCATTCTCATGGTATATCAATTATGAGAAATACGGAACCATGATGGAACCAAAATATCAATTGCAAACTCAAAAATAAGATATAAAGAGTGGGGTAACCTTCACAAGGCTACCCCTCATCAAACCGCACATGCCCTACTATTAAGACTATATACTAACCTGTTACATTTGCATCAATAACAGGGAGATAACCTATCCGTTCAGTTTCCGGCAGGGTCAAGTTTTTTACCTTACCTTAAAGCAATTCCTATTGCTTTTATCCAGATTGGAGTCCTCGTACCTGTTCTATGGGATTTTTTCAACCTAGTTCAAATGACTAAAATCTCCTTGACTTAAAAATCGAATATAACAGCCATAAAAACATGCATTGCGATCGTGAAAGTAAACAGTATCAAATCGGTACTGTCATTTACTAAATTTTATCAAAATATTTGGTGAGGTCCGTTGAAAATAACATTAAAAAGCAGATCCTCTATTCGGTTCCTGCTTCTTCTTTTTGAATAAGCTTCGCCACACACTCCACATGAGTTGAATAGTGATCGCAGACATAAAGACTTGTAGCAGTGTCCACCTAATTTTCTTCGAAAGGGGACGTAACTCTTGTATTAAACTTTTTCATTCAATACCTTTGTTTCTGCATCCAAAGAATTAACTATAAACCGGTTCTTTTTCGCTTAGACCGAGCGTCTCTGCTGTTGAAGTATGAAGTTCTTGGAAAAGATCTGGGTTTTCCGCTAGTGACACGCCATAAGAAGGAATCATTTCTTTAATTTTCGGTTCCCATTCATGCATATGTTGAGGGAAGCATTTTTTAATCACCTCAAGCATTACGTGTACGGCAGTAGAAGCACCAGGAGAAGCGCCGAGCAATGCAGCGATCGAGCCATCTGCAGCACTAACAACTTCCGTACCAAATTGAATCGTTCCTTTACCGCCAGCTTCAGTATCTTTGATAATTTGCACACGTTGGCCCGCGACGACTATATCCCAATCCTCTGATTTAGCCGTCGGGATAAACTCGCGCAACTCTTTCATGCGCTTTTCTTTCGTTAACATAAGCTGCTGGACCAAGTATTTTTCCAAAGAAAAGTTTTTAAAAGCTGACGCCAACAAAGTTACGAGATTGTGCAGTTTTACGGAAGCAAACAAATCCATATTTGAACCATTTTTTAAGAATTTAGGCGAGAAGCCTGCAAACGGTCCAAAGAGCAACGTTTTTTCATTGTCGATATACCGTGTATCAAGGTGCGGAACAGACATTGGAGGCGCACCAATTTTAGCTTTACTGTAAACTTTTGCATGATGTTTCTCTACAACTTTTGGATTATTACATACCATAAATAATCCGCTTACAGGGAATCCACCAATATGTTTGCCTTCTGGAATACCAGATTTTTGAAGCAAGTGTAGACTTCCCCCGCCGGCTCCAATAAATACGAATTTAGCCTTATGGGTTTCAACAGAACCGCTATTGAGATCCTTCACTTTCAATTCCCAAAGGCTGTCGCTGGTACGTTTAATATCCTTAACACTATGCTTGTAGTTTATTTCGACATCTTTCCTCTTTAAGTGGTCAAACAACATGCGCGTTAAAGCGCCAAAGTTAACATCCGTACCTGAGTCGATTTTGGTTGCCGCGATCGGTTCATTCGATGTACGGCCTTCCATTATAAGCGGAATCCATTCTTTCAGTTTTTCCGGGTCATCAGAAAATTCCATTCCCTGGAATAATGGATTATTTGATAGTGCTTCAAAACGTTTCTTTAAAAATCTCACATTATTTTCCCCTTGGACTAAACTTATGTGGGGCAACGGTCTGATGAATTCCTGCGGATTTTGTAACAGATTGTTTTTTACAAGGTAAGCCCAAAACTGTCTGGAAACTTGGAACTGTTCATTAATTCTTATAGCTTTGCTAATATCAATAGATCCATCCGGTTTCTCGGGTGTGTAGTTAAGCTCGCATAGTGCAGCATGCCCCGTTCCCGCATTATTCCATTCGTTAGAGCTTTCTTCTCCTGGTTTGTCGAGCTTCTCAAACACTTTAATTTCCCATTCCGGTGCTAATTCTTTCAACAATGTCCCTAAAGTCGCACTCATTATTCCGGCACCAATTAAGATAACGTCTGTTCTAGTTTGTCTGTTACTCATTTTTCCCATCCTTATCCCCCATTATTACAGAAAGGATGCAGGCGCACCTGCCTAAGTCAAAGCTATCCAGGGTCCTCGCCACACACCTTTTCTACAGCAATTATATCTTAATTATATAGTATAGCACTATTTGATTATAAGTATATCATTATTTGATTTATATATAAATTCAGTTTGAAATTCCGACATGTATAATCAACATGTATCCTTGTCTATACTGCTCCTAAGAGGATCAATCAAAGGAGCGGATGAATGATGAAGAAAAAAGGATTACAAATTACGAACGATCATGGTTGGACCA
>JBHGYD010000051.1:0-39398 GCA_041920415.1 Anoxybacillaceae bacterium
TTTGCTTCAACAAGTGCCGATTGCGTCTCTTCAAATGTGGTTCGATATAAGACAACTGTGTAATTACGATCGATAAAATGGCGGCATATTGTTTTTGAATTTTCGCTTTGTTTGTTGTAAAATGAAAGTGCTCTTGCATGAGGATTCTCCTTTGAAATGTAGGTTGGCACTTTCATTTTAAAGGGATTTTCCATGCAAGGGCTATTTTTATGTCTCGTGGGCTTTATCTAGCACCACGGGTAATAACCAAGCATTTCAAGTTTATAAATTGGCCATTTCTATCCCTCTCTAAACGAACAAAAGCTTGACATCAACAAAGATGTCAAGCTTTTGTTTATAGTTGTTTATCATCAATGCTATTCAACCAGCTTTCGATTTCACCAATGACCGATTGTACACATCCCTCTTCAAATGGAGAAATCAAACCAGCTACTTTTACAAGTTCAGTAAATGATTTGCTTCCTCCTTGTTGGCAAAGCGCTAAATAATCTTTCCAAGCTTCTTGGTGATTTTCTCTTGAACGCTTCCAGAACTGGAATGCGCAAATTTGTGCTAACGTGTAGTCAATATAATAAAACGCCGTTGTGTAAATGTGTCCTTGGCGCTGCCAAAAACCGCCGCGTTCTAAATAATCGTTTCCGTCATAGTCTCTTGTTGGCATGTATTTCTTTTCGATTTCGCGCCAAGCTTGTTTACGCTCCTCTGGTGTTACAGCTGGATTTTCATACACAAAATGTTGAAACTCATCAACGGCCACCCCATAAGGTAAAAACAATAAAGCGGAGCTTAAATGATGGAAGCGATACTTTTCAGCGTCTTCTTTAAAAAATAGTTCCATCCACGGCCATGTAAAAAACTCCATGCTCATCGAATGGATTTCACATGCTTCGAACGTTGGCCAATTGTACTCCGGGATTTCGTAATGACGGCTTTCATATACTTGGAACGCATGTCCCGCTTCATGCGTTAACACATCGATATCTCCAGAAGTTCCCGTAAAGTTGGAAAAAATAAATGGCGCCTTATAATTTTCAATATATGTACAATAGCCTCCGCTCGCTTTCCCTTTTTTCGCGACAAGATCCATTAGCTCATGCTCGATCATATATCGGAAAAACTCGCCCGTTTCCGGCGACAGTTCTTCGTACATTTTCTTCCCGTTTTCGATAATCCAGTTTGCGTTTCCTTTTGGCGTCGGATTTCCGGTTGGGAAGACAAACGCTTCATCATAATATTTCAGCTTCTCGACGCCAATGCGCTCTCGTTGCCGCTCGCGAAGTTTGACGGCTACAGGAACAATCCATTCTTTCACTTGCTCGCGGAACTTCGCCACCATCTCCGCGTTATAATCCGTTCGCCCTAAGCGGGCATAACCAAGTTCAACAAAATTTTTAAATCCAAGTTTTTTCGCGATATTCGTACGCACTTTCACAAGCTGATCATAAATATCATCAAATTTTTCTTCATGTTCTTTAAAAAAAGCAACTCGCGCTTCGCTTGCCCGTTTGCGCATCTCACGGTTTGGCGATTCAGCAAACGGCTGAAGCTGGGCGAGCGTCCACTCTTCCCCTTCAAAGAAAATTTTCGCTGAAGCGACAAGTTTCGTATACTCGCTCGTTAATTTATTTTCGGTTTGTAAGTCCTCAATAATTTCCGGAGAAAACGTTTTTAATTCCGTTTCGGCCAATGCGAACAGCTGCTTCCCCCATTTTTTCTCTAGCTCGGCACGAAACGTCGAATGGACAAGCGCTTTGTAATAATCGTTCACGAGCCCTTTCATAACCGGCTCAACTTCATCGAAAAAGTCTTGTTCCTGCTTATAAAATTCGTCATTTGTATCGACCGTATGGCGAATATTACAAATATTGGCCATCGTGCTAAAATCGTTGCGAATGGCGTTGATTTGTTTCATTGCCTCATTTTGTGCTTCCGCTGTTTCTGCTTGTTGGAATGTTTGTAATGCCGCTTGAAATTTTGTTTTTATTTCTTCCATATTCGGACGCTCATACTGAAAATCGGTAAACTTCAAACAAATCCCTTCTTTCCCTACTGTTCTTTCTAACTTTACATTGTATTCAACCTCAGACAATCTAATTCCTTTTTTTCACTAAAAAAAGAATGTTGACGAAATTTGTCGTATTATGTATTATTATTACGTCAATTGAATATTTTTTCTTTCTCGTTAACTTAGATGAGATCGAGGTTGCGATAAATAAGAGTAGTTTGAAGGAGACACAGAGAGTCGATGAGTTCAAACGAAAGGATTCATTGCCGGAATTTGTAGTGAGCTCTGGCGCTGCAAGCTGGGCTGTTCCCGAATAGGAGCAGGACTGTCATCGTTTCCATAAAACGATGAAGAACTATCGATTATTAAGTTTGATGCGGATGTTCGATGCGCCCGTTGAAAACTTAAGGGTGTATTTTTTTTCGTCAAAAATAGATAAAAAGACCTAAAGATATACAGAAGGGAGAAGACAACATTGCAACAAAATAAATTAGGCCTTTGGGTATTAACGGCCTTAGTTGTTGGAAATATGGTCGGATCGGGAATTTTTATGCTTCCGCGTTCGTTAGCAGAAGCCGCTAGCCCTGCTGGAGTGATTTTAGCATGGTTACTGACAGGAGGCGGTGTATTAATGACCGCTCTCGTCTTTGGGAACTTAGCAATTCGCAAACCAGAATTAAATGGCGGACCGCAAATTTATGCAAAGGAATTATTCCCAAAAGGCTCAAACGCATCAATTTTATCAGGATTTATGTCCTCTTGGGGCTACTGGATTGGCAACTTTGCTGGTAACGTTGCGATTATTACTACGTTTGCAAGTTACTTATCAACCTTTTTCCCTATTTTAACAAGTAAACAATCGTTATTTACCATCGGTTCGCTTGATATCAAACTTGGCAATTTATTAACGTTTCTCGTCTGTACCGCTTTGTTGTGGGGCATGCATTTTATTATTTTGCGCGGAATTGAAGGAGCAGGAAAATTAAACTTTATCGCTACCGCCGCAAAAGTACTCGGCTTTTTCTTATTTATTGTGATTAGCTTATTCGCTTTTGAAAAAAGCAACATTGGTCCGTTTGTCGCACCGCGTTATGATGACGCAGGACATACGATTGGTCTTTTAAGCCAAGTAAATAACGCTGCGGTTTCTACATTGTGGGCGTTTGTTGGCGTGGAATCAGCAATCGTCTTTGCTTCACGTGCTCGGAAACAATCTGATGTCAAACGAGCAACGATTCTTGGGCTTTTGATTGCGCTTGCGATTTATATCGGCATTAGCATGCTTGTAATGGGATTATTGCCGCAAAAAGAATTAATTCAATCAGAAAAACCGCTTGTGGATGCGATTAAGACGATTTTAGGACCAAGTGGTGGTTACATTCTCGCCGGTCTCGGATTAATTAGCTTATTAGGCTCCACGCTCGGTTGGGTGTTGTTAAGTGCGGAAGTACCATACCAAGCAGCGAAACAAGGATTATTTATTCCAGCGTTTTTGAAAGAAAATAAAAAAGGAATACCAAGTTTTTCTTTACTTCTTTCAAATGGATTAGCGCAAATCTTTATTTTCTCAACGATTTCTAACTCGATGTCAGCGGCATTTGACTTCGTCATTTATATCGCGACATTAGCGTATCTCGTTCCTTATTTTATTGCTTCTGTATTCCAGCTAAAGCTAACGTTAACAGGTGAAACATACAAACGAGCTCATAAAACTCGCATCGTCGATGGAATTATTGCGGCGTTAGCTACGGTGTATTCCGTTTGGGTCATTATTACAGGAACAGCAGATATAAAAACGTTTATGCTTGGTGTTGCCTTGCTTGCGAGCGGAATTTTCTTCTATCCACTCGTCAAAAAAAGTGAACAAAAAGCAAGTAATATGGAAAAAATCTCAGCGTAATAATCAAAGAGGCTGTCTCAAGATTGCAAGACAGCCTCTTTTTCATTGGACAAGCTCGACTTGATCCCCTGTTTTTAATCCAGCCGCATTCGCTTCGTCCGTGTCAATATGCATATCTAATGCAAAATTTTCGTTCACACGAACAACCACTTCATCAAAAATTAAGGCGCGCTCCCCCGATGTTTTCACTTTGACAATTTGCTTGTCTTTCACACCGAATGTTTCCGCATCGCTTGGGGTCATATGAATATGACGTTTCGCAATAATGACACCTTGATCGACGGTAATCGTTCCTTTTGGCCCGTGAATCGTAATTCCGGGTGTTCCTTTAATATCTCCTGATAACCGAATCGGTGCTTGCACCCCAAGTTTAAAGCTGTCTGTTTTCGAAATTTCGAGCTGCGTCATCGAACGGGCCGGTCCTAAAATACGGACGTTTTCGATTTTTCCCTTCGGACCTTCGACTGTAACTGTTTCCTTTGCTGCGAACTGTCCCGGCTGGGATAACGGTTTTAAAACGGTTAACTCCGCTTCTTGACCGAACAACTGCGCGAAATGCTCTTTCGACAAATGAATATGGCGATTGGATACCCCTACTGGAATCATCATCACTCTCCTCCTTTCCTTTATAGCTTATCCGTTTTCAAAAAAAAATAAGTGGCTGTTGAAACACAGCCACTTATTTTTGAAGTTTCGCTCCGTATCCAAGTTTTTTTAATAACGAAATCGCTTGCTCTTTTTCGTCAGCCGTCAGTCCAGCAAGCGTCTCGTGAATCACTTGTTCGTGCTCAGGAAATACCTCTTCGATAAACTGCTTCCCTTTTTCTGTGATGGACGCATACGTAACGCGGCGATCTTTTTCACACGCTTTTCGGACAATCAACCCTTTTTGTTCCAATTTATCGACGACATACGTAATGCTGCCGCTAGCAAGCAAAATTTTTTCGCCAATTTGTTGTAGCGGCTGATCGCCTTTATGATAAAGCAATTCCAATACCGCAAATTCGGTCGGGTTCACCCCAAAGCGTTGGATGGATTTATTTACTTGATCACTAATGGCTCGATAAGCCCTTGATAACACAATAAATAGCTTTAACGATTGATCAATTTCATCTCTTCGTGCCATCATCTATCATATCCTTTAATCTACAATTCGAAGCCATTGTAGCGAAAAACAGCGTATTTGTCAATCAATCCCTTCATAGAAAAACCTCCTCTTCCGCTTAAGCGGAAGAGGAGGTTTTGTTACGCATTCACTCCTTCTTTTTCGTAAATCGGTACCCAGCCTTCCGTTGTGACGAAAATGCGAATCGCAACAACGCGGCGGTCTTCTTGCAATGTAAAGTAGTGACGTGTATTTTCTGGTACGGAAATTAAGTCACCCGGATTTAATTCGACATCAAAAAACTTCCCGTCTTTTCCTTGAATCGCAAATACGCCATGACCGCTCACAATAAAGCGAACTTCGTCATCTGTATGATGATGCTCACGCTTAAAGTCTTCCAACAACTTCTCAAGGTTTGGTGTATTCTCTGACAAGGCAACAACATCTTGCGCTTTATAGCCGCGACGTGCCGAAATATCAGCAATTTCGTTTTTAAATGTTTCTAAAATTTCATTTTTTTCTTCATCCGTGAGTAAATATTTTTCTCGTAAATGCTCTGGGAGTTTGGTAATGTCCCATTTTTCGTAAATAACACCTTGTTCCTCTAAAAATTCAATCACTTCTTTTTCGTTTGTGATTCTTTCGTTTGTTTCATGAAAACGAATCGTTGCCATTTTATAAACCTCCTAAAGTTATTTTTTATGAAAAGGACCTTTAAACGAATGTCCTTGTTCGCTTAAGCATCAACAGTTTCACATGATAACGAAATAGAAATTCGCAAGCTTCTAAAAACTTTTTTGCTTCAAAAGCGTCTCGTCCCCATACGGTAATTCCGTGATTGCGAATGAGAACCGCGCCTGCATCATCGTTGACATGCTTAGAAAATTCTTTTGCTAATGTTGGAATATGAGCATAATTTCGAATAATCGGAATGCGAATGACCGCGTCTTCTTCCCACAGCCCGAACGCCTTAATAATTTCTTGGCCTGTAAACACGACTTCCCCGTCATCGCCATACAATTCGGAAATGACGTTATTATCGACCGTATGGACATGGAGGCTGCAACCCGCGTTTGTTTTGTTGTAAATTTCCATATGCAAAAGCGTTTCCGCTGACGGCTTTAAATGTGTTTCTTCCGCTGGCTTTCCGAACGCGTCCACAAGAAGAAAATCTTCATCTGTTTGTTTTCGCTTATCTTTCCCGCTTGCGGTAACAAGAAAAGTTAGCGGTTCATCAGTCACTTTTATCGACAGGTTGCCGCTTGTTGCGAAAAACCAATCTCTTTCAGCCAATTCCGCCTTCACATCTGCCAGCTCCGTCCATTTCTTCATCAACAAGCTCATGCTTTCACCTCCATCGTCTTAAGAAAGTCAATCACATCAAAAAACGTCGTAAATGGTGTGTGGGAAATACCAAGTTCATTGCATTTTTCAAGTAAAAAATCGCGAGCAATGACATGGTCAGCTAATTTCGCCGCTGCCAAATCAGTGATGGAATCGCCAATGACAATATTGAACGCATCGGGTTTTGATAGTTTTCGCAATAGCGACGGCTTGCAGCATCCACAGCCGTTTTGGCAATTCTCATCGCACGAATGCGGCCAAACAATTTGAACCGTTTCTCCGCTAAAATCAGAGCCGTTACAAAAAATGCGTTCTTTTTCGACAAGCCCTTCAAGAAGCGGATAGACGAAAAAGTCGATACCACCGCTGACGACGTAAAGCGGAATGTCGTGCTGCTTTGTAAAGGCGACAAATTCTCGAAAGCCGTCACGAATGTTTGCTGTTTGTAAAATAAAGCTCGTAATCTCTTCTTTCAAACTTGAAGAAAGAAGCGAAAACATTGCGCCAACGCCTTCTTGAATGGACAGGCGCTGCGCTAATACATCGTCTTTTAGCGCTTCCCATTCGGGAGGGGCAAACTGCTTCATAATTGCGACAATATTATCGCTATTCGTAATCGTTCCATCGAAATCGCAAAAAATGATTGGCTTTTTTGTCATACCATCACCTCATGAGCACCCCATAGAGCAATTGCCTTTTTCAACGCTTCGTTTTCTTTCGCGGCATCTTGTAACGTTCTACCTGATAACACCGCATCAATAGCCGCACGGAACGCTTTTCCTCCTCCTGCCGCCCCATCTGGATGACCGTGGACACCACCGCCGGCGTTAATGACGCTATCATTGCCGAAATCGCGAATTAAAAGCGGCACGAGTCCCGGATGAATGCCCGCTGACGGAACAGGGAACGCTCGTTTCAATTGCTCGTCTTCCTTCGTTAACTCAGCGGCGATGCCAAGCGCCTCCTCCTTGTCAAGCGCCACACTTCCGTACGGTGATGGGAAGAGCGCAAAATCGGCTCCGGCAAGGCGAAGCAGTTTTCCGAGCAATAACGGGCTTTTTATCCCGTAAAATTCCGATGGCGTCAACGCACCGCTTACCGCTGGATGCGCCATAATCGGAATCGAAATATCCTCATCTTCCCGCAATCCTTGCAAAACATCTAATCCGTAGGCAAGTACGTTAAAAAGGAGTATGTCAGCACCAAGCTCAGCAGCCCGTTTCGCCTTTTCTTTTAACTCGAACGTTTTTCCGGTTAAGTTGACGGCATAAAGTGTTCGCTGACCAGTTTTTTCGTAAACGTCTTGTAACACTTCTTTCCCTGCCGCAATCCGTTTTTCAAGCGGGGTTAATTCGTTTTCAAACAATATCTCATCGTCTTTAATAAGGTCTACTCCCCCAAGTGCCTGCTCTTTTAATTGCTCCGATAAATACCGTAAATCACGACCAATCACACCTTTAAAAATACTCATGACAAGTGGACGATCGTAAATTCCTACTTTTTCGCGAATGCCTTCGATCCCAAACCGCGGGCCTGGAAATTGTTGTTTTACTTCATGGGAAAACTCTAAATCTATTAATTTTATTTCCCCATCAAGCGATAGCTTCCCAAAAACAGTCGTCAAAATCGCTGGTAAATCGGCACTGAAATTGGCACTTGGGTATGCAATACTGACAAGCCCCCTCTTTACTCGCTTCCCGAGATACTCATTCACCCGCTCACTTTCTTCAAGCGGCGTCACGCTTACGACAACGCCTTTATGTTTGCGTAATTGTTCTTGCTCCAAAAGCGGCAAATCCGTCCACGAACCAACCGTCAGCCCAAGAGCAATCCCTTCTGCTTTTTTCTCTAAATTTTTCTCATCGTGAATAAGATATGTCGCTATCACTTGGCTCATTATCATTCCCTCTTTCCAACTCAATAAAAAAGCCTCTTCATAAGAAGAGGCTAGATGTTCACACTCTTCTTATCTCTCAGCGTATCGCTGCAAGAATTAGCACCGTGCTTAACAGTTGTTAAGTCGGTTGCCGGGCTTCATTGGGCTCGTCCCTCCACCTGCTCTTGATAAGAATGCTGCTACCATGTATTCATTTTTCGAAATTTTCGTTTTTGCAAATTTAATTCGAATTATGACAGGAATTTTTATCAATGTCAATCATTTTTTTACTGCCTGAAACAGATTGAGTTTCGCAATGCGCCCGACCGCCTCTTTCAAACGCTCTTCATCCGTTAATAACCCAACGCGCACATACCCTTCTCCATATTCACCAAATCCAATTCCGGGTGCGACCACAACATGCGCTTTTTCAAGAAGAAGGTCAGCAAATTGCTCCGATGTCCAGCCATTCGGTACAGGTAACCACGCAAAAAACGATCCGGCTGGCGCGGTTACATTCCATCCAATCTGTTGCAGTGCATTCACAAGCGTATTACGCCGCGATTCGTATAAAGAAACAAGCTCTTTGACGCAGTCTTGCGACGAAAGAAGCGCGGTAGCCGCCGCCTCTTGAATCGCACCAAACAAACTGACGTATAAATGGTCTTGCAATAAATTAATCGCTGCGATGACACTTTCATTCCCAACCGCAAAACCGATGCGCCAACCAGCCATGTTATACGTTTTTGAGAACGTATAAATTTCGATGCCAACATTTTTCGCTCCGTCCGCTTGGAGAAAACTAATTGGTTTTTGCCCATCAAATCCAATCGCTCCATAAGCAAAATCATGAACGACACAAATATTATGTTTCGTCGCAAACGAAACTGTTTCCGCAAAAAATTCTTTTGTCGCCACCGCACCAGTTGGATTGTTCGGATAGTTTAAAAACATCAACTTTGCCTTTTCGACAATATGAGGAGATAGTTCATCGTAATCAGGCAAAAACTTGTTTTGGGCTCGAAGCGGCATCATTGCCATTTCCGCACGTGCCAAGGCAACACCGGACCAATAGTCTGGATAGCCCGGGTCTGGAACGAGAACAACATCACCCGGATTTAACAAACATTGCGGAATCTCCACAAGCCCTGCTTTTCCCCCAAATAAAATGGCGACTTCTTTTTCCGGGTCAAGTGTAACCCCATATTCCCGATCATAAAAAGCAGCAACTGCTTCTTTCAAAAACGAATAGCCACGAAATGGTGAATATTTATGATAACGTGGATTCGCTGCTGCCTTTTGTAATGCCTCGACAATATGAGGAGGAGTTGGTTGGTCAGGATTTCCTTGACCGAGGTTAATCACATCATGTCCTTGTGCAATCACGTTTCCCACTTTGTCGACAAGCGAAGCAAAAAACTGCTTTGGAAGGTTTTGTAATAATTCTGATTGTACAAAATGTTTCATCGATCACACCTACTCAAAAATTTCTTGAAATTCTAGTCAAACATCATATATCGTAAAAATTAAAATGTAAAGTCAAATTTTTTGAGGTGAACCATTATGACCATAAAAATCGCTTGCCTTCAACTTGACATTGCCTTTGGCAACCCGAATGAAAATAAATGGCGTGTTCAAAACGAAGTAGAAAAACTTACCGCTCAACACTCTGATATTATCGTTCTTCCTGAATTATGGACAACAGGGTACGACTTAACGCGCCTAGAAGAAATTGCCGATGAAGACGGTACGGACACAAAAGCGTTCATTAGCGAGCTTGCAAGCATGCATAACGTAAACATTGTCGCTGGTTCCATCGCAAAAAAAACAAAAACAGGGATTACAAATACGATGTACGTTGCCAATCGAAACGGCGACATTGTAGGCGAATATAGCAAACTTCATCTGTTCCAATTGATGGATGAACATCTCTATTTGCAATCCGGTGAAACAACCGGCTTATTTACTCTTGAAAATACGTTATGTGCCGGTGTCATTTGTTATGACATTCGCTTTCCGGAATGGATTCGCATTCATACCGTACAAGGGGCGGAAATCGTGTTTGTCGTCGCCGAATGGCCGCTTCCTCGCCTTCATCATTGGCGAACTTTATTGCAAGCGCGCGCTATTGAAAATCAATGTTACGTCATCGCTTGCAATCGTTCCGGAACAGATCCGAACAATACATTTGCCGGGCATTCCATGATGATCGATCCATGGGGAGAAATAGTGGCCGAGGCAGAAGAAAATCCTTGTTCGCTTGTAGCGAAAATCGATTTACAAAAAGTCAAACAAGTGCGCGAACAAATCCCGATTTTTAGCGACCGTCGACCAGAACGATACATTGCGGCCGAAAAAATTTTTCAAAAAAGTATTGACAAAATAAACCATTGACGTGTATGATTCGAATCAAGTGCGAAACGATAAAAATTTTCCAACGACTACGAAAATTCAAAAACTAAATATGTTGTTTGAACTCTTATCAAGAGTTGGCTGAGGGAATTGGCCCAATGAAGCCCAGCAACCGACCGTAATACTATCGTGAGATAGGGCGCTTTTAAGCGCCGGAAATCATTCCGCAAGGCACGGTGCTAAGTCCAACAGAAAGAATGTTTCTTTCTGAGAGATAAGAGGTGCGAAGGAAAAATCTTCAAGCCTCTTTCGATACATGAAAGAGGCTTTTATTAATGTTAAGGAGGCGTTCAATAATGGCAATTTCAAAACAATCGGTATACGAACCTTTGACAGAAAACACAGCGATTTCTCTTGCGGTTCGCTTGCGTCTCTTTCCGGAAGGCGCACCATTAACATGTCGTGAAATTGGTGACGGTAATTTAAACCTCGTATTTCATGTGGTGGATCAACATACCGGAAAAGGGGTTATTATTAAGCAAGCTTTACCATATGCGAAAGTCGTCGGCGAAAGCTGGCCACTTACGTTAAAACGCGCGGTTATTGAAAGCAATGCATTGCGTACATTTGCAAGCTATGTCCCTGAGTACGTTCCAAAAGTGTACTATTCCGATGAGTCTCTAGCGATTACGGTTATGGAAGATTTATCCCATTTGCAAATTGCCCGCAAAGGACTTATCGAGGGAAAAACATATCCGCTTCTTTCTCAACATATCGGCGAATATGTAGCAAAAACATTGTTTTATACATCCGATTTTGGCATGAATCAACAACAGAAAAAGCAGCTTTCCCAAAGTTTCGTCAACCCTGAGCTATGCAAAATTACCGAAGATCTCGTCTTTACAGATCCGTTTTTTGATCACGAAACAAACAATTTTGAAGACGAACTTCGCGAAGAGGTGGAAACGCTTTGGAAAGATGCTGCGTTACATCTTGAAGTGGCGAAGTTAAAGCGAAAATTTTTAACAGAAGGCGATGCACTTATTCACGGTGATTTGCATACAGGCAGCATTTTCGCAAGTGACGAAGAAACAAAAGTCATCGACCCAGAGTTTGCGTTTTATGGACCGTTCGGTTTTGACCTTGGTCAATTTTTTGCCAATTTATTATTAAATGCGTTGTCCCGCCCTGAGCAAGAGCCTTTATTTGCGCATGTTGAAAAAACATGGGTCGTATTTAAAACTGTCTTTTCTGAACTTTGGGAACATCATAATGTCGAACCGTACGCGAAAACACCTGGATTGTTGCAAGATATTTTACGCAATACGTTTATCGATGCAATTGGCTTTGCTGGATGCGAACTCATTCGCCGTACAATCGGCTTAGCGCATGTCGCTGACCTTGACGGTATCGAGGAAAAAGAGGTGCGCATTCGCGCGAAACGCCATGCCCTTCGCCTTGGACGAAGTCTTATTTTACAGCGTGATTCGCTTAACGATATTCAAGAAATTCGTTCGCTTTTCTTACAAACCGCATTAACCGCGACGAACTAAACGAAAGGGAGAAGCATATGGCTGAACAATTGACCATTCCGCGTTCTGTCGAATGGAACGATACGCATATTACGATTTTAAACCAACAAAAGTTACCTTTAGAAACTGAATATTTAGAATTAAAAGAAATCAAAGGTGTATGGGACGCGATTGCGACACTAAAAGTTCGTGGGGCACCCGCTATCGGCATTACCGCTGCATACGGTCTTGCCCTTGCTGCCCAACATTATAAGACCGATTCAATGACCGAGTTTAAACAGCTACTCCAAAAAGACCGCGACTATTTAGCCAGCTCGCGGCCAACGGCAGTAAACCTGTTTTGGGCATTAAATCGCCTTGTATCAAGCATTGAAAACGCCATTTCTGTCAACGAAGCAAAAACAACACTCGTTCACGAGGCGATTCGCATTCAAGTCGAGGATGAAGACGTGTGCCGCCGCATCGGTGAGCATGCATTATCGCTCTTTCAAAACAATGATCGGATCTTAACGATTTGTAACGCCGGCTCGATCGCTACCGCCCGCTACGGTACGGCACTCGCTCCGTTTTATCTAGCAAAAGAAAAAGGCGTTCACCTTCACGTGTTTGCATCAGAAACGCGTCCTGTTCTGCAAGGAGCGCGACTCACAACATGGGAGCTCATGCAAGCCGGCGTTGACGTAACGCTTATTACTGATAATATGGCCGCACAAACCATTCAAGCAAAAAACATTAACGCCATCATCGTCGGTGCGGACCGAATCGCCGCAAACGGAGATACAGCTAATAAAATCGGCACGTTCGGTCTTGCTTTATTAGCGAAAGCATTTAGCATTCCGTTTTATGTCGCAGCACCGTTATCAACGATTGATTTGACGACAAAAACCGGAAAAGACATTCCGATTGAAGAACGAAATCCAGAGGAAATCACACATATCGCTGGTACACGCATTGCTCCTGAAGGGGTAAATGTCTATAATCCTGCTTTTGACGTTACCCCTCATGAACTCATTACCGCGATTATTACTGAAAAAGGAATCATCCGTGGCAACTACGAAGCAACTTTACCAACATTGTTTAAGGAGGTTGAAACAAGTGAAAAAGCTTAAAGTATTTCTCATCGCTGCCGTCTTATTTGGCATCATGCTGAGCGGTTGCACGAATGAACAAGATGCCGTAAGTTCGCAGCCATCAAAACAACAAGAGGCACCAAAACAAGAAACCATATCTGCCTCTACGGAGCAAGCAGACATTCCCGCAAAGTTGAAAAAACCGATTAAAATAGCAGCAATCATGCAAATGTCGATCGGTACGTTCTCCTCGCAATATATTGCCGGTGTCAAAGACCAAGTGCAAAAATTTGGCGGCGAAGTACAAATCTACAACGCCGACAACGATTTGACAAAAATGGCTTCGTATGTGGAAACGGCGATTACACAAAATGTCGATGCCATTTTGTTAGACCACGGGCGCGCTGATGCATTGCGAAGTCCGGTGGAAAAAGCAGTCGCAAAAGGAATTCCAGTCGTTGCATTCGATAACGATTTAAACGTACCGGGGGTTACCGTCATCGACCAAGATGACTACAGCCTCGCGTGGAAAACGCTAAAAACATTAGCTGAAGACTTAAATGGAGAAGGTCAAATCGTCACCATTTGGGTCGGGGGTTTTACTCCAATGGAGCGGCGCCACGTCATTTATGATGCGTTCAAAAAACGCTATCCAAACATAAAAGAAGTGGCCAAATTCGGGACAGCAAGCGCCAATACCGCATTAGATACGCAAACACAAATGGAAGCGATTTTGAAGAAATATCCAAACAAAGGCGATATTGATGCTGTCTTTGCCACATGGGATGAATTCGCCAAAGGAGCAACACGTGCGATTCAACAAGCTGGTCGAAACGAAATTAAAGTATATGGCATTGATTTAAGCGATGAGGATTTACAAATGATCCAGCAACCAAACAGTCCATGGGTTGCTACGACTGCAACGGATCCAGCGGAAGTCGGACGCGTGCAAGTTCGGTTTGCTTACCAAAAAATCGCCGGTGAAAAAACGCCAAATATTTATTCCCTTGAACCACATTTAGTAAAAAAATCTGATTTGCCAAACCAGCAAATTTCCATGAATGACCTTCACAACTACATCGCTGGCTGGGGGCAATCCAATGTTGCCATCTCACCTTGGATGAAGACGCTGGAAGAACAGGTGAAAAACAAATGAGCGGCCTTTTTATGAAAAACATTTATAAATCGTTTGGTGATGTAAACGTGCTAAATGGCGTGAATTTCCATGTACAAAAAGGGGAAGTTCACGCCCTTTTAGGAATGAACGGTGCCGGGAAAAGCACATTAATGAAAATTCTCGCCGGCGACCTGTCTCCTAACGACGGAACCATTACAATTGACGGGGTAAAATACCAATTTTCTTCCCCTTCCGATGCAAAAAAAGCGGGAATCGGGTTAGTCGTTCAAGAAGTCGATACCGCTCTTTTTCCTTCACTTACTGTATACGAAAATATCGCTGCTAACGATATCGTGGAAACAAAGCGGCAACCATTTCTTTCTTGGAAACAACAAAAGCAGCGGGCTGAACAACTATTGCGCCAAGTCGGTTTATCGATTCCACTAAATAAGCTCATTCATGAATGCACCTTGCACGAAAAACAACTCATTCTATTAGCAAAAGTGCTTTCTTCTTCGGCGCATTACATTATTTTAGACGAACCGACCGCTTCACTAAGCGAAACGGAAACGAAACGGCTCTTTAACATTATGAAACGATTAAAGGAGCAAGGAGTGTCGTTTATTTATATTTCTCACAAACTAAAAGAAATTAAAGACATTTGCGACCGTGTCACCATTTTACGGGATGGAACGGTTGTCCATCATGGCGATGTTTCAAAGCTCTCCATAGAAGACATGATTCGCTATATGGTTGGTCGCTCTTATGAAACAAGAAAAAAAGAAAAGCGTATATACAGTGATAACGTTATCTTTGAAGTTAAAAATTTACTCATCCCGAAAACAAACACAACCGTTGACCTGCAAATCCGCCAAGGAGAAATCGTTGGCATTGCTGGATTAGTCGGTGCCGGAAAAACGGAATTGGCAGAAAGTTTGTTTGCCCATACGAAAACGACAGGTCAATGGGTGATTCATGGAAAACGGTATACGTTGTCCTCACCGAAAGAGGCGATCGAAGCAGGCATTTGCTTTATCCCGGAAGAACGGCGAAAACAAGGACTCTTTATGAGCGAAACGGTTTGCACCAATCTGACTATACGCTTACTATCAGCGCTTACGAAATGGCAATGGGTAATCAAACGAAAAGAAACACAAACGGCGCAGCGGTTAATCGAAACATTACACATTCACCCGTCTTCCCCTCATGCGATCGTTAAACAGTTAAGCGGCGGCAATCAGCAAAAAGTCGTCATCGGCAAATGGCTGCAAACAAATGGTGACATTTTTATTTTTGACGAACCGACAAAAGGAATTGACGTCAACGCCAAAGCAGAAGTATTTTCGATGATTCGTTCGCTCGCTGACGAAGGAAAAGCGATTTTATATTTAACAAGCGAGTTTCAAGAATTGCTCGACATCGCTGATACGATTTACGCGATGGTCGATGGCCAACTAGTAAAACGCTTTTCAGCAGGAGATGTGACATACGAACAACTGATTTATTACTGCAGTGGAGGTGATTTCAATGGCACAAACGGTTCTTTCATCAACAAAAAAGAAACAAACGTTGTCTCCTCTTGATTTTTTGTATAAACACGGAACATTGCTCGCGATCCTCATCGTTATCACCTATTTCGGGATCACGCTCGATCGCTTTTTTACGTACGACAATTTCAGCGACATTTTGCGTTCGATTTCCATCGTGACGCTTGTGGCGATTGGCATTACGTTTTCTCTCATTGTCGATGGATTTGATTTATCAGTCGGATCTACCGTCAGCTTAGCAACCATTGCAAGCGCAGCAGCACTTGTTTTATACCGTCAAGAAATTTTCGTCACTCTTCTCGTTCCGATTTTATTAGGAATTGTTGTTGGTCTTCTTAATTCGTTGCTCATTGTCAAACTCAAGTTGCCTGATTTATTGGCAACATTAGCAACGATGTACGCGATTAACGGCGTACATCTTACGTACACAAAAGGATTTTCGATTTACAACGATATGCCGCTTCCCGACGGTGGAACTGCACCAGGAAAATTTATTCCTTCCTTTTTATTTATTGGTCAAGGGAAAGTGTTCGGCATCCCGTTTTCCGTCTTGCTCATGCTTTTCATTGTCATTGTTGCTCATTTGTTTTTAACATATACGAAACCAGGGCGATTATTTTATATGACGGGAGAAAATCGTGAGGCAGCTCGTCTTGCGGGAATTCCAGTGAACCGCTATCGAACATACGCTTATGTGATTAGTGGCTTTTTCGCTGCCCTTGGCGGGATTGTACTTGCTTCGCGTATCGGTACAGGACAAGTATCTGCAGGAGCTTCGTTTTTAATGGATGGCGTTGCTGCCGCTTATATCGGTTTTTCCGTATTTGGTGCGGGGAAACCAAACGTGATCGGTACACTATTCGGTTCGATTTTAATTGGCGTGCTTCTCAATGGGCTAACGATGATGAATGTTCCATACTATGCCCAAGACATTATTAAAGGTGTAATTTTAGTCGGCGCTTTAGCATTGTCCCATATGCAAAAGAAATAGGAATGTTTCCCCATCCGCTTGTCCCTTTATTTATGGTATGATAAGGCTATTAGCGGTTGATTGTTTATGAACGGGGGAACAAGTAGATGACGACAACAACAGCAACTCTCACTCATCTATTAAATAGTACGATTCATTCGATTAAGGCGGTTATTCCAACGGGGATTCAGATTGAAAAACCGACATTATACACTTCCCGCTCCATTCGTTCTTCCTTATCTGTTCTCATTGGAATGACAGGACAAGTTCAAGGACAGTTAGTACTTGGAGGAACCAACGCTCTTTTTGCGCAAATTAGTCAGCTTATGTACGGAATGATGCTAGAAGGGGACATGCTTGAATCATTTACGTGCGAGCTCGGCAATATGATTGCCGGTCATTTAGTGACATACGCGTCAAACCAGCAAATAACGATGGATATTACGCCGCCTACGTTGCTTGTTGGGGAAACAAGCGTGAAAGGGTTTCAGAAAGCAATACTTGTTCCGGTAAATATTGAGGAAAAAGGAACGTTGCACGTGATTGTCACATTGCATGAGAAATAAAAAACTAGAAGCAAATAGCGCTTCTAGTTTTTTTTCTATATGTTTCTATACTTTTGTTCTAATAACAACAACATTTCTTTCACTTCCGTTCGGTTTCCGGCATATCCGGTTAACGAACGGTTTTTTCCGATGACGCGATGACACGGCACCATAATTGCTAGTTCATTCGCGCGATTCGCTTGACCAACTGCCCTTACCGCTTTCGGGCGACCAATTTTTTCAGCAATCTCGCTATAACTTACCGTTGTACCATACGGGATTTCACAAAGCGCTTGCCACACTTTTTCTTGAAAAGGTGTTCCTTTCCATTTTAATGGCAATTGAAACATTTTCCTTTTTCCATGAAAATATTCATCGAGCTGGCAGAGCGCTTCTTCAAGTAATAAGGAATCACTTTTGACCATTTCGTATTGGCGTCTAAGCTTTTGCCATCCATCCTCAAATAGTTCAATGTTGACGATGGCCTCTCCATCTGATATAACGTAAATAGGTCCTAGTTCTTTCGATTTATAGACATTATACTCTCGCTTCATCTCCATCCTCTTTCTCAATTCGTTCAATCGGCAGTGTAATATGAAACGTCGTCCCTACACCGACCTCACTTTCGACATCAATTTTCCCTTGATGTTCTTCAATAATTTTATAACTGACCATCAGTCCAAGTCCAGTCCCTCGTTCCTTTGTCGTATAAAACGGTTCCCCTAGCTTTTTAATTTTGTCTTGTGGAATTCCGCAGCCTTGGTCAGTAATAGAGATACGAATATGGTTAGAATCGGTTTTTTGAATGTTTACCTTAACGTTTCCACCTTTTGGCATTACTTCAATCGCGTTTTTTAATATATTAATAAACACTTGCTTTAGTTGATTTGGCTCACAATAGATGAACGGAAGGCGTTCTTCAAACTCCGCAATAATTTGCACATTATGCATCATCGCTTGCACACTGATTAAATCAATCGTGTCTTTCATAATTTTACATACATCATTTTGTTGATATTGAATCGCTTGCGGTTTAGCAAGGACGAGAAATTCCGTAATAATCGATTCAATTCGCTGTAATTCTGACATGATGACATCGAAATACATGGAATAGTCTTCATTAATGCTTCCTTGCAACAATTGGATAAAACCTTTTAACGCTGTCATCGGATTGCGAATTTCATGGGCAATTCCAGCCGCAAGCTCTCCGACAACATTGAGCGTATCGGATTTACGCAGCTGTAATTCGAGCTCTTTTCGCTCAGTAATATCGCGAAGCATCATCATCCCTACACCTGGGATAATCTCCTTCTTTAATGAAAATTCAATAATTTTTTGCTCTCCTTCCCTCGTGCAAAGGTTTATTTCTGTATAAGCTTCACCAACATGTTCACATTGTCTAATTAACTTGTAAAAATTTTTTTGTTCTTTTTCAGGAATAAACTTGACAAACGGTTCATTCAGTAATTGGTTCTTCGATACTTGAAAAATTTCACAAGCAATTGGATTAACATCCAAAATACGATATCCTTCTCCCCATAACAATATCCCATTCATAGCATGGTCAAAAATGCTGCGGAACTTTTGTTCACTCTCTCGTAGTTCCTTTTCCATTTTTCTTCGTTCTGTCACATTGCGGAAAATCGTTAAATGATATCCATCAATAACCCCTTGTTTCATTGTAAATTCGAGTTGTTTGTCTTCACCGTTTGGCATATGGAATGTGAGCTCGTCACGAATTTCTCCCACTTTCCGAAATTGTTCAAACACATGACGCACTTTTTCATCATTATTATCAACAAAATCGAGCAAGTTTTGCCTTACAAGCAAATTGAGCGGCAGTTCAAACGTTCGGCTTGCTGCCGGGTTAGCATTTAAAATTTGACCGTAATTGTTCCAAATCAAAATCGCCTCATGCGCTTGTTCAAAAATAGCGCGGAACCGCTCCTCGCTTTTTTGCAGTTTAATCTCCATATTCTTTTTTTCTGTCACATCGCGCATAATCGCCATGTAAAAGCCGCTATATACATTAGATGTTGTTGTCAACTCAAACATTCTCACTGTACCATCAAAGCGAATTAATGACAGCTCCCCTTTAGCGGTTCCTTTTTCTTTCAATTCAACAAGAAGTTGGACAAAATCATCCATGCACTCTTTTGCAATAAACTGTTGAAACGATAAACTCAATAACTTTGTTTTTTCTAAATTTAAACTCATGCAAAAAGCGGGGTTTACGTCAATAAACCGCCCAAATTCATCAAAAATAACGATGCTGTCTACCGCACGGTTAAATACATCTTTAAACAAAAATTCGTTAATGATTCGCTCTCGCTCTAACGCCTTCCGGGCAGAAATATCGCGCATAATCGCTAAATCAAATTGATTAAACACATCTTTTTTCATCGAAAACTCGATATGTTTCACTTTTCCGTTCCTTAACTTCAGAAGTAGCTCATCACTGAATGAGCCAAATTTATGTAACATTGATTGCTGAAATAACAAAATGTCAGGAGGAACTAAGTCAAGGAACAGGTTCAGCTGTTTTCCAAGCAACTCTTCTTTTTCCATTTCAAAAAGCTGACACGCCGCCTCATTGACTTCGACAAATTCACCATTTTTATTAAAAATGACAATCGCATCCAAAGACCGTTCAAAAATAATCGAATAACCACTTAACTGTTCTTTTAGGCGCCTATTTTCTTCCTCTAATGACTTTACATTCACCATCAAATCTTGATCTTCACGGGGAGAAAGGCTGTTATTCACCATTCATATTCCTCCTTCTCCAACAACACAATATCAATCAATATATATTCTCCATGAAAAAATGTACTCCTGCTACACTTTTTAAAAATTTTCCGAAAACAAAAATCTCCAATATTCGACAATGTTTTTTTCGTTTATCTTTTGTCTAAAATATGGTATATTAAAATGTTGTTTTTTCAATGCTCTCATGAAGGAGTTTTTACGCATGAACATTATTTGTACAACATTAAACGCGAAATATATTCATACAAATTTAGCGATTCGCTACTTAAAAGCCTATGCCCAACCAGAATTTGATGTCCAAATCGTCGAATATACAATTAAAGACCCAGCAATGAATATTGTTACCGATCTTTACCAAAGACAGCCAGATGTCATTGGATTCAGCTGTTACATTTGGAATATAGAAGAAACGATTAAAGTCGTTAAAATGCTTAAAAAAATCAATCCGCAGCTTATCATCGTGGTCGGCGGTCCGGAAGTTTCCTATGATGTGCGCGAGTGGCTCGAAACGGTGCCTGAGTTTGACTTTATTGTGATTGGCGAAGGGGAAGAAACGTTTAAACAATTTTTATTTGAATTACACGGAGAACAAAACTTTACAAATATCCATGGTCTTGCGTTTCGTCAAGATGGGGAAATCGTCATCAATCCACAGCGAAACAAAATCAATTTAGCGGACATGCCATCACCATTTCGTTTTCCAGAAGATATTCCTCATTTATCAAAACGTATTACTTACATTGAAACAAGCCGCGGCTGTCCGTTTAGCTGTCAGTTTTGTTTATCGTCTATTGAAGTTGGCGTCCGTTATTTTGATCGTGAGAAAATTAAGGATGATATTCGCTATTTAATGAAGCATGGAGCACGAACGATTAAATTCGTCGACCGAACGTTTAACATTAGCCGAAGTTACGCAATGGATATGTTTCAATTTCTCATTGAGGAACACGTTCCCGGAACGGTATTTCAATTTGAAATTACCGCAGACATTATGCGTCCTGAAGTCATTGAATTTTTAAACAAAGAGGCACCTCCGGGACTGTTTCGTTTTGAAATTGGCGTTCAGTCCACGAATGATGAAGTGAACAAACTCGTCATGCGCAAGCAAAATTTCGAAAAATTAACACGTACCGTGACAATGGTGAAGGAAGGAGGAAAAATCGCCCAGCATCTCGATTTAATCGCCGGCTTACCAGAAGAAGATTACACGTCGTTTCGTAAAACGTTTAACGACGTATTTGCACTTCGCCCTGAAGAATTGCAACTTGGCTTTTTAAAAATGCTACGCGGTACCGGTCTTCGCCTTCGCGCCGCAGAGCACGGATATGTCTTTATGGATCACGCGCCATACGAAGTGTTACAAAATAACGTTCTTTCCTTTGACGACATCATTCGTATCAAACAAGTAGAAGATGTATTAGAGAAATATTGGAACGCACACCGCATGGATGAGACGATTGAATATTTAGTAACAAACGTCTTCCTGACACCGTTTGATTTCTTCCAAGAATTTGGTACGTATTGGGATGAACGAGGCTGGGCGCGCATCGGACATCAATTAGAGGATTTATTCGGTCGGCTCTATGAGTTTTTGCAGGCGAAAAACGTGAAAGACCTTCCAATCATTGAAGCATTCATGAAATACGACTATTTGCGCAATCAAAAGCATAAACCGCGCAAACCATGGTGGGAAGAAAAAGCGGATAAAGAACTGCGTTCCAACATATACCGCCAACTACTACAAGAGCCAACATTATTAGGAGAAGAGTTCGCATCGCTGCAACTAAGCGAAAAAGATTTGTTTAAACATACCGTCATGGAAATTATTCCTCTTGATTTACAGCATTATGTCCGCACAAAAGAAGTGCGCCATATCCCAACCGTCATGATCGCTTATTTTGATCCTATTCATTTGCAAACAACCATTTATTCAGCTTCGTTATCGACCTTTCAAACAACAATAAAAAAGTAGGGAGCTTCCCTACTTTTTCTTTTTCTTCCTTTTTGTTTCTTCCATTAATCCAATCATTTGATGGGCATTGAAATCCGCAAATTCAAACCCGAATTCTTCACGCGCTTCGTCACGGTTGCGCTCTGTTTCACGGTTGTTGGTTTTATTGTTTGTCATTCTCCTTGACGTCCTTTTTTCGAATTGCGGTTCGCTCCGCGAATCATATCTTCATCGCCCGCATATTGCGCCGCAAATTCCGTATCAGGCAAACTTTCTGTTGGTGTTTTATTATTATTTTTCGCAGCATTGAATTTGACTTTTCGTTTCATACTTATCTCCTTCCTATTTGATTTACTTTTTTGGAGCCATTTCGTGCTTATAAGCAATTAATACAATTTCTTCTCCCGTTTCTTCGCGCAACATTTTTTCAAATTCTTGTACTTTCCTTAAAGATTGTTCTTGGAGATTCGCTATAGGAAATGAGCCACTTTTCACTAATATCCCCCTTTGTCGTTTTTTATTACTTTTCGTAAAAATCGCGTTTTTTATTCATAACCGTTCACGTTTCAGGTCACACTACGATTGAGGTGATCACATTGCATAACGAAAAAGAAATTCAATCACCGATTCTCGATGAAACCCAGCCACATCAAATTCATGCCCCTTCTTTTAAGGGAACGGGTATCAACATGCGACCACCGTTTGTCAATAAGTATGGAGTTGTCATCGGTGATAGTAAATATAATTCGTCGGACTCTCCTCTCAATCAATGGAATGACGAAACGGATCCAAGCGTCATGTCAGGTGATGAGTGGGTGCATCCAACGAACGATATCGGCTGGAACACCGAGGAAAATCGTGAGCTACTCGAAGCAAAAAAACGCACGCAAGCCGCTCCATTTATGCATCCAAGCATTGATGTGAGCTATGAACAAGACTAACGCATACGCTGTAATTAGCTCCCCACATCAAGACATACAGTATCAAAACGGGAAGAACTAGCTCTTCCCGTTTTTAACATTTTAGCCTATTTCGCCATTTTTATGGCTTCAGCATAGATGTCATGTTATGTTCTTCTGTACATCCTCTCCACTTTGATTATGTTTTCATATTATTCCTTGCCTTTTTAGGTTTAATTGCCACAAACGCAAGAAAACTTGCCAAGAGGCTTGCACCGGCAAGCAAATAAAACATGCCATTCTCCGATTTTTTCATAAGTAGTGCAACGACGGGAGGACCTGCTGCAACACCTACAAATCGCATTGAGCTGTAAATGGAAGTAATCGTGCCACGTTCTTTCTTTTCGATTCCTTCTGTAATCAACGCATCTAAACAAGGAAGCGCAACACCGATACCAATCCCACAGAAAAAGAAAATCGCTAGCAATATCCATATATGATTAAAAAAACTTAATAAAAAAATCGCAACCGCTACTACCAATACTCCAAAAAACGTAAGCCATTTCATTAATGGTTTATTTTTATGAATCTTTTTCCCGGTAATAAATGATGCTAAACAAAGCGCGCCAAGGGGCAAGGCTAGTGTAGCCCCCTTTTTAATGCCATCCATTTGATATTTATCTTCTAACATGTTTGACAAGAAAAACAACACACCAAATAAAACAAACATTAAAATACCACCGATCGCAAAAATTGCGTAAAGCAAGCGACCTTCTCGATAAAAAATTTGTTTTACCTCCAGTAAAAACTGTTTTATTGGTAGCGATTGTTGTTGTGTATTTGGGGACTTGATAAAAAATAACATCATTGCGATCGATATCGCACAAAAAACTGGAAAAGCAAAAAAAGGCATATACCAAATCATCCCGGCAAGCAATGCTCCTAATATCGGACTTAATACTTTGCCAAACGTATTTGCAGTTTCAATCATTCCAAGGCAACCGCTTACTTCACTTTCATCTTTAAACATATCACCGACAAGCGGTAAAACAATGGGAGCTGCCCCTGCCGCTCCTACTCCTTGGAGCATTCGACCAATTAAAATAAGTCCATATGGGTCATCCACTTTCCAAGAAGCCCATCCAGAAATAATCCCCCCAATGGCTGCCAAAACTAAGCTTGGAATAATCACTTTTTTTCTGCCGATGCGGTCGCTCAAATAACCAGCCATCGGGATTAAAATGATGGCGACAATAGAATAAACCGTAATAATCATGCTTGATTGAAACGGAGTAATGTTCAATTTTTTTTCAATCATCGGCAATACAGGAATGAGCATCGAATTGCCGAGCGTCATCACTAATGGAATAGAAGCAAGCGAAGCAATAGCCCATCCTTTTCCCGTAAACTGACTACATGTTTTTTCTGTTTTTCCTTGATGTGACATTGTCCATTCCATTTTTCATTCCTACCTCTACTGTCTATACGTTAATATTTTACATCCTTATCATTTCCCTTTTTCCCTTTTACATTCTAAAACGAAAAACTTTGCCTAAAGCAAGGCAAGGTCTTGTATTATTTTCCACCCGTAAACGAAATTCCTTTAATAAAATAGCGTTTGAAAACGATATGAGCATCAAAAAATTAAATTTGCTCAAACAAATGAAAACAAAAGAGCGAAACAAGCTCACTGCCCAAATGAATAAAAAAGTGCAGCAAAGCATCATGCTGATGACAGTGACAATTCTCCTCGCCTCCGTTTTATCGATTGGTTTATTAATCATTATCAGCAAAAAGTTACAAGAAGTTGTCGTATTATGTGAAAATCTTTCATCAGGCCATTTGGGCGCAAGACGAATGAGCTATACAAAAAACGATGAAATCGAACAAGTTGCCTTCGCGATGCATGAATTAGCAGACTATTTACAGCATCGTTTGCACAAATTCGCTAATCAGCCGATTATGTCAACGAAATGTCATACTCATTACGAATCCATGCCGAAAAAACAATGGGTACAAATGAATAAATTACAGAAGCGATTTTGCAAGTTGCGGCTAGTGCGGAAGAACAAAACGCAACGATGCAAGAGCTATTAGCTTCTTCGCACGATCTTGCTGATACAGTAAAAAATTTACAGCAATCGATTATGCGCTTTTCCTTATAAGACGAATACTCGCCAAAAACTTACATTACCTTCTCTAATTCCCATTATAGAATCATTCCTGTCACCTCATACTAAACTTGCAGGACATATTCAACAAGTTAGGAGGAGTGTAAAATGGCAAGAACAAGTAACAAACTGCTTGTACCGGGAATTGAACAAGCCCTTGATCAAATAAAGTATGAAATCGCTCAAGAATTTGGCGTACAATTAGGTTCTGATACTGTTTCTCGCGCGAACGGATCGGTTGGCGGCGAGATTACAAAACGTTTAGTTGCTCAAGCGCAAAGCCAGCTTGCTGGATCTTTTCAATCAAAAAATGAATAATATGGCTGATTCAAAAGGTGCTAGCGCACTATAACACCTACAGTATGTAGTAATTTTTTGTCCGACTAAAACCATAAAAGGCTGTTCCTCTAGTTTTGGGACAGCCTCTTTCTTCATTTTTGTATATCGACCACTTATTGCTGATTTGGTGTAAACGTTCTTTTCGCAAATTCACTATCGAGCATAAATAAAGCGTTATTATCATTTTGAATTCGCTTGAGTTTTTGAATAATGTTGTCAAACATCGCTTCTTCTTCGACTTGCTCATCGATAAACCATTTCAAAAAATTAATCGTTGCATGCTCCCGTTCGTCCCAAGCAATGTCCGATAATTGATAAATTCGCTTCGTCACTTCTTTCTCTTGAACAAGTGCTTTTTCAAAGCAATCAAGCACGGAAGTAAATTCATTGCTCGGCGAATCAAAGCCGGTAATAATGGCTCGCTCTCCAAGCGCATTAATAAAATTATAAAATTTCATCGCATGAAAGCGTTCTTCCTCGGCCTGTACTAAAAAAAAGTTCGCAAACCCATCCAGACTTTCCGCGGAGCAATAAGCAGCCATCGCCATATAGGCATGGGCCGAATAAAACTCAAAGTTCATTTGTTCGTTCAGGCTTTTTAATAACTTTCCGCTTAACAATCTGGTCACCTCATTTGATGTATTTATTCCTATTATTATAACAAAAAAATCCAGCACAAAACATAGTGCTGGATTATTCTTCATTCTCTTG
Source organism: Anoxybacillaceae bacterium (assembly GCA_041920415.1). Taxonomy (GTDB): domain Bacteria; phylum Bacillota; class Bacilli; order Bacillales; family Anoxybacillaceae; genus JBHGYD01. Next base: position 26,204 of record JBHGYD010000051.1, read on the forward strand.
TTCCTTTTCAATCTCTCTGTTTTCTTTTTTCTTTTCTTTCCATTCGTATTCGTCATCTTCTGCCTTCATTTTTTCTTTCCATCTTTCTTTTTCAGCTTTCCGTTCTTGCTTCCATTCGTTTTTTTCTAGATTTTTCTCTTGGTTTTGTTTGTGTTTTTCAATGCTTTTTCTATGACTTTCAACGCGGTCTGCGCGCTCCGCCATATGAGGTTTCATCTCGTTATTTCGTCGTTCTTTCTCTCTAAATTGGGATGAAGGTTGATTCTCCCTCACATGAGATTTCATCTGATTATTTTGTTGTTCTTTTTCTTTAACTTGGGATGGAGGTTGATTCAATTTGCGTTCGTTCTTTTGCTCTTTAGGAAGAAGTGTTTCTCCTTGAGAAGGAGCGGGAACGATCCCTTGATTTTTTTGCACATTGTCATCTGGAATAAGTTCTTCCCCTTTTTCTCCTGCCTGCTGCTCATTTTCATCTCTGTTCTGTTCTTCCGTTTTTTTCGTCAGACGCAAAAACCTTCCCGTCGTAAATCCTTTTTTGACCGCTTCATTCCTTACCGCGACCGTGCTCGTTTCTGTTTTTACGACGATATTTTTTGTTTGATATGACTTCTTCATTTCCGATAATTCTTTTGTCAACTGTTGCGCTGAAGAATGGCTTTTCTCTTTTTCGACAGTTGTAATAAGCACTTCTTCTCCCTCTTGCAAATAACCCCTTTTCATGCTTAAGCGGATAATTTCCTTGGTAATGTCGACAAATTTTTTCTCTTTCCAATTCGACAAGCGGGAAACGATGTCCTTTCCTTCTTGATTATATCCCTTGATGTTTAACACTTTCAAATCTTCGTTTACTGCCAGCTCGATACTAGGGTTCATGTCAATTGACATATAAGCGTACACTTCATTAGAAGCTGAATTAGAAAACAGCGTAAGTACGAGAAGACAGACAGCGACAACGCTCGTTAACGCTACTTTTATAGGATGATAACGAAAAAACGACAGCTTCCCTTTTTGTCTTCGCATTGGCACTTTCCCGATTTCTTGACCAATTTCATAAGCGCCTTCTTTTTTTATCTTAATAAACTCTCCTTCAGGGGTTAGTAATATGACAAATTCATCATCCACTTCTAAAACGATCCCTTTTTTCATGATTGAAGCACCCCTTTTATATAATCTTTTAAATAGACATAATCTCCCGCTAACACGATGGCAATCGCTATAATATATTTACGGTTTCTTTCGATCGTTTTCCGACTGACATTGACCATATCTTGCAATTGTTTAATCGGCAGTTTCTTTTTTTCAAACAACTTCGCGCATAACTCGCGATTTTCTACGAGTAATTTTGCCACTTTAATCGCGTTTAATCTAGCATCCGCATGCTTGGGAGATTGCTCGACCAGTTCTTGTAACGTTAATCCAAACTCTTGTAACACTTTTTGATAATGAATAATCTCCTCTTTTCGCTGTTCCTGCTCCACTTGTTTATAAAATTCATCCATTGACAATTTCGTATCCAAATATGGCTGCGATTTGCCTTTTTCTTCTTCCTCTTCTTCGAAAAGAAACGCTTTTATCTTTGTTTCTTTACGTATATAATCGATGACGCGCCTCTTAATCAACAATTCGGCAAATGAAATAAAAGAACCTCCTTTATTTGGCGCGTATTTTTCTATCGCTTCATTAAACGCGATTAATCCAATGCTAAATTCGTCATCTCCTTCGTTAATAAATCGTTTGCATACATTTGAAACTGTTTTTGCAATAAACGGTTTATATTGATAAATTAATTTATTGCGCTCGGCTGTATCTCCTTGCTGAATTTCTATAACGGTTTGTTCAATCGTTCTCTCTCTTTTTCTCTTAAATATGCTGAGCATCGACTTCACCTCGTTTATGAAAGAGACGGAAAAATAAACACCTTAGATATTATTCGTACATGATAACGAATTTGTGTCGGTTGCTCAACAGGAAATTGATTACAGTTTTCATTTGTGAAAATAGTCACCTAACATGGTGACTATCACGGGCTGTTCATATCCCTCCTGCTTTATCGAAGCTATCATATGAGTACGAATATAAACAGAGAGATGAGGGGGTAACGAAGAAAAAAGCTGCTCCTCTAAACAAGGAAAATAGGAAGTAAGCAGTAAAAATAACGATAAAAAGACCTCTGCCGAATGGCAAAGGTCTTTTTTTCGAATTATCCGACTTTTTGTTCTAAACCTTCTGATTTATTTAAAGTACTATGTCTGCGACCATATACGGAATAAATAACAAGTCCGATTAACAACCATGATACAAATCCAATCCACGTCATCGCTGGCAATTGAAGAACTAAATATCCACAGAAGGCAACTGCCAACAATGGAACAATAGGAACCATAGGAACTTTAAAAGCGCGATTTAAATCTGGTTGCGTTTTACGTAAGATGAGTACGCCAATAGAAACCGTAATGAATGCAAATAACGTTCCGATATTCGTTAGTTCCGCTAATTTATTCAAAGGTACTACACCAGCAAAGAAAGCAACTAACACGCCTGTTAACCATGTATTCACATATGGAACTTGTCTTACCGGACTAACTCGTGAGAACACTTTTGGCAATAAGCCATCGCGGCTAATTGCATAGAATAAACGTGTTTGACCATACATCATGACAAGCAATACTGTTGTAATACCAGCAATCGCTCCTAATGAGATAAAACCTGCTACCCAGTCTTGATGGATGTAGTTTAAAGCAAACGCAACAGGGTTTTTCACATTCAATTGATCATAAGGCACAATTCCGGTTAATACGAGCGAAACAGCGATATATAATAACGTACAAACAAGTAAAGACGCGATAATTCCGATTGGCATATTTCGTTGCGGATTTTTTACCTCTTCTGCCGCTGTAGAAACTGCATCAAAGCCGATGTAAGCAAAGAACACCGTTGCCGCACCAGAAGCTACTCCTGAAAAACCAAATGGCATAAACGGAGTCCAGTTAGCAGGTTTCACATACCATACACCTACAGCAAGGAACAATAATACGACAGTTACTTTAATAATAACCATAATTGAATTAAAACGAGCTGATTTTTTCACGCCACGTGTCAATAAGAACGTAATAAGAAGAACGATAAAAATCGCCGGCACATCAATAAACGTTCCTTTTGCCGGGTCATACGCGCTTGTTAGCGCTTTCGGAAGTTCGATACCAAAACCAGAAAGCAAGCCTTGAAAGTAACCAGACCATCCCGCAGCAACTGCAGAGGACGCTACCCCATATTCAAGAATTAGGTCCCATCCTAAAATCCACGCAATTAACTCACCGAACGCCGCATAACTATAAGTATAAGCACTTCCGGATACCGGCACCGTTGAGGCAAACTCCGCATAACAAAGTGCTGCAAATACGCAAGCAAGACCTGAAAGAATAAATGAAAGAACAAGCGCAGGACCAGCATGTTCAGAAGCAGCAACCCCCGTTAATACGAAAATTCCTGTACCGATAATGGCGCCGATCCCAAGCATCGTTAAGTCAAATGCACCTAACTCTTTCTTTAACGATGCCCCTTTCCCCCCTGCTTCTTTCAGAAGGACGTCAATAGGCTTTTTTCTAAATAAATTCATCTTCTGTCTCTCCTTGTCAGTTTCTGTAGAACTTTGCAGAAGTACGCAAGTAAGATTCTATACTATTCAATAATTTTTGTAAAGTTTAAAAATGAAGAAAAATTTAATACTTTTCTTTTATAAATGGAAATACTGCATAAAATGACACAGTTTTGGTTATTTTTCTCACTTTTTTAGTGAAACCAAAAACATATTATTATTATGAGAATAATTTTCTCTATGTCCATCTATAAATAATCTTCCATAAGGATGGATTTTTATTTATTTTCATAAATTCTTAATTTACAATTTTTTCTGATAAATATATAATGAATTTGTGACAAGTTTATGAACAACTAAAAGGAAAGGGGGACCGTTTAGCATTCATTGCTGATAAGGAAAAAAATTCGAAAATCAAAATGAGGAGGGGTCAAAAATGGCAATTAAAGAATTTTCTTCACAGCAGCAACGCACTTCCATCGATTACAGTCAAATTGTCCAATCATCATCTTTTCAGCAGTTAATGCGTGAAAAACGAGGTTTTATTTTACCGCTCTCTTTATTCTTTTTAGCGTTTTACTTCACCTTACCGATTTTAACGTCTTATTCGAACGTGTTGAACACTCCGGCTATCGGTTCCATTAGCTGGGCTTGGTTGTTTGCTTTTGCACAATTTATTATGACGTGGACGCTTTGCATGATGTATTCGAAACGTGCTGCTCGATTTGATGAAATAGTTGAAAAAATTAAACAGGAAGTGAAAGAAGGAGGCAACGTATAATGCACGGTTTAGCGTTTTCCCTGTTCTTAATTATCGTCGCACTGACGCTCGTCATCACGTATTTCGCTTCGAAACGGACAAAAACGACAAGCGAATTTTACACGGCAGACAGCGGTTTAACAGGATGGCAAAACGGGTTAGCGATCGCTGGTGACTATATGTCAGCAGCCTCGTTTTTGGGGATTGCTGGAATGATTGCCTTAACTGGCTTTGACGGTTTTTTCTACAGCATCGGCTTCCTTGTTGCTTATCTAGTTGTTCTTTATATTGTTGCCGAACCTCTTCGCAATTTGGGCAAATATACAATGGCAGATATGATTGCTGCACGATTTGATGATAAAAAAGTTCGGGGAGTAGCCGCATTAAACACGATTTCCATTTCAATCTTTTACATGATTGCGCAGCTTGTTGGTGCAGGTGGGCTTATTAAGCTTTTATTAGGAATTGATTATATCTATGCCGTTTTAATCGTCGGCACATTGATGACGATTTATGTTGTGTTTGGCGGTATGACTGCGACAAGCTGGGTACAAATTGTGAAAGCGGTTTTACTAATGGCAGGAACTTTTATTATTTCGATTATGGTATTTGCAAAATTTGATTTTAGTCTCGTAAAAATGTTTCATGAGGTCAAAACAGCAACTCCACTAGGCGAAGCATTCCTCAATCCTGGAAATAAATTTAAAAATCCACTCGATACCATCTCACTCAACTTAGCTCTCATTTTAGGTACAGCAGGGCTTCCACACATTCTCATTCGCTTCTTTACAGTAAAAGACGCACCAACGGCTCGTAAATCAGTTGTATACGCGACATGGATCATCGGTGTGTTCTACGTCATGACGATCTTCTTAGGATTCGGCGCGGCAGCGTTTGTCGGTTATGATAAAATTGTCGCGGCAAACCCAGCTGGAAATATGGCGGCACCGCTACTTGCTGAAGTGTTAGGAGGAGACTTCTTATTTGCCTTCGTATCCGCTGTTGCTTTTGCGACGATTTTAGCGGTTGTAGCCGGTCTTGTACTATCTGCGGCTTCTGCATTCGCTCATGATTTCTACAGCCATATCGTTCGCCATGGTCAAGCAACAGAAAAAGAACAAATGGTTGCTGCGCGTTGGGCATCGATCGGTGTCGCGATACTATCAATTCTTTTGGCGTTGTTTGCGCAAAAAATGAACGTCGCCTTCCTCGTAGCGTTAGCATTTGCCGTAGCCGCGAGCGCAAACTTACCAATTATTCTTTTAACGATTTTTTGGAAACGCTTTAATACGACAGGAGCAATTACTGGCATGCTCGTTGGTTTATTCAGCTCATTATTACTTGTGGCGCTTAGTCCGAACGTTTGGGCACCGCAGCCAGGGGTTGCCATTTTCGTTGGTGAACCGATTTTCAAGCTTGCCAATCCGGGTATCGTGTCCATTCCATTAGGCTTTATCGCCGCTATTGTCGGTACGCTTCTGTCTTCGAAAAAGGCAGATACTAAGAAATTCGATGAAATTCTTGTGAAAGCAAATACAGGAATTAAAGAGTTGACGAATTAATCATAGTAAAAGCCTCATTCTCCGAAGAGATGAGGCTTTTACTTTTTTATAGAAAATGTTTTCTCATTCATTTTCACTTATATATATGTTACCCGTGGTGCTAGTTGAAAACCGCACCAAGAACGACAAGGGGATGAGCAAAGAAAGTCCCTTCCACAGCTGTTTCAAATCCATCCAGACTAGTTGAACGGAAGTAAGATGAAAAGGATCGGTTAACACCGAAAAAACCGTTTCAATGATTTTCCGTTTGCGACGAATTCATTTGATGCCCAGCGTCATGCCGACATCGTCTGTGTTGTACCAAGAACGTCTAGGGAAGGTGTCTTCGGAAAAAAGATGACCAACCAAAAGACGATGTCACGCTCGTTCGCATGTAAAGCCGAGTAGCTTTCCGAGCACATGAATGCTAATGATAGTAACTTTGGGCTGTTTAAGCAAATGTTGCTTTCGACGATGTAAGTACATACGGATACAAGAAAGATGCTTTTTTACCATTTTGTATTTTGAATGTTAGCGAAATCTCCTTTCAAAATGTTAAATGTAGGCACTTTCATTTTGACAAAATTCCCATGCAAGGGCTATTTTTGCTCAAACATTTTATTGTAGTTTTGTAACATTATCATTCAGCATTGATATATAATGAATGAAAAAGAAAGGGGAATAAAATGTGGATTCTACACTACTTACAGTCATGATTTTAGGAGTCCTCGCTGTACTTTCTCCAGGTCCAAATTGGGCTATTACAATTAGGAATAGTTTAGCTTATTCGAGGGCTGCGGGATTATATACAGCTGTTGGTATGGCATTAGGTAGCCTCATTCACATTACTTATTGTTTAATTGGAATTGGTGTGATTATTTCCAAATCGATTTTATTATTCCACACCATAAAATTAATTGGGGGCTTGTATTTAATTTATATAGGCTTTAAAGCCCTTCTTTCCCGCAAAAAACAGGAACTTAATTGCGCATATGCTCAACGTTCGGTCGATAAAGCAAATAAAAAAGCGTTTATCTCAGGATTTCTGACGGATTTACTAAACCCTAAAGCAACTCTATTTTATCTTGCCTTATTCACCCAAGTCATATCCCCATCCACTCCTATTGTCTTACAATCCATTTACGGCTTGATCGTTGTAGCGATTGAGATTTCGTGGTATTCATTTATGGCAATTTTCCTTACTCATCAATCAATAAAAAATCGATTTTTATCGTTTTCCCACCTTCTTGAAAAAACGACAGGAGTAATTTTAATTGGTTTAGGAATGAAGTTAGCGTTCTCAAAAAATTAATGCGTTTTTTAGTGTACGAAAATGAAAAAAGCCGATAAATGCCTACACATAAGTAGAGATTTATCGGCTTTTTGTCCCCTCACCTTTTCGTTTTCGTGCTGCCGCTCACTTACGCACGGTACGTTTTCGCTGAAACGGTATATAAGTCTACTTGGCGGCGGTCAACTTCATATCCAATTCCTGGCTTATCAGGCACAAAAATAATCCCATTATGAACGGTTACTTCTGGATTGATAATATCTTTTTCCCAATAATAGGTGGATGCTGCTGTATCTCCCGGCATAACGAAGTTTTCTAATGTGGTGATGGCAATATTATGCGCTCTGCCAACACCCGATTCAAGCATGCCGCCACACCATACTGGAATATTGTTCGCTTTACACAAATCGTGAATGTTTTTTGCTTCCGTCAACCCACCGACGCGTCCAATTTTTATATTGATAATCTTACAACTTCCTAATGCAATCGCTTTCCTTGCATCTTCATACGAATGAATGCTTTCATCTAAACAAATCGGCGTTTTTAGTTGCGCCTGCAACGTTGCATGGTCGATGATGTCGTCAGCGGCAAGCGGCTGTTCAATCATCATCAAATGAAATTCATCGAGCGCCTTAAGATGGTCAATGTCTTGCAATGAGTATGCGGAGTTGGCATCTGCCATAAGCGGAATGTCAGGAAAATGCCGGCGAACTTCACGTATGACCTCGACATCCCATCCCGGCTTGATTTTGATTTTCATTCGGCGATACCCTTCTGTTACGTATCTTTCAATCAAGCGAAGTAAATCATCAACGCTTTTTTGGATTCCGATGCTAATCCCGACTTCGATTTCTCGTTTTTCTCCGCCAAGTGCTTGGCTTAACGAAATTTGCTTTTTCTTGGAAAAAAGATCCCATACCGCTCCTTCAATCGCCGACTTCGCCATATTATTTTTCCGGATCAACGAAAAACGTTGATGTAACTCATCTGGATGTTCAATTGGCGCTTGAAACAAAAGCGGCAGCAAAAAATCTTCTAACATATGCCAGTTTGTTTTTAATGTTTCTTCATTGTACCAAGGAGAATGAAACGCAACGGACTCTCCCCATCCTGATACTCCGTCCTCGTCAATCGCCTCCACTAAAATAAACTCCTTTTTCGTGAACGAACCAAAGCTCGTTGTAAAAGGAGCCTTTAACTCCATTTGCAAATGCCGTAAAATCACTTGTTTTAATTTTATCAACGGTTTTACCTCCTTATAAAGGCAACTGATGACGCTGGATCAGCACATAATATTGAACAGGTTCGTTTCGTTTCCTAAAGACATGGCAACTATACAACCCGAACTCCTATCATGAAGTTCGGGTATACCACGCCATCACGCTCTTTTGATGATTTGATTCATCACTTCCGAAAAGACAAGCCCCACCGCAATCGCTCCAGATATCATAAATGCTTTCGCGGCCAATGAAATCGCCGTATCGTAGTCATTCACGACAACATGCCGCATCGCTTCATACGCCAAACCACCAGGAACAAGCGGAATAATTCCCGAAACGCTGAAAATCGTCACCGGCGTTTTATACATCCTCGCAAACAGTTGGCTTATAATCGCTACAAAAAAAGCAGCAACAAACGTGGCCAGGACAGGATCAAATTGGTATTCTACAAATAAAAAATATATCAGCCATCCGATCATTCCAACAAGTCCACCGTTTAATAATAACTTTTTTGGAACATTAAAAATGATTCCGAACGCAGCAGTGGCAATAAAGCTAGTCAACAGTTGTTCAATCATCGTTCGATTTTCTCTCCATTTTTACCATTTTTAATAGATTGAAAAAATAAGCGCAATGCCCGTGCCAATGGCAAACGCGGTTAAAAACGCTTCCGCCCCTTTTGATAATCCCGCAACTAAATGACCAGCCATTAAATCTCGTACAGCGTTTGTAATTAACATCCCCGGCACTAATGGCATCACAGATCCGATAATAATTTTATCAAGGTCATTTCCAAGTCCAATCGCAACCAACAACACCGCCAATATTCCCGCAATGAACGAAGCGCAAAATTCGGCGAAAAACTTGATTTTGACTAAACGATGAACATAATCAAGACAATAAAAACTGAACCCACCGGAAATCACCGCGGGCAAAAAGTCCCCCCAGCCGCCTTGAAACATAATGACAAAACAGCCGCTCGCAATCGCTGCCGCTGCCACTTGCGCCCAAAGCGGATAGGCTAGATTTTTCGCATCGACTTCTTTTAGCATATTGCAAGCTTCTTTCAGCGATAGCTCCCCGCTGCTAATTTTGCGGGAAATGTTGTTGACAATCGCAACCTTTTGCAAATCGGTTGAGCGCTCGACGATGCGAATTAATTTCGTCGGTCCTGTACCGTCAATCGAAAAAATAATCCCCGTCGGCGTTACATAGCTATGAGACTCATGAATCCCAAACGAAGCGGCAATCCGCATCATCGTATCCTCAACCCGATACGTTTCCGCACCGTTTTGCAGCATAATTTTCCCCGCTAGTAAACAAACTTCTAAAACTTCATTCGTTTGGTCTAACGATTTTTCCATTGTTAGCCTCTCTCCAATATCAAATCCATCTAAATAAAGCCACTATTTAACATTATTAATTGATGTTACAAAAAAATATGGCGCTAGACAATAAGAAACGGCATAAATCTTTTAAAAGAAATCGATAAAAAACGTCGTTCTTGGTGGAATCATTGCTTCAAGCCGTTTTACTTCTTCTTCGTTTCCTTTTACTTTTCCCATTCTGTAAAATGCAAATGGACGCTCATACCCTAATAACAAAGCGGCCGCGGTATTGATATCAAGCTGCAATCCTCGTTTTGGTGGGTGGACGCACGTTGCGTTTTCTTTTTCTTTGCGAAATACATTCACACCATCTTCTTTTATGTGATAAATCCCTGAATTCCATGGAGCAAATTCATCCGTTACATGCAAAAAGAGCGCTCCTTCTGTTTTCACAAACGGATAGGCTTTTAAAAACTTTTCTAAATCGACAATCCGCGCCATAAAATACGGATAAATTTCTTGCGTGATTCGTGGGTCGTGCAGCAAATACGGCAACGAGTCATCGACAGAAGTAGTAATCGTTATTTTATCGACCATTGAATCATGCTGGCAAATGAAGTTCCATAGCCCCCGCTTTGCTTCTTCGTTAAGGGTAATCATTTCCTGTACGTCCATATGGCGATTTTTTACTTTATATAAAAGGTATCCTGTCTTTTCCTTTTGTTCGTTTACATACACGACCGCGTGCGTATCTTGTGTAAGTACATAATGCTCCCACCAAAAAGATGTCCGTTTTAAGCCACCATTATACTGCAACATATGCGACTCATAAATCGGGTTTAACATTTGTGGGGCGTCCTCACGAGAAATTCGCTCAACTCTTCCTTTTGGCGGTGCTAAAAATACAAGTTGCTTATTCTCGATCGTTAATTTTTTATGCGAAACAAACAACTCCCAGCCAAACTTTCGATAAAAATTCACTTGGAACGGATGGAGAAACGACAACATCTCTCCGTTTTCTTTCATCCGCTCGAGCGCCGCTTTTAATAACGCTGCAACCTTCCCTGTTCTTCGATACTCCGGCCATGTCGCTACACCCGCGACTCCACGCATGATAAGCTCTTTTCCATGAAGAAAAACGGTAAACGGCAAAAGATGTGCTTTTGCCGTAAGACGACCGTCTTCCACATCGCCTAAAATGTCCTGCTCATTCATCCAACGCTTGCGAAATTCTTTTTGCTCCTCTGTTAATTGATATTGGAACGCGTATTCACTAAGACGAAACACTTCTTCATAATCTTCTTCAGTTAGTAGACGAATCGTCGACATGCCACGCCTCCTTCTTTGTCCTTTTATTTCTCATTTTTTCGTGCCTTTCCTTCATTCTCCAAGCACTATTTTCGATGAACGATCTACTTATCAGGAGGTATAAACAGTTCGTTGAAAAACCACAGTTTGAAAAAGTTCAGCCTTCCTAGACGCACAAACAGATCCTATGAACCCAATCCTTAGCAGCATAAATGATGGATAAACTCTCTTTTTCATTTCATGTTACTGTTTTTCCTCATATAGCTCCCTACTTTCATGTCATGTTTGATTTACATTTTGTACGTAACCCTAATAGATACGTGCTTAAAAGATGTTTCAACGTTTCATCGGGGTCCAAACTCATATTAAATCCCTTCTTTAACTCTAGAGAAGCAAATCCATGCACAATACTGCGAAGACCTCTAACAGTGTGAATGGCATTTTCATGATCAAGATCGTATGATTCTAAAACACGCAACAAGAGAGTCACAATTTCATGTCCAGCCGCTTGAATATCTGAATCTAAATGATCAGGAGCACCCATCGTTGCTTCATAAAGTCCGGGATGTTTCCGAACAAATGACACATAGGCCACACATATTGAATACAAAGCTTCATCACTTGATTTCCCAATCGCTGCTTCTACCATTTCTCCTTTTAATTTACGAAGAGCATAACAGGCTAATTCCTTTTTTAAACCTGGCAATCCTTGTACATGGTTATATAATGAAGGCGTGCGTATCCGTAACTTTTTCGCCACAGAAGCAAGGGTTACCTGTTCAAACCCTTCTTGATCAGCAATCTCCTCCGCTGCTTTTAGAACCGCCATTTTATCAAGACCTTGTTTCACTATTCTCCCTCTTTCTAGCCAGTGATTTTTCCGCTTCGTCTATTGCCATCGTCATTTCCTCAACAGGATTCATTAACATCGAGCCATGCCCTACAGCTAGCAAAGAAGGACGCAACTCTTTTAATTTTCGTGCGCTTTCTAATGCTGTTTCCTTACTCCACGTTCCGAGTGCCGGAAACGGAAATAATGGTTTCATTGTTCCAGCAACCGCGATACCGCCAATCGTTTGGAACGCGTCACCAGCCACCAATGCATCATTCCTTGTATCTAAAAAGACCATGTGACCCGGTGTATGCCCCGGAGCTAATATTGCCTGCAACGATCCAATTTTCTCACCATCACTTAATAAATGATCCGGTTTGGTTTGCAAAGATTTTGGTACACCGCCGCGAATCGGTGTTTGTGGTTCATCAACTTCTAACGTTACATCCCCTTTTAAAAGTTTAGCATCCCGTTTTGAAATCATTACAGCTACCTCAGGCAAAGCCTTTTTCAAACGATCTAACGCTCCGACATGATCCCCATGAGCATGTGTTAATAAAATACGAGTAATCGGCTTCCCTATTTTTTCAGCTGCTTGTAATATTTTTTTATGGCTATAAGGCAGAGCGGCATCAATAAGCGTCAATTCTTTTTCTTCTTCCACAAGATAACAATTCACTGGAAAAAAGGACGGTAAAAACGTTAATTGATAAATAAATCCATATTGGCGGATGCGCACGAAAATTCCTCCTCGAAAAAACTAATGTTGTTAACATTTTAACTAATAACATTAGTTTAATCAATGGATATTTTCCCTAATTTTTGTTTTTGGCTTTTACATTTGGCGAACAGTGTCTATCACTGTTCGCCCTGTTTGCCCAATTGGTCTTTGTACAGGTCAATATACAATTGTCCGTTTGTCCCGATCACAGCATATTGGATTTCATCAATATTCAAGTTTCGTTTTTTAAGTTCTTGCTTAATCCAATTCATACTATATTTTTGCGTTACATTTTTTTCGATTATTTTGCCATCCATGACAATTTCAATCGGCAAACTTACTGCGCTGTTATGTTTTAAAGATAAATCGTTCTTTGTTACATTTTGGTATTTCTCTTTTTTTAAAACGGATAAATTACCGCTAACCTCTAATAAGGCATATTCCACTTCTTCGATATCAAATCACGGCTGTTGATTATCCAAAATTAGGAATACTTCTCCCGTAAAAATGGGCATGCTCAAATAAGACAGCTACCATCTCTGATTTCCAATCGAGAGGAAGTTGCCCAAATAAAACCCGACGAACGAAAGAAATGAACG